>NZ_JACSLJ010000010.1:0-45788 GCF_018618085.1 Exiguobacterium sp. s141 | reverse complement strand
GCAAGTCCTTTTTCTTTTCTAAAATAGGAGTGCAGAGTTGTGTACGTTTCCGTTGCACACTTCTGCACTCCTATTTTGCATTACACACTAATTCAGGAATACATTTTCTGACTAAAATTTCTCTACGCTTTTTCATGGAAATGGATGTGACCTTAATATATCCATAAGCAGCTAATTCACTTTTTTCATTTAGTTGAAGTGGGACTTTTTTATAGAAGGTATTTTGAATCATATTTTCAATGACCACTGTTTCTCGATTCGTTAATTGCAAATAACTCAACATTTTGTCTAGCATACGACCGTTAAACTCTTTTCGGTCCCAGTCTTTTAAGAGCATCCCATATGGAGTAACAGCCCGATACGGCAATTTTAATCCGAGCATTCGTCCGTAAAAACTAATGGCATCTTGTTCGGCAGCAATTCGACTACTTTGATTGAATTTTCTTTTATACTGTTGTTTTGAAAAACATG
The DNA here is from genome assembly GCF_018618085.1 of Exiguobacterium sp. s141. Taxonomy (NCBI): domain Bacteria; kingdom Bacillati; phylum Bacillota; class Bacilli; order Caryophanales; genus Exiguobacterium; species Exiguobacterium sp. s141. Next base: position 45,317 of record NZ_JACSLJ010000010.1, on the reverse strand, counting down.
AAAAGTAAAAACGGATGATTCTAAAATAGACAATTGGATGAATCTCTTTATGCGAATCTGGTAAATTCCGTATCACATTAAAGTTTTTGATCACCCATGTGTTAAAGGATGTATCACCCGAGTAATGGATGACTTGTAATAGTTTTAAAAAGTGATTCAGTCTTCCCTTCTGTTTATTTAATGATTTCCGTTTACCTAATAAGTCGTCCAACTCCCTCTCAATGAGAGTAAAGCGTCCGGTATCTGCGAAGGTTTGGATAAGATTTTCTATTTGGGCGTCAATAGATGTTACATTCGTATCACGTTTTAGCACCTGAGGGACTAATTCCTCTTTGTGTTCTTTATTCCGAAAGTGAATTTTATATGGCGTTTCATGCTTCGATTCGGAAATGCCAAACCTCATCTTTTTCTTCAGTTCGTCTGGATTGAAACGTACTTCCATCTCAATGAATCGTTCCTCATGGGAAATTAATATTTGAAACATATTCGAACGATGCAATGTCACTTTATCAAGAGTCGCTATATGGAATAACTGATTGTTAATAACTCTACTTTCAGTCATATTTGTAAAACAGATGCTAACCGTTCCAATTCCAATATTTACTGCTAGTTGATCTTCTACATAATGAATAGGAATTTTTCGAATAATAGACTTTTTGTATTTAGCCAAAAGTTCGCCCCCTTTCATTTAATCAAATTTCGCTAAATCCCAATGTGTGACAATCCCCAATAACGCTTGATTCGACTTCCCAGATTCCGTAATCAACAAAGCTTCTAACTTTTGGCCTTTATTTGCGGCCTGTAAAAAGTAATCTTTTGCTTCATAAATGGTATTTCTTCTCGAAACAAAGCGATACGTCCTAGCAAGTTCATCAACGGAAAGAAGATCACTCACTCTGTTTTCTTCGAATGAAATGAGATCATCCTTCATTTTTGACGCCAGCCAATTCGTAATTCCGCTTTCAGTTACAAGCGAAATAAATTCTCCGTCTGAATTAAAAACAGGAAATTGAGAGTATTGGAATTGATGAACAAACTGGAGCATTTTACTCATCGAATCCGTTTCATTCAATGAATAGACGTCACAGAAGAAGGTATTCATTCGCTTCGGAGAACGTAACTTCTCTTCGATTTCAATAATCTCGTTCACAATTTTTTCGTGAGGTTCTGCAATCGATTCACCATTCAATCCGCTCCCATGTTGAATGGCGTTGCGCAAGCGTCCAAAACTTTTGAGCCGCTCCGCTTTTTGTCGAATTAAGGGATTTTGTTTAGCCGCCTGATCCACAAGATAGGAGAAGGAGATGTGCTCTTCCTGTTTTAGCTGCTGACGTAACATTGTCTCAATGCGATGAAACCGATCTAAAAAAGTAATAGAGTTTTTCATGAGATACCTCCATGTTTGAAAACCTTATCTCAACGCACCACAAACTCTTCTTGCTTAACAGTTTTCCATGCCTCTCCGTCATACAATTTGAACAACTCGCTAGCCAATTGATAATTCCGCTCAAATGCTACGTTACCTAGATTAAAGAATGGTTTTGTAGACTCGCTCCAATTCCACAACACACGCTTATCTTCTCGAATTGGCATTTGTCGACCTTCTAATAATTCAGTGAGCGCCTTACGTTCAATCGGTTCAGAGTATCCAAGCATCGCATAGAGAAAGTAAGCGTACTCCGTCTCATCGAAATTCAAAACAACGACATGCGCCTTATGCTCGTTAATAAACCGCATCATTATCCGATACTGTTCAAATAACAACGGCGCTAAATGCGTACTTTCTGGATGGCTACCGTTCAAGATTGATTTTGTTAATCGGGAACACTTCAATCGATGAGGTAACCGTAAAGCTGGGAAAGTAGGGACTGCTAGTACATTCGTTTTAACTCCAGCTAGTCGAAAGAAACGTTCGATTTTTTGATCAAAAGCATGTCTTGTTGTCGAACTATTTTTTCCTCGTTCATATATGAGTGATGTCCATGTCAAAAACTGCTCCTCGTCTAAAATCTGATTGATTGACGTAGGGTTAAGGAGCATTCCACCTTCTCGGTACTCAAGTTCTTGTGTGCGGTTAAGCGGGGATAGACCACCCCACACAATGACACGAACATCTTCGACTTCTTGTGGGATGAAATGTGGAGCTGGTACGTTACTGCCTTCATATATGAATGGTATTAAATCTCCCCAGATTTGAATCAATTCTTCGTTCATATTTAGCAAACTATTGGATTCTTGACGCGTATTCCAAAGACCAGGCTCAAAGCGCCATGTGTGAAGCGTATCTTGAATAAAGTAGGGATGTTTGTACAGAATCGACTCGACCGTTTTCGGTGAATATGGATAATGCTGTTGAACCTCTTCAATTAACTTATCCACAGAAACGGGAGATTTCTGTTTCAATAAATAGTTTACTAAGAGTGAACGTGCGCTCGGATGTTCGATGGATGGATCGAGTTCTTGTATTCGATTGAGCCGCTCAGCTTCTCGCATATCCTCTGGTAGATACGGAGCCACTCTGACAGTCGCTTTTCCTTCCTGCAGATCCTCGAATATCATCTTTTGTCCCGGTTTAATCCGATGTTCAAAAAGAAAATCACTAAAACTGTGGCTTCCCGCTTGGCCTTTCGAGTTCATAGTTAGGATATATGGACGTAACTGATTTAAAACTTCCAGCTGCCCACTGGCAAAATACTTCGCCAACTCACCAGGCACCTGAAATATAGAGTTTCTTCTTTCGATTGTAGATAAGCGAATCGTTATACGGCTGTTGGCCGAACGTTCCCGTTTAGCAGGTTCAGCCACTTCTGTAGTCTGCTTCACTCGTAATGATGGGATTGGAGAAATAATTGTTTTCCCACGCGTTTTATTTGAGGTGAGATCTAGTTCTTTGGGTTTGGAATCATCATAAATAATCGTATTCTGAGAAATAACAATATTTCGTTCCACCTTTAAAACTTGTCTCAATCCTTCGTAATAAGCAGAGAATATATTTTCATATGGCTGTTTCCGAAAATACTTTTGAATAATTTCTCGAATTTTAATCGGTGTTTCGCGATTCCGTTTCAAGTGCTCAATAATGGCACCTTTCTGTTCTTCAATTTCTTCTAGAATATCTGGTGAAACGGTGATGTTGTAATCCATTGGTGGATTATCATAATCATTTAAACTAATCCGTTGATAAGATGTCTTGAAACGAGAATCTACTTTCGGGAAAAATAAGACGTTAGATTCTTGTATGTCATAGTAAGATTTTACTCGTGCAATCACATCATGTCTGACGATGTTCTCAAGTTTATTCTTGTACATATAGCGATGAACCAAGTCATTTAATAGTTGCCATTCGCTCAAGATAATATATTGCGCATCTTTACGTCCATGTTTGCCATTCAAGACAATAAATCGAGAATCTTTATATAAAGCTGTTGTTAAACGATTTAATTCTTTCGTCATTAAAACCGGTTCTCGGTTTTGACGTAGCTCTTTTTCTATCGAATCAAATCGTGGAGAGGGACTATTTTCACGTCTAACACACTCTCCATCACTGATTAACGATGGAGATTTAGCTCCTAATGCTGAATCTAAGATTCGAACAGCATCTTCCCTCTTACAACCCCGTCCCGAATCCCAAATCATCATCAAATACTCTATTAGTTTTTCTCGCGTCAATACATCGGTGTGAAGTGAGTTAAATGCCAACTGAATATAACTAATATTTGAAGAGACTACACCTGAAGATTCCATCATTTCCCCTCGCCCCTTATATTCAAATGTTTTACAATTAAATTATATAAGAAAGGGGCAAAACAATGAATGATATTATCCAGCGCCTAGTTAATTTTTTATCAGGTAAAGATAATCACCAGGCCTCGATTGATGAGGCTTTAGATTTGCTTGAAGATGAGTTCATCGATTTGCGACAACTTCGACAGATTTTAGCTCATCAAACAAAAGTCCAAATGAATAAGGACGTTCTCCAATTAACAAGTCAGGAGAAGCAAACCACACAATCTAAAGCCTTTACACCTAAACAGCGCACCGAACTCGTTGAGAACCTAGAAAAAAGACTGATAGGACCACAAAATGGTGAACATGAAACGCTCAAAGCGGCACCAAGTTCATACTATTTGACCGGTCGGATCTTTCCATACGGGGCCTCATCAAACGTCATTCACGAAGAAGAGACAGATCAACCTTTAAATGAAGTTGAAGGCGTTACCGTTGAAGGTGAAGCCATCGAAGAAATCATCATTTCTCAAGATCAATTTCGTAATTCAAGCTTGGGTGTCAGCTTTATTTTAAATGATATTACCCCACTAACTTGTCACATCAATTGGGCACGTTATGAGTCTGTAGAAGAAGATACCTCTTTTTATTACAAACGGAAGCCGTTCTCAAAAATCGTCTCACTGGATTTAAACCAAAGTGGTGAACTGTCAATCGACTCAGATTCGAATCTGCTCTTAAAATGGTACGTACGTCCAGGGAAATCTGGCTTAGACATCAGTCTTTATCTCGTTCACAGCTTGGACTTAAGTTCAACTAATCGTTTTCCGAGACAAGAGGAGATTATCTTTCAACCTCAACTGTCATTTAGCATCAATAAACAGTCCATTGTTCCACGGCCTGCTTACGGGGTGAACAACTTAATCAATTTCTTATATCGCGAACGGACTGTTCCTATTATCGGTCACCAAATCGGTACAGATTGGTCTGTAGATGACACAACCTACTACTTCACCACGACATGGTTGCCAAAAGAAGAAGTGCCTCTAGTTGAGCATCAACGTTTGACGGACACGTCGTTCAATATGTTGGATCTGGCTAAACAGCCTAAAGCTGAAGTCATTTCTCGATTAAAAAAATTACCAGATGCTTATATGGAATGGATCGAGGATGAGTCAGCGAAGCGGGACGGACTTAGCGAAAGTGATCAACCCTTGCTTTCACAACAAGTTGAACAAGCGAGAGAAACATGTTCGCGTATATACGATGGAATTCGTCTTTTGGAGACGAACGACAAGGCATGGACGGGTTTCAGACTCTCGAACTTAGCGATGCACGTTCAACGCGAGCAAGGGATTCAGGCCTCGATATATAAAGAAACAGAACAATACGATTTTGAACCGGTCAAAAGCGAATGGCGTCTGTTCCAGTTAGCTTTTATCCTCATGAATTTACCTAGCAGTTTTGACAAGCAACATGAAGACCGTCAGCTTGTCGATTTGCTATGGTTCCCGACCGGTGGAGGTAAAACGGAAGCTTACCTTGGCCTAGCAGCATTCGTGATGTTTGTTCGGCGCTTAAAGAATGATGTAAACGAGCCAATGAGTTACGGTGGCATGAGTGTCATGATGCGCTATACACTCCGTCTACTGACCATTCAACAGTTCCAGCGAGCGACGCTTCTTATTTGCGCAATGGAAGCAATTCGTCGACACGAAGATGCTTATTCGAAGCAGATACCTGATCTTCAATTAGTAGACTTAGGCACCGTACCGTTCTCGATTGGACTTTGGATCGGTAGCGCATCCACGCCAAACAATTACGATGATGCAAAAATCGCGCTTCAAAAACTAGCAAGCAACGAACCCCTTGAAAACGGAGAAGTCGGTAACCCGATGCAACTTAGCCATTGTCCTTGGTGTGGGGAGAAATTGACTGTACAAAACTATTCGGTCAATCGAGCTAAAGCGACAATCAAATGTTCGAAGACAAGATGTACATTCCACAGCGGCATCCCAGCGTATACGATTGACGAGGCCATTTACGATCATTTGCCGTCGCTCGTCATCGGGACCGTCGATAAATTAGCACAAATCGCTTGGCAACCACGGATTGGAGAATTGTTCGGTCGTAAATCATCCTATCGAGCTTCCGACAACAAATTCATAGACGACTCTCCGACACAAGATTTGCCACGGCAAAAAGCTTGGCTACCGCCTGCGGATCTTGTTATCCAAGATGAGTTGCACCTTTTAAACGGTCCGCTTGGTTCTCTAACAGGGTTATATGAGTTCGTGATTGATGAGCTCATGGGATTTGGCGAATCAAAACCAAAAATAGTTGCTTCTACCGCTACCATCAGTGGGGCTGAATCTCAAATTCGAGGTCTTTATGACCGTCCGGCAAACCAATTCCCAGTTTATATTCAATCACCTGATGACTCATTTTTTTCAAAAACAGTACCGATTGATCAGAAACCAGGTCGTCTTTATGTAGGTATTTCTTCGCCGGGGGTCAGTATGAAAATCCATACTGTGAACATATACGGAGCATTGATTGCCGCGACACGAAAACAAGAGAAGAAGGCTGAACTCGATCCGTATTGGACCGTTGTTGGGTATTTCAATACAATTCGTGAATTGGCCGGTACGAATACGATGTTTTATGATGAGATTCGGACGTATCTTCAAGCGAATGAAATTGAAGACCCATTACTCGATTTCGAAGAGTTGACGAGTCGCAAAAAAGCACAGGAAATTCCTGAATTGTTAGCTCGGATGGAACGAACGTTTGAGAATGATGAAGTATTGGATGCCGTCCTGTGTACGAACATGATTTCTGTAGGAGTTGACGTCAACCGTCTCGGTTTGATGGTCGTCCATGGTCAACCGAAGACGACTGCTGAATACATCCAAGCCACAAGCCGGGTTGGCCGTCAGCATCCCGGCCTTGTCGTGACAATTCTGAACCCACAACGTACTCGCGATTTGTTCCACTTTGAGCAGTTCAAATCTTTCCATCAGTCGTTCTATCAATACGTCGAACCTACGAGCGTGACACCCTTCTCTAAAGGTGCATTAAAGCGCGGTATCACTGGTGTTCTCGTGGGATTAATTCGTCAAACGACAACCTCGCCTTCTATTTCGAAATCCAATAGCGCAGGTCAATTTGATTTGAATGCTATAGACGTGACGATGATTGATCGCTTTGTCGCTCGAGCTAAGTCTGTTTATGATTGTTCAGAAACAGAAACTCGTCATCTTGTCAGTGAGGTGTTAGACACGTGGGAGTCACTCGCTAATCGCACTAACCATGAACTAGCCTATCGACAAAAAATCGTAAATGGTAGACCGATGAATACTTCACATCATTTACTGAAGTACTTTGAAGAAACCCCTTATACTCACGATGCGATGTTTGCGCTGACTTCTTTGCGCAGTGTAGAGCCTGAAATTAAAGTTGAAGAGGAGGTCAATCGCTATGACAGCTGGTGATTCAAAGCATTCTTATCAACGAGGTTCGATTCGTGCGGCACAATTACTTCATCACTTCGGTCCAGGAGCTATCGTTGATTTGCCAGACGGTAGTTTTATCACAAACGCAGTGGATCAATGGAAATTTGGATATAATAAAGTTCGAGAAGAAGACCATGACGCTGTGATGAGTGCTTTCAACCAGAAGCCGATCCGCCTACTGAACAGCAACCCTGAAGCAATTCGCACGAAAGTATCACGATTTCCGATCTGGCGCTTCTGTCCGAATTGCGGATTTATGACAGATCAACCGAGACGTACATTTTGCACGAACCCAAAATGTCAACCTCTTGGAGTGAAGTATGCACCGATGCGTTTTGTGACCGCCTGTCGAAAGGGGCATATTAGTGATTTTCCATGGGTGAAGTGGGCACATCAAGGACATGATATTTGTGATAAGCCCCGTTTACGTCTGATAACTGATAAAGGCACGCTATCGAGTTCTTACAAAACGATGCGAATTCAATGTACCAACTGTTCCACGCCTCCTGTTTCTCTGGCAAGGATAAAAGAAAAGGGAGAACTTGAACGTGTTACAGGTAAGACATGTTCAGGAACTAAACCTTGGATTTTAAATCATCAAGCTGAGGTGTGTGATGCGGAAATGACAGTGTCTTTGCGTGGAGAGACAAAATTACACATTCCAAATGTTCAAAGCGTGATTACGTTACCACTCAAAACAGCAAGTCCTGAAGCGATCTATCAAGAAATCGATAAAAAGTATGAGTTATTTAAAAATACATGGCCAAACTTTTCCTCAGACCAAAAAACGGTCATGTTGAAAGGATTATTGAGTGACGGAGATTGGACGGAGAATGATATTCAAAAAGGTATTCATTACTTGGATTCTAATCGGCAACTGGAGGACCTTGCTTTTGGTTCTATCAAACAACGAGAGCTCAGTGCATGGAAACATACAAAAACTGCACCGCTCCAAGAACAAGATTGCCAAGCCGAGCGGGTGACTGTTCCTGAAGAGTGGACAGACTATATCAGTCACATCACACGTGTGGATTTGATGCGTGAAGTCCGTGCGTTAACTAGTTTTAATCGTTTGAAGTACGCAGATTCATTCGTCGAACGCAAAGCAGGAGATGGTATCTCCATCTTTAAAAATCATACAAATTGGTATCCAGGAATCGAAATCTTTGGTGAAGGAATATTTATTGAATTGAATCCAGAGATGATTGAAGAATGGGAAAGTCGTGACTCTGTAAAACGTATTTTTGAAGGTCAGCTGGCAAGATTCCAACGAAAACGCGTTAAGCGAGGCCAAGTCGAAATCGAATTATATCCACGTCATATCTTGCTCCATACATTTGCTCATGCCTTAATTCGAGCGTTTGCTGAAACGAGTGGGTATTCTTCTACCTCCTTGCGGGAGCGGTTATATTTTGAGAATGGCGCTGCCTCTGTGTTAATCCATACGGCCGAGGGTGATTCTGAAAGCAGTTTAGGTGGATTGATTGAACTTACCAAACCAGAGAAGATGTCATTGATGTTAAAGCGTGCCATTGAATTAACGGAGTACTGCTCATCAGACCCGACTTGCCTTGAAGGTGGCCAAGACCGAAAAGCTGCAGCATGCCATTGCTGTCTGTTCTTAAGTGAGACGTCTTGTGAATGGAACAATGAACTGTTAGATCGGCGGACACTTCATCCAAAGTTATCGGATGATCATCTCGCATTCTTTGACATATAACCCGCCGTTAGTAAAAAGAAAGACACAAAAATGGTGCGAAGACTTTACAGAAGTCTTCGCACCATTTTTTAGTTATTCACTTCCCCATACACTTCATTCATCATGTCTTCCATAATCACGGTTTTAAACTCATCGTTCTCTAGGATTTTCAGGAAAAACTCTTCATTGCTACTCATCCGATCAATGACGAAGTTAATGAACGTCTTCTCGAATGCGAATTTAAAGTTCTCTTTTGTATTGTTCTTTGCCTTTTCACGAATATCTTCACTATTTAACATATCTTCTTTTACTTGCTCACGAGAAAGAAAGTCAGTTTCAGTGAATTGTGTGCCAAAGCGTTCATTTAACTTGTCTAATATACTTGATAAGCGGACTTTCTCGTCATCTCCCGAGCCACCTATCCCATGCTTTTGAGGAGTTAAATCGTATCCACCTGTTTTCTCAAGCTCGATGCCGCCTTCAAACACTTTTTGGTTGCGATAGTATTCAAGCGTCACATCATCGGCCAAGTAAACATCTTTGTCATCTCGACCTCGAGGTAATTTACGCAGTAAATACGTCAGATAAATATACAACTTGTGTAAGTCTAAATCGATGAAGGTGATGACTTGTAAAATGAATCCGTAAGTCCGTGCAAACTTAGTGGCTACTTGTTTAAATGCATACTGTTCTTCATCTGAAAGGTTTTTAAATCGGTCTACACCTTTATCCAGAATCGCATTCAACTCAATCTGAGCTTTTGCAGACTTGTTCGCTCCGCCTGTCACTTCAAGTTCGTTGACCCTTTGCACTTCTTCGGCCGTGAATAATTGATATGGTTCTATTTCAGCCTGCATGTCATACAAGATGTTCGGGTCAGTCACTTCGGATAAACTAGTCGATTCATAATATGGTTGGAACGATGCTTGAATATCTTCTGGGTCATTCACAAAATCTAGCACGAATGTATCATCTTTACCTGGGCAAGTCCGGTTCAAACGAGATAGAGTCTGAACCGCTTTAATACCGCTTAACGGTTTATCTACATACATCGTGTGGAGGAGTGGTTCATCAAATCCAGTTTGATATTTTTCCGCCACTAGCAAGACCTTATATTCATCGGAGTTAAACTTTTCAGGTAGTTCCCTTTCTGAGAACTGGTTCATGTCCGGCTCCGTATAATTGATTCCGCCGTCTTGAACGGTCCCAGAAAACGCTACTACCGTTTTCAAATCATTGTAACCCATTTCATTAATATAACGATCAAAGGCGACTTTGTAGCGTACGGCGTGTAAACGGCTAGCCGTTACTACCATCGCTTTGGCTCTGCCTCCGATTTTACGTTGTACGAAATTTCGATAGTGCTCGACGATAATTTCTGTCTTCTGCGCAATACTGTGCGGGTGCAGGGAGACGTATTGAGCCAATTTCTTCGTTGCTTGTTTTTGTGAGACTTCTGGATCATCGTCTACGGTCTTCGCAATCTTCCAAAACGTCTTGTACGTCGTGTAATTCTCGAGGACATCTAGAATAAATCCTTCTTCGATTGCCTGGCGCATCGTGTACTGATGGAAAGCCGCTGGTTTACCGTCTGGACCAACTGTGCCGAATTTTTCTAGCGTCTTTGGTTTCGGGGTAGCGGTAAACGCGAAGAATGATACGTTATCTTGTTTTCCACTCTTCATGATTGCTTCAACGATTTTCTCATCGACGTCATCCAAATTGTCTTCGGCAACCCGATCTTCTTCGTAAGCTGCTTCTAATGTCTTATCGGATAAGACGTTCGTCAGAGCGGTCGATGCTTTGCCCCCTTGTGAGGAGTGCGCTTCATCAATGATTACTGCATACTTTTTACGTTCCAGACCTGCCACTTTCTCTAAAACGAACGGGAACTTTTGAAGCGTTGTAATGATGATGCGTGTCTCATTGTTAATCGCGCGTGCAAGTTGGTCAGAGTTTTTATCAATCGGCTCAACCATTCCCGCTCTATGCTCCAACTGATAAACTGCATCTTGCAACTGTTTGTCTAAGACGCGACGATCTGTAATAACGATGACGCTACTAAAAATCGATTCGTTGTTCTCGTTATGTAATTTCGCCAATCGATGGGCGAGCCATGAAATCGAGTTCGTTTTCCCGGAACCAGCAGAGTGTTGGATTAAATAGTTACGACCAACGAGATGACGAGATACATCTGTCTCAATTTTACGCACTGCATCCAATTGATGAAAACGAGGGAAGATGAGCATTTGGCGCTCTCCAATGGTCTCACCGTTTGAATCTTTGATTTCATCTTTCTTCACGAAAATGAAACGATAAAGGATATCAAGGAGACTATCAGGTGCTAAAATGTCATCCCACAAATAATGTGTCCGATAATTGCTGTCCTGAGGTAAAGGGTTTCCTTTGCCCCCTAGATTGCCTTTGTTAAAAGGTAAGAAGTAGGTCTTCCCTTTATCGAGCTTTGTTGTCATGAATACTTCGTCTGGATCAACAGCAAAATAAACAGCAACCCGCTCATTAAAACGGAAGAGTTGTTCCCGAGGATTTCGATCATCCTTTAACTGTTTCATCGCATGCTCAACCGTTTGATTCGTAAGTGGATTCTTTAGTTCCATCACGACAAGTGGTAGACCATTTAGGAACAAGACCATGTCTAAACTGTTGTTATGCTTGTCGCTGTAATAGACTTGGCGAGACACATTGAAACGATTCAATTGATATTGCTCGTTCAATGTCTTATTCATATCCGTTGGTGGCTTATTGTAGGCTAATTGCAACGTCACCCCGCGGTCTTTGATGCCCTTCCGTAAACATTCGACTAACCCTTGCTTATGCAATTGATCTTTGATACGTTTTAACACTTCTTCTTTGTAAGAAGGACCATACGACTTCTCAAGCGTACGCATACGTTTTTCCTGCGTATCCTCTAAAAATGCAAATAGTTCCTCTACGTCGATAGCATGCTGCTTAAAAGCGACACTTGCGTCACCTTCCAGTACACGCTTTTTATAGCCATTTTCAATTAACTCAGTTTCAATATTCGATTCAAACCCTTTTTCCGAAGTATCCATTGCCATGACAACTCACCTCACTTAATCAAGTTCCATATCACGTACATCAATCTTGCCTGTAACTGCTTCGTAAATTAGGGCTTGGCGGTATTCTTTTAGTTTTTCAATATCTAATTTTATTAATTCCAGCGACTTATCTATTTCACTTTCTTTAGTTTTTAAATATTTGCTAACTTCAAATTGTTCATTTTTTGGAGGAACAGGAATTGGAAATTCCTTAAATACATCTGTTTGTAATCTCCATCGACCAAAATTTGATACACCTTGACCATGCCCATAAAAAATCTTAGTAAAATAACACATTTGAAAATATCTTAGATAATAATCATGGCACTCAGTATTATCTTTTATACGAAATACTCGATAATCAGGGCTTGTTACTCCTTCAAATGGTGAACAATCCACATATCCCGTTAATAAGTCCATTCCATTCATAACATAATCTTTAAATTCTACTTTTTGATACTTATCATATGATTCAGCATGTTGCCCTGAAAAATCTTTTAAATCTTTAATCTTTAATCCACGTTGTGTTAAAGAGAGTACAGTAGGATTTTCAGACGGTTGAATGAATTTTCTAATATCAAATTTAAATTTAATTTTATTTACATCCCAATGTTCAGGAATCTCACCAATCCACTCAACACCTGAATCTTTCATTTTCACATTAGGATTTAAACCTTTTGTTACCGCTTCTGTAATGATTGATTGACGTTGTTGTTCAAGCAAGGATATCAAAAGTTGCTTTTGATTTAATAGTAAGTCAATCTCTTTAGTTTTTACTTTTAAATAATTAACAATAGATTTTTGTTCTCTTTTACTAGGTACAGGTATTTGAAGACTATTTAAATTCCCAATCGTTAATTGATTAATTGTTGATGTTAAAAATGTTCCTATCTGAAATTCAAATATTGGAGACAGGAACACGTAAAATAAATATTCTGATAAATCACTTCTAAACACCGTAGTAAATGCTCCAAAAGATATACCTTCACTTTGATTATCAATTAATGCAGCTTTACCTATTAGTTTTCTACTCCCATTTCTAGAACAAATAAGAATATCGTTTTTTCTAGTGATTAACTTAAAAGGGATTTGCGTATCTACATAAACATTATTCTCGAATTTTATTTGGTTATTTTGGATATTTGATGCCCTTAAAACTAATATCCCTTCACCTTTATTAACAACATCATTTGGGCTATAAGTTAAACCCGTTATAGCCTCACCTAATAACTTTAACTTTTTAACTTCCCAATGTTCTGGAATTGTACCCATCCACTCAATTTCACTATCTTTTACAACAGAATAAACTTTCATTCCATCACCTTCTTCAACTGCTTGACAATCTCCACTTCTAAAGCACGAATTTCATTCATAATTTCTGCTGAGCTGCGTAGTGGTGTGTATTTATAGAACTGGCGAGTGAAAGGAATTTCGTAACCGATTTTTGTTTTAGATTCGTCAATCCATGCATCAGGGACATGTGGTAATACCTCACGTACAAAATATTCTTCAATATTTTCTTTTAATGGAACGATTTCTGTATCACGTAAATCTGAATCAGGCTCGATATCTGTTTTGTTTTTCATACATACATCAGCCGTTTCATCTTTTTCAGAAAGTCCCGCTAAAATAGCTTTTAATACAAGCGCACCAATTGTAATATTAGCTTGTTTTAAAGCATCTTTTAATATTTTCGTAAACTCGCCACGATTTTTATATACTGTATCGCTCGCTAATGTGCGTAACACATACAAAATTTGCGTTTGTAATTTCTTACCTTCTTCGACCTCAAAGTGACCTGCATCGCCTTTTTTCTTCGACGTTGCTAAGTTCACAAATCCTTTTTCTTCAACAACACGTGCTAAGCGTTCTTCATTTACTTGGAAGTTTAGGCGTAATGGACGCTCTACTGTAATTTTCGCATAACCAAAGTCTTCATTATCAAAAATCTTTACGTTTTCATGTGGCTGCGCATCCCCGTATAAACGTACAATCTCATTGATTTGCTCTTCCGTAATTTCGTTACGCTTGCTACCCATAGACTTTTTCATTTTTTTCGAGAAGTCTACCGCATTAACTAAACGTACCTTTCCTTTATGAAGAGGTGCTTTTTTATTCGTTAAAATCCAAATATACGTTGCGATACCTGTGTTGTAGAATAGATCATTTGGTAGCGCTACGATTCCTTCTACTAAGTCATTTTCCAGTACATATTTCCGAATTTCACTTTCACCAGAACCCGCATCACCTGTAAATAATGGAGATCCGTTCATAATAATGGCCAAACGTGAACCTTGTGGATTTTCAGGGGTTACAGGCTTCATTTTCGATAATAAATGCATTAAAAATAGTAGTTGCCCATCACTCGTGCGAGGTGTGCCTGGACCGAACCGTCCATTGAAGCCTTGTTGCGCATGTTCTTCTTTGATTGGTTTCTCATAGGATTTCCAATCTACCCCATATGGAGGATTTGAAATGAGATAATCAAATTTTTCACGGGAGAACTGGTCGTTTGACAATGTGTTTCCTAAACGAATATTTCGTGCGTCTTCCCCTTTAATGAGTAAGTCAGCTTTACAAATCGCATATGATTCTGGATTGATTTCTTGTCCGAAAAATTCTAAGTGCGCCGTAGGGTTTTGACTTGATAGATAATCTTGAGCTACAGACCCCATTCCGCCAGTCCCAGCAGCACAGTCGTACAACGTTTGTGTTAAACCCGGCTTGGTTAGGACACTTGCATCGTCATGTAAGAACAATAGATGGGTCATTAAGGTAATCACTTCCCGAGGCGTATAATGGTCCCCGGCTTCTGCATTCTCATTAAATCGACGGATTAGTTCCTCAAATACATAACCCATTTCAATGTTCGAAACCGTTTCAGGATGTAAGTCGATTTCGCTGAAGCGTTTAATGGTTAAGTATAGTAAGTTATTTTGATCCAACTTATCGATTTGGCGATCAAAATCAAAATGATCCATAATGTCTCGCGCCACTTTCGAAAAGCCGTTTATGTAATCGCGTAAGTTGTCAGCGATATTATCTGAATCTGTTAATAACTTATTAAAGTCATATTTACTCGTATTATGAAAATTTTGCTTAGAGACGCGATTCAAAATTGGTTCGCGAGCCTCTTCACTCATTGATAAAAATTTATCAGCTTTCGCTAATACTTCTTCTTTTGTACTTTCTAACACACAGTCAAATCGACGTAATACGGCTAATGGCAGTACAATTTTCCCATAGTCTTCTGGTTTGTATGGTCCACGTAAAACCTCTGCGATTGACCAAATAAAACTTACTTTGTCTTGAAAATTAATCATTTTAAATACCTCATTCTATATTTATTAAAAATCTGTCTTTTATAAATCTATTGTTTTCTATTTTTCTGGAAAATTACTCATATTAATTATAGATCAGAAGCAGTCATCTTGTAGCATCAATATTCTTCTTTCGCAGTGTCATTTATCAATTTCCGATTGAAAATTCTATTAAAAATGAGTATTGTCAAAGATTCGACAATACTCATTTTTAATATCTCTCTTAGGATAATTCTTGAATTGATTAATAACTTCAAAACCCTTCAATTAAATAAACATTTATTTCTTAAAACAAATCTGGTCTTCTTTGAGAAAAATAGTACGGCCGTTTTTCAATAAAATCTACTGCATCATAACCATTTAAACTTTCAATTCGACTTTGTTCAAACCGCTCATTTTCTTTCCCATCAAATGTTTTTCCAGTTGCAGTCTTCGTTAATTCAATAGTTCCATATGATACATTCATTTCTAACTGGTAGCTATTATTATCAAAACTAGTACCGTAAGGCTGATAAGTATGACTAATACCATCAAATTCCCCTGCTTGCAGAGCGGCTAAAACTTCTTCTCGTTTCATTTTACCATTCCTCTCATAAAAAGCATTCAGATAGTGTTGAGATCAACATTGAATATTACCGCAAGTACACTACTAATTTTGAATGTTTAATAACTAAAAATCAATTATTTATTGAATATAAATATCTCATTCAATATAGTTTTAACAGACACAATAAAAAAAGGAGAAGCTCTATAGTTCAAGCTTCTCCCTTCAACTATTAAGAATAGACTTACATCATGCCGCCCATTCCACCCATTCCACCCATGTCAGGCATGCCGCCGCCAGCGCCTGCTGGTTCTGGCTTGTCTGCGATGACCGCTTCCGTTGTGAGGAACATGGCTGATACGGATGCTGCATTTTGAAGCGCTGAGCGCGTCACTTTCGCCGGGTCGACGATCCCGTGTGCGATCATGTCGACGTACTCGCCAGTCGCGGCGTTGTAGCCGATGCCGACCGACTCGTTTTTAAGCTTCTCGACGATGACCGAACCTTCTTCACCCGCGTTTTCCGCGATTTGACGGACCGGTGCTTCGAGGGCACGGAGGACGAGTTTCACACCTGTCGCTTCATCCGCTGTCACTTCTGCAAGCAACGCACGAACCGCTGGGATGACGTTGATGAACGCCGTACCACCACCTGCGACGATGCCTTCTTCGACGGCTGCGCGTGTCGCGTTGAGTGCGTCTTCGATGCGGAGCTTGCGTTCTTTGAGCTCTGTCTCTGTCGCTGCACCAACTTTGACGACGGCTACGCCACCTGCGAGTTTCGCGAGACGCTCTTGGAGTTTTTCACGGTCGAAGTCAGACGATGTCTCTTCGATTTGGTTACGAATCGTTTGAACGCGTCCTTTGATGGCCGCTTCGTCTCCAGCACCTTCGACGACTGTCGTTGTGTCTTTCGTGACGACGACTTTTGAAGCGCGTCCGAGCTGTTGAAGTGATGCCGACTTGAGCTCGAGGCCGAGGTCTTCTGTAATGACTTGGCCGCCCGTGAGCGTTGCGAGGTCTTCGAGCATCGCTTTACGACGATCGCCGAAGCCTGGTGCCTTGACCGCGACCGCGTTGAACGTACCACGGAGCTTGTTCAAGACGAGTGTCGCGAGCGCATCGCCTTCAATGTCTTCTGCGACAATCAAGATTGGTTTCCCTTGTTGCACGACTTGCTCGAGCACTGGGATGATTTCTTGGATGTTTGAAATCTTCTTGTCTGTGATCAAGATGTACGGGTTGTCGAGTACCGCTTCCATCTTATCTGAATCTGAGATCATGTATGGTGACAAGTAGCCACGGTCGAACTGCATCCCTTCGACGACGTCGAGTTCAGTCGTGAAGCCGCGTGATTCTTCAATCGTGATGACGCCGTCGTTACCGACGCGTTCCATCGCTTCAGCGATCAACTCGCCGACTTCTTCGTCTGCTGCCGAGATGGCCGCGACTTGGGCGATCGCTTCTTTCGACTCGATCGGTTTCGAGATCTCTTTTAGCTCTTCGAGTGAACGACGAACCGCTTTGTCGATTCCTTTACGGAGAATCATCGGGTTCGCGCCCGCCGTCACGTTTTTGAGACCTTCACGAATCATCGCTTGAGCGAGGACTGTCGCCGTAGTCGTACCGTCCCCTGCGACTTCGTTCGTCTTCGAGGCGACTTCAGCAACGAGCTTCGCGCCCATGTTTTCGAAGTGGTCTTCGAGTTCGATTTCTTTCGCGATCGTCACGCCGTCATTCGTGATGAGCGGTGAGCCGAACTTTTTCTCAAGGACAACGTTACGTCCTTTCGGTCCGATTGTTACTTTTACCGCGTCAGCGAGTGCGTCGACACCGCGAAGCATCGCATGACGTGCGTCTTCTGAGAATTTGATTTCTTTTGCCATTGTTCATTTCCCCCTAAACAAGATTTTTGAAAAATGGTGAGTCTTAGCCTACGATTGCGAGAATGTCGCTCTCTCGAACGATTAAGTATTCTTTGCCTTCATGCTTCACTTCGGTACCCGCGTACTTCGAGTAGATGACCAAATCATTTTCTTTGACGTCGAGCGCGATTCGCTCACCTTGGTCCGTGACGCGGCCTGTACCGACTGCGAGGACGCGTCCTTGTTGCGGCTTCTCTTTCGCCGTGTCAGGAAGCACGATGCCTCCGATCGTCTTTTCTTCTTTCTCCACGACTTCGATGATGACGCGATCGCCTAGTGGTTTTAACATAGAAAAAACCTCCTCCGAATATGAATGATGTATCGTTGAATCGTAAGTTTTAGCACTCATCAAAAAGGAGTGCTAACACTGATTAGTGTAGTATGAGACGACTGAAAATGCAAGCGGGAACATCAAAAAAATGCTTCCACTCGCGGTCAAGAGACCTTATTTGATACAATGGTTAAAAGGAACGTTGACTCTTAGGAATAAGGACGTGTTGAATTGGCTACACTAAACTCAAACCAATCGATAAATACCCGTTTTTCGATGGCGCCTAACATTCGGCTCCGGCATATCATCCCGATTCTGTTGTATGCGTTTGTTCAATTCTTTCCGGTATTGATTAGCGGTGTACGTCCCGAATGGATCACGCCGACAGCAACCGGGCTTTGGTTCGCCATCGGGTTCAGTTTGACGATCATCATCTCGCTCTTCTTGCTGTGGCCCGACTTGAAGCTATATAAACAGCAAGGCATCCAGTCGAACTTGAACGATACGGTCAAATGGATCGGACTCGGGATTCTCATGCAATACGGGCTCGTCATCGTCGCCAACTTGATTGAGACGTGGATCTCAGGTGACGTCATGGGGTCACAGAACACCGAGCAAATCGCGGATATCGTCCGTCTCGTCCCGGTCATGACGCTCTCGGTCGTCTTGCTCGGACCGATCATGGAAGAGATTCTGTTCCGTCATATCTTGTTCGGCAACTTGAGCGCCCGCTTCGGGTTCTGGATCGCGTTCGCGGTCAGCTCGCTCTTGTTCGCGCTCATCCACGGTGACAACAAGATTCTCGTTTACGTGGCGATGAGCTTCGCCTTCACGGTCGCATACGCCAAGACGCGTCGCTTGATTGTACCGATTGCGATTCACGCGTTCAACAACGCGCTCGTCATGGTCGTATTATTCTTAATGTAGAAATGAGGTGGCATTGATGCCGCGACACTTAAAAGTTATGTTTTTGTTCAGTCTCTCGTTCGGGATTCTGTTCACCGTCCTCGCCTACTACTCGGTGCAGGAGTATGGCTTCAGCTTCTGGACGTACTTCATCATCGCCGTAGCCGCGTATGACTTCTTCAAGGTGTATCAGATTTTAACACTTGCCCGAAAAGCCAAAAAAGAGAACAACGATAAATCGGCCTAACGAAAAGACCAAGCGCGCAGCTTGGTCTTTTCTTATGGATCACTTTCTCCCAAACAAAGGATTCAAGATTGTAAAATAAAGGTATTAATCATTTAGAGAAGTATAAAAATGGTAAAGGGAGTTGGTGGTATGTTTAAGAAGATGATGAATAACGTAGCGGTCACAGTCCCACTCGAGGCGTCCAAACTTCAATCGTTCATAAGTCCAAAAATCCCCGAGCTGTCGGATGTGACCGTCGAGATCACAAACGGACAATTGATTTTAGCAGGGTCAAAGAAAGTCGGGGTCGCTTTCTTCTCGAAAGATGTTCGGATGAAACTGACATTGGTGCCAAAAGAGATCCACGGGCGAAAAATTGTGTTCACTGTCGTGAAGGTCGAGCCTACGGATAAAGAAATCTTCAACGACAAATTTTTAAACCACTCCCCTTATATCACTTACGATGCTCGAACGTTGACGCTCGACTTGAGTGCGATCGGCCCGCTCCAAAAAGTGAAAGTCGGCAACATCAAGTCACTTGCGTTGGAAGAAGGACGTGTCGTTTTAGTCATCGGCGCATAACCACCCGCTCTGACTCATCCTGGCTCTCTTTTGAAAAAGATATCAATCTGCGTTATATTTGATAGGTTAACTATCAAATAAGGAGAGATACGATGAAGAAAGCAGTTCTCGCGCTGGTCGCTTCCCTGTTTCTCGTCGCCTGCTCCAACAAAGACGACCTGTCTACATACGACGAGTATGGCGTGCTCGAAGAGACGATTGAGATCGCACAGTATGAACCGAAAGTCGAGACGGACAACGACGGCAACCGTGTCATCTTGTTCTATGCAGGTGAAGGTGTCGCCTATAAGAGCGTCTATGTAAAAGACGAGCGTCACCTGAAAGTCATCAGCACGGACGATGAGGCCCCGCTCTATAACGGCACACTGTAAAACACAGCCCCCTTCGCGCGAAGAGGGCTGTTCTCAATTCTCATAATGAATCTGTTGGTGGTGTTGTAGCCGATACGCAATCAATTGCTCACTTTCTAACGGTTCATGGAACAGTGACACGGCCGTGATTTGGTTGTTGTCATACGTCCGATAGTAATAGATACCATCATCGACGTTACAGCATGAGGAATAGATGGTGTACTCATACGTCCCGTCCTCGGCCTCGTTCAAGCCACGTGTTTGCATCACCGTATCCAACAGTTTGAAAAATTGTCCGACCGCGGACGCCTCGGTCGGTTCGCAGACCGAGTTGCAGGTAGCGAACGTTGCCCGGACGAAACGCGACGTCGACGATAAGTCACCCGGCAAGCCTTGCCCGCCTAATCCGAGACAATAGGCATCGAGGTTCAATGTCGGCGCGAACGTATTAGCCGGCAGTTTCGTCGAGACGTGGCGATAATCGTTCAGATTGAACAGCTGGTATTCAAAAGATGGATTATTCGTCAAGACCCCGACTGGATTGTCGTACACGCGCAACCCGTCCGTCATCGGCTCTACAACAATCGAAGTATCCTTGTCGGCGATGATCCAGTGTAGCGGATGAAGCGGGAGCGCGTCGCTAAAATTGAGATTGATCAGATGAATCGCCGCCAGTCGCTCTTTCACTTCCTCGATTGTCGCGCACTGGCCGAGGATCCACGGGATGAACTCGAACGGGGAGACGTTGTCTCGTCCGTCGACTTCCGGCTTGAACACGGCATTCCCCGGGAAGTTCAGCCCTGCCATGCTCAGTCCCTTCTCATTCGTCGCCTCGTAATAGAGCGGATAGTCTTCCACGACGGTCGCCATCCCGATCATCGCGTAATGGTTAACGTTCTCGCCCATCCGTCTGAAGTTAAACGGATAGTTTCGGGGCGTGATCGTCACTTGCTCGTGATAGGACACGTTCAGGTCTAAGTTTCTGCCGAAGTAGTGGGCGTGCGGAGCGTACGTGATTGCTGTACACATAACAAAACTCCTTCCGATCCAATGCAGACAATAACAGCACTCTTTGTCCTATTCACGTTATCGTCTGACATCAACCATAAGAAAAAACGATGAGGCGTGTGCCACATCGTTCTTCGTTTTATTTCATTTCGGTCTCGACCGTTGTTTCCGGCATAAAGAACCAGAGGCCAATCCCTTTCAATCCGAACACGAACGCCAAGGTAAAATATACAAATGATTCAAGCGGATAACTCATTGTGTCGACGAAGAACGACACGAAGGAAGCAATGATTAAAGTGACGATGACGATACGTAAAGCGAGCTCATTCGCCTCACGTCCAATGGCTTGACCGACTTTTTCATCGTGGGCAAACGCGATGTCTCGACGCCACGCATAAAAGAACAGCGCGGACATCATGACGGTCGTATCCGGCACCTCGCCAAACCAAATATCACCAATCACAAACCCGAGCATGGCGAACATTCCGAGCTTCAGTTTATCCCTTTGCTTGAGTGATGCACGGGGCCACAGTGATTTTTTCATAACACAATAAACCCGACCGTCAACACACCATATAAGAAACCGAGTACGATCACACTGATGGCGATCGACTTATATTGCGGATATTTATGTAACACGACCGCTCCCGCGATGACGTGAATAAACGCGACGATGAACGTCACAATCGCAAAACCCATTGGTTCATTCCTCACTTCCAAAAAAATAAATAGAAAATCATGGGAATTCATCCGTTTCCCGGTACAATAAAGTCTGCATTCATTATATCAATTCTCGGAAAGAAGGCACATCCTATCATGAATTATTCACGTACCGATTTATCGACGGAGGAAATGCTCCTCGTCAACAGCGAAGTCGAGAAAAAGAAACGCAATCTCGTCGTCGCGTACTTGCTTTGGTTTTTCCTCGGCGGATTTGGTGCTCACCGCTTCTACTTCAAGAAAACCGGGAGCGCCCTCGCGATGCTTGCTCTCACGGTCGGTTCAATCGTCCTTACGGTTGTATTGATTGGTTTTATCGGGCTGTTCGTCGCCGGCATTTGGGCGCTCGTCGACGCGTTCCTCATGCCAGGCTGGCAACAACGCGAAGTCGAAGCCATCGAACGCGAGACAATCGAGTCGTTGAAGACTCGCTCTGAGCGTCAAGCTGCCTTTTAACGACCAGACGGTCACGCCAACGCGTGACCGTCTTTTCTGTTAGAAGCTATTCTCTTTCAAATAGAAGGCAAAGTTCCGGTGTTTCCGTTCTTTCGTCGCATAATGAATCCATAGCCAGGCGAGTGATTCGAGCTCACGCGCCAGCTTCAAATGACGGAGCGTATGGGCGTCGAAACCAATCTTCGAGGCAAGGTCTTGGACGGCTCGAACCGACTCTTGCTCGTCTCCGGCGATGAACATCATCGACATGTTCGGGTTCTCCAAGTTCTCGACACCGGTCTGATTGAACGCCTTGACGATGCGGACGTGCGGCGCAAGTTCCTGCAGATGTTCGGCCCCTGATTTCCCTTCCGGCCGCTCGATGGAATCGAACTCTTTGGCAATCGGATTCGTCACATCGATGACAATTTTGTCGTCCAAGTCCCGGAGCGATTGAATCAAATCGACGGCCGCCGCGAACGGTGTCGTCAATAAGAGGATTTGCGCATTCGATGCCACTTCTTGGAGCGACATCGTCCCTTCCCGTTCTGACCGTGTCCCGTACAACACGTCATAGCCGACGTCCTCGAACTTGCGCCCGAGCGTCCGTCCGACTTTTCCGGCCCCTAAAATACCAATCTTCATGTAGTTCGACTCCCCTTCACAGTTCTTCGTCTGTCCGTGTCACCGTGCCGCCAAGTTCAGCCACCAGTCCATCGAGCACCGAGTGATCGAACTCCTCCCCAATCGCCATCACCCCGGTCTGTCCGGGCTCGATATTCCCCACCGTCCGCTTGAACGTCTCTTGAACGCTCTGGACGTGTTTCAAGTCTTTCGTTCCTCCGATGAGTCCCCCCGTGAGCGTCCCGAACAGGATTCCGAACGGCCCACCGAGAATCCCGACGGCCACCCCGATCAAGGCGCCTTTCGTCGACTTGTTCGTCGGCGTCAGTTGGACGGCGTCCTCGAACGAGAAGGCGCCATTGTCCTCACGTTTGATGACGACGAGTTGTTCGAACCCGACGAGCCCTTCGGCGTGGTACTTCTTCAACTTGCTGAACGCTTGATACGAGATGGACTCCTCTGGAAACGTGAACGTGACGATATGGTACGGTTGTTTTTCCTTCTTGGCCATTTTGGCTCCTCTTTTGACAGGACCAGGTGACACATCAGCTTTCTCTTACCACTTCCCCGGCTTCAGGCGAAAAAAAACCTAGTCCGAGGACTAGGTCGTGGGTGGCCGTTTCTCATTCAGTTCGTAATGCGAATACGGGATGCAGAGCGGCGTGCCATAGAGCGGGTCTTCCGTCACGACAACTTTCAAACCGAAGACGTCCTGCATGAACGCCTCATCGACGACATCGTTCGGACTGCCCTCTCGATAGACGTTCCCACCGGCGAGCGCGATGACATGGTCGGCGTAGCGACAGGCGAGATGCAAGTCGTGGAGCACCATGATGATCGTCTTCCCCTCTAACCGGTTCAACCGGTACATCAAGTCGAGGATTTCAATTTGGTGCGACATGTCGAGATACGTCGTCGGCTCGTCGAGGAGAATCGTCTCCGACTCTTGGGCCAAAGCGAGCGCGATCCAGACGCGTTGCTTCTGCCCACCCGATAAGTTGCTGACGAGCGTGTCCCGTAGCGAGACCGTGTCCGTGAAGGCGAGCGCCCGCTCGACGGCCCGTTCGTCATCTTCCGAATAGCGCTTGAAGAACGTCTGATACGGATAACGGCCGAAACGGACGAGCTGTTCGACGGTCAGTCCGTCCGGCGCGACGTTCACTTGCGGCATGAACGCCATGAGCCGGGCCGCCTCTTTCGCCCGATACGTAGTAAGCGGTTTGTCACGGAAGGCGATCGTCCCGCCTAGCGCGTCCCGTTGCCGGGCGAGCGTCGACAACAGCGTCGACTTGCCGCATCCGTTCGCCCCCAATAGCACGGTGATTTTGCCGTGCGGAATCGAGAACGTCAAGTCGTCGAGCACAATCTTCTGTTCATAGCCGATGGCGACTTGGTGTAAATCAAATGTGTTCATCTCATGCTTCCTTTCATCATCCGGCGAAGTAAATAGAAGAAGTACGGCGCACCGATAACGGCCGTCATGACACCGGTCCGCAGTTCATACGGATAAAAGATTGTCCGCGCGAGCACGTCCGCCAAGACGACAATCGTCGCCCCGACGAGTAACGTCGCCCAAATGTACGGCAGCTTCAAGCCTTGGCGGGCGATGTGCGGGGCCATCAGTCCGACGAAGCCGATCGCTCCGACGAACGCGACCCCGATTCCAGCTAGCAGGCAAGACAACAAGAGTGTGCCCCGCTGTGTCCCCCGGACCGGCACACCGATGCTCGTCGCGACCGCCTCGCTAATGTGGAGCGGGCGGACGTGCCGTTCAATCAAGAAGGCGGCGAGCAAGAACAGAATCGCGAGCGGCACCATGATTTTCAGTTGATTCCATGTCGCCGCATAGACCGTACCGGTGAGCCATTGCTGGATATCGTTCTTCCGGTACACGTTGGAGGCGAGCATCATGAACTGGACGATTCCTTGCGAGAAGATGCTGATCCCGATCCCAATCAACGCGAGTCGGACCGGCGGGACTCCCCGTTTCAATAGATAAAACAAGAACGCACCGACCGTGAGCGCACCGACGAACGAGGCGAACGGGATATAGGCGAGCGGGACGGACAGTTGGTTCGTCCGCTCATCCGTGAAGACGGTGAAGAACGTCGCCGTCGCCACCCCGGCCCCGCCGACGATGCCGAAAATCTCCGGCGAGGCGAGTTCATTCTTGATAGTGAGCTGCAACAAGTGCCCGCTGACCGCGAGACACGCCCCGGCCGTGATGGCCATGAGGACGCGTGGCATTCTAAACTCGAAGACGACGAGCTCCGCGAACGCGTCACCCGAACCGAGGAACAGCGCCCCGAGCGACCACGGGGTCAAAAACGTGTCCCCGACGGCGAGTCCCAAATAGAAGGCGAAAATTAGGCCGGCGATGAGCGCGACCGCGAGCACGATTTCCCGTCTCCGGAGTGTGAACGAGAACGGACCTTTTCGAAAACTATATGATTTCATGATTTAAAGACTCCTTGTCTAGCGCTGACGAGATAGATGAAGAAGGCGCCCCCGATGACGGCGAGCACGACGCCGACGGTCACTTCTCGTGGGAATAGGACGAGTCGTCCGAAGATGTCGGCCGCTAAGAGCAACACACTCCCGAGGAGCGCACTCCCCGCGAGCCGGGCGAAGAACGCCGTGCCGAACAGATAGCGCGCGAGGTGGGGTGCCAACAAGCCGACAAAGGCAATCGGTCCAGCGAGCGCGACTCCGAACGCCGACAAGACGACGGCGAGCGTGACGGCGACAAACTTGATGACGCCGACGTTTTGACCGAGTGACCGGGCAACCTGGTCACCGAGCGACAGCGTCTCGAGCTCTTTACTGATGAGGAGGACGCAGAGACTCGCGACAACCATCCACGGCAATAACGTCGTGACGAGTTCGAGCGAGCGGCCTGCGACCGATCCTGTCAACCAGAACAGCACTTCATCGAGTGCGCCTTCCTCGTATGCGATAATCGACTGCGTGAACGAGCTGAACAGTGCCGCGAGCGATGCCCCTGCGAGTGTCATATACATGACGTTGCCCCCGTTCGCGCTGAGGAGATAGACGATGACCCCGGCGATAAAGGCTCCAACGAGCGCGGCCGATGTGAACGAGGCGATACTGCTGAAGCCGAACAGCGTCACGAGGACGATGGCCAGGCTCGCACCCGCATTGACCGCCAAAATGTCCGGTGACGCGAGCGGGTTACGGGTCACGAGTTGGAACAGTAACCCGGCGAGACCGAGGACGCTTCCGACGAGAAGCGCGACGACGGTGCGCGGGATGCGATTGTCCTCGAGTGCAATCATCGCTTGCGACGAGTTGTCGCTTCCGAGCGAGAGCACGTCTTGATGGCCGACCGGGATGACCCCGACCCGTAGACTGATATAACTCAATATAGGTAACGCGATGATCAAGGCGAATAGTTTGATCCATGGTTTCATCATTTGCTCACTTCTTTCCTCTCCTACCATAGCAAAATCTCGCTGTCAGAAAAAGGGGTTGACGGTGAGAATCATTATCACTTATAGTCAGGGAGGAAATCTTACTATACAGAGGAGACTTTATTCATATGAAGAAGTTTGTTGTAGCACTACTTACGCTCTGCCTCACGGTCGTCCTCGCTGCTTGCGGCGGGTCAGAGGAGACGAGCGACTCGAACGAGTCGGCAGAAACAGAGACGCGCACGGTCAAGCACGCCATGGGCACGGCTGAAGTACCAGTCGAACCGAAACGTGTCGTCGTCTTGACGAACGAAGGGACCGAGGCGCTCATCGCCCTCGGCGTCAAACAAATCGGTGCCGTCAAATCATGGAACGGTGACCCGTGGTACCCGCACATCGAGTCAGAGATGACAGATGTCACTGAAGTCGGGACGGAGAGCGAGGTCAACCTCGAAGCAATCGCGAAACTCGAGCCGGACCTCATCATCGGGACGAAACTCCGCCAAGAGAACATTTACGACAAGTTGAACGCCATCGCGCCGACGGTCATGTCGGAGACGCTCAAAGGCGACTGGCAAGAAAACTTCGCACTTTATGCGAACGCCCTCAACCTTGAGGACAAAGGGAACGACGTTTTGGCTGACTACGAGCAGCACGTCGAAGATACAAAAGCCGAGCTCGGCGACGCTGTGAACAAAGAGCTTTCGGTCGTACGCTTCCTTCCTGGCGCGTCACGCATCTACTTCACGGACAGCTTCTCAGGCGTCATCTTGGGTGATGTCGGCATCAAACGCCCGGCGTCACAAGACCGCACCGAGTTCGCTGAAGAGATCACGATGGAACGCATCCCAGAGATGGACGGCGACCATATCGTCTACTTCACGTACGGTGGAGCGGATGGATCGAAGACAGCCGAAGAGTGGCAGTCGAACCAGCTTTGGAAAGACCTCGACGCTGTCAAAGCCGGCGAAGTGACCGAAGTGAGCGACGACACATGGAACACATCGGGTGGCGTCTTGTCAGCCAACGAAGTG
This sequence comes from Exiguobacterium sp. s141, assembly GCF_018618085.1. Lineage (NCBI taxonomy): Bacteria > Bacillati > Bacillota > Bacilli > Caryophanales > Exiguobacterium > Exiguobacterium sp. s141. The sequence goes on along the minus strand of NZ_JACSLJ010000010.1, from coordinate 17,922 downwards.
CTCGACGAACTCGTCAATATTTTAAAGTAAAGCAGACATATTACTACTCACATAAAAAAGTCATGGTTCAGTTCATATTTTCTGAGCCATGACTTTTTTGTTATGAGTTTTTACTTAATATTATTTCTTTTTCTCTAAGACTTTCGTTAACGGATAAATTCCGATACTTTGAACAATCAGAGATATGAGAATGACCGCGAAAGATAAAGACACCAATATACCGTCTTGACCGGTCACCTCCTCTTCTAGCCAAAGAAGGAGCGCTACCGACATGGAACCTTTGACGCCAGCCCATGTAATGAGCGTAATCGTGATCATATCAGGTCGAAATTCATGTCTCCAGGCGGGGACTGCATAAATTGATCCGCAAAGCATGATGAAACGTGTCAACAAAGAAAGCACAAAAATGACGAGCGCCAACCCCCACTGCGAGAAGAACAAATAATCCGCAGATTGGATACCGATCAATAGGAACAAAATCGATAATAACGTAGGTGTGACAATATTCCAAAAGCCGTCCAACGATTTCCTGATTCCATGTTCACCATTTGTTTTCTCGATTTCGTAGGATAATAGGATTCCAGTTACGACAGTCGCCAATACTCCGGAGACGCCGATGATCTCCGCCACATAAAATCCTCCGTAAGCCGTCACAATACTGAGCATGATTTTGTACTCTTTATGGTGCGTAAAATGAATGATTTTACTAAGCACCCACCCAAACAATAAACCAATCGCCACTCCTCCGAGTGAGACGAGAACAAATTCTTCAGCGAATGTCGCAAAAGAAAACTGCTCGCCAGTTTGAAACATCGACAAAAAAATTGTAAACAGCACGATGCTAGTTCCATCGTTCACCATCGACTCACCTTCGACGACGTCAGCAATTTGTTCAATGTCTGAGCTCTCTTTAAGGATAGACGTTACAGAAACCGGGTCGGTCGGAATTAAAATTGCCGCAAGCAGCAATGAGGCCGTAAATGAAAAAGAGCCAAACCACTGGCTCACCCAGTAGATGGATATGCCTAGCAGTAACGCTGTCACCATCAATCCGATTGTACTTAACGTAGTGATGATCCCCCAATTGTCTTTCAGTTGTTTTAAAGGAAACTGATAAGCAGCCGTAAAAAGAAGAGCTGGAAGAAAAATATCGAACACAAGTTGCTTGGACAACTGAAGCGAAGAAAAGTACGGAATAAACGACAAGGCGATTCCAATCAGTACGAGCACCACTGGTACAGGGAAGAATTTCTTCTTTAAATCGATCGTATATGCAATGTATCCAATCAATAATAGTAGTAAGATTTGATGCGACACCGGCCGACCTCTCCTCTCTCCCGAAACATAAATTGCTGTAATCTTTATTCCACTCCGATTAATAAATAAACAATCTAGATAATGGAAGAAGGAATCATCGGTGGCTATGTATCCGATGTCTTATTATTCATGGTAAAATTTTCATATCACAGTTGAGATAGGAGCCATGCTTATGCAACGTCCGCTTCGTAAATCCGCCACGAACCGATCGCTCTTTGGCGTCTGCGGCGGCATCGCCGAGTATTTCGACTTGTCGCCCCTCGGTGTACGTCTGCTCTTTTTGATTGTGCCGGGGAACGTCCTCATCTATACGATTCTCGCCAACTCGATGAAAGACGCTCCACGCTATCTATAAAAAAACTCGGAAGCCGCGGCTCCCGAGTTTTTTTATGCGTTGACTTTATCTTTCATCGCCGCGAGCGCACCACTGTTGATGAAGTGCCATGGCTTGTTGTAGTGCGGTTGGAAGAAGAAGTCGACATAGGCGAGCTCTTCGACCGTCATCTCGTTTTGGATCGCGAGCGACAACGTGTTGACCGCTTGCGTCATGTCCGCTTTCGAGAGAACTTGTCCACCGACGACGCGATGCGTGCCGACTTCATAGACGAGTTTGAACTCGACTTTTTCTGCCGTCGGCATGAACTCCGGACGATACGCGTCTTCAACCACGACGCTCTCGACGTCGAGGCCGAACAAGCCGGCCGCTTCTTCCGTGAGACCTGATGAGGCGATGTTCCAATCATACAGGCGAAGACCTGACGTCCCTTGCGTCCCTTGATAGCGGACACGCGGTGCGATCAAGTTCTCAGCGACGAGCGTTCCCATGCGGACGGCATTCGTCGCGAGCGGGATGTAGGCGTGTGTGCGCGCCGGGTTGTAATAGACGGCACAGCTGTCACCAGCGGCGAAGACGTCCGGGTTGCTCGTGCGCATATACTCGTCGACGATGATGGCGCCGTTGCCGAGCATGTCGACTTGGCCTTGAAGGAGTCCCGTGTTCGGGCGGAAGCCGACACAGAGGATGACGAGGTCAGCCTCGAACTCACCTTTATCGGTCACGACGTGCGTGACGTTTCCATCTGTCCCGCGGAACGCTTCGACCGTCTGGCCGAGCTCGAGGTCGATGCCACGTGACGTCATGTCCGCTTCAAGTTGATCCGTGAACGACTTGTCGAGGTACTTGTTCAAGATGCGGTCGGCGCTATCGATGAACGTGACGTGTTTGCCGTACACTTCGAACGCTTCGACGAGCTCGACGCCGATATAGCCGGCACCGATGACGGCGATGTTCGTCGCGTCTTTCGCCCGCTCGATGATGCGTTGGGCGTGGCCATAGTTTTTGCAGAGTTCAATCCCAGTCATCTCGATGCCAGGAAGCGTCGGGACGATCGGCCATGAACCAGTCGTGACGATCAAGCGGTCGAACGTGTCATAGACCTCTTCTCCCGTGTCGAGGTTTTTCGCATGGACTGTCTTCGCTTCCGTGTCGATGTTCAACACGTCGTGCTTCATGCGCATCGTCGCGCCGAGTTCTTCGAGCTCGGTCGGTGACGCGTAGAAGAGCTCTTCCGCACGTTTGACGACACCGCCGACGTGGAGGGCGATCCCACACGAGAGGAAGCTGACGTTGTCGTTGCGCTCATACACCGTGATGTCGAGATTGTCATGCTTGGCGAGTAATCCTTTGACTGCTGCTGTTCCTGCGTGTGTACATCCGATGACTGCGATTTTCATATGGTTGTCTCTCCTTTGAGTGTTAGGCAAGTTAGTGTTTGTGATAAATATCACATTTACTTTCTGAAATTAGTGTACTATTTCACAAGACAGTTTGACAATACCTTTGCTCAACTTTTCACGTAATTATGTCTAAAGTTTGAACTCCATGTGTGACAACAAAAAAACCGTCCCGTAACCGGAACGGTTCACTTATGAGTTTGTGGTGCGTCGCCCTTTGACCCAGTGATAGATAACGACGCTGATATAGGTGAGGAGACCGATCACATACAGACTAATGCCAATCAAAATCCAGCCCAGCGCGTCCCACCCGCGGACGAAGACGAGTCCGATGATACACGATACGTATCCCACGACGAGCAACGTTAACGAGAAGACGAGTCTTCGCTTGAATCGCGATTTCAAAAAGTTCAGCACGGCAATCAACAAAATTGTCGTCAACACGCCGATGATGATGAGTTCATCCCCATAGTACTCCCAAGCCATCGCTTCTCCCCCTGACCTATGTTCGATTGGCTCCATCGTATCACGTCCTCCCCCTGTTCCCCATCTCTAAAAAAAGCCATCCGCATCATCGCGAATGGCTTCTCAGTTAACGAACATAAATCGTCTTCGTCACGCTTCGGCCTTTTGGCGTCACGAGACGGAGTGTCAATTTCGTTCCTTTCTTTTGTGGGGTGAAGCTGAGCGTTGTCGACGTGGCCGTCACCGTCTTCTTCGCGAGGACCGTCGATCCCCGCGTGAGCGTCAATGTGCCGTACGCGACGTTCGATGTCGCCTTCAGTGTCTTCGATGCACTTGATGGAATCGTCGTTATGAGCGTCGGTGTCGGTCCAGTCGTCACCTTCACCGTCTGCACATGTCGGAACGTCCCGTTTTGGCTCGTCAACGAGAGCGTCGTATTGACCGGTTGACGGGTGAAGCGGAGCGTCACCCGTCCGGTGCTGCTCGCTTTTGCTGTGGCGAGCACCGTCGACCCTTTTTTCAACGTCACCGTGCTATTCGGGATCACATATCCGACCCAGAGCGACTTCTCATCGTTAATCGAGAGCGTCGACAACGATGTCTTCGGCAACTGGATCGAGACGTCACGCGATTTCGAGCCGACCGATGCTTTGACGCGAACACGATCCCCCGGTTTGGCGGGGACGGTGTAACGTGTCGTCGAGAGGCGTTTGGCCGAGACGAGCTTGTCATTTACATAGAAGCGCACCGTCGCCGTGCTCGTCTTCTTGATCGTGAGCGTCGCTTGTGTCTTTGTCATCAACGTATCCGTCACACTGAGCGTCGGTGTGAACGCACGAACTGTTTTCGTGAGTTCGTACGTCGCATCGCCGTTCGAGCGTGTGACGAGGATGACTTCCCCTTCTTTTAATGGCGTCTCGAACGTGTACGGCATCGTGCGGGTTGTCGCCACATGCGTGCCGTTTCGATAGATGCGATAGGCTTGATCGGTACTCGATGTGACGTTGATGGATTTGTCGTACATCAACGGTGTCCGAGTCCACGTAAAGACAGGCGGTTCCACTCTTGTATCCACGGTTGTGAGCCGGAACGCTGAAGCGGGTGCCTCTTTCAATTTAAAGTAGACTTTTGTTCCGATGTCTACAGGCATCGTATTGAACTCTTTAATCGAAATGAGTCCGTCTTCATCTGCCTGCTCGTTCGAAATTTCGTAGTATTTGCCACTGCGAATCAACACATCCACTGCGGCGTTCGGCGTCGTTTTCAATGTGACACCTGAAGTGACCGTTTTCGTCAGAACCGAGATACCATTTGATGAAGTATCGTCACTTTCTTTGACCGTCTGAAGTTCAATCGGATCGGCGTAAACACCTGACCCACTACCGATTTTCACAGTCACACGCGATCCAGGTGTGAACCACCGCGCCGGTTGCCACGTGTAACGCCCCGACTCATCCGATTGGACCGTCGCCGATTGATAGTTCAACAATGAATCCGATGAGTTCGATTGATACAAGTTTTTCGTCACACTGACAAACACCGGCGTGTTCGGTGTCGTCTTCCCGCTAATCGGACCTAAGACACCGGTTGGCGGGTCGAGCGTGAGCGGCACATAGTTCGATGCCCATAAGTCTAACCGGCGCTCAAAATCGTTCCACTTAAAAATCATGTCATACGACTCATTCGTCTGTAACGTCAGTTTCCCTTGCTCCCAAACGAACGGGTCGTCTTGATAGGCTAAACGTGCCGTCAGCTCAGTCGCTGGAATCGGTAAGGCCGTACCATCGACGAGCGTGGCCGTTCCGTTGACGTCATATGGACGACCTACCTCATAGCGATTCGTCGTTTTCGGCACATTGACATTCAGTTGCCATGGTGCTTTCCATAAAGACTCCGGCGTGTACACTTCCGTCTTCTTCATACCAAAGACGTACCACGGACCGTGTTGTCGAATGTCAGCATCATCAATCGGTGCCTCTTTCCACTCATTCGTGCTGACGTTATAACTGACATAGAATGTCGTATACATTTCTCGCGTCATGAAGTAGTAGGTGCCGTCTTTCCACGTAAGGTTACTTACGTTTGGCGCATCTTTCTCAATCCATCGTTTCGTCGCCAAATCGAAAATAAACATGTGCTCCGAGTCATCACTTTTGATCACGAACCATTGATTCGCTTCTTTCATGTGACGGGCCCACCTCACCTGTCCTGAATAGGAACTGATTGTCTCAAGCACTTCTCCTGTAACCGTCCGCTTCGTCACTTGACCGTCGGCGAACGCGAGGACGTTCCCATCATCGAGCAGACTGTATACCGGATCGCTGCCTTTCGTGAGCGATCCGAGAATATCACCTGACGTCGACGTGATGATATACTTTTCGTCATCAGCCCATAACATCATTCCTGTTGTTATATTCGTTGAGACGAGTCGATTCTCACTTCCTGCTTCGATTGGGAATGTTGTCGCCACATTCGTACGTATATCCCACATCACCCACTCCGGCCATCCTTTTAACATAAATCGGCCGTCTCCGATGGCATACATATTATAAGCAGCAGACACGCGAATCGGTAACGTATATTCCTCACCGGTCTCAATGTGAACTAGCGTCTCCGGATCTCCCGAACGCCACACATACCCACTATCTCCTACGACTTCTCCTGCCGGAATGATTTCCGGTTTGGCATAGTCTTCTGCTCGGACTTCAACTCCCGGTGCTACCATCATGACGAGCACCACGAGCATGCTCCATAACCACTTGTTCATTACTCTCCTCATTTCTGTTTATGAATGCATAACTTTCAAAAATAATCCATTTTTTGATTTAACCCTCCTAATTTTAAGTTGTTTTTTCAAAATTGAATAGCCCTAAAATCAAAAAAACACCACGTCGCATGACATGGTGTTCACTTCTCATTCATTTGTTTCATCAAATCCATCTGTTCTTTCACCATCGCCTCTTTCTCACGTCGGAGCACGCCCCTGTACGTGATGCGTGAGATTGATAAGCTAATCTCATACAAGAAGAAGAGCGGCAGTGACACCATGAGGTGCGACGTCAAATCCGGCGGCGTAATGAAAGCCGCGACGACGAACAAGGCGAAGTAGGCGTACTTCCGAATCGATGACAGGAAGTACGGAGTCACGACACCGATGCGCGTCAAGAACATCGTCACGACCGGCAACTGGAATAACAGTCCGAATGGGATGGTCAGTTGCAGCAAGAACGTGAAGTAGTTCGACGCCCCGATGATTTGCGTCAGACCAAGGTCTTGCCCGAGGTCCGTCGAGATATCGAGGACGAGCGGGAACAACCAATAGTAGGCAAACGCTAAACCGACGAGGAACAAGATAAAGATGATCGGAATATAAGCGAGCGTCGCTTTCCGCTCGTTCGGATGCAGACCAGGTGCGACAAACGCCCACAGTTGATACAGTAGAAACGGACCAGCCGCGACGAGCCCGATGACGAGCGCCAAGTTCAAGTAAATCATGAGCGGGTCCGCGACCCCAAAGGCGTTCAGTTCAAGGCCTCGTTCGACGAGGTCGGCCTGGAGATAGGCGAGCACATATTTGACACTCGGCAAAGCAATCAAAAAGAAGGCAAAGACGACAAATGCCGACAGCATCAGTCGTCTCCGCAGCTCTGTCAAGTGGTCGGACAGTGCCCGTTCTTGATCAGGTTGATGGCTCATCGCTTACTGCTCTTTCTTCTCAATTTCTTTCTTGTCTTTCTCGTCATGCTCGTTCATCATGCCACTCGTGGCGTTTTTGAACTCACGGAGCGTCTGTCCGGCGGCACGGCCGAACTCAGGCAATTTCTTCGGCCCGAAGATGATAAGCGCGATAATCGCGATGACAAACAGACTTGCTCCGCCTGGAATACCGACGACGAGTGACGATAATAGTAATTCCATTATTGGTGGACCCCCTCAGCAGATGGATAGTGTTGCATAAAGTAAATGAGCGACTGGAGTTCGATCGACAAGTCGATATGATGGACGCGGACCGTATCCGGCACCGTGAGACGGGCCGGCGTGAAGTTCAAGATGCCTTTGATACCGAAGCGGACCAAGTCATCCGCGACAGGCTGTGCATAGGCAGACGGCACCGTCAAAATGGCGACGTCAATCTTGTTTTGCTTCATAATCTGTTCCATCTCATCGACGTGATGAATCGGGACACCGGACATCGTCGTGCCGACTTTTGTCTCGTCTGCGTCGAACCCGACGACGATATGTGTGTTATTGTTTTTAAGGAAGTTATAGTTGACGAAAGCTGTCCCGAGATGACCAACCCCGACCAAGGCGACGTTCGTAATCTCGTCCTGATTCAGTGTCTTACGGAAAAAGTCTAACAGATACTGTACGTTATAGCCATATCCCTTTTTACCGAGCGCACCGAAGTACGAGAAATCGCGACGGATCGTGGCCGAATCGACCTTGACCGCCTCGCTCAGTTCAGCAGAAGAGACACGCTGTTTTCCTGATGAATGTAGGCTTTGGATAAACCGATAGTATAGTGGCAACCGTTTGGCTGTCGCTTGCGGAATCTTTGGTTCGTTTTGACTCAACGGAAAGAGCCTCCTTTTTACGACGCGTTTCAAACGAATCTAATTTCATACACCTTGATTGTAAACGAATTCACATGACCACTCAATGAATATACCTGAAATGGGGAAGAAATAAAGTATACTAAATAGAGAGAAAGGGGTTTTTTCACTTGATCCTACTGCAAGTCAATAACTTATCGAAATCATTCGGCGTCGAGCCGATTTTAGAGAACGTCAAACTCGAAATTCAAGAAGGCGAACGCGTCGCCCTCGTCGGCCGGAACGGCGCGGGCAAATCGACATTGCTCAAAGTCATCGCCGGGGAATACAACTACGACTCGGGCGACATCATGAAGCCGAAAGATGTCACGATCGGCTATCTCGCCCAAGATTCAGGGTTAGAGTCGAACGAGACGATGTGGAACGAGATGCTCACCGTCTTCACCGATTTGATCGAACAGGAGAAGACGCTCCGCCGTATGGAACAAGACATGGGTTCTGAACGCATCTTGAACGACCCGGCCGCCTATGAGCGCCTGCTGTCGTCTTACGATGAAGAACAACATACGTTCAAAGACCGCGGCGGCTATCAATACGAGGCGACGATCCGCTCTGTGCTTCACGGGATGCGCTTCTATCCGGACGACTTCGAGCGCCGTATCGATACGCTCTCCGGTGGACAACGGACACGTCTCGCCCTCGCGAAGATGCTCCTGCAAAGTCCAGACCTGCTCATCTTGGATGAGCCGACGAACCACTTGGACATCGAGACGCTCGGCTGGCTCGAGAAGTATTTGAGTGGCTATAAAGGCGCCGTCCTCATCGTCTCCCACGACCGCTACTTCCTCGACCGTGTCGTCTCGGTCGTTTATGAGTTGTCACGCCATCGGAGCCGTCGCTTCGTCGGCAACTATACGAAGTATCTCGAACAGAAGGCCGCCATCTACGAGCAAGAGAAGAAGCAGTTCGAGTCCCAACAAGAAGAGATCGCCAAGATGCAGGACTTCATCCAGCGTAACATCGCCCGGGCGACGACGACGAAGCGGGCTCAGAGCGTCCGCAAACGTCTCGAGAAAGTCGACCGTATGGAAGCGCCGGACGGTGATGAGCGCAGTGCCGTCCTCTCGTTCTCAATCAAACGTCAAAGCGGGAACGACGTATTGAGTGCGAGCGATCTTGCCATCGGCTATGAAGAACCGATCGCCCAACAGCTCCGCTTCCAATTGCAGCGCGGCGAATCGGTCGCCCTCGTCGGCCCGAACGGAGTCGGCAAATCAACGCTCCTGAAAGTGTTGACGAAACAACAGCCGCCCCTTACCGGTGACATCCGCTACGGCACCGGCGTCGAGATCGGCTACTACGACCAGGAGCAACAGAACTTGTCGGATGCCAACCGCGTCATTGACGAGATTTGGAACGACTGGCCGCTCATGCGTGAACAAGAAGTCCGCAGCCTGCTTGGTCAGTTCTTGTTCAGCGGTGACGACGTCATGAAGCGCGTCCATGAACTGTCGGGTGGAGAGCGGGCCCGCTTGACGCTCGCCAAGTTGAAGCTCGAGCAACCGAACTTGCTCATCTTGGATGAGCCGACGAACCACTTGGACCTCGACTCGAAGATGATCCTCGAGAACGCCCTCGTCGACTACCCGGGCACGATCTTGTTCGTCTCCCACGACCGTTACTTCATCGACCGGCTCGCGACGCGCGTCTTGGAGATCACGCCGAACGGCATCGACGAATACCTCGGTGATTACTCGTACTATGTCGAGAAGAAAGAAGAACTCGAAGAACTGGCCCGACTCGCTCGCGAAGAGACGAAACAAGTCATCGTCAAGAAACAGCGCGCCGACAAGGAGCAGCAACGCGAGGAGCGCCGGATGAAACAACGGATCGAGGAAATCGAGCTCACGATTGAGCAACACGAGGCCCGGCTCGAGGAAATCGAGCAGCTGTTGTGTGAACCGGACGTCTTCAACAACTTCGCTCGGGCACAGGAACTGTCGATCGAGTCCGATGCGACGAAAGAATCGATCACGGCGCTGTATGCAGAATGGGAGGAGCTCCATTCATGATGCGATTTCGTGCGATGCGAATCGAGTGGATGCACGCCTTCCTGACCGGTCTCGCCTACATCGTGCCGACCGGGACGGAGTACGTATCCGAACTGATTCGTGGGGAACCGACCGTCGTCCCGTCGTTCCTGTTTTATTTCCTGCCGGTCGTCATCGGCTTCATCATCCAGAGATGGAGCGGGATTGTCATCAGCTTGTTGAGCGGTCTGCTCATGAGCACGCTCTTTATCCGCCTCGTCGTCTGGCCGGTCGATGTGACCGTGCACAGCTTTTACACGCCCGGCTCGGTATGGGGCCACTTCTATCAGTCGACGCTCCTCATGTGGGTGCTCGCCTTGATCGTCTATGTCGTGAGCCGAGTGAATATGTGGTATAAACAAAAGAAACATCATCCAGAAGTATAAAAACAGGGAAGCCGCACTCCATTGTGGAGGTCAGCTTCCCTGTTTTACGTTTAGAAATAACGCAGCGGTTGGAAACCGCGCGTGTGGAAGTCGAGCTTGATGCCGTCTTCCGTGATAAAAAACACGTACTCGTTCGTATCGACGTCACGGACGAACACTTTGTAGAATGTGAGCGCCTCTTCGTCGTTCGTCACATATTTTGCCTCATGCGTCGAGATGACTTGAGCGAACAATTGCTCTTCGTCAAACTCGTTGACGATGTCCTCGAACTTCGCCGCCTCTTCTTCGGTCGCTTCTCGTCCCGGCGCAATCTCGTAATACGCGTCGCTCGCTTTCGGCTGAACGCCGAGGTTGCGGTCGACGACGATGACGCTCTCGATGTCTTGATCGTCTAGGCTCTTATAGCCGTACAACGTCTCGACGAGCGTGTTCTCACCCGTGACCCGGCCGATGCCTTCGAGCGATTCCGCTCCCGTGAGCGACCGGACGCGTGTCGCTTCCGGCACGATTTCTTCTTGATAAGCGATATTATAAGCGCGGATAATCTCTCGTACTTGCAAAAACGTCGCGACGACGAGCAGTACGACCAGACCTCCAATGATTATGCGTTTCATCATCTGTATATTTTCCCCCTAGACTGTCATGCTCTCTTCTAAGGATAACCCAGGAACCGCATTCATCGCCAGTGTATCGCGCTTGCCGCGCACATACGCGTGATGGGCCGCGACCCCGATCATACCGGCGTTGTCTCCGCATAGATCGAGCGGTGGGATGACGAGACGGATCCCTTCACGGTCCGTCGCTTCTTGAAGCGCAGCACGGAGTCCACGGTTGGCCGCGACACCGCCCGCGACGAGCAGTTGCTTCGCGCCCTTCTCTTTCACGGCACGAATCGCTTTCTCGACGAGCACTTCGACGACGCTCGCTTGGAAGCTGGCCGCCAAGTTTTCAGGGATGACCGTCTCCCCGCGCTGTTCGGCGTTGTGGACGGCGTTGATGACCGACGACTTGAGCCCGCTGAAGCTGAAATCGAAACTTCCCGCTTCAAGCCGAACCCGCGGGAACTTGTACGTGTCTTCTCCATCGGCCGCGAGACGGTCGATAGCAGGTCCACCTGGGTAAGGAAGACTGAGCGTCCGTGCGACTTTGTCATATGCTTCTCCGGCCGCATCGTCACGTGTCTCCCCAATGACTTCGAACACACCGTGCTCCGGCATATAGACGAGCTCCGTGTGGCCGCCCGATACGACGAGACAGACGAGCGGGAACTCCATCTCCTCGACGAGTTCGTTCGCGTAAATGTGTCCGGCGATGTGATGCACGCCGATGAGCGGTTTGCTATGGGCGAAAGCGAGCGCTTTGGCCGCACTGATTCCGACGAGGAGTGCACCGACAAGACCCGGCCCTTGCGTGACCGCGACGGCGTCGACGTCTTGCATCGTCACACCCGCTTCACTGAGGGCGTCATCGATGACGTAGGTGATCCGTTCGACGTGGTGACGCGAGGCGACCTCGGGCACAACCCCGCCAAACCGTTTATGACTTTCAATCTGCGACGAGACGACGTTCGATAAAAGCGTCTTACCGTCACGCACGAGCGCGACCGACGTCTCATCACAACTCGACTCAATCGCGAGGATGAGCGATGTGTCCATCTGTTTCACTTCCTAACTTCGCCCAATAGATATAGGCGTCTTCATTATTGTCTTGATAGTAGCGTTTCCGGCGTCCGGCATTTTCGAAACCGAACTGTTCATACAGCTTTTGGGCGCCGATGTTCGAGACGCGCACTTCGAGCGTGAGCGCCGCCAGTGACTTCGAGCGGGCGAATGCAACGAGTTGCGTCAACAGCAGATTGCCGATGCCTTGCCCACGGTATTCTGGCAAGACGGCGATATTCGTGATGTGTCCCTCGTCCACGATTTGCCAGACGCCGACGAATCCGACGACGCGACGTTCATGGACAGCGACGAAATAGACGGCCTGATCATTCTTGAGCATCTCGTTCATGAACGCTTCTTTCGTCCACGGAATAGCGAACGAGGCTTCCTCGACCTTGGTCACTTCTTCGACGTCGAGCCATGTCATGCGCCGGATTTTAATATCAGCCATTGTTTTGTCCCTCGAGCCATTTCGCTTCCGCTTCAGCGAGACGAAGATACTCGGGCTCAAACGCATGGACATCATTCGTGACTTCACCTAAGGCGACGAGATCGCTCGCCCGGCCGTAGCTATGCGCGGCCGGTGCTTCGGTATAGTCGTAAGACGCGAGTGCGTCACGGAACGGCTCCACGTCGCCGACGACGACGAACGGTCCTGTGATATTGACTTCGAGCCAAGCGGCGACCGAGGCGTGACGGTCGGGTGTGACGGCCTCGTTCTGTTGATAATGCCCGATATAGGCATTCCCTCGGCGGGCATCGATGAGCGCGACGACTGGGAGCTCCGTATTCGGGGCCGCCGCCATAAGACGGAGCGCCGAGACCCCAACGAGCGGGATCTGAAGCGTGTAGGCGAGCGTCTTCGCTGTCGTGACACCGATGCGAATCCCCGTGTATGAACCTGGTCCCGTCGTCACGACGATGCGTTCGAGTTCGGTCGGTGTCCATTTGACCGCGCTCATCAGTTGTTCGATCATCGGCATGAGCGTGACGGCATGGTTTTTCGAGACCATGACCGTCGCCTCGGCTTGGATTTGTCCGTGCTCACTCAAGGCGACAGACAGACGTGTCGTCGACGTGTCAATCATGAGTTGTTTCATGCGAGCACCTCCTTCACAAGTGCATCGTACGTGTCGCCGATAGGCGCGAACGTCAACTGACGTTCCTCGTCCCCGATTCGCTCGATTGTGATGGCGAGCCGTTCCGTCGGAAGTGACGACTCGATCAAGTTCGACCATTCGACGATAGCGACACCATCACCGTTGATGTATTCCTCGAGGCCAATATCGTCCCCCGTGTCTTCGAGACGATAGACGTCCATATGATAGAGCGGCAAGCGCCCTTGGTATTGTTTCATGATGGTGAACGTCGGGCTGTTGACGTTACGCGTGACACCGAGACCTTTGCCAAAGCCTTGGGTGAACGTCGTCTTACCGGCACCGAGGTCCCCATCCAACGTTATGACCGTCCCGGCTTTGACGAGCGTGGCGAGTTTTTCTGCCACCGCTTGCGTCTCGGCCGCGGAGTGGGTAATCAATGTATACATGATGTTTCTCCTTTAGTAGTTCTAGCGATACGTACTCATTGTACACTCAATTTTGCGCAAAAAAAAACACGAAACGTCATCGTTTCGCTATCTCATTTAAAAAATTGGTTGCGGGGGCTGGATTTGAACCAACGACCTTCGGGTTATGAGCCCGACGAGCTACCAGACTGCTCCACCCCGCGACGACATATGAAATTAAATAAAAATTGGTTGCGGGGGCCGGATTTGAACCGACGACCTTCGGGTTATGAGCCCGACGAGCTACCAGACTGCTCCACCCCGCGATGGTTTGAATTGTTTCGACATCCTCTATAATAAGTGAAGTAGTTATAAAATGCAACCTTTTTCTAAATGTTTTTTGAGAATTGGAATCGGGAACATGATAAGGAGTGTAACTTACTAGAGAAAAGGGGCGCGACCGTCATGTCGAAATGGGGTAATCGCTTTAAAAAATGGTTCTTTTCCGAACTGGATGCATCCGTCTATTTTCACACCGTACCGTTTCTCCCGAACGAAACCGTCCATGGAACGTTACGCGTGTCGAACACCACTTCACATGTCGTGCGGCTGCAAGAGTTGACGCTTAACTTTTTGACGACCTTCAAAGACATCACGCTCGAAGGCAATGAGTTCAACCGCGAGGCCGATCTTCAAGAAGTCCCAATCCCTCTATCGGTCGTCCTCGAACCAGGTACTGAAGAGCATATCCCGTTCACGTTTGATTTAACGATGTATGCCCCGTCGACAGCGGGCGCTCCGTATAGTGTGGAAGCGACCGTCTGGGACACGGACGGCAAACGGGTTTGGTTCGATGTTGTCGAGAATGTCGAAGTCGAACCGCTCCCCGCTTTGAAACGCTTGTTAGAGGCGACCGAACATGCAGGCCTCGAGCTCATGTTCGTCCGCAACGTCATCGACCCGCTCGGAGAAGAACGACCGTATCCATTCGTCGAGAAGTATGGGTTTAAGCCGGTCGGCGACTGGGCCGACGAGTTCGAAGTCGTCAAATCGTTCTGGCGCATCGATGAGGATGGGGTCGACGTCTATTACTGGCTCGACAACATCGAGAAGCAACGCACACTTGGATCGATTGCGAACGACGTCACGTTACGCCATCGCTCGCTTACGTGGGACCAACTCGAGCGCGAACAAGATCGGCTCGGGATCGGGATCCAAGAAACGTTACGCAGCCACCGCTCATGATGAGCGGTTTTTTTGTGGGCTCCGCTCAATCGTCCAAACATTATCGCTTGTCGAGACGACCGTCTGGAACTTCTCACGATGCGGATGCATGAACAGTTCATATTGAAACCGACGCTCGTCGTGCGAGGCTTTCAAGTAGTCCAGGTCCATCCCACGCTCTTGGATGTCTCGGACAGAACGACGGGCGAACTCAGTGTCGCTATCCGTATACAAATAGACCGATACATCGAAATAGTGAGGTTCGAGGAAGGCGACACTCATCCCTTCGATGATGGTAACTCGTTTTGCTGGATCGATCCAAGTTCGTTCAAGATACGGAACGTCGATCGTATAAAAGCCGATGCCTTCCCGTACCATCCGGACATCACGCTCGAGTGACAGCAAGTGATGCGCGGAAGGATGACAGGCCGTCATCTTGTAGTGATGCGTTTGACCGTCGACCGTATAGTCGAGCATGGCACTCTTCCGTAACATCGAATCCGTGATGTAAGGGTCGGTATTGATATAGTTCACGTCCCCGAGACGCGCACGTAAAGCATCAGCGAACGTCGTCTTGCCGGCACCTCCGTGTCCCGAAATCCCGATGACCGTATGTCTTTCTTGCCCGACTTCGTCGACGATATAATCGATCAAATCATTCATTTGAATCCCCCTTTTGGTACACTTCATATAGAAAGGAAGTGTACCAATCCAATGTCCACTTGTCCATTTTGTCATCCACAGCTTGATCCATCACAACGAATCGTCTTGCTCACGTCGGCTCTGGCGTCTTCGTCCAGAAACAATCAGAATGACCAACAGCTCATCGCGTGAGGATGAGCTGTTTTCGTTTTGTTTCAATCTCTTCGAGTTGTCGTTCCAAACGTTCGACTTCTCTTGTCATTTTCTCGATTAGTTTAGCGATTTCGCGATCGAGCCCGTTCACTTTATCCAGTGACTCGTTGATTCGTCCGTGCATCGTCCATTCCGAAAAAATATCGTCGAGGAAATAGTCAGCGAACTGGATCAGTGATCCGCGTTCAATCTGTAATCCGCTGACGACGCCTTTCACATCAGCCAACTCCCGCGAGAATCGCTCGAGTGCGGCTTGAAGTTCATGCATCTTCCGCTCTGAAGCATCGATGGCATCATGTTTCATCGCTGTCGCAATCAAGCCCCCTCCAAAGAAGGTATCATATGTCGACCAACCTTTCGCACTGTCGAGATGTTTAAGTGTTTTGGAGATGGCCGTCCGTGCTGAATGTCCAGCACCGATAGCTTCTTTATATTCAACAAGCACCTCATTCGTCTCTACTTGTTGATTGGTGAGTCGATATAACGCTTCTCTGACCTCAGGATCTTGCTTCAAGTGGGCTTCTTTCTCTTTGACAAACGCTTCCCACTCTGCGTCAATCCCGTTATACCTCTCAAAGGTTTCATATAAATCACGACGTTCAAGCCCTAACTCATCGACCATTGCCTCGTGTTCTCGTAACTTCAATTCGGCCCGGGCCGCCTCTTCTAATTCAATCGTTTTTTGTTCGTTGAATGTTCCCCTGAGTTTACGCCATGCGTTGACGAGCGAGAATGAATCTAAGTCATAGACATCGCGTTGTTCTTTCGTAAACGAATTGAGAAGTTGCTTTCGTACAGCTTCATGTTCGGCAATTTGCTTGTCGAGTGTTTTTAATTTCCGGGCGAGTCGGTCCCGTTCTGCCATCTGTTGTTGTAAGTCGTGTTGGGTTTGGTAGAGATCACTCATAACGTTTCATTCCTCCAGTTTCTTTTCGATAATGTTCTAACAGGTCTTTGACGTGTACCCCATCAATCGTTAAGCCGTCAATCGATGAATCCTCGATCTGGACCCCATCAAGCCGACAGTTTTTCATAATCGTGTTCGTCAGGTTTGTATGGAAGAACGTCGTCGCCCGTCCTGACTCGTACATGGTGACGAATCGATATTGTGAGCCGGAAAGATTCAAGTCGTCGAACTCGGTTTCTCTGAAGTTAATATTGCGGAATTGGCTCCTCGTGAAATTACAATTGCTGGCCCGTAGTTCTGAGACGTTACTATTCGTGATGGCGATTTGACTCGCATCCATTCCATACGCTTGGGCACCTTTGATCGAGCGCTCTTCATATCGCAATGTGATTGCTTCATCTACGGGTTGCTTTACTCGTTTGACGAAACAGACCTCTTCGCTTGATTCGAAGACGGATTGGTAACCGACTGCCCGATAAAATGCCACATTGTGGGGTTGGGCTGCTGATGTCTCCAACTCCCAAATTCGTACAGTCGGATGAAGCTTCTCGATTGACTGTAGTACCCGTTTTCCAATCCCTTTACCTTGTCTGTATGGATGAATAAAGATGCGGTCAATCCGTCCGTAATCTTTCCCTGTCAACGTCACGACGGCTCCCCCGACGACTTGTCCTTCATGTTCGATGACATAACACATCAATTGTTCAATCAAATACAGGCTCATCGCCTCGTCATCATAACCCGGTGGTTCAATATTTAAGTCCCGATATGGTAATCGGAGACGATCTGCCTCTTGTTTAAAACTCGCTCGTGAAACCTCAGTGAACGCCTTGTAGTCTGAGACTGTCGCTTCACGGATTTGCATACTTGACTCCCCCTCTTCTGTCTCTTCATACGAGAAGATTAGATGAAAAGTTTCAAAGGAAACGACAAAAAAGGACGACCAAGCATCTGCTTGATCGTCCTTCGCGTTGGCCTAGCAACGTCCTATCCTCACAGGGGGAGACCCCCAACTACTTTCGGCGCTGAAGTACTTAACTTCCGTGTTCGGCATGGGAACGGGTGTGACCACTTCGCTATCGCCACTAGACAATTTTTATATTAGCATTATATATCCCATTCGTCAACACTTTTATGAAAAAAAGAACGACCAAGCGGATGCTTGATCGTCCTTCGCGTTGGCCTGGCAACGTCCTATCCTCACAGGGGGAGACCCCCAACTACTT
>NZ_JACSLJ010000009.1:0-53655 GCF_018618085.1 Exiguobacterium sp. s141 | reverse complement strand
GCCAGCGTTCGTCCTGAGCCAGGATCAAACTCTCCAAAGAATTTGATATAGCTCTTTAAAAATGACGAAGCTTGCGCTTCATTCAAAAAATGTAAAACTTTTTTGCCTCATCGTTCAGTTTTCAAAGACCAAGTGTCTGTCGTGTTAGCGACTTTTTAATAATAGCGATTTGACTTTTGAAAGTCAACCGTTTTTTATTATTTTTTTCATCCGCTTTCTGTTGTTCAGATTTGAACAGCAGCGACGTTTATTAATATATCAGCGCCCCGCATTTTCGTCAACTGTTTTTCTAAAAAAACTTTATTTTCTTCGGGAATCTTTTTTCCAACGTTGAAAACCGACTTTCCTCACATAAAAACAACGTAGAGTCCTCCCACCTAGGGCGACGCTACGTTGTTGAAGAGTGTAACTATCGAGTGCTTCCGTTCCTATTGATGTTAGGACGATTTAGAAGACACCCGCTTCTTAGATTTAGCTTTAGCCTGATTCTTCGTCGATGGTTTGGCATCCTCTGCTTGAGCAGGCGCTTGGAATCGATGTAGCATCAATACTTGATACGCGTTAGCAAATACGAGCGTCGCTAACGCTGGCCACAAGAGCGCAATCTCATCCGTCGCCTGGAGGGCTGGAATCCATTCGATCAATGTTATAACGATCATCAAGAAGAGCGTCGGGATGAACGCACTCGCGTTCGTCTGTTTCGCCTTACTCGTTGCGATAATCCATGAAACGATCACTAACACGACCATCTCCCCGATATACCGCCACATATGATCGTTACCAAAAGCGAGCATACGAAGGTAAACCGCATCAAATAGTGCGAAGGCGATTAACAGCACTTGTACACGATTCCATAGTTTTGGACCACGGAACAAATCCAAACCGACCCGGTGGACAATCAAGTAGGCGAAGAAGCCCATCATGCTAATCCCGGTCCATGTGCTCGAGTAACTGAGTGCCGTCACAATCGCTTCCCACGATTGACTCACTAAATAGCCAGGATTGGCCAGCAAGTTCATGACGAACCCAAACAACGTCCCGAAGACGAGCGTCGTCCAAAATAACCTTAAAAATCCTTGTACCTTCATCTCTAAACCATTACCCTTCTATCTGTTGAATGACCGCTTGCGCTAGTCCGTCGTATGTCTTCTCAAACGGATGCCCATCTCGGTAAACCGATGGTGCAAAGTCTTCTTCATTCTCATACGGCTGACCGAGCGGAATTTGCGCGAGCAATTTGCTCTTCAACGCTTCAGACAATTTTTCGCCGCCGCCATAGCCGAAGACGTACTCTTTCTCCCCTGTCACTTTACTTTCAAAATACGCCATGTTTTCGATGATACCAAGCACTTTGTGGTTTGTCTTGATGGCCATTGCCCCAGCACGCGCAGCGACAAAAGCAGCTGTTGCGTGTGGCGTCGTGACGATCAACTCTTGACATGCCGGGAGCATCGAATGAATATCGAGGGCGACATCACCCGTCCCTGGCGGCAAATCGAGGAGCAAGTAGTCTAGGTCGCCCCACTCAACATCGTTGAAGAAGTTATTAAGCATCTTCCCGAGCATTGGTCCACGCCAGATGACTGGAGCGTTATCTTCTACAAAGAAGCCCATCGAAATCACTTTCACGCCGAAACGCTCGACAGGAATGATTTTCTCGCCACGGACGACCGGCCGCTCTTCAATCCCGAGCATGTCAGGTACACTGAAGCCGTAAATATCCGCATCAATCAATCCGACCTTCTTCCCTGCCCGCGCTAGCGCGACTGCCAAGTTGACCGAGACTGTCGATTTCCCGACGCCACCTTTGCCCGAAGCAATCGCAATAAATGTCGTGCCAGCATTTTCACGGAGAATAGCTGGCTTCGTCGCTTCTTTCAAACTTTCGTCATTGAGCGCCTCGAAGCGAAGACCGACCGTCTTGAATCCTTTTCCTTTGAGCAACGTGACAATCTCTTGTTGAAGTTGGAGTTGCTCGCCGCTCCCGGTTTGACCGAGTGCCACTTTTACACTGACATAATCTTCTTTAATGCGAATATCCTTCACGCCAGCTGTATCTCCAAGCGTACGGTTGATTGTTGGATCGATCAACCCCGCCAATTCTTCACGAACTTGTTCTACTGTAAGCATGTGGTTTCCCCCTAATTTCTGTCTCGCTAACAGTATATCAAAAAAAGCGTTTTCTTGAGGGAATGGAAATCAACAATTTCATGAGTAACAAAAAAACTCTCTACCCCGATGGGCAGAGAGTTTGAACCAAATTGTTCGAAGATTAACGCTTCGAGAATTGTGGTGCGCGACGTGCAGCTTTAAGACCGTATTTTTTACGTTCTTTCATGCGAGCGTCACGAGTCAAGAAGCCTTTTTCTTTGAGGCTTGGACGGAATTCTGGGTCCGCTTGAAGAAGCGCACGTGATACGCCGTGGCGAATTGCTCCAGCTTGTCCAGTGAATCCACCACCGTTAACGTTAACGATTACATCGTATTTACCTTCTGTTTCAGTCAATACGAGTGGTGATTTTGCCATCATGATCAAAGTCTCATGTCCGAAGTATTCTGAAATATCACGGCCATTTACAACAACTTTGCCGTCACCTGCAACGAGGTGAACGCGAGCCACCGAGTGTTTGCGGCGGCCTGTTCCGTAGTAACGTACATCTGCCATCGTTTAGTTCCTCCCTGTGTCCCGATTAACCGCGAAGTTCGTAAACTTCTGGTTTTTGTGCTGCGTGGTTGTGCTCAGCTCCAGCGTAAACGTGGAGTTTAGTGAATGATTGACGACCAAGTGATCCTTTTGGAAGCATCCCTTTGATTGCGAGTTCAAGCATACGCTCTGGGCGTTTTGCGAGAAGCTCTTTTGCAGTTTGTGATTTCAAACCGCCTGGATGACCTGAATGACGGTAGTAAATCTTGTCGTTCATTTTGTTACCAGTCAAGTGGATTTTCTCAGCGTTGATGATGATGACGTGGTCTCCGCAATCAACGTTTGGTGTGAAAGTCGGCTTGTGCTTACCGCGAAGAAGTGATGCTACTTCACTAGTCAAACGACCAAGTGTTTTGCCTTCTGCGTCGATAAGGAGCCATTTGCGTTCTACTTCAGATGCTTTTGCCATGAATGTCGTGCGCATGTGGAATACCTCCTAAAATGTCTGTTTGCTTAATTTTTTTAGTGCTTGTTTGATGCTTTATCATAATCCTAGTTTACGGGGCTAAGATTGTGGTTCATCTCTCAATGTGAAAATGAAATGCCAATGAATATAATACGATTTTATAGAGGGAATGTCAATCTACTTTTTCATAATTCACATTCCACAAGTATAGACCGTGCGGTGGGGCTGTAATCCCAGCGCTACGCCGGTCTTTTGAGGCGAGCATCCGGCTCACGTCTGCCGGCTCATATTTCCCACGCCCGACCTCTAACAACGTCCCTACCATAATACGGACTTGGTTATAAAGAAAGCCCGAGCCGACGAAACGAATATACATCTCATCGCCCGCTTCGACGAGCTCCGCTTCATAGATTGTGCGGACACGATCCTCTACCTCAGCCTTCGTCACTGAAAAGGAGGTGAAGTCGTGAGTCCCGACGAGCATGCGTAGCGCCTGTCGGATCCGCTCATGGTCGAGCGTGTACGTGACCGTTACAGCATGGTGGCGCCGGAACGGGTCCGCGTCGCTTCGGAAGAAATAGCGATACTCTTTCCGTTTTGCCCCGTAACGCGCGTGAAACGACGTATCGACCTCTTCGGCGGATCGGACAAGAATATCATCGGGCAACATCGCATTCAGCGCTTTGACGAACCGGTCGGTTGGCATAGCGAGGTGCGTATCGAAGTGTAGCACTTGCCCCCGAGCATGCACACGGGCGTCCGTACGACCCGAGGCCACTACTTTGACGGTCTGACTATGCATCCGCGCCAGCACACCCTCTACTTCGGCTTGAACCGTATTTCCGTTCGGTTGGACCTGATAACCGGCATAGTTCGTTCCATCATACGCAATCGTCAATTTAATTCGCTTCATCCTATCCCTCGCAATCCAATCAAGATGAGTGTGATGACCACGAAGATGATGAGTAACACCGTGTCACGACGGTGCCACGTCATCTCACGCAAGCGCGTCCGTCCTTCACCCCCACGGTACCCGCGGGCCTCCATTGCCGTAGCGAGGTCCTCAGCACGTTTAAACGCCGACACAAACAATGGGATCATGAGCGGGACGACTGCCTTCAAGCGATCCTTGAGCGGACCGCTCTTCAAATCGACGCCTCGCGCCTGCTGAGCCTTCATGATGCGATCGGTCTCGTCGGCCAAGGTCGGAAGGAACCGGAGCGAGATCGACAGCATGAGGGCGATCTCATGGGCAGGCACTCGGAATCGTTCGAGGGGGCGGAGCCCTGCTTCAATCGAATCGGTCAGTTCCATCGGTGTGGTCGTCAGCGTGACGAGTGTCGTCAACATGACTAGATAGAAGAAACGGAGCGAGACGATCAAGCCCATCCGGACGCCTTCCGAATAAATCGCGAACGGACCGAATGCAATCAACTCCGTCCCGTCCCGGTTAAAGAACAGTTGCAACAACAGTGTAAAAATGATGAGGAATAAAATCATCTTCAATCCATTCCATAAATACCGCCATGACAATTGAGACAGTCTCACGGCGAACAAGGTAAAGCCGAGCAAGAACACGTTCGTCCATAAGTTATCAGCCAAAAAGACGATTGGAATGAAGCCGAGGATGAACAACGTCTTGGCTCGCGCATCAAGTGTATGGAGCCATGAATGTCCGGGAATGTACTGTCCGATGATCATGTCGCTCTCCCCTTTCTCAATTCGAGCGCGATCCAGTCCGCCAATTCGCCTTCGGTCCGTAAGTCCGGTGTCGTGACACCGAACGCAGGGGCAAGCTCACTCGCGAAGCGAAGCACATGCGGGATTTCAAGCTGGAGCCCTTTGACAAGCGCCTCATCTTTGAACAAGTCAAATGGATTCCCATCAAAGGCGACCTCGCCCCGTTCCATGACGACGACTCGTTCTGCGTACGCTAACACGTCGTCCATATCGTGCGAAACGAGAATGAGCGTCAAATCGAGTTCTTGTTTTAGCCGTTTGAATAACGCCAGCATCTCACGACGGCCGAGCGGGTCGAGTCCGGCCGTCGGCTCATCTACGACGAGAACGTCAGGTCGACTAGCGAGCACGCCGGCAATGGCGACGCGACGCATCTGTCCGCCCGAGAGATCGAACGGGGAACGGCCCCATAACGTTTCATCCAGGCCGACGAGGCGCAACGCAGCATGAGCCCGCTCTTTCGCTTCGTCTTCAGACGCCCCAAAGTTTCGTGGACCAAACATGACGTCGCGTTCGACCGTCTCTTCAAATAGTTGATGCTCCGGATATTGAAAGACGAGCCCAACGCGGCGCCGAAGCGGTAGCAGGTTTTGCTTTTTGTCGCGACGCTTCGTAATCGCACGGACTTCGATGTCATCGACGACGACACGCCCTTTTGTCGGTCGCAGCAGTCCGTTCATATGTTGAACGAGCGTTGACTTGCCTGACCCAGTATGGCCAAGAAACGCAACAAGCGCCCCCGACGGAATCATTACATTCACATCGCGCAGCGCGGTTCGTTCAAACGGAGTATTCAATTGATATTGGTAAGTCACTTCTTCAATGCTAATCGGCATAGATGGTTCACCAACTCCGAATGTTGTAGCATCAGACGATCGAGTGGTATGCCCCGTTCCTTCAGTTCGAGTTGCATCCGGACAATAAACGGTACGTCGAGCTGGATAGCTCGTAACGCCTCCGGATTTTGAAACACGTCTTCGGGTGTGCCGGTCATCGCAATCTTGCCTTTTGACAATGCAATGATACGGTCGGCAAACAACACTTCGTCGAGCTCGTGGGTAATGGCGACAACGGTCATCCCTTCTGAGACGAGCTGTTGTACCGTTTCAATCACCTCTTTGCGCCCAATCGGGTCGAGCATTGAGGTAGCTTCATCGAGCACGAGGACATGCGGGCGCATTGCGAGTGCCGAAGCAATCGCAACGCGCTGCTTTTGTCCACCGGATAACTGATGCGGTTCACGGTCCGCTAGTTCCGATAATCCAACGCGCGCTAGACTGTCATCAATTCGACGAACCATTTCTTGACGTGGAAGTCCCATGTTTTCGAGAGAAAATGCCACATCATCGCGCACGGTCGCCCCGACAAACTGGTTGTCAGGATTTTGGAAGACGACACCGATCCGTTTCCGAACGTCCCACACGTCTGTGGCGTCCGTTGGATCGAGTGTCTCAACCCGGACTTCTCCTTCTTGAGGAAGCAAAAGCCCATTCCACAACTTCGTCAAAGTCGACTTGCCAGAACCGTTATGGCCAACGATAGCGAGCCATTCCCCTTTGTATACGTCGAGTGACAGCCCGTTTAAGGCTGGCTCGGTTTGTCCCGGGTAACGAAACACGATATCGCGTACCATAATTTGAGATTCCATCTGCCGACTCCTTTCCGATGTGGAAACAGGGCAATACGTCACCGCATGCCCTGTTGACTGCCTAATGAATTAGACGAGTTCGATGATTACGACTTCTGCACCGTCACCGCGGCGTGGGCCGACTTTCATGATGCGTGTGTATCCACCTTGACGTTCAGCGTAGCGTGGTGCCACGTCTTCGAACAATTTTTGGATTGCGTCTTTTTCTCCAGCGTTCTCTTTACGAACGAATGAAGCTACTTGACGACGGGCATGAAGATCGCCACGTTTCCCAAGAGTGATCAATTTTTCAACGACTGGGCGAAGTTCCTTCGCTTTTTGTTCAGTTGTTTGAATGCGCTCGTTGATAATAAGGTCAGTTGCAAGATCACGTAAAAGTGCCTTACGTTGTGAGCTTGTACGGCCGAGTTTCGAATAAGCCATTACATTTCCCTCCTTCGGTTGAACTTAGTCTTCTTTACGCAAGCCCAAACCGAGCTCGTCCAACTTGAGTTGAACTTCTTCGAGTGATTTACGTCCGAGGTTACGAACTTTCATCATCTCTTCCTCTGATTTGTTTGCGAGTTCTTGAACAGTGTTGATACCTGCGCGCTTCAAGCAGTTGTACGAACGAACTGAGAGATCGAGTTCTTCGATCGTCATTTCGAGTACTTTTTCTTTTTGGTCTTCTTCTTTCTCGACCATAATTTCTGCATTGAGAGCCTCGTCAGTCAAGCCAACAAAGATGTTCAAGTGTTCTGTCAAAATTTTCGCCCCGAGCGATACCGCTTCTTCCGGACGGATTGAACCATCTGTCCACACGTCTAATAGAAGCTTATCGAAGCTAGCATCTTGACCGACACGTGTTTTATCTACTTCGTAGTTCACGCGTTGAATCGGTGTGTAGATCGAATCGATTGGAATAACGCCAATCGGCATATCATCACGTTTGTTATCTTCTGCCTGGACGTAACCACGACCACGGCGAGCAGTCAAACGCATGCGAAGCGTCGCGTTATCAGCGAGAGTCGCGATGTGGAGCTCAGGATTCAAGATTTCAACGTCGCTATCATGGGTAATGTCTGCCGCAGTGACAGCACCGGCACTTGAAACGTTAATCTCAAGCGTTTTCTCTTCGTCCGAGTACACTTTGAGAGCCAACTTCTTGAGGTTTAATACGATTTGCGTGACGTCTTCGACGACTCCGTCAATCGTAGAGAACTCATGAAGAACGCCATCGATTTGAACCGCTGTTACCGCTGCACCAGGGAGCGATGACAAAAGAATTCGACGTAGTGAGTTGCCGAGAGTAGTGCCATATCCACGTTCAAGCGGTTCCACCACGAATTTACCAAACGTAGCATCCTCGCTGATTTCGACCGTTTCGATCTTTGGTTTTTCAATCTCGATCATCTGAACCCCTCCTTGAGTGTATCCTGCCATGCAGCGCGAGCTGCATTGTATATGCTGTTTGTGCTAGGTAAGCCCTTCACACGCACAAGCGATTATACGCGGCGACGTTTCGGAGGGCGGCAACCGTTGTGCGGAACTGGTGTTACGTCACGGATTGCAGTTACTTCAAGACCAGTAGCTTGGAGGGCACGGATAGCCGCTTCACGTCCAGCACCAGGACCTTTAACGTTAACTTCTACTGTACGCATACCGTTGTCCATTGCAACTTTCGCTGCAGTTTCAGCAGCCAATTGTGCTGCGAACGGAGTCGATTTACGTGATCCTTTAAATCCAAGGTTACCAGAAGTAGCCCATGAGATCGCGTTACCTTGCGTGTCAGTGATTGTAATGATTGTGTTGTTGAATGTAGAGCGGATGTGTACCACACCGGCTTCAACATGTTTTTTGACTTTACGTTTTGAACGTACATTTTGCTTACGTTTCGCCATTGTTCAATTCCCTCCTTTACTTCTTCTTGTTCGCTACTGTACGGCGTGGGCCTTTACGAGTACGCGAGTTGTTCTTCGTGTTTTGTCCGCGAACAGGGAGACTACGACGGTGACGAACACCGCGATATGCGCCGATCTCGATCAAACGTTTAATGTTGAGTGAAACTTCACGGCGAAGATCACCTTCAACTTTAATTCCGTCAATTGCTTCACGGATACGGTTGATTTCGTCTTCTGTAAGATCACGTGTGCGTGAATCTTCAGATACGTTTGCAGCCTTCAAAATTTCTTGTGCTCTTGTTTTACCAATACCAAAGATGTATGTGAGCGAAATAACGATACGTTTTTCGCGTGGAATATCTACACCAGCAATACGTGCCATGTGTGCACCTCCTCTTAGATTAACCTTGTTTTTGTTTGTGTTTCGGGTTTTCGCAAATTACCATTACTTTACCCTTACGACGAATAACTTTACATTTTTCGCAGATCGGTTTTACCGACGGTCTTACTTTCATGATTATACCCTCCTCCTGGAAAAATCGGAGTTACTTGTAACGGTACGTAATCCGCCCGCGAGTCAAGTCGTACGGAGACAACTCGACAGTTACGCGGTCACCTGGAAGGATTCGAATGTAGTGCATCCGAATTTTCCCTGAGACGTGCGCGAGCACCGTGTGGCCGTTTTCTAACTCCACTTTAAACATTGCGTTTGGAAGTGGTTCGACAACAGTGCCTTCCACTTCAATGACATCTTGTTTCGCCATCATTTATTCCCCTTTCTATATGAAGATATTTAGGAGCACAGACGATCTATCGCATTGTACTGTGAGAGAAGGATCCGTAACGGATCAGCACGAAGCAATAGAGCCTCATTCACCGGAATCGAGTTTCGTTAAAATCTCGTATCCATCGTCTGTGATGGCGATGGTGTGCTCAAAGTGGGCGCACATGCTACCGTCCACTGTCACAACTGTCCAGTTGTCAGCCAGTGTCCGAACATAGCGTTGACCAGCGTTGACCATTGGTTCAATGGCTAACGTCATTCCAGTCTTCAGGCGCGGCCCTTTCCCCGGTGGACCATAGTGCGGAATTTGCGGTTCTTCATGCAAATTTTGTCCGACACCATGACCGACGTATTCGCGGACGACAGAGAAATCATGAGATTCCACATACGCTTGAATCGCATGCGAAATGTCTGTCAAACGCTGTCCAGCCTTAGCGTGCTCCAATCCTTTATACAGACTTTCTTCAGTCACGTCAAGTAACTGCTGTGTCTCTTCCGAGATTGTTCCCACTGGATACGTCCAAGCGGAATCTCCATGGTATCC
This sequence comes from Exiguobacterium sp. s141, assembly GCF_018618085.1. Classification (NCBI taxonomy): domain Bacteria; kingdom Bacillati; phylum Bacillota; class Bacilli; order Caryophanales; genus Exiguobacterium; species Exiguobacterium sp. s141. The sequence goes on along the minus strand of NZ_JACSLJ010000009.1, from coordinate 43,949 downwards.
GTTATAGTAGGCACCGATGTCGATCGAGATGATATCCCCATCGTTCAATACCCGTTTTCCGGGAATCCCATGAACAAGCTCTTCGTTCACTGAAGCACAAACGCTACCGGTAAACCCGTTATAGCCTTTGAACGACGGTGTCGCACCTTGGCTGCGAATGTATTCTTCCGCGATCCGGTCGAGCTCAAGCGTCGTAATACCTGGTTTGATGTGCTCTTTGAGCACCTGGTGTGTTCGAGCAACAATTTGCCCAGCCTCACGCATAATCGCTATTTCACGAGGCGTCTTCGTGATGATCATTCAGTACCACCGAGTAACGCTTTGACATCGGCGTATACGACATCGATTGGACGATCTCCATCCAATGTACGAAGATACCCTTTTTCAGCGTAAAAGTCAATGAGTGGTTTCGATTGCTCGATGTTGACGTCAAGGCGACGGCGGACCGTTTCCTCTTTATCGTCTTCACGTTGCATGAGAGCCGACCCATCCACATCACAGATGCCTTCCACTTTAGGTGGGTTGAAGATCACGTGATATGTCGCACCACACGTCGGGCAGATCCAACGACCTGTCAAACGCGGGACGAGAATTTCCGCATCCACATCGATATTCACGACATGGTCAATCTGTTTTCCCAAATCTTTAAGCAAACTTTCGAGTGCCTCTGCTTGAGCAACAGTACGCGGGAATCCATCGAGCAGGAAGCCGTTTTTCGTATCATCTTGACTCAAGCGTTCGCGTACGATTCCGATTGTTACCTCATCCGGTACGAGTTCGCCTTTATCCATGAACGATTTTGCTTCTTTGCCGAGTGGCGTTCCGCCTTTGATTGCCGCACGAAACATGTCGCCTGTCGAAATGTGTGGGATTTGGTACTCTTCAACGATTTTAGCCGCTTGAGTCCCTTTCCCTGCACCCGGTAAGCCCATGAGTACTAGATTCATCTCAGTTAGCCTCCAGTTTTGATTTTCACAACACGTCGTAAACACGACAGGAAGGAAGGGTGTACCCTTCCTTCCGCTTTAACGGATAAAGCCTTTGTAGTGTCGTTTTACGAGTTGACTCTCGATTTGTTTCATCGTTTCGAGGGCTACCCCGATGACGATCAACAAGCTCGTTCCTCCGATTTGCACCGAAGTTGGGAGACCGGCAAGCTTAATGAAGATTGTCGGCATGATCGCTACGAGCGATAAGAAAATCGCTCCGAAGAATGTCAAACGATAGAGCAACTTCGTGATGTACTGTTCTGTTTGCGCCCCAGGACGAATCCCAGGAATATAGCCACCTTGCTTCTGCAGGTTTTCTGCCATCTGTTCAGGATTGACCTGAATGAATGTATAGAAGTAAGCGAACGCGATGATGAGCGCTACGTAGATCGACATTCCGATTGGAGCTGTCGTATCGAAGTAAGTCTGCAACTTCTGCGTCGTTTCCGGAGAAGCAATGAAGCTTGCAACAGTTGGTGGTGTCACCATGAAGGAAATCGCGAAGATAACCGGGATGACACCGGCAGCGTTTAGTTTGATTGGCAAGTGCGTCGACTGACCGCCCACAGGGGTACGGTTCGCCGTGCGTTTTGCGTATTGAATCGGAATTTTGCGAGCAGCCTGTTGAACATAAATGATTCCCATGGTCACCGCAAGGATAACGAGCAATAGCACAACCAAGTAAACGATGTTAATGAATAACGCATCTCCAGCATTTTGGAGCTTCGTTTCATAAATCTGCGTGAAGATTCTTGGGAACCCAGCGACGATACCGGCGAAGATAATGATGGAAATACCATTCCCAACACCTTTCTCCGTCGTCATCTCACCGAGGAACATCAAGAACGCCGTACCGGCAGTCAGTACGATCGCGATCACGAAATAGGTTGCCGTGCCCCACGTCTCATTGACGAGACCTGGATAGAGGCGGTTAAATCCAAACGACAATGATGTCGCTTGAATAAACCCTAACATGATCGTCCCATAGCGCGTGACCGTCGCTAGCTTTTTACGGCCAGACTCGCCTTGTTTTGCCCATTCGGCAAACTTCGGAACGACGTCCATTTGTAAGAGCTGCACAACGATCGATGCCGTGATGTACGGCATGATCCCCATTGCGAACAGGGAGAAGTTCTGTAAAGCATTTCCTCCAAACAAGTTCAAGAAGTCGAGAAGACCTCCTGAGTCAAAACGCAACACATCCGTATTCACCATCGGCACCGGGATATGGGCCCCGATGCGGAAAATGATGATGATTGCGAGTGTGAAGAGAATACGCTGTCGAATATCTTTCACGCGCCACATATTGGAGATCGTCTGAAACATCAGATCACCTCAACTGAACCGCCAGCTGCTTCGATCGCTTCTTTCGCTGCACCCGAGAATTTGTTGGCTTTAACAGTCAATTTTGTTTCAAGCTTGCCGTTAGCAAGTACTTTGATTCCGTCTTTAGCAGAGCTGACAACACCAGTCTCGATTAAGAGTTCTGGAGTAACTTCAGTACCTGCTTCGAAACGGTTAAGCGTGTCTAGGGAAACAACTGCATACTCTTTACGAGTAGGGTTGTTGAAACCGCGTTTTGGAAGACGACGGTAAAGTGGGTTTTGCCCACCTTCAAATCCTGGACGAACGCCACCGCCCGAACGAGCTTTTTGACCTTTATGTCCACGGCCAGAAGTTTTACCGTTACCAGTCGCCATACCGCGACCGACACGGTTGCGTTCGTGACGCGAACCTGGAGTTGGCTTCAATTCATGGAGTTTCATAGTGGCACCTCCTTATTTAATAAAATCTGGATTATTCGTTGATTTCGTTTACAGTCACAAGGTGCGACACCTTTTTGATCATACCGCGCATCGCTACGTTGTCAGGGACAACGACAGTCTGATGCATTTTACGAAGACCGAGTGTACGTACTGTTACACGCTGATCCTCAGGACGACCAATGATGCTGCGTGTGAGGGTGATTGCGAGTTTCGCCATGTCTAATTCCCTCCCTTATTTAAGAAGTTCTTCTACGCTTTTACCGCGTAGTTTAGCAACTTCCTCTGCTTTTTTAAGCTCTGTCAAGCCTTGTACCGTCGCACGGACGATGTTGATTGGTGTGTTAGATCCAAGCGATTTCGAAAGGATGTCACCTACACCTGCAAGTTCGAGCACTGCACGAACTGGTCCACCTGCGATAACCCCAGTACCTTCAGAAGCTGGTTTCATGAATACACGACCTGCTCCGAATACTCCTGTGATTTCGTGTGGAATTGTTGTACCGACCATCGGTACTTGAACCATGTTTTTCTTAGCGGCTTCAATAGCCTTGCGGATCGCTTCTGGCACCTCTTGTGCCTTACCTGTACCGAAACCGACGTGACCATTCTTGTCACCTACGACGACGAGAGCGGCGAAACGGAAGCGACGGCCACCTTTCACGACTTTCGCGACGCGGTTTACGGTAACAACGCGTTCTTCGAGTTGTTCCATGTTAACGTCTAACTGGCGCATCGAGTGTCCCCTCCTTTTTGTTAGAATTTAAGACCTGCTTCACGAGCTGCTTCAGCAACAGCTTTGACGCGGCCATGATAGAGGTATCCACCACGGTCGAACACAACAGTGTCGATACCTTTCTCGAGTGCACGTTCAGCTGCAAGTTTACCAACAGCTTTCGCTGCTTCAACGTTGCCGCCGTTTGTAAGATCGAGAGCTTTATCTTTCGAAGATGCTGACACAAGCGTTGTTTGTGCTGCATCATCGATGAGTTGAACGTAGATGTGCTTGCTCGAGCGGAATACGTTCAAACGTGGACGAGCTGCTGTCCCCGCGATCGTACGACGTACACGAGCATGACGTTTCTTACGAACTGCATTTTTGTCTGCTTTTGTGATCATTTATGCCACTCCTTTCCGTTCATTTCGTGACGAATTACTTACCAGTCTTACCTTCTTTACGGCGAATACGTTCATCAGAGTAACGAACACCTTTACCTTTGTAAGGTTCTGGAGCACGGTACGAGCGGATTTGAGCTGCAACGTGACCGACGCGCTCTTTGTTAATCCCTTTAACGACGATTTGCGTGTTTGAAGGAACTTCGATCTCGATACCTTCTTCAGCAACGTACTCGATTGGGTGCGAGTAACCGAGGCTGAGGACGAGTTTGTTACCTTGCTTAGCTGCACGGTAACCAACCCCTGAGATCTCAAGTGTTTTCTGGAATCCGTTAGACACACCTTCCACCATGTTGGCGATAAGGGCACGTGTCGTCCCGTGGATCGTACGGTTCTCTTTCGAGTCATCCGGACGAACGACGTTCAATTCGTTCTCTTCAACTTTGATTTCCAAGGCTGGGTTAGCTGAAAGCGAAAGTTCACCTTTAGCACCTTTTACTGTGACCGTGTTGTCTTCTGCAACCGTGACAGTAACGCCAGCTGGAATCGTAACTGGTTTTTTACCAATACGTGACATTGATTACACCTCCGTTCTTGTTAGAAAAGTGACTTACCAGATGTAGGCGAGCACTTCGCCGCCGACTTGTTGTTGGCGAGCTTCTTTATCAGTCATAAGACCTTTTGATGTCGAAAGAACTGCGATACCGAGTCCTCCGAGTACTTTTGGTACTTCATCAGCTTTTGCGTATACACGAAGACCTGGTTTCGAAATGCGTTTGAGACCAGTGATAACACGTTCGTTGCTTGCTCCGTATTTAAGGAACAGACGAAGTGTACCTTGCTTAGCGTCCTCGATATATTCAACATCGCGAATGAAACCTTCACGCTTGAGGATCTCTGCAACCTCACGTTTGATATTAGAAGCTGGAAGCTCTAATTTTTCATGGCGAACCATGTTAGCGTTACGGATACGTGTAAGCATATCTGCAATTGGGTCTGTCATTACCATGCGATGTACCTCCTTTCACACTGTTAGTGGATTACCAACTTGCTTTTTTAACACCAGGGATTTGACCTTTGTATGCAAGATCACGGAACTTGATACGGCTGATCCCGAATTTACCCATGTAACCATGTGGACGACCTGTGATGCGGCAACGGTTATGAAGACGCACAGGTGAAGAGTTACGTGGCAATTTGCTGAGTCCGATGTAGTCGCCTTCAGCTTTCAATTGTGCACGTTTCTCAGCGTACTGGGCAACGAGTTTCTCGCGTTTTTGTTCGCGATTCACCATTGACTTTTTAGCCATGTTGTCGACCTCCCTTTAGATTATTTTTGGAATGGCATTCCGAGAAGTGTGAGCAATTCACGAGCTTCTTCGTCTGTGTTCGCTGTTGTAACAACAACGATATCCATACCGCGTACTTTTGTTACTTTATCGTAATCGATCTCAGGGAAAATAAGTTGCTCTTTCACACCAAGCGTGTAGTTACCGCGTCCGTCGAATGCTTTCTTCGATACACCGCGGAAGTCACGTACACGTGGAAGTGAAACAGTTACCAATTTGTCGAGGAAATCGTACATACGCTCGCCACGAAGAGTAACCTTCGCACCGATTGGCATGCCTTCACGAAGTTTGAAACCAGCGATTGATTTCTTAGCCTTCGTTACGAGTGGTTTTTGACCAGAAAGAATTGATAATTCTTCCACTGCCATGTCAAGAGCCTTCGAGTTCGAAACAGCGTCACCTACACCCATGTTGATGACGATCTTGTCGACCTGTGGGACTTGCATGACTGAGTCATAGTTGAATTTATCCATCATCGCTTTCACGATGTCGCTTTTATACTTCTCTTGCAAACGGTTCATAGTCGAATGGACCTCCTTTCGTCACGTTCTTCTTATTTATCGAGTACTTCGCCCGATTTCGCGACACGAACTTTTTTACCATCGACTACTTTGAAACCAACGCGAGTCGGTTTGCCCGTTTTAGGGTCGAGTGGCATGACGTTCGAGACGTGAATTGGTGCTTCGATTTCAAGGATACCGCCTTGTGGATTCGCTTGTGATGGTTTCGAGTGTTTTTTAATCACGTTGATACCTTCTACGACTACGCGGTTCTTGCTTGGCATAGCTTTGAGGATAACCCCTTGCTTGCCTTTATCTTTACCAGACATTACCTGGACTGTATCGCCTTTTTTAACATGCATCGTTTTGCGCACCTCCTTATAGGATTGAAATTGGAAATTAAAGTACTTCCGGTGCCAACGAAACGATCTTCATGAATTCTTTTTCACGAAGTTCACGTGCAACTGGCCCGAAGATCCGAGTGCCGCGTGGGCTCTTGTCATCTTTGATGATGACTGCTGCGTTCTCATCGAAACGGATGTACGAACCATCTTTACGACGAGCGCCGCGTTTTGTACGAACGACAACTGCTCTGACAACGTCACCTTTTTTAACAACGCCACCTGGTGTTGCTTGTTTTACCGTCGCGACGATGATGTCACCGATGTTGGCAGTCTTACGACCTGAACCACCGAGGACTTTAATTGTCAACAGTTCACGCGCGCCAGAGTTGTCTGCTACTTTCAAGCGAGATTCTTGTTGAATCATGCGAGTGTACCTCCCTCCGGATGTTTATAGATCCGAACTGTTATTAGATGATTACTGATTCTTCTACTACTGTTACGAGACGGAAACGTTTGTCTTTAGAAAGCGGACGTGTTTCCGCGATGCGGACGACATCGCCGATTTTAGCGACATTGTTCTCATCGTGCGCTTTAAATTTCTTCGTGTAGTTTACACGTTTGCCATAAAGCTTATGACGTACTTTTGTTTCAACTGCAACGACGATCGTTTTGTCCATTTTGTCAGACACGACGCGTCCAGTGAGTACTTTACGCTTATTGCGTTCCATGAGTGTTACCTCCTCTTAAAGAATCCGATTAGATTAGCCGTTGTTGATGCCGAGTTCGCGTTCACGAAGAATCGTTTTAGCACGCGCAATCGACTTGCGTACTTCACGGATACGAGCAGGATTCTCAAGCTGACCTGTAGCTAATTGGAAACGAAGGTTAAAGAGTTCTTCTTTCCATTCGCCTACTTTACCGTTGAGCTCTTCAGTTGTTGATTGACGGAGATCAGTTGCTTTCATTCGTATCACCACCATTTTCTTCACGTTTCACGAACTTACATTTCACTGGAAGTTTGTGCGCTGCAAGACGAAGTGCCTCACGTGCAACTTCCTCAGATACACCCGCGATTTCGAACATTACTTTGCCAGGCTTAACTACAGCCACCCAGCCTTCTGGAGCACCTTTACCCGAACCCATTCGGACTTCGAGAGGCTTTTTCGTGTATGGCTTGTGTGGGAAAATCTTGATCCACACTTTACCACCACGTTTCATATAACGTGTCATTGCGATACGTGCTGATTCGATTTGACGGTTTGTGATCCAGCTCGCTTCGAGCGATTGGAGACCGAATTCACCGAAATGTACTGTTGTGCCGCGTTTTGCATTTCCGCGCATTTTACCACGGTGTACACGACGATATTTCACGCGTTTAGGTAACAACATAGTGTGTTGCCTCCTTCCTGAAAGAGTGTTTATTATTCAGCGTTTTTAGCTGTGTTGTTTTTTGTTGGAAGAACTTCACCATGGTACAACCAGACTTTAACTCCGATTTTACCATAAGTTGTGTCAGCTTCAGCTGTTCCGTAATCGATATCGGCACGGAGTGTGTGAAGTGGAACTGTTCCTTCTGAGTACTTCTCTGAACGAGCGATATCAGCGCCACCAAGACGACCAGAAACTTCTGTTTTGATCCCTTTGATGCCAGTGCGCATCGAACGTTGGATTGATTGCTTCATTGCACGACGGAATGACACACGGCCTTCCAATTGACGAGCGATGTTTTCAGCAACAAGTTTAGCGACAGCGTCCGCGTTTTTCACTTCAACAACGTTGATGTGAACACGTTTGCCTTCAGCAAGCTTGATGATGTTTTTGCGGAGTGACTCGATTTCCGAACCACCCTTACCGATAACCATACCTGGTTTCGCAGTGTGAAGCGAAATGTTCACGCGATTTGCAGCGCGTTCGATTTCTACTTTAGAAATACTAGCATCCTTCATTTTGTTTTCGATGTATTCACGAATAACGAAGTCTTCATGAAGGAGATCTGCGTAGTCTTTCTCAGCGTACCAACGCGAATCCCAGTCTTTGATAATACCAACGCGAAGACCGTGCGGATTTACCTTTTGACCCACTACATATCCCTCCTTATTTCTCAGTTACCACGATGTGGATGTGGCTTGTGCGTTTGTTAATACGGCTTGCGCGACCCATCGCACGTGGGCGGAAGCGTTTGAGTGTTGGACCTTCGTTGACGTAGATTTCCGACACCACAAGGTTCTCAATATTCATATCGTAGTTGTGCTCTGCGTTTGCAATCGCTGACTTCAATACTTTTTCAACGATTGGCGACGCTGCCTTGTTCGTGTGAGCAAGGACAGAGAGCGCTTCGCCGACTTGTTTCCCGCGAATTAAGTCTACAACGAGACGTGCTTTGCGAGGAGCAAGACGGACCATATTAGCTGATGCTTTAGCTTGCATGGATTTGACCTCCCCTCAAATTACCGTTTCGTTTTCTTGTCTGATCCGTGACCTTTGTACGTGCGTGTTGGAGCGAATTCACCAAGTTTGTGACCGACCATGTCTTCTGTCACGAATACTGGTACGTGTTTACGACCATCGTGTACACCGAACGTGTGACCCATGAATTCTGGGAAGATTGTCGAGCGACGTGACCAAGTTTTGATGACTTGCTTCTCACCAGATTCGTTGAGTTTGTCAACTTTAGCGAGCAAATGGTGATCTGCGAATGGACCTTTTTTCAAGCTGCGACCCATGATAGAACCTCCCTTTGGAATGATTCGGGAACGGCTCTTTCGAACCGCCCGAGAATCATGTAGTAATTATTTCTTGCGACGACGAAGAATGTACATGTCGCTCGATTTGTTTTTCTTACGAGTTTTAAGACCAAGAGCTGGTTTACCCCAAGGAGTAAGTGGGCCCGAACGACCGATAGGCGCACGACCTTCACCACCACCGTGTGGGTGATCAACCGGGTTCATTACAGAACCACGTACTGTTGGGCGTTTGCCTAACCAACGTGAACGTCCTGCTTTACCGATGTTTACGAGTTCGTGTTCTTCGTTACCAACTGAACCGACTGTCGCGCGGCAAGTGCCGAGGAACAAGCGTGATTCACCTGATTGAAGACGAACGATGACGTACTTGCCGTCACGTCCTTGGATTTGTGCCGATGCACCAGCCGCACGAACAAGCTGACCGCCCTTACCAGGCTTAAGCTCGATGTTGTGGATAGTAGTACCGACAGGGATGTTCACGAGTGGAAGAGCGTTCCCCACTTTGATATCCGCCTCAGGACCAGACATGATTTCCATGCCTACTTTGATGCCCTTAGGAGCGAGGATGTAACGTTTCTCACCATCTGCATAGTTGATGAGGGCGATGTTCGCTGAACGGTTTGGATCGTATTCGATCGTAGCAACGCGTCCGACGATGCCATCTTTGTTACGTTTGAAATCGATGATACGGTATTTGCGTTTGTGCCCGCCACCTTGGTGACGTACAGTCAAACGACCTTGGTTGTTACGACCGCCTTTTTTCGAAAGCTTTTCAGTTAACGATTTTTCAGGACGGTTCGTTGTGATCTCTGCAAAGTCGAGAGATGTCATGTTACGGCGACCGTTAGTGGTCGGCTTAAACTTTTTAATTGCCATCGAGGATTCCCTCCTTTTCTTCTAAGGTAGTAAATTAACCGAGGAAGTCGATTGTGTTGCCTTCAGCAAGGGTTACGATCGCTTTTTTACGACGAGCTGTGTAACCAGAGTGACGACCGACACGTTTCGCTTTCGGTTTCATGTTCATTGTGTTTACCGAAGCAACTTTCACATTGAAGATTGTTTCGATAGCGTACTTCACTTGCGATTTAGTCGCTTTAACGTCGATTTCGAAAACGTATTTGTTAGCTTCCATGAGGCTAACAGAACGCTCAGTGATGATAGGACGTTTGATGATATCGTATGCTTGAGCCATTATGCAAGCACCTCCTCTACCTTCGCAACCGCATCTTTAGTGAAGATGACTTTGTCGTTAGCAACGAGGTCAAGAACGTTAACGCCTGCTGCCTCGATCACAGTCACTCCTGGGATGTTACGAGCTGCGAGAGCGATAGTCTCATTGTAGTCCGCTGTGACTACAAGAGCCTTACGTTCTACTGACAAGCTGTTCAATACAGCAGCCATGTCTTTTGTTTTTGGTGCATCGAAAGCAAGGCCTTCGAGGACGATCATTTCGTTGTTTTTCACTTTCGACGAAAGTGCCGAGAGAAGTGCTAAACGACGAACTTTTTTAGGAAGCTTGTAAGAGTATGAACGTGGTGTTGGACCGAAGACTGTACCACCACCAACCCATTGTGGTGAGCGGATAGAACCTTGGCGCGCACGACCAGTTCCCTTTTGTTTCCATGGTTTACGGCCGCCACCGCGTACTTCCGAGCGACCTTTCGTATCGTGAGTACCTTGACGGCGTGATGCTTGTTGCATGACGATCGCGTCGTAAAGTACTGAGTCGTTAGGCTCGATACCGAAAATGGCTTCTGCCAATTCGATCTCGCCAACTTGTGAACCTGTTTGGTTAAGCAAAGCTACTTTAGGCATTCGTAATTCCTCCTTTCCGTGCAGTTAATTAGTTACCTTTTACCGCTGTTTTGATGATGACGTTCGACTTGCGAGCGCCTGGGATTGCGCCTTTAACGAGTACAAGGCCGCGTTCCGCGTCAACTTTGACAACTTCAAGGTTTTGAATCGTTTTACGCTCGCCACCCATTTGACCAGGAAGAAGCTTCCCTTTAAATACGCGGTTAGGAGCTACAGGACCCATCGAACCAGGACGACGGTGGTAGCGCGAACCGTGAGCCATTGGTCCACGTGATTGTCCGTGACGCTTGATCGCACCTTGGAATCCTTTACCTTTCGATGTACCTGTTACGTCTACTAATTCACCTGCAGCGAAAATGTCCGCCTTGATCTCTTGACCGATTTCGTATCCTTCTACTGAAGTACGAATCTCTTTCATGAAGCGCTTAGGTGTCGCGTTTGCTTTCGCAGCGTGACCTTTTGCCGGTTTGTTTTGACGTGATTCTTTGATGTCGCCGAAACCGAGTTGAACTGCTTCGTAACCGTCTGTTTCAACTGTTTTAAGTTGAAGCACAACGTTCCCTTCGACAGCAACTACTGTTACCGGTACGACTTCGCCTGCTTCGTTGAAGATTTGAGTCATACCAAGTTTTGTTCCTAAGATTCCTTTAGCCATGAGATACACCTCCTGTTTAATAATTATTGTCTCTTCTGGCTAGTATCTACTATATGAAGAATTAAAGTTTGATTTCGATGTCAACACCTGATGGTAATTCGAGGCGCATAAGCGCATCAACCGTTTTTGGTGTTGGGTTAACGATGTCGATCAAGCGTTTGTGTGTACGCATCTCGAACTGCTCACGAGCATCTTTGTACTTGTGAACCGCACGAAGGATCGTGTAGATCGATTTTTCAGTTGGAAGCGGGATTGGTCCCGAAACCTTTGCACCTGAACGCTTCGCAGTATCAACGATTTTCTCAGCTGATTGATCGAGTACGCGATGGTCGTATGCTTTTAAACGAATACGGATTTTTTCATTTGCCATGTAAGTTTCCCTCCTTTGTCGCCTATTTTTAAAAATAGACAGTTCTCCGCGGAAATTTCCACACCGGCCATGGCAAAGCTGCCTGGCGTGTCATAACCTCCCGCTTCATCGCAGCGTGCTTGTGTCAGCAGAGGTATCCGATCATTGCAAATCAACGATTGGACCCGATTTCTGCTGTAAAGTCTCTCACCACTCGCACAAACACTTAATCATTATATCGAATCTACATATGAAATGCAAGATTTGATTTTTAAATTGCGCCGGATGTCTGATGAGTTGTTCAACGTTCACTAATGTAACAAGATTTGAACCCATTTGCAAGCTATTTTCCTTCTTTTGTTGAACTATTTGTTACAAGAACCGCCATGCCAACTCTACCTAGCGTTTCATACGTGCTCCGAAGCGTTCCGTGACGGATTCGATGACCGAGGCGGGGGCTCGTTTCAAGCAGGTTTGGACGATCGTTTCATTCATTGGATGAGTCTCGAAGTATTGCCTTAACCGTTCAAGCTTATCGATACGGTTCATTACCGTATACAGTACGACCCACTCTTCGAGATGCATCCAACTGCCGACCGGTTCAATATATGGATGTGTATAGATTCCATCGGTGCACTTCATCCGAAAACTAGCCATCACATCAATGTCTCCGCCCTCGAACTCATATTCGCCAAAATAGGTCGTTACGTAATCTGGATGAGGCGTCGACTCGACTTTTTTTCCAGCACGGCTCAGTACTTGATCGACTCGCTCGAATTGATCCGGTTCGACAAACACATCCAAGTCGTTCGCCGTTTCAATTATCCCATGATGCTTCAGTAACGTCGACCCACCGAACCGACACGCGATCCCGTTCAGCCGACATAACGTTTCGACTTGCTTCTCCATCTTCGTCTCCCCTTTCGTTCGACATATGTCCCATCTTACCACGTCTTGCCACAAAACAAAAAAGCAGCCCGCAAAATGCGGACTGCTTGAAAGGTCAGTGAATCAATCGATTACTCGATGATTTCAGTTACTGAACCAGCGCCTACTGTACGGCCACCCTCACGGATTGAGAAACGTGTTCCGTCTTCGATCGCGATTGTAGAAATCAATTCGATCGTCAACTCGATGTTGTCTCCTGGCATTACCATTTCAGTACCTTCTGGAAGGTGAACGATACCTGTTACGTCAGTTGTACGGAAGTAGAACTGCGGACGGTAGTTCGCGAAGAATGGCGTGTGACGGCCACCCTCTTCTTTAGAAAGAACGTAGATTGAAGCTTTGAATTTTGAGTGCGGCGTGATTGAACCTGGCTTAGCAAGTACTTGTCCACGCTCGATGTCTTCACGTGATACACCACGGAGAAGAGCACCGATGTTATCGCCAGCTTCAGCGTAGTCGAGAAGCTTACGGAACATCTCTACACCAGTACATACAGTTTTCTTAGTTTCTTCTGTAAGACCAACGATTTCAACTTCGTCGTTGACGCGGAGAACACCACGCTCAACACGACCAGTCGCTACAGTACCGCGACCAGTGATTGAGAATACGTCCTCAACTGGCATCATGAATTCTTTGTCCGTGTCACGAACTGGCTCAGGGATGTACTCATCAACTGCGTTCATGAGTTCCATGATTTTTTCTTCCCACTGAGCTTCGCCGTTAAGCGCGCCAAGTGCAGAACCTTTGATTACAGGAAGGTCGTCGCCTGGGAAGTCGTACTCAGAAAGAAGTTCACGGATTTCCATTTCAACGAGCTCGAGGAGTTCTTCGTCGTCAACCATGTCAACTTTGTTCATGAATACGACGATGAAAGGAACACCTACTTGACGTGAAAGAAGGATGTGCTCACGTGTTTGTGGCATTGGGCCATCAGTTGCCGAAACAACGAGGATCGCGCCGTCCATTTGTGCAGCACCAGTGATCATGTTTTTAACATAGTCAGCGTGACCTGGGCAGTCAACGTGTGCATAGTGGCGTTTTTCTGTTTCGTACTCGATGTGAGCTGTTGCGATTGTGATACCGCGCTCACGCTCTTCAGGAGCACCATCGATTGCGTCAAACTTTGTAGCTGTTTTCCCTTGTGCTTTTGAAAGTACAGCTGAGATCGCTGCAGTCAAAGTTGTTTTACCGTGGTCGACGTGGCCGATTGTACCAACGTTAACGTGCGGTTTAGAACGGTCGAATTTTTCTTTACCCATTCTAGATTCCTCCTCTATTAGACAATTAGTTTTTTATTTAACTAGGAAGACGTAGGCTACTTTTAACATACGTCCTCCTTAGCTTACAACAATCAATTAAGCGTTACAACCGTTATTAGCCGTTCGCTTTTTTGATGATTTCTTCTGCGATTGACTTCGGTACTTCTTCATAGTGATCGAAGTGCATCGAGTACGTTCCGCGTCCTTGCGTACGTGAACGAAGCGATGTCGCATATCCAAACATTTCTGAAAGTGGAACCATTGCTTTAACGACTTGAGCGTTACCGCGTGCTTCCATACCTTCTACGCGTCCACGGCGTGACGTGACGTCACCCATGATGTCTCCCAAGTATTCTTCTGGGATGACAACTTCAACACGCATCATTGGCTCAAGGATGACAGCTTTCGCTTGATCCTTAAGTTGTTTTACCGCCATCGAAGCAGCAACTTTAAACGCCATCTCGTTCGAGTCGACATCGTGGTACGATCCGAAGACGAGAGCAGCTTTAACGTCAACTACTGGGTAACCCGCGAGGATACCGTTTTCGAGAGCTTCTTCAATCCCGCTTTGAACAGCTGGGACGTATTCACGTGGTACAACACCACCGACGATTTTGTTCTCGAATGCGAATCCAGCGCCTTCTTCGTTCGGCTCGAATTCTACGACAACGTGACCGTACTGACCGCGACCACCTGATTGACGTACGAATTTCGAATCGATCTTCGCAGCGCCACGGATTGTCTCACGGTAAGCAACTTGTGGTGCACCTACGTTAGCTTCTACTTTGAATTCGCGACGCATACGGTCAACGAGGATATCAAGGTGAAGCTCACCCATACCAGAGATGATTGTTTGACCAGTCTCTTGGTTTGTTTCAGTGCGGAAAGTTGGATCCTCTTCTGCGAGTTTCGCGAGAGCTTGACCCATCTTGTCTTGGTCAGCTTTCGATTTAGGCTCGATTGCGACCGAGATAACTGGTTCTGGGAATGTCATTGACTCGAGAACGACGTTGTCTTTCTCTGAGCAAAGCGTATCACCAGTCGTAGTATCTTTAAGACCAACAGCTGCGGCGATGTCACCGGCATATACCATTGGAATTTCTTCACGGCTGTTCGCGTGCATCTGAAGGATACGACCGAGGCGCTCGCGCTTACCTTTAGTCGAGTTCTTCACATACGAACCAGCTTGTGCTGTACCAGAGTACACACGGAAGAATGTCAATTTACCGACGTAAGGGTCAGTCATGACTTTGAACGCAAGTGCCGAGAATGGCGCTTCGTCCGAAGGTTCACGCGTGATTTCTTCTTCTGTATCGAGGTTAACCCCTTTGATTGACTCAACGTCAACTGGTGACGGGAGGTAATCAACAACAGCGTCCAACATCAATTGAACACCTTTGTTTTTGAAGGCCGAACCAACGAGTACAGGGTAGAATTCTACGCTAAGCGTTGCTTTACGAATACCAGCTTTGAGTTCTTCAATTGAGATCTCTTCGCCTTCGAGGTATTTCATCATCAACTCTTCGTTGTAGTCCGCAACCGCTTCGATCAATTGACCACGAAGTTCTTCAGCTTGGTCAGCCATGTCAGCTGGGAAGCCATCGATTACTTCGATGTCAGTACCGAGGTCGTTTGAGTACATGTACGTCTTCATCTCAACGAGGTCAACGATTCCTTTGAATTCGTCTTCCGCGCCAATTGGAAGTTGGATTGGGTGTGCATTTGCTTGGAGACGCTCGTGAAGTGTTTTCACCGAGTACAAGAAGTCCGCACCGATCTTATCCATCTTGTTGACGAATACGACACGTGGAACACCATAAGTCGTCGCTTGACGCCATACAGTTTCTGTTTGTGGTTCAACACCTGACTGTGCGTCAAGTACTGCAACTGCGCCATCAAGTACACGGAGTGAACGTTCAACTTCAACTGTGAAGTCTACGTGTCCAGGTGTATCGATGATGTTTACACGGTGGCCATTCCACTGTGCAGTTGTCGCAGCAGAAGTGATCGTGATTCCACGCTCTTGCTCCTGCTCCATCCAGTCCATTTGTGAAGCTCCTTCATGAGTTTCACCAATTTTGTGGATACGACCTGTGTAATAAAGAATACGTTCAGTTGTTGTCGTTTTACCGGCATCAATGTGAGCCATGATCCCGATGTTACGAGTATTCTTTAGGGAGAATTCTCTTGCCATACTGGGTATTCTCCTTCCGCATGTGTTTTTCGTGTGCTGGCACACGATATGATTATACCCGAAAGCCACTCCATTAAGCCACCGCTTGGTGACGTGGAGTGGACTTTACGTTTAAATTACCAACGATAGTGAGCAAACGCTTTGTTTGCTTCTGCCATCTTATGCATGTCTTCGCGTTTCTTAACTGAAGCACCAGTGTTATTGGCTGCATCCATGATTTCGTTCGCGATACGTTGCTCCATCGTTTTCTCGTTGCGGAGACGAGCGTAGTTCACGAGGTAACGAAGACCAAGTGTCGTACGGCGCTCTGGACGAACTTCAACAGGAACTTGGTAGTTTGCTCCACCGACACGGCGAGCTTTAACTTCAAGTACAGGCATGATGTTGTTCATTGCTTCTTCGAACACTTCCATAGGCTCTTTGCCTGAGCGTTCAGCGATGAGGCCAAATGCGTTGTAAATGATAGTTTGAGCTGTACCTTTTTTACCGTCTAACATGACACGGTTAATGAGGCGAGTTACCAATTTCGAGTTGTAGATCGGATCTGCGATAACGTCACGACGTTCTGCACGGTTTTTACGCATCCGAGTACCCTCCTTTCAAAATTTCAGTAGTTTTTAGTTAGCGAGAATTACTTCTTCGCAGCTTTCGGACGTTTCGTACCGTATTTAGAACGGCCTTGCATACGTCCGTCAACACCTGCAGTGTCAAGCGCACCACGAACGATGTGGTAACGTACCCCTGGTAAGTCTTTTACACGTCCTCCACGGATAAGAACAACGCTGTGCTCTTGAAGGTTGTGGCCAATACCTGGAATGTACGCAGTCACTTCGATTTGGTTAGTCAAACGAACACGAGCATACTTACGTAATGCCGAGTTCGGTTTCTTCGGAGTCATTGTACCAACACGTGTACAAACACCACGTTTCTGTGGCGAGCTCACGTTTGTTTGTGACTTGATGAAACTGTTGTAACCTTTGTTAAGTGCTGGAGAGTCAGATTTAACGACTTTCGATTTACGTCCTTTACGGACTAACTGGTTGATAGTAGGCATCTTTGAAGATCCTCCCTTCCTGAATTATGCTATTTTCTAGACCCACCGACCCGGGTGGTTCATTTAAGGTCATAACGAAACGCTTTTACGAGGCGTAGGCATTCCATGACCTCGCAAAAACGTGAGTTATACCTTGAAAGTGGCAATAATAGCAGCCAAACCTTTCCGGAGAAAGATTGGGTGACGTCCAAGTAGCTTGCCGACTGCTGGACATCGTTGTCATCGACAACAACCGATTGGCGGCACTAAATCATAGTAGCACCGCCAACCCATGCTGTCAAGACGTTTTTATTCTACCGTCGTGTCTTCGAGAACGGCTTTCGTCTCTTCTTCTTTGAGTTCGACATCGCGGTAAACCGGCATCCCAGTACCAGCTGGAACGAGTTTCCCGATGATGACGTTCTCTTTGAGTCCGAGGAGATAGTCGCGCTTACCTTTAATGGCAGCATCCGTCAATACACGAGTCGTTTCTTGGAACGAAGCGGCTGAGAGGAACGAATCTGTCTCAAGCGATGCTTTCGTGATTCCGAGAAGGACCGGTTTCGCTGTTGCCGGGCTCTTGCCATCGCGGAGAGCATCTTTACATGCTTCTTTGAAGACGCTGATGTCGACGAGCGAACCAGGGAGAAGCGGTGTGTCACCAGATTCGATGACTTTAACGCGGCGAAGCATTTGGCGAACCATAACTTCGACGTGCTTATCTCCGATTTCTACCCCTTGCATGCGGTAAACTTTTTGTACTTCTTGGAGAAGATAGTTTTGAACACCAGAGACCCCACGGACGGCGAGCAATTCTTTCGGATCGATCGACCCTTCTGTGAAGACTTCTCCGGCCTCTACCGTATCTCCGATTTGGACACGGAGACGTGCTCCGAACGGAATCGTGTACGTGCGTGTTTCACTGAGTCCTTCGACCGTAAGTTCACGCTTGTCACGCGATTCTGTAAAGTCGATAACCGTACCAGGGATTTCCGAGATGACTGCTTGCCCTTTCGGGTTACGAGCCTCGAATACCTCTTGGATACGCGGAAGACCTTGTGTGATATCATCCCCGGCTACCCCACCTGTGTGGAAGGTACGCATTGTAAGCTGTGTTCCTGGCTCACCGATTGATTGCGCGGCGATGATTCCGACAGCTTCGCCGACTTCAACATTTGAGCCAGTCGCCAAGTTGCGGCCGTAACATTTCTTACATACGCCATGTGACGTGTTACATGTAAAGGCTGTACGGATTTCAACTCGTTCGATTCCAGCGTCGACGATGTCGCGAGCGAGATCTTCGGTAATCAATTGGTTCTTCTCGACCATGACTTCACCCGTTTCCGGATGTGCCACTGTCTCGAACGCTGTACGGCCGACGAGGCGGTCATACAAGTTTTCGATTTCTTCCGTGCCTTCGCGGAGAGCGGCGACGCGGATTCCGCGGTCCGTTCCACAATCTTCTTCACGGATGATGACATCTTGAGCTACGTCTACAAGACGACGCGTCAAGTAACCTGAGTCAGCCGTCTTAAGGGCTGTATCGGCAAGACCTTTACGCGCACCGTGCGTCGAGATGAAGTACTCTTGTACCGTCAGACCTTCACGGAATGAAGATTTGATCGGAAGTTCGATGATGCGGCCAGATGGAGCGGCCATCAAACCACGCATCCCTGCGAGCTGCGTGAAGTTGGACGCGTTACCACGGGCACCTGAGTCAGACATCATGAAAATTGGGTTCAAGCGATTGAGGGATTTCATCAATCGTGATTGAATCTCATCCTTCGCTTCGTTCCAAGAGCGTACAACGCGCTCGTAACGCTCATCTTCAGTGATGAGACCGCGACGGAATGACTTCATGATTTGATCGACTTGAGTTTGCGCTTCATCAAGGATCTCTTGTTTGTCCGGAAGAACGATGATATCAGCGATTCCGACCGTCACACCGGCTTTCGTCGAGTGTTTAAAGCCGAGATCTTTCATCCGGTCAAGCATGCGGCTTGTTTCAGTCGTTTCGAACTTCTGGAACACTTCCGCGATGACTTTTCCAAGGAATCCTTTTTTGAACGGCTCAACCAAAGGACGTGAGGCGATTTCTTCCGCCACGTTGGCACCTTTGTCGATGAAGTACTTGTCAGGCGTTGCTTCCTGCAAGTTTTCCATCGTCGGCTCGTTCAAGTATGGGAACGTGTTCGGCAAGATCTCGTTAAAGATCATCTTACCGACCGTTGTGATCAACAATTTCTCGTTTTGCTCATCTGTGAACGTCGGGTTGTTGAGCGTGCGTGCTGGAAGAGCGACACGTGTATGCAAGTGGACATAGCCATTTTGATACGCGATGAGCGCTTCGTTCACGTTCGACAAAATTTTCCCTTGTCCGACGGCATCGTCGCGTTCAAGCGAGATGTAGTAGTTACCGAGGACCATATCCTGCGATGGTGTAACAACTGGTTTTCCGTCTTTCGGGTTCAAGATGTTTTGCGCTGCGAGCATGAGAAGACGAGCTTCCGCTTGTGCTTCAGCAGAAAGTGGGACGTGAACCGCCATTTGGTCACCATCGAAGTCGGCGTTATAAGCCGTACATACGAGCGGGTGAAGGCGAATCGCGCGACCTTCGACGAGAATCGGTTCGAAAGCTTGAATCCCTAGGCGGTGAAGCGTTGGGGCACGGTTCAAGAGAACCGGATGCTCACGAATGACTTCTTCGAGAACGCCCCAGATTTCTGGTTGCATCTTCTCAATCTTACGTTTGGCGTTCTTGATGTTCGACGCGATGCCGCGACCGACAAGTTCTTTCATCACGAACGGTTTGAAGAGTTCAAGGGCCATCTCTTTCGGGAGACCACATTGGTACATCTTCAAGTTTGGACCAACGACGATAACCGAACGTCCTGAATAGTCGACCCGTTTACCAAGAAGGTTTTGACGGAAACGACCTTGTTTCCCTTTCAACATGTGTGAAAGTGATTTCAATGGACGGTTACCTGGACCTGTTACCGGACGACCACGACGACCGTTGTCGATGAGGGCGTCAACCGCTTCTTGAAGCATACGCTTCTCGTTTTGCACGATGATGTTCGGCGCGCCGAGATCGAGCAAACGTTTAAGACGGTTGTTCCGGTTGATGACTCGACGATACAAATCGTTCAAGTCAGATGTCGCAAAGCGTCCACCGTCGAGCTGCACCATCGGGCGAAGCTCAGGCGGAATGACAGGAAGTACTTCGAGGATCATCCAATCTGGATCATTGCCTGATGTGAAGAATGCATCGAGCACTTCAAGGCGTTTAATCGCACGTGTACGACGCTGACCTTGAACTGTCTTCAATTCTTCGCGGAGTTCTCCGACTTCCTTCTCGAGTTGTACGTCTTGAAGGAGTGTCCGGATCGCTTCCGCACCCATGTCTGCTTTGAAGTCACTACCGTATTTTTCACGGTAGAGACGATATTCTTTTTCCGAGAGAAGTTGTTTCTTCTCGAGCGGAGTGTCACCTGGCTCCGTCACGACGTACGACGCGAAGTAGATCACTTCTTCGAGTGCACGTGGTGACATGTCGAGAACAAGCCCCATTCGGCTTGGAATCCCTTTGAAGTACCAGATGTGCGAAACTGGTGCCGCGAGCTCGATATGGCCCATACGCTCGCGACGCACTTTCGCTTTCGTCACTTCAACGCCACAGCGGTCACAAATGACTCCTTTATAACGGATCCGTTTGTACTTTCCGCAGTAACATTCCCAGTCTTTCGTAGGACCGAAGATTCGTTCACAGAACAATCCGTCCTTCTCTGGTTTGAGTGTACGATAGTTGATCGTTTCCGGCTTTTTGACTTCCCCGTAAGACCACGAACGGATCTTCTCAGGTGAAGCCAAGCCGATTTTCATATATTCAAATCGATTAACATCTACCAAGGGGCCGACCTCCCTTTTCGCCTTATTCCTCTTCCGTAACAGTCGGTTGAACGACTTGTTCTAACGCCGATGTTGCGTTCGGGATGTTGTCGTCATCTTCATCTTTCATTTCAACTTCTTCATCGTCCGCAGACATCATCTTGACTTCCATACCGAGCGCTTGGAGCTCTTTGATCAAGACGCGGAACGACTCAGGAACGCCCGCTTTCGGAACGCTCTCACCTTTCACGATGGCCTCGTATGCTTTCACACGGCCAACCGTGTCATCCGACTTGATTGTAAGGATCTCTTGGAGCGTGTAGGCTGCGCCGTACGCTTCAAGTGCCCATACTTCCATCTCACCGAAACGCTGTCCACCGAACTGTGCTTTACCACCGAGCGGTTGTTGTGTGACGAGCGAGTATGGTCCTGTCGAACGAGCGTGAAGTTTATCATCAACCATGTGCGCGAGTTTGATCATATACATGACACCGACCGAGACGCGGTTATCGAACGCTTCACCAGTACGACCGTCATAGAGACGAGTCTTGGCATCTTTGTCCATTCCAGCTTCTTCAATCGTTGCCCATACGTCTTCCTCACGCGCACCATCGAATACAGGTGTCGCCACTTTGATGCCGAGCTTTTTAGCCGCCATTCCGAGGTGGAGTTCGAGTACCTGACCGATGTTCATCCGTGATGGTACACCTAGTGGGTTAAGCATGATGTCAATCGGTGTGCCGTCCGGCATGTATGGCATGTCTTCTTCAGGGAGGATCCGCGAGATAACACCTTTGTTACCGTGACGTCCCGCCATCTTATCCCCTTCGTGAATCTTACGTTTTTGAACGATGTAGACACGAACCATTTGGTTCACGCCTGGTGAGAGTTCGTCACCGTTTTCACGATCGAACACTTTGACGTCCAAGATGATGCCGTCGCCGCCGTTTGGTACACGGAGTGACGTATCACGGACTTCACGTGCTTTCTCACCGAAGATCGCGTGCAAGAGACGCTCTTCCGCCGTCAATTCAGTCACGCCTTTAGGCGTTACTTTACCGACGAGGATATCGCCATCCTTGACTTCTGCACCGATGCGGATGATTCCACGATCGTCCAAGTTGCGAAGCGCGTCATCGCCGACGTTTGGAATATCACGTGTGATTTCCTCAGGTCCGAGTTTCGTGTCGCGTGATTCTGACTCGTACTCTTCGATATGAATCGATGTGTACACGTCATCTTTCACGAGACGCTCACTCATGATGATCGCATCCTCATAGTTGTAACCGTCCCATGTCATGAAGGCGACAACGACGTTACGGCCGAGCGCGAGCTCACCCATATCCATCGATGGACCGTCAGCAAGGATTTCTCCTTTTTCGACACGGTCGCCAGCAGCGATGATCGGCTTCTGGTTGTAGCATGTCCCTTGGTTCGAACGGACATACTTTTGAAGTTTGTAGCGGTCAAGATCACCCGACACCTCAGAACCATTCACGTCAGACGTGCGGCGGACCAAGATTTCGCGCGCTGTGACACGCTCGACGACACCTGGGAATTTCGCGATAATCGCGGCTCCAGAGTCTTTCGCTGACACGTACTCCATCCCAGTACCGATAATCGGTGAATCAGGTTGGAGAAGCGGTACAGCTTGACGTTGCATGTTCGCTCCCATGAGGGCACGGTTCGAGTCATCGTTCTCGAGGAACGGGATACATGCCGTCGCGGCAGAAACAACCTGTTTCGGCGAAACGTCCATGTAATCGACTCGGTTTGGCTCAACTGACAAGTTTTGTCCGCGGAAACGGCAAAGGACTTGTTCGTTGGCGAAACCGCCTTCTTCTGTGAGTGGCATGTTCGCCTGGGCGACGACGTAGAGATCTTCTTCATCCGCCGTCATATATTGAATCTCGCTCGTGACGAGACCTGTTTCTGGGTCGACTCGACGGTACGGTGCTTCGATGAAGCCGTACTCGTTTACTTTCGCATAAGACGAAAGCGAGTTGATGAGACCGATGTTCGGTCCTTCTGGTGTTTCGATTGGACACATCCGACCGTAGTGCGAATAGTGAACATCTCGAACTTCGAAACCGGCACGCTCACGTGTCAAACCACCCGGTCCAAGTGCAGAGAGACGACGCTTGTGCGTGAGCTCTGCGAGCGGGTTTGTTTGGTCCATGAACTGTGACAACTGCGAGCTACCAAAGAACTCTTTTAGCGACGCGATTACCGGGCGAATGTTGATGAGTGCCTGTGGTGTGATCGCATTTTGATCTTGAATCGACATCCGCTCTTTAACAACACGTTCCATACGAGAAAGCCCGATCCGGAATTGGTTTTGGAGAAGTTCTCCGACTGAACGAAGACGACGGTTTCCTAGGTGGTCGATGTCATCTGTTGTTCCGACTTCGTGTAGCAAGTTAAAGAAGTAGTTGATCGATGCGATGATATCAGCCGGCGTGATGTGTTTCACGCTGCGGTCGATATTGCCGTTACCGATAATGTTCAAGATACGCTCTCCATCTGGGTCATCTGGTGAGATAACTTTGATCGATTGAAGACCGAACGGTTCACCTTCAGCGACGCCGCCTGTCGGCTCAGCATCCATATAACCGAGGCCGTTTTCCAAATGTGGAAGAACGCGGTCAAGGTTGCGACGATCGAGGATTGTTCCAGCTTCAGCGATGACTTCGCCTGTTTCTGGGTCAACGAGCGTCTCGGCCAATTTTTGACCGAAGAGACGGTTTTTAAGATGAAGTTTTTTGTTCATCTTGTAGCGACCGACGTTTGCAAGGTCATAACGTTTTGGGTCGAAGAAACGAGATACGAGAAGTGACTTCGCGTTCTCAACCGTTGGTGGTTCACCAGGGCGGAGACGTTCGTAAATTTCGATCAACGCTTTTTCTGTTGATTCTGTATTATCTTTTTCAAGGGTATTGCGAAGATATTCATCATCCCCGAGAAGGTCGATAATCTCTTGGTCCGTACCGAATCCGAGGGCACGCAACAACACTGTTACCGGGATCTTACGGGTACGGTCGATACGAACGTAAACGATATCTTTGGCATCTGTCTCAAGTTCGAGCCATGCACCGCGGTTCGGAATGACTGTCGCACCGAAACCACGCTTACCGTTTTTATCGAGTTTGGCGTTGTAATAAACGCTCGGCGAACGAACAAGCTGGGAAACGATAACGCGTTCTGCACCGTTAATGATAAATGTTCCCGATTCTGTCATGAGTGGGAAATCTCCCATGAACACTTCTTGTTCTTTGAGCTCACCTGTTTCTTTGTTTTGTAGACGTACTTTTACGCGCAATGGCGCAGAGTAAGTAACGTCTCGCTCCTTCGATTCATCAATCGAATACTTCGGCTCACTGAGCGAATAATCGATGAACTCGAGCACAAGGTTTCCAGTGAAGTCGGAGATTGGCGAAATGTCCGTAAACATCTCTTTCAATCCTTCACGTAAGAACCACTCGTAAGAAGCAGTTTGAATTTCAATCAAATTCGGAAGCTCTAATACCTCACTGATACGGGCAAAGCTTCTTCTCTGACGGTGACGACCGTACTGAACAAGTTGACCAGTCAACTGATTCACCTCTCAGACCCCCAATTCTCTATCGAATTTTTCGGGCGTAATAATCGAACATTGTCATTGAATGTCGTCTCTTTTCCGCGTCTAAAAAGCGGCAAACGCGGCAGTTCAAGGCGAATTCCATTCCAATGGCATTTTATAATGTTAGCATATACGTTATAGCGAGTCAACAAGACTTCACCGTTTGTCAAGAGCGAATTGCTCGGAAAATGAAATAGCCTTTTTCTTTCACAACCGTCTCGACTTGACCAAACACATCTTCAAGCAACTTCTTGGCAGAAGGCGCTCCTTGTTTCTTTTGGATGACGACATAGAGCGCTCCACCTACGACGAGATGCGCATGCGCGCCTCGCAGAATCGTGTGGACCACTTGCTTTCCGGCCCGAATTGGCGGATTGGTCACGATTGCGGCGAACTGTTCGTCACCGACCGCGTCGTAAGCGTGGCTGAGCCGCGTCTCGATCGTCACTCCGTTCTGGGCGGCGTTTTGCTCTGACAAGGCAAGCGCTCGCTCGTTCACGTCGACGAGGAGTGCTTCACGCCCAGAGGCGTCGGCAAGCGAGATCCCCATCGGACCGTAGCCACAGCCCACATCTAAAATGCGCCCTTCGACGTCAGGCACTTCAAATGATTCGATTAAGAGACGTGACCCAAAATCGACCGATCCTTTCGAGAACACGCCGCGGTCCGAGGTGAAGCGATATGTCTTCCCTCGCAACTCGTACGTCCATGTCTCAGGGGCACTTTTCGAACTAGGGTCGTTCGTATAGTAATGATCTCCCATGCATTGAACCTCCTAACCCACTCTTCAAGGAAATAAAAGAAGCTCGCCATAGCGAGCTTCTATAGGTTGTGAAGTAAAAGTTGGATTACTTAACTTCGACAGTTGCGCCAGCTTCTTCAAGCTTAGCTTTGACTGCGTCTGCGTCTTCTTTAGAAACGCCTTCTTTGACTGGAGCCGGAGTTCCGTCAACGAGTGCTTTCGCTTCTTTAAGACCGAGGCCTGTAAGTTCACGAACTGCTTTGATGACGTTGATTTTACCAGCGCCAGCGTTTGTGAGGATTACGTCGAATTCAGTTTGCTCTTCAGCTGCTGCTGCGCCTGCACCTGCAACTGCTACTGGAGCTGCTGCTGATACGCCGAATTCTTCTTCGATTGTTTTTACGAGTTCGTTAAGTTCGAGAACCGTCATTGATTTGAGGTCTTCGATGAATTGCTCTTTGTTGAAAGCCATTATGGTTTTCCTCCTTTGATGTTGTAAAGATTGGTTTTGGTTACGCTACGAGACAAAAATTAAGCAGTTTGCTCTTCTTTTTGTTCTGCGATTGCGTTTGTTGCGACTGCGAGCCCACGGATTGGAGCTTGAAGGACGCTGAGAAGCATCGAGAGAAGACCATCGCGTGATGGAAGTTCTGCAAGGGCTTTAACTTCTTCGAGTGAACTTACTTTGCCTTCGATGATTCCGCCTTTCAATTCGAGCGCTTTGTGCTCTTTCGAGAAGTCATTCAAGATCTTCGCAGGGGCAACAACGTCTTCGTTAGAGAAGGCGATTGCTGTAGGACCTGTGAAGACTTCGTCAAGACCTTCGAAGTTCGACTGAACTGCCGCGCGGCGAAGAAGACCGTTTTTGTATACTTTGAACTCGATTCCAGCGTCACGGAGTGATTTACGGAGTGTAGTCACTTCTTCAACTGTAAGTCCACGGTAGTCAACAACGATTGTTCCGACGCTCGCTTGCATTTTTTCAGCGATCTCATCGACGAGTGCCGATTTTTGAGATACGATTTTTTCGCTTGCCATGTGTTTGCACCTCCTAGTCAATTCTTATACCGGACGAGAGGCTGCTCTCCAAAAAGAAATCCCTCGTATGAAGACATACGAGGGCGTAATTGTTTGAAAGTAAACCTGTGACAACAGGCTCAAGTTCGAGCAAAGACACCTCGGAAGGGTTTACGGACCGATGTCCACCTTCTGTCTACGGTAATCCAACATATTCGGTTGAACGTGTATTACTTTAACAGCGGTATCACACGTTGTCAACAGTTTATTTCAAGTAGATTACTTGATGAAGTCGGCAGTCGCGACACGGATTCCAGGACCCATTGTCGAAGAAAGCGCGATGTTTTTAAGGTAAGTTCCTTTTGCAGTAGCAGGCTTCACTTTCATGAGTGTCTCGATGATTGTCTCGATGTTCTCAGAGAGTTTTGTTGCTTCAAATGACTTCTTACCAACTGGTACGTGGATGTTACCGGCTTTATCAACGCGGTATTCTACTTTACCAGCTTTGATGTCCGCGATTGCTTTCGCAACGTCGAACGTGACTGTGCCTGTTTTCGGGTTAGGCATGAGGCCTTTTGGTCCGAGAACGCGACCAAGTTTACCAACTTCACCCATCATGTCAGGTGTCGCAACGATTACATCGAAGTCGAACCATCCTTGTTGGATTTTAGTGATGAACTCAGAGTCACCGACGTAGTCAGCGCCAGCCGCTTCAGCTTCTTTAACTTTTTCGCCTTTTGCGAAGACGAGAACTTTTTGTGTTTTACCAGTACCGTGTGGAAGTACGACGGCACCGCGGATTTGTTGGTCCGCTTTCTTTGGATCTACGCCGAGACGGACAGCAACTTCGATTGTTTCATCGAATTTAGCAGTAGCTGTTTTCTGAACGAGTTCAACGGCCTCAGCGAGTTCGTATGACTTCATGCGGTCAACAAGCTTAGCTGCTTCTTGGTGTTTTTTACCCATGATTCTTTTCCTCCTTGTGGTTAGCGGAATTTCCTCCCACATAATGAAGGGATTGAAGGTGAGCATAATATTCACCGACAATCCCAGAGACTAATAAATTAGTCTTCGATTACAATACCCATACTACGCGCAGTACCTTCAACCATAAGCATCGCTGTTTCAACAGACGACGCGTTAAGGTCAGGCATTTTAAGTTCAGCGATTTCGCGAACTTTATCACGCTTAACCGTTGCTACCTTCTTACGGTTTGGTTCACCAGAACCGCTCTCGATACCAGCAGCTTTCTTCAAAAGAACTGCAGCTGGTGGAGTTTTCGTAATGAATGTAAACGAACGATCTTCGTATACCGTAATGACTACAGGAATAATCAATCCGGCTTGGTCTTGTGTACGAGCGTTGAACTCTTTACAGAACCCCATGATGTTAACACCTGCTTGACCAAGTGCTGGACCTACTGGTGGTGCTGGGTTAGCTTTACCAGCTGGGATTTGAAGTTTAACGAGTTTAGTAACTTTTTTCGCCACGAGACACACCTCCTTAAGTCTAAAATGTGGTTTCTTGGACGTTGTGCGCCCTCCCACTCAATCTATTAGGTCGAGTTTGTACCGAAATATAGCACAACATCAAACATTTCCGATTGTACCATCCGCTTCCGAGAATGGCAAGTGGGTATTAGTTAATTTTCTGAACTTGTTCGAAATCAAGCTCAATTTTTGTTTCACGGCCGAACATGTCAACGACAACTTTGAGCTTCTCTTTATCGGCTTCGATTTCATCAATCGTTCCTTCAAAGTTCTCAAATGCGCCTTCTTTGACACGAACAAGGTCGCCGAGTTCGTAGTTGTAACGATCTTTCTTCTCGATGAGACCCATCTGTGACAAGACGTTCGTCACTTCGTCAGGTTGAAGCGGGATCGGCTTGGCGCCGCCGCCCGTTGAACCGAGGAAGCCGGTGACGTTCGGCGTGTTCCGCACGACATACCACGAGTCGTCAGTCATGACCATCTCGACGAAGACGTAACCTGGGAAGCTCTTCACTTCTTTTTCTTTAATCTTCTTCTCGCCACTCTTGAGCGTGACTTCTTCTTGCGTTGTTTCAGTCGGAACGAGGACGCGGAAAATTTTATCTTCCATGTTCATCGAACCGATCCGACGTTCTAGGTTTTCTTTGACGTTGTTTTCAAATCCAGAATACGTCTGGACAACAAACCATTGTTTCTCCACGGCTTTCACCTCTTTCCTTAGTTGATTAATAGGTTGACGAGATAGCTGACACCAGTATCTACGCCGAACACGAACAGGCCGATCACGACGACCGTCGCGATGACCGTGATGGTATATTTTGTGAGCTCTTTACGAGTCGGCCAACTCGTTTTCTTTAACTCTTTCCATACATCGCGCAAAAAGTTCATGGTAGCTTCCTCCTACGTTGAATGCCAATCTACATTACTTCGATTCTCGGTGTGTCGTATGCGCATTGCAACGCCGACAGAACTTTTTCAGCTCGAGCCGTGTCGTCACGTCATCTTGTTTCATGGTCGAATAACCGCTCGACCCGCAATCCGAACACGCGAGACTTACTTTCTTTGCCATTCATGAGCGCCCCTTTCGACAGCTCTCCTATAAAAAAGAGCGAAAAAAAAACGCCTCCTGTAAATGGCGTCTACGGACAAGGCGCTGCCTTAAAAGTATCACATAGGAGGCGTGCGGTCAATATCGGTTAGCTCGTCATCGTTTTGACGTCGACATGCCGCTCAAACTTTTTCTTCACGCGCTGTAACGCGTTGTCAATCGATTTCACATGACGGTCGAGGTCGTCCGAGATTTCTTGGTACGAACGGCCATCCAAATAAAGACGCAACACTTTTCGTTCCAAGTCACTCAGGAGCTCTTCCATCTTTTCTTCCATGAATAGTTGTTCTTCTCGCGTCACGAGCAAATCCTGCGGGTCCGTCGGATGCGGCGGCAAGATCACATCGAGCAGTGTCCGATCCGACTCGTCGTCAAAGATTGGCTTGTCGAGCGAGACGTAAGAATTGAGCGGGATATGCTTTTGACGGGTCGCCGTTTTGATGGCAGTGATCATTTGACGGGTGATGCACATCTCGGCAAAACTTTTAAACGAGGCGAGCCGCTCATCGCGGTAATCCCGGACACCTTTATACAGACCGATCATGCCTTCTTGCACGATGTCCTCGTGATCGGCACCGATCAAAAAGTAAGACCTTGCCTTCGCCCGGACGAAATATCGGTAACGTTCAATCAAAAACTCAAGAGCGTCGCTATCCCCCTCATTACGCGCAAGAAAGACCAGCTCTTCGTCGGACATGCTTTCGAATTGCTCGTATGGCCATCCGTTCATGTTTCATACCCCCCGGCGATTGATGAACTTATGTAAGTTTGTGCTCTCATTATAGGCGTCGGTTAAAACAACCGTCAAATAAAATTCTAAAAATTCCGTCAATTACATATCGTGTAACTCATACATCTATTAGTATACAACATTTCTTTCCAAATAAATGTCAAATTAAAAACAAAAGACGAGTCCATTTGATGAACTCGTCTGTAATATCCTTCACCGCCTCATTTACGACGGCGTATTTCTTCCAATCGGGCTCTTATGTCTGGTGAAAGGTCAATCGTTTTTCGATTCGACCGATCCTGCTCGAGTGCCGACCGTTCTTTTTCGATCAACACCTGGGCGTGCTTCCAATCCTTCAGTAACTCATTGGCAGGAACCCGGAGCGCTCCTTGTCCGAAGATAACCCACTGTTCGGTGAAGTCGTTCGTCGCGACAAACAACGTCACGAGCCGATCATCGACAAGGGCGTGCGCACGGCGTTCAATCCATTCATCCGCCGTCTCGTTTTCTTTCGTATAGACGACCGCGACACGACTCTGATTCGCTTTCGATTCCCGCCCGTATCGCATATGGGCATCGAAGACGATTGTCACTTCGCGACCCGTGACCGCTTGGTACTCGGCCATCGCTTCAATCAAATCGTTTCGTGCTTTCTCAAAATCGATGTCTCGCAGCTTTCGAAGGTGCGGCCATGCGCCAATAATGTTATATCCATCCACGAGGAGCAATTCCCGTTTCTTGATGCTCATGACAATGGGTTACGTGAGCGATGCACTTCATACAAGAGAAGCGCGGCCGCGACCGAGGCGTTCAGCGATGTGACGTGACCGACCATCGGCATGTGGACGAGGAAGTCACACGATTCGCGTACGAGGCGGCTCATCCCTTTACCTTCACTACCGATGACAACGACGAGCGGCATGTTCCCATCGAGGCGACGATAATCTTGGCTCTCGCTCGCGTCTGTCCCGACAACCCATAGTCCTTTCTCTTTCAGTTCTTCAAGCGTCCGCGTCAAGTTTGTGACGCGTGCGACCGGAATGTACTCGATTGCGCCTGTCGAAGCTTTCGCCACCGTCTGCGTCAAACCGACCGAGCGGCGCTTCGGAATGATAATCCCGTGCGCCCCGACCGCATCCGCTGTCCGTAAAATCGAACCTAGGTTATGCGGGTCTTCGAGTTCATCGAGCAGAATGAACAACGGCGTTTCTCCTTTTGACTCGGCAAGGGCGAACATATCTTCGATCGACTTATATTCGTAGGCGGCGACCGCGGCGACAACACCTTGGTGATGTTCGCTACCGGCCATTTTCTCGAGTTTCGTTTTCGGGACGAACGAGACTTGAACCGATGCCTCGTTGGCCATGCCGATGATTTGAGCGAGCGGCCCCTTCTGTTGCCCTTCCATAATAAAGACCTTGTTCATATCGCGACCGCTCCGGAGCGCTTCCATCACCGGGTTGCGCCCGTAAAGGAAGTCGATTCCTTCCTCGAGCACGTCGACTTCTTGATAGTCTGGTCGTTCTAGTTTTTGGCGCTTCGGTCGATCATTTCGTTCGCCGCGTGGACGATCAAATGAGCGTTGCTCATGCGCCCTTCCTCCGTCATGTCGTTTCGAATGACTCGGTTTCGAGCCATGTGAACGCTTGTTCGATGAGTTCTTCAAGACGATCCCTTCTTTCCATTAGATATGTGTAACCAATCAATGCTTCGAACGCTGTCGAATAGCGATACGTATGAACATCTGTCCGCTTCGGGATTGAACCGGATTTCGCGTTCTTCCCACGGCGGACGACAGCCGCTTCATCATCACTCAAGACACCTGTCTCGAGCCAGTGGGTCACGATCCCAGCCTGCGCTGCCGCATTCACGTAGCGGATGGCGCCACGGTGTAGGTCGTTCGGCTTCGTCATCCCTTGTCCGAGCAGTCGTTTGCGTACCGCCATCTCATAGACGGCGTCCCCCATATAGGCGAGGGCGAGGGCGTTCAGTTGAGGGGCGAGTTGTTTCATAACCGCTTCCACCGCACCCCTTGGGCTGTATCTTCGAGTTGAATCTTCTGTTCTTTCAAGAGATCTCGAATCTCATCGGCACGCGCGAAATTCCGCTCCGCCCGAGCCGTGTTCCGCTCTTGAATCAATTGATCAATTTCCGCGTCAAGAAGCTCTAGCTCTTTCTTGATTGTCAAACCAAGCACACCTGTCAATTCTTCGAAGAGAGCGATCACGTGTTCGAGCGTGACTTTTGAGACGTGGTCCGCTTTTGCGTAGATGTTCGCTTCACGTGCCAAGTCAAATAGGACGGTCACTGCATTCGCCGTATTGATATCATCATCCATCGCTTCGATAAACGTTGTTTTAATCGTCGCAAGCTTGCGTTCCATCGCCTCGCTCGGCTCTTCAAGGCCGGCCGTGACCGATAAGCGGTATTCAACGTTTTGATACGACTCCTTGATGCGATCCCATCCGTTCGCCGCTTGCTCGATCAACTCACGGCTATAGTTGATCGGATGACGATAGTGGACCGATAACATGAAGAAGCGGAGCACCATCGCATCCACTTCCTTCAACGCCTCATGGACGAGCAGGAAGTTCCCGAGCGATTTTGACATCTTTTCATTCTCGATATTGATGAATCCGTTATGCAGCCAATAGTTGGCGAACTTCGTATGGTTGCACGCCTCCGATTGGGCAATCTCGTTCTCGTGGTGCGGGAACTTCAAGTCATGGCCCCCGGCGTGAATGTCGATCGTCGTGCCAAGGTGTTTTTTCGCCATCGCTGAACACTCGATGTGCCAGCCTGGACGACCTTGTCCCCATGGACTCTCCCATGCCGGCTCACCTGGTTTCGCGGCTTTCCACAAGACGAAATCGAGCGGGTCTTCTTTCTTTTCCCCGACGTCGACACGTGATCCCGCGCGTAAGTCTTCAATCGACTGCTGGCTCAATTTGCCATACGTCTCAAACTTACGCGTCCGGAAATAGACGTCCCCGCCTGCTTCATACGCAAAGTCCTGCGTCTCGAGTTCGCGGATGAATGTGATAATCTCTTCCATCGTGTCCGTGACACGTGGATGGACGTCCGCCGGCAATACGTTCAAGGCACCCGTGTCTGCCAAATACGCGTCGATATACCGATTCGTCAACGTACCGACGTCTTCTCCGAGCTCATTGGCGGTCCGAATGATTTTATCGTCGACATCTGTAAAGTTGAGGACGTATTTGACGTCATAGCCTCGATACGCTAAATAACGACGAACTGTATCGAAGGCGATGGCCGGCCGGGCGTTACCGACGTGAATGTAATTGTAGACGGTCGGTCCACATACATACATCGACACTTTCCCAGGTACGATTGGTACAAACGGCTCTTTTTTATTCGTGAGGCTGTTGTAAAACTGAATCATGTGTATTCTCCTCCATCCGTTTCTCTAATGAAGCAAGTTTGTCTTCTAGCTGAGCGACGGCACGTTCCAGCCGCTCTTGGCACTCGCGGTCCGGGTCGGGGAAGCGGTGATCGAGATCATGCTGCTTAACCCGTTCGCCGTTCCGGATGACGACCCGGCCTGGAATCCCAACGACCGTCGAGTCGGATGGGACGTCTTTTAAAACGACAGAACTCGCCCCGATTTTGACGCAATCGCCAATCGTGATATTGCCGAGCACTTTCGCCCCGGCAGAGATGAGGACATCATTCCCGATCGTCGGGTGACGTTTCCCTTTCTCTTTTCCCGTTCCGCCGAGCGTCACGCCCTGATAAATCGTTACATTGTTACCGATAATCGCCGTCTCACCAATGACGATGCCAAACCCGTGATCGATAAAGAGACGTTCACCGATGACCGCACCGGGATGAATCTCAATTCCCGTCAACCAACGGCTCGTCTGCGCGATTAACTTCGCCATTAACTTGACTTTGCGCGTCCATAGACCGTGCGCGATTCGATGTGCCCACAGGGCGTGTAACCCTGGATAGGTCAAGACGACCTCTATTTTTGATCTTGCGGCCGGGTCGAGTTCGAGCACGTTTCGTATATCGTCGCTCACACTTTTCCAAAATCCCATAATTGTTCTCCTTTTCCATATCAAAAACAAAGACGCCCCTGTGCCAAGGCACAGAGACGCCGTAAGCGCGGTTCCACTCTGTTTGGGAAAGTTCCCCTCTCATGTCTCGTTAACGCCGAGTCGCGGTCCCGACTACGTATCGCCGGAACGGCTCCGAGGTGCACTTCGACGGGGGACGCTTCTAGAACTTCCAGCCTAGGTTCTAGTCTCTGTTAAGTGTCATACCGCTTACTTTCCTCATCGTTGCCTTTAAGCTAATAATGTTGTGAGACGTGCCAAGACACGCTCTTTGCCAATTAGTGAAATGGCGTTCGGAAGCTCTGGTCCGTGCGTCTGCCCGGTCGTCGCGACCCGGATCGGCATGAACAAGTTCTTTCCTTTTTGGCCAGTCGCCTTTTGTGTCGCTTTCGTCGCTGCTTTGACGGCTTCCGGTGTGAAGTCTTCGATTGTTTCAAGTTGAGCCTTGAATTCGGCGAGGACAGCCGGTACCGTTTCTCCAGCGAGGACCGCATTGGCCTCTTCGTCGTATTCGACCTCGTCTTTAAAGAACAGGTCCGTCAACGTCACGATTTCAGCACCGTGTGTCATTTGTTCTTTATAGAGGGCGATCAACGCTGTCGCCCAATCGGCTTGTTCTATCGACAAGGCGTTCGGTAAACGTCCTGCTTCTTGTAAGAATGGTAAACTGAGTGCCACCACTTCGTCAAGCGAAGCCTGTTTCATATAGACGCTGTTGATCCAAGCAAGCTTCTGTTGGTCAAAGACGGCCGGGCTCTTCGACAAACGACTCGCATCAAACATCTCGATGAACTCTTCTTTCGTGAAGATCTCCTCTTCTCCGACCGGCGACCAACCGAGGAGCGAGATGAAGTTAAAGAGTGCCCCTGGAAGGTATCCGAGATCAGCGTATTGTTCGATAAACTGAATGATCGACTCATCACGCTTCGATAACTTCTTATGGTTCTCGTTATAAATCAATGTCATATGACCAAACGCCGGATAGTCCCAACCGAGCGCGTCATAGACCATCATCTGTTTCGGTGTGTTGGCGATATGATCATCCCCGCGCAACACGTGGCTGATTTTCATCAAGTGATCGTCGACGACGACAGCGAAGTTATACGTCGGGATGCCGTCCTGTTTGACGATGACCCAGTCTCCGAAGTCTTTCGACTCGAACGAGACGTCGCCTTTGACGACATCGGTCCACTTATATGTGACCGACTCTGGTACACGAATCCGAATCGACGGTTTACGTCCTTCGGCTTCGAACGCAGCTTGCTCTTCGTCGCTCAAGTTACGATGTGCACCCGAATACCGCGGTGCCTCGCCGCGTGCGATTTGAGCCTCACGCTCCGCCTCGAGTTCTTCAGACGTCATATAGCACTTGTATGCGAGCCCCTTGTCCATCAACTCGTTCACGTATTGATTGTAAAGGTCGAGGCGTTCCATTTGGAAGTACGGGCCGAAGTCGCCGCCGCGGCCTGGGCCTTCATCCCAATCGATGCCGAGCCATTCCAAGTATTTCATTTGGCTCTCGACACCGTTCTCGACGTTCCGTTTCTGGTCCGTATCCTCGATTCGGAGAATCATCTTCCCGCCAGCATGGCGAGCATATAAATAGTTAAATAGCGCGGTCCGGGCGTTCCCGATATGAAGGTGACCCGTCGGACTCGGCGCATAGCGTACGCGCACTTCACTCATAATATTTCCACCTTTCTTCTCTTCTGCCCAAATAGTATACCACTTTTGTCAAGCGCGGTTGAGCAGGATGACCGCCTGAGCGGCAATTCCTTCTTCACGTCCGGTGAAGCCTAGCTTTTCAGTCGTCGTCGCTTTGACGTTCACTTGGCTGATGTCCGCTTCGAGCAACTCGGCGATGACCGCTCGCATATCGTCGATGTACGTGCGAAGCTTCGGCCGCTCCGCCATCACTGTCGCATCGACGTTGCCGAGCACATAGCCTTCTGCTTTGACGAGTTGCCACACGTGTTGTAACAATACTTTCGAGTCTGCATCCTTAAACTCAGGGTCCGTGTCCGGGAAATGCTTGCCAATATCGCCCGCTGCAATCGCCCCGAGCGCCGCGTCGGCAATCGTATGCAACAAGACGTCCGCATCTGAGTGGCCAAGTAGACCGCGGTCATGCGGAATCTCGATTCCTCCTAAAATAAGCGGACGCCCTTCCGCGAACGCGTGTACATCAAATCCTTGTCCGATTCTCATCGATAATCCTCCTTCGTTAAAATCGCTTCTCCAAACAATAAATCTTCTGGGGTTGTCATTTTAATGTTGTGGTAATCCCCCGGGATAATCGTCACCCGTTGCCCGGTCCATTCGAATAGACTGGCATCATCCGTGCCGATAAAACGAGCAGCTTCTGCCCGCTCATGGGCGGCTTGAATGGCGCCTGCCGGAAACGCTTGGGGCGTCTGCGCCAACCATAGTGCCTCACGCGGCACCGTCTGCGTGATGTGTCCGTCCATCACTTGTTTCACCGTATCTTTGACCGGAACAGCGAGAATCGCCCCTGCCGTCTTGGCCGCTTCGGCGATGGCATGAAGTTGGTCAAGGCGCACAAATGGCCGTGCCCCGTCATGAATCAAGACGACATCTTCGGGATTGACGACTTGCAATCCGGCTCGAACGCTCTGTTGCCGTTCTTCCCCACCCGTCACGTATGTAATCGGGGTCTCTAAATGATGCAACTGTCGCTCGAACCACCCTTGTTCCTCAGGGCGCACTGCGAGCACGATGCGCTCACACCATGCATCTTTCGAGAACGCTTCGACCGTCCATACGATAATCGGCTTCCCTTGTAACGTCAGCATCAATTTATTCTCATCGGCTCCCATCCGCTTCCCTTTCCCTGCGGCTGGGATGACCACTGTATAACGCACCATTCCATTCACCTCTGTTCGTGAAAAAAGAGAGCGCTAATGCGTCTCTTTTTCCATGCTTATTCAGGACGCGCAAAAATCATACGGCCAGCCGATGTTTGAAGAACGCTCGTCACGACAACAGGCAATGTCTTCGAAATCAACTTGCGCCCACCTTCAACGACGACCATCGTGCCGTCTTCGAGGTACGCGACGCCTTGATTTTGTTCTTTACCTTCTTTAATGACCGTCACGACCATCTCTTCCCCCGGGATGACAATCTGTTTGACTGAATTTGCCAAATCATTAATGTTCAGCACAGGGACATTTCGAACTTCGCACACTTTATTCAAGTTGTAGTCGTTCGTGACGACAATCCCTTTTTTCAATTCGGCCAACTTGATCAATTTAATGTCCACTTCGGCGACGTCTTCAAAGTCCCCATCATAGATTTCTACTTCGATGCGGTCGTTGTCTTGTAACTCCTTCAAAATATCAAGACCGCGACGACCACGGTTCCGCTTCAACGTATCCGACGAATCGGCGATATATTGAAGCTCGCCGATGACGAATTGTGGCACGATGAGCGTGCCTTCGATGAAACCGGTCTTCGAAATGTCGGCAATCCGACCGTCGATAATGACGCTCGTATCCAAAATTTTATCGTTCGAGCGGCGCAACGGTTCTGCTTCCGGCTTCTCGCGTTCACTCTTGACGAACAGTTTAATCCATTCGTTCCGCTTCCGATAGCCGACAGCGAAACCGAAGTACCCGAACAAGGCGGTCACGAAAATCGGTACGATTTTGCTGAGTAAGAAGATATTTGTTACTTCTAATGAGACACTGATCAAAAAGGCAATCAACAAACCAATAATCAATCCGATCGACCCGAACAAAATATCACCGACCGGTAAACGGACGAGCCGTTCTTCAACAAAACGGATAAATTTAACGACCCCATCGGTCAAGAATAAACTAAGAATGAAGAAGATAAGTCCACCAATCAAACTAGCCACATAAGGAATCGTCAACCAAGCCGGTACATTCACTCCGAGGTCACCTAACAGCAACATCGCTTCGATAATACCGAACCAACCGACGACGAGTCCGATTAAAATAAATCCGATTCGTACAGCAATCTTCACTCATTCCACCTCCTTTATTATGAATTAAAATTTCAAGAAATTAACACTTTCATTGTAACATGGTTTTTTTGAAAGCGTTCGTTACAAAGCGTTAAAAACTGCCGGAAGCGCCCCGTCAGAACGGGATGGCAAGTTGGAGCGCTTCATCGACAGTACTGACACCGACGACATCGATACCAGGTGGGGCCGTCCAGCCCCCGAGGTTATTTTTCGGGATAATCGCCCGCGTAAATCCGAGCTTGGCCGCTTCGGCGACACGCTGTTCAATCCGTGACACCCGACGCACTTCCCCGGTCAATCCAACTTCGCCGATGCACACATCCGTCGGACGGGTCGGACGATCGCGGAAACTTGACGCGATCGAGATACAAATCGCCAAATCGATCGCAGGCTCATCCAACTTGACACCGCCCGCCGCTTTTAAATAAGCATCTTGCGTTTGGAGTAAAAGCCCTGATCGTTTCTCAAGGACGGCCATGAGGAGCGCGACCCGGTTCTGGTCGATCCCTGTTGCCATCCGACGTGGATTTCCGAATGAGGTCGGGGAAATTAATGCCTGCAGCTCGACGAGCACCGTCCGCGTCCCTTCCATCGACGCGACGACAGTTGAGCCCGAGACACCGGCAGTCCGTTCTTCTAGGAAAATTTCAGACGGATTGAGCACTTCTTCGAGACCGCCTTCCTTCATTTCAAAGATACCGATCTCGTTCGTCGATCCGAACCGATTTTTGACGGCCCGTAAAATACGGAACGTGTGGTGACGTTCGCCTTCAAAGTAAAGGACGGCATCGACCATATGCTCGAGCAGACGAGGTCCCGCAATCGAACCTTGTTTCGTCACGTGACCGACGATAAAGACGGCAATTCCACGGGTCTTGGCGATTTTCATGAGCGCTGCCGTACATTCCCGAACTTGGGCGACACTACCTGGCGCCGACTGGATCTCATCCATATAGACGGTTTGAATCGAGTCGATAATGACGAACCCTGGTTCCTCTTCATCGATGACCCGTTCAATCATCAACATATCCGTCTCCGCGAGGACATATAAGTCCTCGGTCGGGAGGCCAAGCCGCTCGGCGCGAAGTTTCGTCTGTTTGAGCGATTCTTCCCCGGAAATATAGAGCACTTTCCGTCCACTGTGCGCCAAATGGGCGCTCACTTGAAGCAAAATCGTCGACTTTCCGATTCCCGGATCGCCACCGACGAGGACGAGTGAGCCTGGAACGATTCCGCCCCCGAGCACACGGTCAAACTCTTGACTGTTCGTATGGACCCGCGTCTCTTCTTGTGACACAACGTCCGACAGACG
Organism: Exiguobacterium sp. s141; assembly: GCF_018618085.1. Taxonomy (NCBI): domain Bacteria; kingdom Bacillati; phylum Bacillota; class Bacilli; order Caryophanales; genus Exiguobacterium; species Exiguobacterium sp. s141. The sequence goes on along the minus strand of NZ_JACSLJ010000009.1, from coordinate 4,897 downwards.
CTCCGGCTTCAGCTGTCTCGAGGAGCTATGAACGAAGGCGGCCCCCCGCTTTGCCTTTTTCTCTTCGACAAACTCTTCAACGAGTGTGTTCCATTCATTACATCCTGGGCAACGCCCCATCCATTTTGCGGATTCGTACCCGCATGACTGACATACGTATTTCGTTTTAATTTTTGCCATGATGTTCCTTTCCGTCTAAAAAAGCTCCCTCACATGAGAGAGGGAGCCTTGTAGTTACTGAACGACACCTTCATTACGGACGACGAATTCGCCGTCTTGTACATCGAGCGCCACTTTGCTGCCTTTTGTGATGCTGCCGCTGAGCATCGCCTCTGAGAGTCGGTCCTCAACCTCACGCTGGAGCGCACGGCGGAGTGGACGAGCCCCGTATTCCGGGTCGTACCCGACTTCAGCGATTTTCTCGAGCGCTGATTCGGTGAGACTGAAATCAATGCCTTGTTCTCCGAGACGTTTCGTAAGTGTCTCGGCCATAAGTTTGACAATTTCTTGGATGTGCTCTTTTTGGAGCGAGTGGAAGACGGTGATCTCGTCAATCCGGTTCAAGAACTCGGGACGGAACGCTTTTTTCAACTCTTCCGTGACTTTGTCTTTCATTTCGGTATATTCACGTTTCACATCATCTTCAACCGTGAACCCGACATATTTGTTGCGTTTGAGGGCTGCCGCACCGACGTTTGACGTCATGATGATGACCGTGTTCCGGAAGTCGACCGTACGCCCTTTCGAGTCAGTCAAGCGACCGTCATCGAGCACTTGAAGCAAGATGTTGAACACTTCAGGGTGGGCCTTCTCAATCTCATCAAGCAAGATGACCGAATATGGCTTGCGACGAACCTTCTCAGTCAATTGACCACCTTCTTCATAGCCGACGTAACCTGGAGGCGATCCGACGAGACGGCTCGTCGCGTGTTTCTCCATATACTCAGACATGTCGATTCGGATGATGGCGTCTTCGTCACCGAACAACGCTTCAGCCACGGCACGAGCCAACTCGGTTTTCCCGACACCAGTTGGTCCGAGGAATACGAACGAACCGATCGGACGTTTCGGATCTTTCAATCCGGCACGAGCCCGGCGAATCGCCCGCGAAATCGATTTGACGGCCTCATCTTGACCGATGACCCGCCCGTGGAGAATCGATTCGAGTTTGAGGAGACGATCTGTCTCTTCTTCGGCAATCTTCGTCACCGGGACACCTGTCCAGTTGGCGACGACTTGCGCGATATCTTCTTTCGTTACTTCGAGTTTTTCATTCCCTTGCTTATTCTGCCATTCCGACTTGAGCTGTTCGAGCTCATCCCGAAGTTTCTGCTCGGTATCACGTAACGAGGCAGCCTTCTCGAACTCTTGACTCTGTACAGCCGAATCTTTCTCTTTGCGAATCGACTCAAGACGAGCCTCGAGTTCTTTCAAATTCGGCGGTGCCGTGAACGAACGAAGTCTTACTTTCGAAGCAGCCTCATCGACGAGGTCGATCGCTTTATCCGGAAGGAAACGGTCCGAGATGTAGCGGTCCGAGAGAACGACGGCTTCATGAATCGCTTCATCTGTGATCGTGACGCGATGGTGCGCCTCGTAACGGTCACGTAACCCGAAGAGGATTTGTTCTGCCTCATCCGTTGTCGGTTCATTGACTTGGATCGGTTGGAACCGGCGTTCGAGTGCCGCATCTTTCTCGATATACTTCCGGTACTCATCAAGTGTCGTCGCTCCGATACATTGGAGTTCACCACGTGCGAGTGACGGTTTCAAAATGTTCGACGCGTCGATTGCGCCTTCAGCGCCGCCAGCTCCAATCAATGTGTGCAATTCGTCGATGAAAAGAATGACGTTCCCAGCTTGGCGAATCTCATCCATTACCTTTTTCAATCGGTCCTCAAATTCACCGCGGTATTTCGTTCCAGCGACGAGTGTTCCCATATCAAGTACCATGACACGTTTATTACGAAGAGTTTCTGGAACTTCGTTATTAATGATCTGTTGAGCGAGACCTTCGACGACTGCCGTTTTCCCGACCCCTGGTTCCCCAATGAGGACCGGGTTATTTTTTGTCCGGCGAGACAACACTTCGATGACGCGTTGAATCTCGCCAGCGCGGCCGATGACTGGGTCAAGACGCGACTCACGCGCCTGTTGGGTCAAGTCACGGGCCAAGCCGTCTAGCGTTGGTGTCGCGGCACTCGTTCCAGGTTGTGACGCATTAGAAGATGACTCCGTGTTTCCTAAGAGTTGAAGTACTTGCTGACGTGCCTTCGTCAAACTGACACCAAGGTTATTCAAGACACGAGCCGCCACACCTTCACCTTCACGAATCACGCCGAGTAAAATGTGCTCGGTGCCAACGTAAGAATGTCCAAGTTTTCGAGCCTCGTCCATCGAGAGTTCGATTACTTTTTTTGCACGCGGTGTATAGTGAATCGTTGAGCCGTTTTCTGATCCACGGCCAATGAGTGCCTCTACTTCTTGTTGAATTTTTTCAGACGTGAGTCCGAGGGCGAACAGTGCTTTAGCAGCAATCCCTTCCCCTTCACGGACGAGTCCGAGTAAAATATGTTCTGTACCAATATTATGATGGCCAAGTCGTACCGCTTCCTCTTGTGCTAAAGCTAATACGCGCTGAGCTCGTTCTGTAAATCGACCAAACATCATTGACAAAACCTCCTTAAAGTTGGATCAAACTAAGCCATGATCTAACGTTCGACGAACGAGAGTCGCTCGTTCGCGATTTCGTTCTTTCGTAGATAATGTTTTCCCGAAATGTTTTTGTAGGAAACCTGATTGAAGCTTTACAATTAATTCGTGAAACTGAGGTGGACTCCAGTCGGACAAAATACCAAGGTCACTCGCCAAATGCAAATCCGACAGACGTTCAATCGCTTCTGTCGATGATAACAGTTTCGCATAACGTAAAATTCCGTATGAGCGATAAAACTGGTCCTCTAACTCGTCTTGGTTACGGGCCAGTAGCTCTTCCCGTGCTTGTCGTTCCGCCTGAATGACTTGCTCCGTAACTTCCATAAAATCTGTCAACAACTGTGATTCATGACTGCCGAGTGTGCGTTGATTCGATAATTGAAACAATCGTCCCGCCGCGTCGCTACCTTCTCCATACCGTCCCCGAATCGTATATCCGAGCTTGCGAAGCTCTTTCAATATAGGAGTAATTCGCCCTGTCAACGTTAGCCCTGGAAGATGGAGCATCACTGACGCTCGAAGTCCTGTACCGATATTACTTGGACAAGTCGTTAAATATCCGAGCTGTTCGTCATATGCGTATGGGAGAGATTCGCCACAGAGAACATCGACTCGTTTCGCGAGTTCAAACGCTTCTTCCACTTGATAACCCGGGAGTAACGTTTGAATTCGTAAGTGATCTTCCTCATTAATAAGCACACTGATCGTTTCATCTTCACTTAACAAGACGGCACTTTCTTCTTTTCCAGCAATCGTTGGGCTAATCAAATGTTTTTCAACGAGTGCTTGTCGTGTCACTACATCGTAAGTGCCCATGTGCAAATATTCGAAGCCTTGCAATCCGCCAAGTGACGTTTCAACACGTTGACAAAGCTGATGTTGACTTTCTTTAGATAAAACCGGAGAAAAGACTGTATCTTTTAAGTTACGCGCTAGACGGATACGAGTAGAGATGACTAAGTCATCAAGTTTCGCTCGCTCTTTCATCTTCGGACCGAGTGGATGCTTGAGAAATGGTTCCATCATGCCTCACCTTGTCCTTTCAGCTGAATTATTTCTTTTTTAATTCGCGCTGCACGTTCATAATCTTCTTGTTCGACGGCTCGTTGTAACTCCCCTGCTAACTTTTGGAGTCGCTCTTCGATTCGCTCGTCGGGTGTGCGCAAGGCATCAGGCATCGAACCGACGTGAACATCATGGCCTTGCTGGTACTGCCGAGTGATTTTAATCAGTTCATCACGAAATACCGTATAACAAGTAGCGCATCCAGCTTTTCGTAAATGAGCCAGCTCGTTTTGTGTTAGTTGACACGTGGGACAGCGTTTCACGACCGGTACATAACCTGACATGATTTCTACTGTACAATTACGACATAGTTTACGCGTTACAGGAATTCCATTCTCCACTACTTGAATTTCATTGACGGCAGGTCGCCGTTTGCATCGTTCACATAGCATAGATGTATGCCTCCGTCAGTCAATGGTAACTAAGTAATTTCATTAATGCGAGTAACTGTTGTCTTCGAATCAAGTGTCGATCTTCAGCGTTCAAGCCGAGCGCTTCATCTGACAACAAGTGGTACAGCAAACGAACTTCTCGTTCACTTAACATTCCTTCTTCAAACAAGCGAATCAATATATTCTCGACAAGTTGTTCAGAAAGACGAGGATGATCGTGTAAAATATCCATCAAACTAGCCAACACGTCTTGTTTTTCATGCAAAATCACACGACGAATGCGAATATATCCTCCGCCTCCACGCTTACTTTCGACCAAATATCCCTTTTCGACCGTAAAACGCGTGTTGATGACGTAGTTGATTTGAGACGGAACACACTCGAAACGCTTAGCGATATCTTGCCGTTTAATTTCAATCGCTTCGGCCTGGCTCTCCTTCAGCACTTGTTTTAAATACTGTTCGATTACATCCGATATGTTTCTCATCTCCACCACCCTCTGACCATCTTTGACTTTTGACTATATTCTATCATTGATTCAAAAAAAGGCAAACGAAAAGCGATGTCGCAGTTGCGACATCGCTAGATATACAAAAAAAGAACGACCAAGCGGATGCTTGATCGTCCTTCGCGTTGGCCTGGCAACGTCCTATCCTCACAGGGGGAGACCCCCAACTACTTTCGGCGCTGAAGCGCTTAACTTCCGTGTTCGGCATGGGAACGGG
>NZ_JACSLJ010000008.1:0-54691 GCF_018618085.1 Exiguobacterium sp. s141 | reverse complement strand
ATATTAACTTTGAGAAATTAGCAGATTTTGTAGGTTGGTTGAGATACCCAACAGCAGCAAATGTAATTGATCTCCAGTCAAAAGAAGCCATAAGAGAAGAAACGACAGTGAATACAATTTTAAATGCTGTTATGAGTTATCTGGAATATTTAAGTAGATTAGGAGAATTTAAGTCAATTGATGTATTTAAACAAGCAAAGGGGAGAAATTTTAAGGGGTTTTTACATCATATTAATAAGGGTAAATATCAAAAGAATATCTTAAAGTTAAGGGTTAAAAAGAAGCAGATAAGAACACTAACATCAGAGGAAGTTAAGCAAATTATTGATGCTTGTCATACGAAGAGGGATAAATTAATTTTAATGCTTATGTATGAGGGTGGTTTAAGAATCGGTGAAGTGTTATCGCTAAGGCTTGAGGATATTGCCACTTGGGACAATCAAATCCATTTAACACCCAGAGACGTTAATGTTAATGAGGCCTATATTAAATTAAGGAAGGAAAGAACAATACATGTGAGTAAAGAACTTATGGCACTTTATACAGATTATTTGGTATATGAGTATGGTGAGGACTTGGAGCATGATTATGTTTTTATTTCTTTAAAAGAAGGCTATTTTGGAAAACCACTAAAGTACCAAAGTGTTCTTGATCTAGTTAGAAGAATAGTTAAAAGAACTAGAATAGAGTTTACGCCGCATATGCTACGCCACACTCATGCAACGCAGCTAATTAGGGATGGATGGGATGTTGCACACGTTCAAAAGAGGTTGGGCCATGCACATGTTCAAACAACGTTAAATACCTATGTTCATCTTTCAGATCAAGATATGAAAAATGAGTTTAATAAATATCTTGAGAGAAAGGAACATAAGAAATGAATGATTCTAGTAAAAGGAAAATTATCAGTCAGAGTGAGATCAGTAAGAAAATAGCTGCAATGAATGAAGAATTGCAGGGATTTTGGGCTAATAATAGTTGGGATATAAGGAAATGTCCGCATCCTTCTGCCATAGAATTAAGTAAGAACCCTACTTTAAGAAATCGGTGGGTTCGTTTTGAACGTGTTAAAAATCTGTGGTTAAGAACAGAATTGAAATATTTTTATTTTTACCATTTAAATAATGGAATATGGAATGCAAAAACTGTATGGATTAGAAAAGGAACTGTAATTAATAGAATGTTAGATTTTTTAGATTTAAAGTATCCTAACATTACTTCAATTACTGAAGTTCCTATTAAAAAAGCAATGACGGAATATAGGACATATTTGACAGAACAGGGTGTTAGAATTACCACTACTAATTATAAGATTACTGCTAATCAAGAAAAAATAGCTGTAGAAGCTAATTCTTACTATGTTACTAATTTAAAACAATTTATGGAGTTTTATGAGGACTTTTATTTTGATGGGGAGGAGTGGGATAAAGACATTTGGGATAGACGTAAGTTACCTTTGCCAGATGATAAGGTTAATCCGACACAATATGAATATGTAATTAACTTTAAAGGGGTTCGCAATACGTATTTTAAACAACTCGTAAAAAGATATTGTAAATTGAGATTAAATACGGATAGCTTTTCCTATGTATGTGATATCGCCCAAAAACTTAAAGAGTTCTTTAATTTCTTGGACATGAATTTTAAACACGTTCAGAGAATAAACCAATTAACGAGAATGGAAATTGAAGCATATTTAAGCGAATTAAATATGATGGGGATAAAGCCTAGCACAATAACTGGGAGGATCTCTATATTGGAAGGACTATTTAGTACCCTTCTAAGGCTAGAATGGAATGATATTCCTTCCAAGGTGTTAATCTATCCAGAAGACTATCCCAAAATACCGAGAGCAAAACCTCGTTTTATAGATGAATACGTTCTGGAGCAATTGAACAGTCATCTTGATAAATTACCCGAATATATAGCTACGATGACTATGATAGTCCAAGAATGTAGGATGAGGATAAGCGAATTGTGCACCTTGAAAAAAGGTTGTCTATTAGAGGACAAAGATGGAGATTACTTTTTAAAGTATTATCAATGGAAAATGAAAAAGGAGCATATAGTTCCAATATCAAAAGAGGTAGCTTTATTGATTAAAGTTCGGGAAGATAAAGTTTCATGGGAGTTTCCAGATAGTGAATACCTCTTTCCAAGAAAAGATGGATCGCCATTAAAACAAGAAACATTTAGAGACGAGTTAAACAAATTAGCTTATGAGCAAAAAATAGTCGATAAATCAGGCGAGATTTATAGATTCCATGCCCATGCCTTTCGCCATACAGTAGGAACAAGAATGATTAATAACGGAGTACCGCAGCATATTGTACAAAAGTTTTTGGGTCATGAAAGTCCTGAAATGACAAGCAGATATGCTCATATTTTTGATGAAACCCTTAAAGCTGAATTTACAAAATTCAAAGAAAAACTGGTAACTAATAATGGAGATATAATTGAGTTAGATAATGACAATGAAGTCGATGATGTTGATCTTCAATGGTTCAAGAAAAATATTAATGCACAAGTTCTTCCAAATGGTTATTGCCGATTACCAGTAATAGCAGGTTCTTGTCCACACGCCAATGCTTGTTTAGATTGTACTCATTTTTGTACAAGTAAGCAGTTTTTATCGCAGCATGAGGAACAGTTAAATCGTACTGAGGAGTTATTGGCAGTCGCTAAGGAAAAGCAATGGCAAAGGCAAATAGAGACTAATAACCGTGTTAAAGAGCGACTAGAGCAAATAATTGGCAGCCTGAAGGGGATTAGTTAGATGGTTAAACAGGTACGAAATACAGAGGAAATTGTGCGTTTGGCAAAGCAAAAGTCCAGGCGGACTAGAGAAAATGTAGACAAGGTTATCTCTAAACTATCGCTTGAAGGTAAGACTATTAATTTTAACACAGTTGCAAAGGAAGCTAATGTTTCTAAATCATGGCTTTATAAGGAACATGATATTAGGCAAAGGATTGAATCTCTCCGAAAACAGCAAAAAACAGAAAATGTAATATCAAAACCCAAGAAAAGCTCCCGTTCTGAAGAAGTCCTTATTAAAACCTTAAAAACAAGAGTAAAGGAATTAGAAGAGGAAAATATAAGATTAAGGAACCAGATCCAAAAATTATACGGAGATTTGTACATTAGAGAATAGTTAATCTATGAGTTTCACCAACTTGTGCTTTGAACTTTGAAGTGTTAAAATTAATATACTATTAATCGAAAGGAGAGATGGGTGGACAATGAAGAACTAATCTAATTTTTAACAAATGAAATAGTATATTTCAGTTTAAAAACTTAGGATTAGTCTGCCCATTTTTCCATATACTAAATAAATGTAAGACTGAATAGCTAAAAAGGCTAAATAGTTTTATTTGAGTGTCTTAAAAAGTGACATGACTAATCCTTCCAACATTATTTGGGAGGATTTTTTATTTCTCCCTGAATCAAAATAAAGAAAGAAGGAATCGAATTGTTAAAACAAAAGGAACTAATGGCAAGGGTTAAGGAACTTGTCCAGTCAGATGAACGAATATCTGCTTGTATGATGTATGGCTCTTTTACAAAAGGAGAGGGAGATCAATACTCTGATATAGAATATTACGTTTTTCTAAAAGATGATACAATTTCCACCTTTGATTCAGCAAAATGGCTAAATGAAGTCGCTTCCTACACTTTACTCTATCAAAATGAGTACGGTACGGAAGTAGTAATTTTTGAAAATCTAATACGTGGTGAATTTCATTTCCTTTCCGAAAACGAAATGAATATTATTCCTTCATTCAAAGAATCAGGCTACATTCCTGACACAAAAGCAATGTTTATTTATGATGAAACAGGACAACTAGAATTGTATTTATCAGAGTTGGAAGGTCCGGGACCAAATAGACTTACAGAAGAAAACGTAAATTTTTTATTGAATAATTTTTCCAACCTATGGTTAATGGGGATTAATGTTCTTAAAAGAGGGGAAAATGCACGTTCACTGGAACTTTTATCTCAATTACAAAAAAATATACTACAACTCATTCGAATTGCGGAAGAAAATGCCGATAATTGGTTTAATATGACAAAGAATCTTGAAAAAGAAATTAGTCCTGAAAACTATGAAAAGTTTAAAAAGACTACTGCCCGATTAAATGAATTAGAACTATATGAAGCCTATAAGAACTCTTTGCTTCTCGTTATGGAACTTCGAAATCTCGTTGAAAAACAGTATCAATTAACCATTAGCGATGATTTTTTAGGCAAACTGTTTAATTATATGAACGAATAAATAAAAAGCCTGTATCTCAAGTGATAACTAAGATACAGGCTTTAATTGTTATTTACTTTAAATACATGTTCTCAAAGTGAAAGTATTGATTTTAATGGATTTTTAATAGTTTACTCTTGATAAGATCCGACCCCGAGCCGGGAGGACATCCTCGTCTCTGAACGGTTACATGAAGCAGGAGACCTCATCGGCATCCCGGTGCTCGACCATCTCATCCTCGGGGCGGACGAGTCGTATGTCAGCATGAAACAGCGAGGTTACATGGGTTGAATGGGATGGAGTGGGGCCGGGGGACCGGTCCCGGTCCGTCCGATAAGGGCAAGGACGAAAAACGTGCGTTTTTCTTTGACGAGACGGGCGACTCGCGTTGCTCTCGCCTGGATCCATAGAGCGGGATCCGGAAAAAGGGGCGTTTTCGCAAGACGAAAACGGAATGGTTCGTGTGTGGATATAGCATGATGTTTTATTCTGTCTCGTCATTTTTTTGATGAAATGACAAAAGTGAAAAGAGCGCTTGTTTATTGAAAATGACCATATTTTCTAAACAAGCCCTGGGCTTGTTTCAAACAAGCCCAGGGCTTACATGAAATAAACCGAGATGTCGAGCGGTCAGATTCAAGGTATTGTTGAGCTATCAACAGGAGAGGATGATTCAAATGAGTCACACATTGGACCAGCAAACGATTGAAGAGATGAAAGAGGTATTGCTTAGAAGACTTCCTGAACGGATGGACATCGATCCTGAGGCCTTCGAGTTAGTGAGCATGGATATCCTTTGTGAGGTAAAAGAAGGGGAACGATTGAAACAGATGACGGTCTTCTTTAATACGAACACGCTTCAAGTACATAACTGATTGTTTCGAAATGTATACATGTATACTTGTAGATTTGTATACATGTATACATTTTTATCTAGTGAGTCTTTGAACGAAGCGTGAATCGCATAAGTATTGGGAATCGGTCTATAAAGACTGAAAGGGGTGAGGCGTGATGGACGAGCGGATTCTTAATGACTATGCGTTCGATGGATTGGATCCGTTCGTCCGGACCGTGTTCTCGGAACTGATGGAACACCCCGATTGGATGCGCGTCGTCGACAGGGAACATGGCGTCGAGAAGGTCGTCCGGTTCGATGAAGGACGGAACTCGCCTTACTTCCGTTTGGTGATCTATCTGGATGCAGAAGAATGTCCGATCAAGATCGTATATCTATATGGGACATGGGTGGTGGGGAATGGAGACGTCAGTTTTGTGGTCTCAGAGCTATCCAAAGGTGTATTCGAATATGAAGTGATGCATGTCCATTGGCTCATCAAGTATCGCTTTGAGGATTGGGAAGTCTCTGAGGAAGGGGCATAGGAGAAGGAATGGTGATCCGGGCTCATGCGTGAGCGTCTAGCGCCAGGAGGCGAAGTCGCTCATCGCACCGCTGCCTCCCTGACGGCCCGATAACAAGAGCTGCTGGCTCATAAGCCGCATCTCTATGTTCCTGGTCCTTTCTTACGGGAGGCACGGAGCGTAAGGAAAACGTCAAAAGCAAGAGCGTGGGCGCGTCTAACGACACGCAAGGAACACCATTCGGCCGAATGGTGTTTTTTCATGTACATGGATCATCCTCATCTAGTGTACTGTCTATAAATAAAAAAACACATCAGCTAACTTGGCTTTTAAAAAGTCAGTTAGCTTGATGCGATTTTTATGAGCTGAGCTTGCTTGTTTTTTATTTTCGTCACGTAAGGCGAGAAACGGGTTGAACCCATATAGTGATCTTGCTCCGATAGACTAGAGAGTAGGGCGAGGATGTTTTTAAGCTGCTTCGCCCCTTCTTGGATGCTCAAGTGATTGACATGTCCCTTTTGATCTAATCGGTTCACAAATAGCTCGACCTTCCCGCCGCTTTCAATCAATTCCCGACTGACCAATGCCGTATCCTCTATCAATTCTTCGAACTGATGATGAAGGCCGATCCCGTTCGAAGCTGACAAATCGAGGTACACCGTGAACATGTCTTGATTGACCGGCTGGTACAGTTTCGTTTGCAAAGTCAATTTCTTCGCCGTCGCATACCAGTCGATTTGTCTAGACGGTTCATCCTCATAGGGTTTCGAGGAGATTTGTAGTAACCGATCCTTAATTGGAGAATATTTAGAGACGCGCTCACCAAGCTTCAGGTGTGATCGGATACGCTGCGCAGGAGTACTTGAAATCGATGGATAGACCGTCCAACGTAAAGGGGGAGGCAAATAGAGTGTCAGCGTCCCTAACGATAGAGGCAAGCTAATCGTGATGGAGATTTCAGCTATTTCGATGGGCCCCCTTCGATTACCTGTAAGTTCGAAGACGAAATCAGATGGCAGCTCGTCCAATTCGATGATGGATTCCGTGTGCCCCTCTAAGTTCACGACGTAAGGTCCATCCTTTGGCGTACGTATATATGTTTTCGTGCTCATGTCGTTTAAGAGGTGCACGTTCGTCAGTTCAAGGGTGAACTTACAACTTTCGTTCTTGAACAGAATCGAGTCGAACTGTCTCCACGTGACGTCCATTTGTGCAGTCAGTCGTTTCGTGTAACGCTCGATATAAAGACTTGCCGCCAAAAAAACAGCGAGAACGAATGAAAGAATCGAGAGGTACGGCACGAACAACAAGATAATCATCACTGAAAATAAGACGATTTGGATTCGTTTTTCAAGCAAGAAAAATACATTTGTCGTGATGTTCATCGGAGTCACATGCCCATCTCGACCGGGACCGGGACGGTCGACAAGATTTCTTCCATGACCATGGCCTTCGAGGACTTGATCTCGCCCTCGAGCGTCAGTGTCAACCGATGAGCGAAAACGTATGGGGCCAAGAACTTGATGTCCTCTGGTGTGACATAGTCACGATTTTGGATATAGGCATAACTTTGAGCGGCTTTCGAGAGCGCGATCGTCGCACGTGGACTGATCCCCGTCTGAACGTTCCGGTGACTACGTGACGCGGTCGCGATCGAGACGATATAGCGTAACACGTCTTTCGAGATGTGGATTTTCATGGCATCGGCTCGATATTGCAGGAGTTGCTCGAAATCGACATTCGCCAATACCGCCTTACGGGTCTCGGTGACGGATTCCTCCAGCAATTGAAGTTCGAATTCTTCGGTCGGATACCCTGTATGTAGACACATCATGAACCGGTCAAGCTGCGCATCAGGCAAAGAGAAGGTACCAGATGATTCAATCGGGTTTTGCGTCGCGATGACGAAGAATGGGGTAGGAAGTTGATATGTCTTGCCCCCGACCGTCACCTGTCGTTCTTCCATCGCTTCGAGCAATGCGGACTGGGTACGTGGGACGGCCCGGTTGATTTCATCGATGAGCACGATGTTGGCGAAGATCGGGCCTTGCTTGTTTTCAAACTCTTGCGTCTTTAGATTGAAAAAATCTGAACCGACAATATCTGACGGTAATAAGTCGGCTGTGAACTGAATTCTTGAAAAGTCGCCGTGGAAACTCGTCGCTAATGTCTTGGCCAACATCGTTTTCCCGGTGCCCGGTACATCTTCTAAGAGCACATGTCCGTTTGCCAAAAGCGACGTCACACACAACTCTACTACTGTCGGGTTGCCCAAATAGACTTGGTTGATTTCCTCAATCATCGTACGAATGTTCATCAAGATTTCTCTCCTTTGTAGTGTTGTATATACTGTCTGACAGATACTTTGAAATCGTGAAGTGAGCGCTCGTCGATCACGTTCAGTTCTCCATATCGCACATCGGCATAAGGTTTCACAGATTGTTCGAATCGAATGCGTGCAAACCACTCTGAGACGGTCTCGTGAGGTTTTCGTTTTTGAGTGTCGCTCAAGGTGTCATTCAACTCCACGAGTAGTTTCCCAAGCTCAGTATCAGAGGCATAGAGAAAGGTTGGTGTGGTATTGGTCACTTTGTTCATATTGGCTCGCGCTGATAATGGCCTCTCGTCAGCTGAGGACGATGTCGCTTTGCGTCGCCGTTTATCCCACCAATCGTGTACGCGCTTGTAGTTCTTGAGAAATAAAATGAGCAAGAAAGCTATAACAGCCCATTTCAGAACGTCTGAAGTATCCCCTTGGTCTTCATCAGACGTCTTTTTCTCAAACCGTTCTTTCGACAAAAGATCATACCACTTCGGTATATCATTAGTATCCTCTAGATTCTCTGTTTTATCTTTAAAGGTTGCCAATTCACCGTCGATGTACCTTGGATTTCCCGACATGTCTTGTTGGGTGGGGCGATCTACAATCATTCCATATAGAAAAATACCACCGATTTTAAATAAAGCGAGGATGACTAAGGTCGAAATGATGAAATAATACATTTTTCTTTTCTGCATAAACCCTCCTCTTATACAAGTGAAGTTAAAGATATACATCTTACCCCTTAATGTCCCTTTAAATACAAAAAAAGTCAATTGTAAAAATAGATTTCGCTTTTTGATTCCAAATTAAATTTCTACCATGAATAATTCTCTTAATTTTGATTAATATCCCTTCTAAGAGGAACATCATTCGGCCGAATGGTGTTTTCATATGAAAATTAAGGTCCCGTATTCATATAGTCATTGTTTGATCCATTTTGCACTTCGGCCAAGACCAGACGGGGCGATTATTCCTTCGTCACGTAATTCACGAAGGACACGGTTGATGGTCGCCTCACTGATGTCGGGGCAGGCTTGTCGAATATCTGATTTGGTAAACGGGACAATTCTGCCTTCGACGAAGCGTCTGATTCGTACGGTCTTGTTCTGACTGCCTGATGTGACGAGGCCAACGCGCTCCTCAAGCTCTTTATAGGCTGCAAGAATTACGCTCAACAGATAGTTGATCCATGGGAACGAGTCTTGGCGGTTCTCATGCCAGTGAATGGATGATAGCCGAAGGGACTCATAGTAGTCCTCTTTTCGTTCTTCGACAATCTTTTCAAGACTAATATAGCGGCCGACCTCGAAGCCATATTGATAGAGCATCAACAAGGTCACGAGACGGGCCATGCGGCCGTTCCCATCATTGAACGGATGGATGGATAAAAAGTCGAGCACGAACATGCCTGTCAGGATGAGCGGGTCGACGTCCTCGTTTTGACGACGCTCTTTCAGACTATCGCACAAGGCTTGGATAGCAACGGGTGTCTCAAACGCTGGAACAGGTACGAAGCGTGTACGACGTGTGCCGTCGGGGAAGGTCTCGCTAATTTCGTTGTCGACATTCTTCCATCGACCGCCCTCGACCGGCACAAACTTGTAAAGCTCCTTATGAAGCTGGAGCAAGATGTTCGGGTTGAGCGGGATATCCTGAGCCGACGCATGGATCAAGTTCAAGACATCCCGGTACCCGGCAATTTCCGCTTCCGAGCGGTCGGCCGGGTCCGAGGTCTTCGACATGATGGTGTGTAGGCGACTCTCGGTCACGACGATCCCTTCGATCGCATTGGAGGCTTTGGTCGATTGGATGACCGCCACGTCACGCAAGGTGTTCAGGATTTGAGGCGCCTGTTGTTTATATAGGTCCTGTTTGCCTTTGTATTCGTTGATGCGACCAATCAATCGTACCGTTTCCATCGGTAAGGCCAGATTGGCCATGTACTGATAATTATAATTGCGCATAGGAAACCCCTCGTTAATCATTATAATTGATTAAACATGTTCATTTAGTTCGGATATGACTATGTTTAATCCTAGTATAACCTATTTAAACTGTATTCAATTGAATTAAACATGTTCACTTTTATAACAGATGACTATGTTTAATGATTGATGACCTATATTTCAATCCCTTAGCTTTTGAAGACTGATTCTCTTTAAAATCCACACGAGATGTTGATAAAGAGAGTCGTGAGTCTTAATAGTGAAAGGCGTTTCAAAGTCAGGTGCCACCACGTATAAAGATTGCAGGACGTAGCAGGACAAAAAACGCATCCATCGATTTCACGAGGATGCGTTTGATTAATGTGACTCTATTTGATTCGTCGCATGAGCATCATTACTCTCCGACCATGCCATCTCCGTCATTGTCCTGCATATAAGGGTATAGCCAATGGCTACTTCTGATCGGCATGCTGAATCCGGCATCTTTGGCTTCTTGAATCGTCACTTGTCCGTTGCCGTTCGCATCTACGCTAGAGACGTCTCCGCTCGGTTCTGCGGCCACTATGGGCTCACTTTCTGTCGCGACAACAGTGTTCTGCTCGGTCTCTACACTTGCGGCTGCAGCGGCAATCTGTTTTTTCGCGTCTGCCTGTTTCTCAGCGTTCGAGCATCTAAAGCGGATTCGCTAAATGTGGTTGGCACGTACGAGGATGGCACAACCGTCCAAAAAACGGCTTCATTTAACGCATTGAACTATACCGATGGTGAGAATGCTTCTACGTGGCAACGTCAGACAATTCAATTGACGTCAGAATCTAATAAAAAACTTGTAAAAGTGGATGTCACCTTACAAAATGGATCAACCTCGAATATCATCGTGGATGCAGTACGTGCGTCTGTCGGAAGAGTTGTTTCCGAAGTAACGTATGATAAGCAGGGTAACCATGTTTTAAAAGATGCTGGTCTAAGTAAGTTACCAGTGACTAATTCTGTTGATGCATTTGGTAACGTATTGACTGTCGAACAGGGAAATCGTACACGTCAGAACAAGTACGATTTGTTAGGGAGATTAATCGAGACTAAAGCGGAAAACGGCACTATTATTGCGTATGATTACAATAAAAAAGGAGAAGTCACTCAAAAGGCGTTTGGGAAAGTAGTAGAAGAAGTAGACAAGGAATTAATTGTAAAAGACCCAGGAAAGATAACAAAATATGCATACTCAAATGGTCGTATTTCGTCAGTGACACGTCCAAATGGACAACAGTATCAGTATTCATATGAAGCGCACACAGGAAACTTAACTGAAACGACTCTACCTTCTGGAAAGCGTTTGGTTAATGTCTACGATGATGAAGGAAAGATCACAGAACTCAAAGAAGCCACTACAACACGCTTTAAGTACGGGTATGATACGTCTTCTGGCGAAATCACTTCTATTCAGATGGGGAACGACACATCTAAACAGAAAAAATACGAGTATGATGCCACCGGGGCAGGGATTGGGCGTCTATTGAACCTCACAGATTACCATGGAGTGCTCCAAACATGGGGATACGAGGATGTGAACGGTGTCGGAACTGAACTTCCGCTCTCCATCACGTTAGCGGGCATGAAGCGCGACTTTGTATATGATGTCGCCAAACGAAACCATGGGGTAACTGTCGATAGTCAACATTGGGCTTTCCGCCATAATGAGGATGGTAAGACGACGCAGATCACCATGCCGGGACAAGGCGGGGAGTCGCTTGTCGAATTCGATGAGACTGGTGCCGTATCAGCATGGTCTGCCTCTGCTGGTGACAAACAGATTGCATTTGAGCGTTATAGTTACGATCAATATGGAAATCTGTCAAGTTTAAAGAAAGATGGACAAACAGCGAGTTATTCATACGATGCGATGGATCAATTGATTGAAGAGAAGACACTTGACGGACAAACAATCAATTACACATATGACAGCCGCGGAAATCGTACACACATCAACAATCAAATTGTAGCTGAGTTCGATAACACCAACCGAATGACTAAGTTCAAGGGGCAAGCCATTACGTATGATGCAGACGGGAACCGAATCAATGATGGACGCCTGAAATATTCATGGGACGGTCTTGGGAAACTGACTTCGATTGAAGAAGTTAACGGGACAAAGAACTGGGAATTTGTTTATGACGAACAAGGGCGTCGTATCCAGAAGACGGGACCGAACGGTACGATTCGCTTCCATTACGATGGAGACTCGAACCGACTGATGGCGGAGACAGATACGGCTGGAACACCAATCCGGGAGTATGTCTATAACGCAGACCATATACTTGTCGGTTTAAAAACAAACGGGACATGGTACAATTATCAACGGAACTATCGTGGGGATATTGTAGCGATCACGGATATGGATGGGAAGGTTGCCGCCGAGTACACCTATGACACGTGGGGCAAGCCGCTCGCGACGAATGTCATCGATCCGAAGCTGACTGACCAACCGATTCGGTATGCGTCATACTATTATGATGAGGACTTAGCGCTCTACTACTTGATGGCACGCTACTACCATCCGGAACAGGCCGTATTCTTATCCATCGACCCAGAGCTGGATGCAGACGAAACGGTGTCGATGGCAAATGGGTACTCGTATGCGGACAATAATCCTGTTTTGAAAGTTGATCCAGATGGAACGTGGGCTTGGGTAGCGGTTAAGGCGGGATATGGTGCCTATACTGGTTATCAAACAGCCAAGTCTCGCGGATATACCGGCTGGAAAAAGTGGGGGTACACTGCTTATAGTGCCACTGGTTTTGGGAGAGCTTTTAAAATAGGAAAAGCTTTATACTCCTTCAGTAAAAAAGCTACACGTCCTGCGAACCTTTCTCCAAAAGGAGCAGGTCGTAGAGGTGCATTCAGAGCTGCTAAGAGAAAAATGGGTATACCGATGTCTCAGCATCCTAGATCTTCAACCCAAAGCAACGGCAGAAAAAAACAATATGTACCAGCTTTTGATAGAAGTGGTAAAAAAATTCCGGGCAGACATTATGATTTTGGTAGAGGGAGAATAATTAGACAACATTCAGGGGGGCATAAATATAAAGACGACCCTAGCCAAAACAGAGGACCGCATTATAACGATCAATGGGGAAACCATTATGATTATTTAAAGAAACGTAGGAGATAAGTAATGAGATATTATCTTGAAGAAACTAGTGATGCATATAAATCATATACATGGTTATCAGATAATTTAGCTCCACACTGGAGGAATAGTATCCCTCCAATAGAATCTTTCGGTATTGTTGGAGAAAGGTTATTCACACTTTCAGACATAAATTTATTTAAAAAAAAATGTGATGATTTATTGTTACGTCACTTTATGAAAAATCATGGTGAAGCAAACTATAAATTTTTGTTGTTAGGTCTTGAGTCAAATGAGTCAAAAAAAAGCGAAAAAATGTTTAATTATTTCAAAGTTTGGAAAGAGCTTGAAAAAGAATTCGATTTGAGTAATTTTACTTTGAGAATTGAAGTGCCATTACAAATTGATGACGAGTTATGTTACATTGGGTTATCAGAATTTGATTTAAATTCTTTACCTACTGTAACTGAGATTATGAGAAAATATCCCAAAACATATTGTATTATTTATAAAGAAGTAAAAAGTGAAGATTCTACAGAAAATCTAATTAGCATATTGATGGAAAACGGATTTAATAAACTTCCTATTATTGACTTTCCGAATCTAATTCCTACTTTAGCTTTAAATCATTATAGTATATGCCTTTGGAAATTCTATAGCATTGAAGAAGAAGTGTGCTGTTTTTATAGTAAAAATGAATAGTTTTGCAACTATTCAAGCTTTTGACGAACCATATCGCTTTTTGCGAATTGGTTCGTCTTTTTAGGTTTGATTAGCTTGAGATGAATTTTCCAACATTATATTAAAGAGTGATTATGATAGCCACCGGTACAGGGATTGGGCGCCTATTGAACCTGACAGATTACCATGGAGTGCTCCAAACATGGGGATACGAGGATGTGAACGGTGTCGGAACTGAGCTTCCACTCTCGATCACGTTAGCAGGAACGAAGCGTGACTTTGTATATGATGTCGCTAAACGAAACCATAGGGTAACTGTCGATAGTCAACATTGGGCCTTCCGCCATAACGAGGATGGTAAGACGACGCAGATCACCATGCCGGGACAAGGCGTGGAGTCGCTTGTCGAGTTCGATGAGACCGGTGCCGTATCAGCATGGTCCGCCTCTGCCGATGACAAACTGCGAGTTATTCATACGATGCGATGAATCAACTGGTCGAAGAGAAGATACTAGACGGTCAGACGGTCACTTACACATACGACAAACGCGGAAACCGCACACACATCAACAACCAAGTTGTAGCTGAGTTCGATAACTCCAACCGAATGACCAAGTTCAAGAATCAAGCCATTACGTATGATGCAGACGGGAACCGGGTCGATGACGGACGTCTGAAACATTCATGGGATGGTCTAGGGAAACTGACGGCGATTGAAGAAGTCAACGGGACAAAAAAATGGCAGTTTGTTTACGACGAACAAGGACGTCGCATCCAAAAGACAGGGCCAAGCGGCACGATTCGCTTCCATTACGACGGAGATTCGAATCGACTGATGGCCGAGACAGATACGGCCGGAAAGCCAATCCGAGAGTACGTCTATAACGCAGACCATATCCTTGTCGGACTAAAAACAAACGGGACATGGTACAATTATCAACGGAACTATCGTGGGGATATTGTAGCGATCACGGATATGGATGGGAAAGTTGCTGCCGAGTACACCTATGACACATGGGGCAAACCACTTGCGACGAATATCATCGATTCGAAGTTGACTAATCAACCGATTCGTTATGCATCATACTATTATGATGAAGATTTAGCGCTTTATTACTTGATGGCACGCTACTACCAACCAGAGCATACAGTATTCTTATCGATTGATCCTTTAGTAGATAGTGATGAGTCGATTGAAATGGCAAACGGCTATAGCTATGTCACAAATAACCCTGTGACACGGGTTGATTCGAGCGGTTTGGTCCAAGTCGATATAAAAACTTCGTATGGCGGCGGGGGCGGAAGTAACATTCCTCCTCGAAATGGAAAAAATAAAACGCTCGTGTTCTTAAAGAAAATATTCAGTCCTGCTAAGAGCATGAAGGGTAGGAATGTTGGAACAACAAATCTATTCGGGTCTTTAAACACAAGAAATATACCGAATATGTCTCGAAGTCAAATATTAGAAAAGATACCTAAAAGATGGAAGTATACAAACCACAACGGATTTGTTCATGTTAGAGATGCAAGTGGTCAATTGCGAATGAGAATCGATCCACCAGACAGTAAAACTAAATATCACCATGTTCACTTGTTTAATCAGACAGGTAAGCCTCTAAATAAAAACATGAAAGTTGTAAATAGAAACAGTCGTGAGGCACATATACCTTATAGAAGGTGAGGAACAAAAATGAATGTACAAGAGATTCTAGATGAATTTGAAAAAATATATTATTGGGATGCTCGAGTTCTTGGGTTTGATTGTCGGTATTATGGAGATGAAGTTTCAGTTAAAATCGAGGAAGAAAATGAGGATTATCACCATCTGATTAAATTTTTAGGGTGTATAAAAGTAGACATATCTGCTCCATTAGACGATCGGATAGCGCCTGTAAAAGAATTAACTAGATTACAGCTCCCTTATTTTATGCATGATGTTAGTATTACAAGTTATGTACTCGAAGAAACAGAGGTATTTGTATGTAACCTGTTGTTCCCTCCAGCAAGCGCTGAAATTCATTTCACAAAGATAGTAATTGGAAAGGAATACCATTGATATACAATTAGTTGATTGTCTTTTAAACAAATTAGAATCATAGATCCTTAAACATTGCTGAAAACCTTAGCCCGATAATTCATCTGGCTAAGGTTTTTTTAGTCAGGATATTAATATTAATTAATGTTACGTCGACGTAATTATAAAAAAATTCTTCTATCAATTTTTTTAAAGATTAAGAAAGCACACCGTATATATTTTCAATCATAATTACGAATACTTGTTTTGTTGAATTGATCTAGCAGATTGAAATCTAACTTTAAATACGAGAATTAACATTGAAAGGAATGGAAAATAAATGTATTCACTAATAGACTTAATACTAATGTTTTTTATTGCGATAGGATTTGTTCTAATATTTAGACTTCAACGTTATTTGTTCCCTAGAAAATATTATGAACTATCTCGTCGAGTTTTTGGACGTGGCATTACTCTAAGAATGCGTATTATTCGTACTATCTTAATCTTTGCTTACAGTATTCTCACCTTATATGTGTTTAAGGATGATACACTCACTGTTTTAACCATCTCATTAGGCAGTTTTTTAATAGTATGGCCAGCCTTGCTTAACCCTTACCAATTTGATTTAAATGAGATGGGTGGATATGGAGAATATACTATTCACATAAACAAAAAAGGTAAGTTGTTTCTATATACCTCGTATTCATTATTTGTTCTTTCGTCAGGCGTATTAGCTTATCTTGCAACAAGATGTGGTGAGATTATTTTGAGGATGACAATAGATTCATTTATAGAATGGCGAGGAAGTTTAATATTTTCGGCGCTCCTTTACATTTTTTTTGAAGGAGGATCTAAACGATTGGAGGATTTACTAGACAATACTATCAGAAAGCAACAGCACGACACGGAATCATATTATGAATAAGAAAAATAAAAATGAGGAGCTTATCTTTTTTAAATCAAAATATTTGGAGATTTGTAGGACGTATAGTAAAAAGACATTGTTGGCCTTTGAAGAAGCTGCAACAACTTGTCAAGTAGACATTGAACTATTATTTGGTATTGTAACACTAGAACGTTTAAGTCGAGGAGATTTACTCACTCGCAATTTAGAAAGGTTAGTTTATTATGTTCTACCTATCTTTATTGTGAAGAAAGATCTGAGCATCGGATTAGGGCAGTTAAAATTGTCCACCGTAAAAAAAAACGTCAAAAGTGAAAATGAAAAATTGTTGTTAAAAAAAATGATTAATCCACACACTAATATTATGCTAGTAGCAATAGTGCTACAAAAAGCGCTGATTACATTTGAAAAATCTGTTCAGATAAATCCTACAGTAATTGAGCGAATAGTAGATATATATTTGAGAGGAGAAGAAAAAAATAGTCCTAATGAGCAAGTAACAATTCATATTCGTCTGCTAAAATGGTCTTATAAAAATTATCTATTCGAAAAAACAATGAAGAAAGAACAGTAGAGTAATGAGAGAAATTTTGAAAAATGTGATATGAACATCGGATAAATTCCACTTCCAAGACTACTTCGTTAAATAACCAACTATAAGAGTTACATTTGCTCGAATCCCATGTAAAGTCATAAGACATCGTATGCTCGAACGCGCGACTAATCTTGAAGTACATCATCTAACGTAACGGAATGCGTACTTGTTTCACACCATCTTTTATCGGTTTCTGTGTCTTGCTGAGCGTTACCTATTTGCCTTTATGCACAGCGTACGTCTGCACTTGGAACACGAATACCTTATCTCGTTAGCAGGGTGCACGCGTCGGGGCCATCACAGATACTGCTGGGAACGTTGCAGCCAAGTATACTTATACCAACGCTATTCAAGATTTTTAAGGAGTTGATGATTCTTCTTTAAATCATCTAGAGGATACACGGTTCTTTCAGGTTCGAAGTGAGCGCTGACCATGGGCTGATTCGGTAAGGCGATTATATAAGAGACAAGTTCCTCTTCAGTAAGATCATGATTGTTGGCGACAGCGATTGACTTGAACCCGAATCCTTTATCGTGAATATACATGAGCGGTTAATCGACGTGATCCACCATCAGGTTCGTCTCGAGGACTGCTTTTGCGTTCAGATAGGGCTCCACCTCCTCAGAAAATACACTTTGAACGACGGGCACTCGCTTATAGAGTGTGAGGGTGTCTTTCCATCCCGTGCATCGATCTAGCTCCTCAAGATATTCAAGTGAGTCTGTTCCCTCTCTTGCTCTAAGGTATGTACCTTCTCGAAATGCGATTCAATATGGTCTATAAAAGCCGTTGACGTTTGAAGGACCTCCTACAACAGTTGTTACTTATCAATGAACATAAAAAGACATTCTCTTAAAGACAGAGGATGTCTTTTTATACAATCATCATTGTTTTAATTTTAAGTTTGAAATCATTCCCCTACCATTCCGTCGTTGTCATTATCGCGCATATAAGGATAAAGCCAATGGTCGCTCATGATCGGCATCGTGAAACCAGCGTCTTTCGCCTCTTGAATCGTCACCTGACCGTTGCCATTCGTATCTACGCTCGAGACATCGCCAGTAGGTTCGGTAGGCTCTGTCGTGGATGGGGGTTCTGGCTCACTTTCTGTGAGGCCAAGCGCTTCGTTTACTTCGTCCGGGTTCACATTGTCAAATGAATCGGTGATGACATTTCCTCTGACAGTGTAGGTGTACTCATAGTGTGAAGGGATGTGTGTGCTCGTATCCGGATACGTGATGATTGCCTCGAAGTCGGTCGCGCCACCGGCCTTCCGGATGACGTCCTCCATATAGGCCTGGTCCCCGTAGCGGTTGAGCGTGCTGTCCTGTGGTGTGATGTTGTAGGCGTTCGAGACGCCCCCGAGCGAGTCGGCGATGACATGACCCTCGTCAAGCTCGCTGTGTTCGACGCCCGGCACCTTCGCTTCATCATGGTAGTAGCGGCCATCCGAGGTCACATCTTCTGTGTCGTCATCTTGCAGGATGATTTCTTCAGCCACCACCCTCACAAGCTGTCCATGTTCGTTCGTGAATGCCCAATACTCGCGATCTCCATATCCGATATCGACGACGACGTTCACCTCGCGGTACCCGGACAAATCCCCACCATTAACTTCAATCAGTTTATAACCGGAAAACAGATTGTTATCCGAACTTGTGACCGTTTCCTCGGCTTCTGCAGGCTCTTCGGAAGTCGTCTCCGTATTTGAATCGTCTGTGCTCGTTTCAGTCGTCTTGACGACTTCTTCTGTCTGATCAGCAGGCTCCTCCACTTTCTCACTTGTAGAAGGGGTGACTTCACTGGTACAACCGGCCATCAGGAGGATGGCCAAAGGGAAGGCTGAGTAGGTAAATTTCATTTTGGTCTCCTTATAGCATGTATATATGTAGATGAGTCAATACGATCTATGTTCAATTATATCCTCCGCATGTTTACGATGCGCCAATCCTTCACGTTTTGTTCGTCCATGTGTTGGGTCACGCGTTCAATCATACTAAACCGTTCACGCTGACAAAAGTTGTAGGCTTCTTCCGGCAATGGCAACTCGACTTCAATCGTGACTTTTACTTTTTTTCTTCGTTTGTTGAATCGACTGAACAAATGATGTTCCAGCTTCGTGATGAACGCGTCGTCGCCAACACCCTCTTCTGACTTCAGTACACCAGTGATTTCGGGACTGCTTCCATCAAGGTGGTGTTTGATTTCAAATGGTGTCGCATCCAGGTATTCGCAAAGGTGATCAAACCGAAGTATCTCTGTATTGTGATATTGCTGAGTCCATTCTTGAAGTCGCATGAGGAGAACCCCTTTTTAGTTCAAGTGTACCGCGTAGGGTTGTAACAAACAGTGACGAAATCGTGTACAGCGTATGTAAGGTGCCGCACATGAGACTTGTCCGATTTCATATTCTGTCCTTCCTTAAAAACGGACTTTGTTCCGAACTTTCATCTCTGCCAACTTTGCCTTTTTCACATCGGGATCAGTGGTGAATCGATAGCTGCTCCCCTCATGAATCCAGGTCTCATCAAAGATGATGCCGTTCATAATATGACGATACGGCATGGCCGTGCATAACGTGTATCCCTTCAGATAGTGTGCGGCTTCCTGAATGGAGACACACTCTTTTAATTCCATTCCATCTTTAAAAATCAGGACCGGTTTATATGTCTTGTTTATTGCGATGGGGTTTCGTAAATCCATTTCTCTCACTCCTCCTATCATCACACCCTGACTATTTATGTATGAGGTCAACCTCAAGAATTAGAAGCAATTTAACAAATAGCGGATTATAATAAAGGTGTGTTGGATAATTTTACAATAATTTTAAAGTGGAGTGATAGAAGATGAATAAATTGATCAAAATCGGGAGCGCCGTTCTATTCAGTGGGGCGTTATTGGTATCGCCATACGGGGAAGCGTCAGCCGCTGCGAGCATCAAAGTCCATTACATCGATGTCGGGCAAGGAGACGCCATCTATATCAAGATGCCGAGCGGTGAAGACGTCATCATCGACGGGGGGAACAAAGGAAAGGGCGATGCCATCGTCGCCTACCTCAAAAAGCAAAAAGTGGATGACATCGAGGTATTGATCTCGACGCATCCGGATGCAGATCATATCGGAGGATTGGACGAAATCTTGGATGCCTACCGTGTCGAGAACGTCTACGCACCAAAAGTAAAACACACGACCCAGGCCTACAAAGACTTCCTTCAAGCCGTGAAACGAGAAGGCAAGACCATCAAAACGGCACAGGCAGGGGTGAAACTACCAATCAAAGGTGTCAGTGCGAAGTTCGTCGGTCCGGTCAAATCTTACTCAAACAGTGACTTGAACAACTGGAGTGCGGTCCTTCATGTCACGTACAAGAAAAACACGTTCTTGTTCACAGGGGACGCGGAGCATGTGTCCGAGAAAGATATGATGGCGAAGAAGCAGACGCTCCGGGCTGATGTCTTGAAGGTGGGCCATCATGGCGCCAAGACATCGACAAGTAGCACGTTCCTGAACACGGTCAAACCGAAGCATGCCATCATCAGCGTCGGGAAGAACAGTTATGGGCACCCGACGTCAGAAGTAGTGACGAACTTGAAACGTCAAAAAGTGAACACGCTTCGCACAGATAAGAACGGCACGATCATCATCACGGGGAACGGCTCGAGCTATGCCGTGAAGAAATCAAAATGAAGCGACGCAGAGGGATCATCGATCGATTTGAAGGGGACTTGGCTGTCGTCGAATTCGGGGAAATGATGGAGGACATTCCAAAGTCACGACTCCCTGAATCGACTCAGTCGGGGGATGTGCTTTGGTTTTATGAGGATGGGCGAGTCGAAGTAGACGTTGGGGAAAAGCAACGATTATCAAAAGAAATCGATGAATTGATGAATGAACTTTGGGAAGATTAAAAACGAGTATCAATTATTCACGATTATATTTTTAAAAATTACAAATCAGTATTTAATAAAGTCAAATCGGCAAATAATTTTTTTCTAAATATAAAGCTCGATTGACATTGAATAAAAACTGATATAAAGTCAACAGCATAATATTCACTAGGAGGATTGTTAAGAATGATGCACGCCGGGAGATTACGCCACCACACTTTGAACAATGGCTAATTAAATATGTTCAAAGGCTCTGTTTTCATAAAACAGAGTAAATGGGAGTAGTCTGCACATTTTTATCAATCTTTGACGAAGAAACAACACACTTACACACATAGCAGATTTACAACTTTTTTCGTCGTGTCCTTCTATTTTTGATAATGGACGCTTCTTAGTTGTAACTCATTTACTCTTGATCACAGACACCATTTTGTCTGTGATTTTTTTATGACTTCATTTAGTTAAATCTAATTAGAAAAGAGTGAAATAAAAAAAGTATTAAAAATGCATACATTTCACTTGTTTATCGCACAACATAAAAATTGGAGGTACAACTCATGAACGAACTTAAACGGCTTGCAAAAAATAAAGGATTAGATGTGTTAGAGGATAGCATTGTGGTAAATGAATCAGGTGTTGATTTTCAGGTTGCTTATGCAAAAGATACGCTTGGTAGAAAGTGGATACTAAGAATTCCTCGAAGATTAGATTCGATGAGGAGCGCCTTGAAAGAAAAGAGAGCACTAGAAATTATGGAAGAACATGTGAGTTTTCAAGTTCCAAATTGGTCAATTTTTGATGATGAACTAATTGCGTATAAGCAATTAGATGGTGTTCCAGTTGCAACAATTGATGTAGAGCAACAAGATTACGTCTGGAGTTTTGACAAAGAGAACACACCACAATCTTACTATCAGTCATTAGGTAAAGTGTTGGCAGAACTACACACATTACCACATGGACACTTCAAAGAAATCGGTATCAAAACTCTTCATGCTAAAGATTTAAACAGTTCGATGAAGATACGGATGGAGAAGGTGAGACAGAAGTATCATGTGAATTCAGAGCTATGGGAGCGTTGGCAAGAATGGTTGGCGAATGATTCGCTATGGCCATCGCATGTAGGTGTAAGCCACGGGGATTTACACCCTGGCCACATACTAATAAATAAGAATTTTGAGATCTCTGGTTTGATAGATTGGACAGAGATTAGTATTGCGGACACATCTGTGGATTTTCTATCACATCTATTACTGTTTGGTAAAGATGGTTTGACAAAGGTACTCGATGCTTACGACAATGCAGGCGGAAGAACATGGTCAAGAATGGACGAGCATATAATTGAGTTGTTAACAACCAGCGCAATAACTGTAGCAGAATTCGCAGAGATATCTGACCTACAAGATATGCGTGAAACAGCTGCTTACATGCTTGCACAAAATGTATGAGGTAAAAGCCATAGTAGCGCTCTGAAGGTGAAAGGGGTATGATTTTTTAAATCATCATACCCCAAGAATGTCATCAGAGTCTTTCGATGTTCAACAATGAAATTCTTGAAAGGAACTTTTGTTCTTCCTCTATCAACACGCCATGCCAATAGTTTTCAAGCGATTTCAGAAGTGGCTTTTCAACCTTATTGTTCTTTTCTAAATCGTGCAATGGATGCACGGTTCTTTCGGGATCAAAGTGACCGCTGATCAATGGCTGATTCGGTAAGGCGATTGTATAAGCGACAACCTGATCTTCACTGAAGTCATGATTATTGGAGATACCGAACGGTTGAAACCCGAGACCCATGCCATGAATATACATGAGCGGCTCATCGACGCGATCCATCTTCAGGTTCGTCTCGAGGGCCGCTTTTGCGTTCAGATAAGGCTCCACCTCCTCTGGGAAAACACTTTTTACGGCATGTACTTGTTCATAGAGACTGAGGTCGGCGTCTTTCCATCCCATGCGCCGGTTCAGTTGCTCAAGATATTCGAGTGGCGTCTGTTCTTTCTCTTGCTCCAAGGTGTGTACTTTTTCTAAGTGTGACTCGATGTAGTCGAGGCAGCCTGCGGACGTTTGATGGACTTCCTGCAACAGTTGTTCCTTGTCGAGGAGCTCCTTGTCTTTCGTCCAACCTGCCAGATACGAGAGCGAGAAGTCGTCTGTCGGAAACCCGAGTTGATGCGAGACGACATAGGCGACCATCTCGGCCTGGAATTCCTTCTCGGGTGCCGTGAGCGGGTGGTCTCGTTCGAAGTTCCGCTCCTGATTGTGCAGCTCCGCGTGGGCGAGCTCGTGAATCAGGACGGTGATGTCCTCGATCGATGTGTTCCGCGGGTTCAAGGCGATTGCATGTAGCTCCGGATAGTAACAACCCTTTGCCGTTCCGATTTCGTCGAGCGGTTCCTCCAATAGCGTCACATTCCGGTCATCCGCGAGCGTCGTCAAGGCGTCACGGATGTCTTGTTCGTTCTCGATCCCGCCGTCCCGGTGATACCGTTTGAAGATGTCCGAAACCTCAATCCCCTTCTCGCGTGCGTCGGTCTGCGTGTACTCGAACACGTGACCGATTTTGAAGTACATCATCTTACGTGAAGGGATGCGTCTTTGTTTTACGCCGTCTTTGATTGGCTGCGGTGCCTTACTGAGCGGCACCCATTCATCTTTGTGCAGGGCGTACGTCACCGGGTTCGGGACGAACACCTTGATGCCACGCTCACCTTTTTGGACCTGTGCGCCTTGTTTCTCCCAGAACGGATAAGAGCCGACCGCGATCGCGCCGGGGAACTGGGACTCGATCAAAACAGCGTTCCGTATCGAGTATTGATGGAACTTGCCGAGGAACTGTAGATGTTCTCGAATCTTCTCTGGGCTCTCGAAGTAGCTGTCAATCTGTTTCCCCATCTGTTCGGTCAGGGCCTCGAGTTCGGCCTTTCGTTCTTCGTTTGTCTTCATCTTGGCCATCGTGTCAGACTCCTTCCTTAAACAAGTCGGTGACAGATTCTGTAGTATCCGTGAATTCGTTCAGTTCACGTTCAAATTGTGGCGACGTTTCCGAGATGTCGAGTAACAGCCGTGTCCGCTCAAAATTGACGGGAAGCAAAACAATCTCGTCTTGCGCGATGGCGGTTAAAAGTTGGCGTTCGGAAACGGACACCGGAATTGCGTACCGTTTTTCATAGATGAGGACCGTGACGGTGTCTGGTTGAAGCGCCAACAATTGTCCCATCGTGAAGGGACGTTCAAGTGGTCGCATAGGAGTCATCCTCTCTCAAAAGTTAGTGTGTCCTTCTTCTGTTTTTGATGTTCGATGCGTTCTTGGACGACACGTTCCGCCGTCTCGAGGAATGTCGGCTTGAATTGGTCCGTCGTCATGATATCCTCGATGCCCTCAGTCTGCATGAGCGCCTGCAGGAGCTCTGTCAGGATCTGTCCGTGGCGGTCGGAACGGTTCGCGGCGAGCCGGATCCGCTCGAGTTCCGTCGATATCTGATCGTGCACCAATTCCTCGATATGACGGGAGACCTGCGTGCTGATCGAGCTAGTGAGGAACTGCATGTCCCATTTCTCGTCGGCCAGTTGTTTATGCTCGTCTGCGATATGGTCGATGACCTGACCGAGGTGGCCAAAGCGTTTGTCGTCGGCGAACTCTTCCAAATATGCGACCGTCTCCGGCTTCAACCGGAGACGGATCTGTCTCAACTCTTCCATCGTCCTCCCTCACTTTCCATATTCGATGTCCCGTTCCAGCTGTTCGAAAGCACGTTGATTCTTCAGGTGCTCAAACTCGTCGTTCATATGCCGTTCGATCCGGTAGAGTGATTCGTTGAAGATTTTTTGTTGGTTGAATGCGCGTCTGACCGGATGTTTTGAGGCTCCATTTTTCTCAACTATCGTTTGTTCTTTTGACAAGTCGCGCATCTCGGAGAGGATGGCATTCCCCATCCGGGTGTAGAGGTCCTGTCGTTTCGTCCTCCGGTACCGCTCGGCCTTTTCCGTGTCGCCGTAGCTGCGACGATGGAACGACACCTCCTGCTCGAGCCGTTCGTTGAAGGCTTGAAACTCTGATTTGAAGTGAATGTCGATATAGCGGTCGGTCAGACGGTCGAGTGATTTTCGGAGCGGTTCTATCCCGTTCATGTTGTAACGCCATTGCCTTTTGTCTTTCGGCAACTGCTCATAGATGTCTTTGAATTGGCGGACAAGGTCGGGATGCAGGACACGGTTCGGTAGCGTTGGAATCTTCCGTTTCCGTTTATGGGCGACCAGTTCGTCGCGGATGAAGGCATTCAGTTTCTCCCGTTCTTTCGTCCGGTCGGCGAGGGAATGGATGACCTTCGACTTCATCAGCTCGATCGACTTCGGTTTTCGTTTGCCGCGTTCGCGCATGTGGCTCGTCTCGACGATGGCGACATGCACGTGGATATTGTCGGTGTTGTAATGCACGGCACCGGTCCAGTAGGCATGGACCATCTTCTCTTTTTGTAGCATCGAATCGACCGCGTTTCGTGTCGCCTGGATCAACCGTTTCTCGTCGACGAGGTCTTCGTGGAGCACGCCGGTCTCGCGTAGCCAGGCGTTATCGAACGAGATGACGTCCTGCCAAAGGATGCTCCCGTTCTCTTGCGCGTTCTTGAAGATGTCGCGGACGGCGCGACGCTTTTGGTCGTCCAACCGGTCGTCCTCACGTGTGAACAGACCGCTCGATTTCATCGCGTCTTCCATGTAATCATGGTACGTCTCGAACTGTTCGCGGCTGTCTTTCGCGTCCGGACGATTGATGTAGTCGAGGTACGTCGTATAACGATGCGACTTCTTTTTCGTGCCCGGTACCTTGAACTTCGACTTGATGACGACGCCCGGCGTCTCACGCATCCTGCATCACCTCATTCAACAAACGCGTCACTTCGGCGAGTTCGTCCGCGCTCCGTTTCAGGTGGAGCGTGTTCGCCTCGAGCTGTCGTTCGAGGCGCTCGACCTGCGTCGATTGGATGCCGTTCGCGCACCAGGAGGCGAGCAGTTCTTTTAAATATTGTTGCCGGGAGCGGTTGTGTTCCTTCGCCCATTCATCGATTTGCTTCACGATGACGGGATCGATGTCGCGGAGTAACAGGTCCATCTGCCTGACCACCTTTCTAGAGGGTACATGTTGCCAACGTCCGAAAAGTTCGTTCAAAGAGCATAAGGGGAAACTGCTATCACTTGTCGTGATAGCCCAGGCAGAGCCTGGGGTTTCCGTGATATCACTAAAAGTCCGAAAACGGCACGAAATGTGCCAGTAAAACCAGCGATTTGGCACGAAATGTGCCACTTAAATCGACAGTTCCCGGAGCCGGACGCGCAACTTGTCGTGCTTTTCTTCGAGCGCTTTGACTGACTGTTCGAGCCTCTCGAGTTCGAGTACGAGCTCGTCACGCTTCCGGCCGAGGTCGAAGATTTCGTTCTCTTGTTCGACCTGTTCGTCGAGCGAGAGGTAGGGGAGTTCGCTTTCAAGTTCCTCTTTGTCTCGGTCGAGTCGCTTGATCTGTTGCCGCTGCACTTCGACCGCTTGTTGCGCTGTCTCCAACTGCTGCTCGGTCTCTGTGAGCTCGTCCTCAATGAATAGTCTCGTGAAAGTTGTCTCGTCAGATGAACCGTGGCTCGCCTGTTCGATGGTCCGATGGTCGGCATAGAGTGATGTCAAAAGACTGTTTTCCCGTTCCTCAGGTGTGAGTGCGTCGCTTGATTGTGACTCGTCCAATCCGTAGATGCGGACGGCGAGCTGGTCAAAATCGTTCGGAACGTTTTCCAATTCGAGCACGTATTGGTCGTTCCGTTCATAAAGCAAATCAACTTCCTTTTCAGAATCCGGACGTGCCTTATATACATAGCGGAAGAGATGGTCGTTCGTGTTACCTGGTGCGTCATCGAGCGAGAGTCGGATACGTATTGTTTTCATCTCGGTATCGTAACTAGACGCGTGGAGCGTCACAATCTCCCCGCTCGAGAGCCGGATTGTCTCGTTGATCGGCGTTTCATTGACCGGTGCCTCTTCAGCAAAGAAGAACGACGAGGTGCCGAAGAAGAGGAAACCGATGACAAAGAATACCCAGAGTCCGAGATAGAAACGGGAGACGTTCTGGGTGAGACGGCGTCGCGTTTGTCGTCGCATCTAGATCCCTCCTTCGGGTGTCAGGTCTTCCATCTCGGTGACAACTAAACGCCCGTTGATGGACTCGAACGTCAAGGCCAACAGTTCTTGCGTCGTCTCCTCGTAACGCGTCTCGGTGATCAACAGGTCTTGTTTGAACCGCACGAGACAATCTTCTCCGGAGACAGAAGGGAACACCTCGATGTCGCGGACGGTCGTCTCGAACGTACCGACGTCACTGCCGTCAGCGGCGAAGAGATTGGCCGCGAGTTCTTCCGACATGACGTCTTTCGCTTGTCGCTTCTGGGTCGTGTAACTGTTCTTCGTGATGGTGAAGGCGTACTCGATGAAACGCGTCGCGCGTGTCGTCAGTTCCTCCATTCGTTCGGTCTCCGTCGAAGCGACGACTGGTTCAGTGTCCGACGGTGTATCTTCGGAAGTCACTGACTTAGAGGGAACGGTGCTCTCGTTTTGTGTCTCACTCGTGTTCGAGGTATTTGCCGCTGGTGCCACGCGTTGATAAAAAAAGATGTTCGCTGCGAGTGAAATAAGAAGCAGTACCCCGAACAGATACGCGAGGTGACGTGCGGTGAGGTTCATTCTTCTTCCTCCTTTCCATACATCTATGACTCAAAATCCGAAGACCGGGGCGGGGTCAATATGACCGGACCATTCGCTCGTCTTGATCTCGAAATGCAGATGGTTTCCGCTCGAGCGGCCGGTCGTTCCGCAGTATCCGAGCGCTTGCCCGGCCTCGATCTGTTGCCCGCTCTGGACGCCGAGGCGACTCAGGTGCGCGTACGCTGTGATGTAGTTGTCATGCCGGACCTGAACGAGATTTCCGTACGGTCCGCGGTTCCCACTATAGATGACGGTGCCACTTTTGACCGCGTGGATCGTGTCGGATGGCGTGCAACTGAAGTCGATGCCGGTGTGGTTGTCCCGTTGTCCGAAGACGACGCGCCACCCGAAATGCGATGTCACGTTGAGCGGGATGGCGAGTGGGGAACGTAACCCCGACAACAATTCTTTCGTGATAACCCCATCGGCGACGGCGACCGGCGCAAGATATTTCAACACCGCGTCGACGTATTCGATATCCCCATAACAGGCGCCGTGCTGGACCGCGCTCGGGCGATGACAGCGGTAGATGCCGGTATGTTTCACACGCTGGTACATCATCTGGGAGAACGAGATGGCGAGTTCTTTCGAATAACGTCCGCCGTTCTCCTGGACATAATCGATAAAGCCGCCGCCGAAGTTGTAGCTCTGTAACGTAAGCTGCACGTCACGGTTCGCCCGTTCGAAGACGGAAGCGAAATGCTCGACGCCGTAGACGATGCTCTCCTCGGGGGAGGCGATGCACCCGATCCGTCCACACTTCGATTCGCTCGCCTGCATCGGGTCGTTCCCGCGCCCACCGCTCTCCTGCATCATGAGCGCCAGCACGAGGTTCGTCTGCTCGGCCAGTCCGTGCTTCGTCAGTTCCGATTCGACGAGACCACGATATTGGAGCACCTGGTCACTAACCTGGAGACCGCCGGCCGTGTCGAACGGGACGTCAGTCGGTTGTTCATTCTGGACACCCGTGAGCGTATCGAGGATCCCGACGATGAGGATGACCAGGAACAAGACGAGTGCTGCGATTCCGAGTAGAATGAGTCGCCACTTGAGCGTCGCGAGCTGCCACTTCGCCGTGACTGCGAAGCGGGCCGTCCGTTTCGCGGCCGCCCACATCAGGCACCTCCACCGAACAGAGCGAGCTCTTCGGGCGCGACGTCGACGTCAAAGATAAGGTTCTGTACGCCGGAGATACTGAGGACGACGCGACCCGTCTCTAGGGAAGGGATGATCCGCATCTCGGAGTTCGAGAGCTGGCCGTCGAACACCGTCTGGATGATCGGGATGCTTTCCGCGTCCTGTTCGCCGATGATTTTGTATTGCGTGAGCTGGAAGAGCGACTTGACGTTCTCGGCGTTCTCGGACTTCGATCCGGCCGGCACGAAGTCGGTGATCAGGTGCGACACGAAGAAGATGCCACCGAAATACTTGCGCGCCTCGCGCATGCAACGTTGCAGATACAGGATGGCCGGTTGGGCGATGTCGCGCGTGTTGATCAAGTGGTGTGCCTCGTCGATGACGATGAGATACTTGCACGCCTCCTCGGTCCGGAGCACACCCTGGTTATAGGCCTTCAGTTGACCCGACCCGTTAGCGATCATCCCGTCCCAAAGCATGTTCATCAAGGAGAAAACCTGCGCTTGGAACACCTCATCGCGCAGGCTCGTCAGGTTTCGGAGCGGAAACGACACGATGAGTTCCTCGTCGAACCGGTCGATCGAGGAGTGCCCGTCGAAGATATTGCCGTAGTTATGAACGAGGTTCGTGACGGCGAGCTCGATGTTCTCGAGACGCCGGACCCGATTCGGGCTGATTGCTTCCTTGATCGAGGTGCGCGTGTCGTCCGTGTAGAGATCACGACGTACGAGTTTTAAAAAGTCGGAGAACGTCGGGTACCGATTCGCCGGATGCGTCGTGATTGGCAGTTCGCCCTGTTCGTCCCAGAGGCCGTGCCGGACGTACAGGTCTCGGAGCAGGATCTCGAACTCGTTCGTCTCTACCTGCGTCGCCGCCGGGTTGATGTAGTGATAGAACACGGCCATCTTCGAGAGATGCTGCATGAACGAGAGTGCCTCGTTGGCGCTGCCGTCATTGTTCGTCACCGTCTTATAGACATGGAGCGGGTTGATGAGCCCGGCCGACCCGTCGAGCGCAATCTCTTTTCCACCGAGCTGGCGCACGAGGTCCGAGAATTCGCCCGTGACGTCGAGGATGCGGATCTTGTTCCCCTTGATCGCCTGGTCGAGCACCGTCTTCTTGAGGAGCGTCGATTTGCCGGACCCCATCTTGCCGATCATGAGTGCGTTATAGAACTTGCGCTGTTTGTCCTTGTGGAACAGGTCGAAGATGACGCTGCCGTTCGTGTCGGTCGTCCCGTAATACGTGCCGGTCGCGTCCTGGAGCGACGTGAAATGGAACGGATAGCCGCCGGCGATGGAGAGGGAAGGGATTTCTTTCCCACGGCGCCGGTTCGGCAGCTTTTGTTGCTGGTCATAGCTCGTGAACAGGCTCTGCCACTCCCATTCCTGTTCGTTCAGGAAGATCGTCGAGCGGAAGTTCCGGGCCTCAAGTTCTTCCATCACTTCCTGCACCTTCACCTCGAGCGCGTCGAGCGTCTTCGCCTTCACATAGAGGCGCAGATGCAGATATTTCATCGTCTCGCCCTGGGTGATCTGTTCGTAGAGCTCGTTCAGTTCCTTATACGTCTCCCGGGCGTCAATGCGGTCGATGTTGTCCTTCGCGTTCTCGAAGCGTGTGTTCTGTTCGGCCATCGACTTGTTGATGGTCTGGATGATCTCACGCTTGTCGGCCGTCCCGATGTCGAGCGTCGTCAAAACACCCGGCATGTTTAAGATGGGTTCGAGCCAGTAGTCATAGACGAGCGACTGATATTTATAGACATGAAGACAGGACAGGTAACCGTCACCGAGCCGGACGAAGTTGGCATCGAACTTAATGCCGCCCTGCGGCTGGATTTTGGCGATGACGTCGGTGTTATAGCCTTTCTCGATCTTGACGGTCTCCGGGTCCTGTTGTTTGGATAACTTGTCACGTAGGCGTTGCCACATATGCGTCACTCCTTTCTTCAGGTGTCGAGTTGCGGTTTCGTGTTCGGGTTGTTAAGTTGATAAAGCACATGGATTTTCTGGTCGAGTGTCAGCTCGCGCATCGGGTTCGAGCGGCGAAGCAGTTTATAGAGGTGCGTCTTCCGCTCGCGTAGCGTCCGTTCGTCGTCGGCATAAAAAAAGAGGAGATAATCGCGATTGGTGCGATGCTCCTCGAGGTATTCGAGCTCCTGCTTCTTCTTTAGTAAGAAGGGCAGGTAGGCTGGTGTCTGATTTTGTCGAATCTGTCGTTCGATGCTGGTTTTCTGCCGCTCGAGACTGAGCGGTGTGTTCAGAGGAACGACCTTGAGTGGGTGCGTGTACGCCTGGAATAGATAGGCGAGGGAGAATACGTCATGGTCCTTTTCCTCCTCGTTCAATGAATAGATGTCTTTCGAGGTGAGCTGGACCATGTCGAGATAGGTCCCGTCGCGCATCTCGAACGACTCGGTCCCGGCGATGTCGACGACCGGCATCAGTTCGGCGACCGTCGGTTTGACGATGATCTTGTCTTTGACCTTCCGTTTCTCGACCACGTCCTGTTCGTCGAGCCAGGTGCCCGTGCGTCTGGCCCCCTGTAGCGTATCTTCAATGAAAGCCATCTCAATCACGTCCTTTCGTGTGCGCGTCGAGCGCGAGATAGGTGTCTTTCCGTTTGATGAGCGCGTAGTAAATCGCATGGACCATCCGTTTCTGCGGGTTCGTCGCCGGACGGAGCACCATGAACAGCCCAAAGACGACAAGGAAGACCGTGAACGGGATGTGGAGCAGGGACGGGATGAACGGGAGCGTCACAAGCCGGAGCACGATGAGCCCGACGAGGAAAAGGAAGTCATGCAGATAGAGCATCTTGTTGATCTTCAGTTCGGTCGTGACCTCGTTCGGGATTCTGTATTTGCGCATGGGTCATCACTCCTTTTTCTTCATATTGTCAGGTTTCGCTGGCGAGGTCGGATAGATCCGTCGCGTTTCTTCATGATTCTGGCTATGACGGTGTGTCTGATTCTCACGCACCTGTTCGATGACCTCGGTCTCGACGTCGAGCACGGTGTCTTGATGGATGGTCCGTCGGGCGCGTCCTTGGCGTTTCTCTGTTGCCGCATCATTCGAACCCGTCGTAGAGGACGAAGACGGGGATGAGTCGCTTGAATGTGATACCTCATGAGGTGTCGGTGACGTCGCGTCGTTTCTGACTACCGATTCACTGTGAGGATGGCCTGGTCCGGATGTGGCATCGGTGGATCCGGTAACCGGTTCGATGGTCGACGAAGCTGGGATTCGAGAATGACCAGAACTTGAATGGTCGTGAATCGACTCCGCTCTTTTCGTCTCCGATGACCTTGTTTGATGGTCGGGTCCACGTTCGGTATTTGATTCAGGGTTCGTCGCATGAATCGATTCGGGAGACGTGCGACCTGACGCTTCGTTCCCATGTGGAGAGCCTTGCGCTTCAGGTTCTGCTTCTTGACCGTTGTTTGGTTGCGCAACGTCCTTCGGATTTGTCGGTTTCTCTTGGTCGATCTGCGTGCGATTGGCGGTTTGATTCGCTTGAGCGATACTGTCTGGAGCGTTTTGTCTCTCGGCGTCCATCCGCTGTGAAGCTTGGCTCGCCGCATCAAGCGGTATATCCCTTTGCGGCAGGGCATTCGAATCCATCCGAGCCGTCGCGGCCTCATGGAGCGATGGCATCTTCGGTGCGCCTTGTGTGGCACGCGCGACTTTCGAGATCGCGTGGGCACCGGCCGAGGTCACGCCTTTCCCTGCGGCATATGCGCCGAGGGCGACACCCCAGCCCCGTTTGAGCCCGGCATCGATGCCGAACAGGCGCTCGACCATGTTCGGCCCGTCAATCAATGCGACCGAGAAGGCGATGAGGGCAATCAGATAGGCGAATCCGTCCAACGTCTCCGCGAGATAGGCGGTCCCAATCGTGTACAGCTTGATGGAGACGAAGATCAGAATAATCACGAGGAACGTGTTCAATATGCTTTGGATGACCTTCTTCGTCTTTTGGCCACTATGCAGGTCGGCCGGCGCGACGAGGATCGCTAAA
The DNA here is from genome assembly GCF_018618085.1 of Exiguobacterium sp. s141. NCBI lineage: Bacteria > Bacillati > Bacillota > Bacilli > Caryophanales > Exiguobacterium > Exiguobacterium sp. s141. Next base: position 21,695 of record NZ_JACSLJ010000008.1, on the reverse strand, counting down.
ACATAGTTGAAGGCGAGCTCGAAAGAGAGACGCGCCAGTTTGTAGGCGATCGAGAACAACGTGAAGCCCATAATCCCGAGTGTCACGAAGATGGTCAACCAGTTCGGCTGATAGCGGTAGTAATATTGGTTGTTCCACTCGACGCCACTTTGGTCGAGTTTCGAGCTTCCCATCGTTTCACCATTCCAGGTTAGTTTGGACTGAGAGATTTGTTCGCCAGTACTTCCCAAGCGAAATTCATTACTATCGAATACCTCGTTGATATCAATATTGCGTAAATGACTTTGAGGTAAGGAGTTTAAAGCCGTACCTTCCAAACCAGAAAAATCGTTTCGGTCATATTCAATCAAATCATGAATGTTTTCTCGTAAAATCTGATTTGATATCGATTCATTGGAAGAGTTTTCGTCAGAGCTTTGAGCTGTGAAATCAATCGCGGTATCACTGAATTCACTTACTTGCGTCATCGTTGGAGATAATAGTCCGAGAATGAGCAACGTGATAAACAGATTGATTAAAAATTTTTCTCGATCAAATTTCTTTTGAAAAATGATGAGATAACCCGTGAATAAGAAGCTAGCAGCTAAAAGAACGTACAAAAAAGGTTGAATCGTAGAAACGAATTCAACCACTTGAGAGTTATTAAAAAATGTTTTCGTTAGTAGTATGCTGTCAGTCACTTTTTCAAGTCCATCAATCAATACTGCTAAGCCACGTATTAAAATCCAACCCATTGAGCGGAGGGCATCCAGTACCAGTGTACTGAGACTAAGGATATCAGTGAACTCTTGTAGCTTATTTACGACTTCGTTATCACCCATAGAATCCCTCCATTCAAAGGCTATTTAATGAAGTTAGTGACTTGATCTTTTAATTCGTCTTCTGTAAGGGCAGATACATTTAATTCACGACTGATTTTACCATCAGTCATCTCGTACAATCTGCCACCTTTAAGTTCAGGATGTTCTTGGGTAGAACGCTCTTCAATATCTTCTCCATTAGGCTGAAATGGATTGAATAAGAGAACATCTTTCTTTTTTTCCGTGGCGACTTCTCGCACAGTATCAACGTAAACCCCTTCATTACCTTGACTATCGCTGTCTACAAGAACGTATGCACTTTCTTGCTCAGTTTTAATATCTGCAATTTCTTCAACAGAAGTTGTAGAAAGATAATTCGAACTTTCGGCACCACACGATGCTAAAAGTAACGAACTCCCGAGTAGGACACCAATCAAGATTTTCCTCATAACGTTTACCCCTCCGTCAGACGATTTTCCCCTTCAGTAGATCCGCGACTTTTAAATTGACGCGGAAGTCGAACTTATCTATTAGTGTAACAGTTTTCGGGGTGTCTGAGGTGTCGTCCTGATAGACGGTCAGAAAGCCATCGGTCGTCTGGATATTGAGCACGTCGCCCCGTTCGAGGCGGACGCGCTGCGTCTCGATGATCCTCGCGACGACACGCAGTTCGTTCTGGATTCGCTTCTCTCTCGCACTCTCGGCCATGGGTTCGGCCTCCTCTCTAGGGTGTGCCTTGCTTCAGCTTCTCGAGTCGCTTCGCGATCATCGTGCTCAAAAAGCTCTTCTGGCTGTCAGTGACGTCGTAAACTCCTAAGTTCAGGTTCGTCTCGAACTCAGGGAGGGAAAGTCCTCCGATGTCATGACCCTCGAACATCGAGCGGATGATGCTGTCCTGCAGCACGTCACGTACCGTCAGTGACTTTTCTTCCTGATTCGATGGAGCGTTGATTTCCGTTTCGTCCTCTTTCTTCGCAAAATGGATACGGATCTGTTCGAAGTCGAGACCGGCGTGAAGGCAGGGGATGTCGATGTCATGCAGGGAGCGGTCCGTGTCGAAGTCGTCCGCCAGGTATTCGTAACGGTACTTCATCGCGGTTTTGCCACTCAGAAAGATCGGATACGACTGGATACGCCGTTTCTTCGTGTCCTGACGCTTGATGACACGGATGATGAGCATCTCACCTTCTTTTAACCCCATGACTTCGGTCGCCGTCATGAGCCGACGGCCGTCCACGTTCTCCGTCTTCGATTTCTTGAGCGAGAACGTCTGTCCGGACCGGGATTTCGTGACGATGGTCGCCTCACCGAGCTTCTTCGAGATCAGTTCGGCGGTCGATTCGTCTGCGGTTAATAGATAGTGCGTGTTCCCACAGTTGCCGTCGATTGTCTTCCAGTCCTCCCCGTATAGGTTCTCAAGTTGGGAATAGGCCTGGATGACGAGGTTGAAGCGCATGTTCCGACCAAGACAGACCGTGATGATGTTGGCCATGCCCTCGATCGGCGGCATGTTTCCGAACTCATCGAGAAGGAAGACGACCTGACGCTCGCATTTGCCTTGTTTCGTCTGCGAGGCGACCCGAGCGAGCGCCGTGTATACCTGCTTGATGTAGAGGGAAGCGATGACGTTGAATGTCGGGTCATAGTCCGGGACGATGAGGAACACCGCCACGGGACGGAGCTGATGCATCACCTCACGGATCTGTATCGTCCCGTCGATGGAGTAGTGGAATCGTCCACTCTCCTCGTCATGCACTTCCAGCTGGATCGTCGAAGTGCTTGAGTCGGTTGAGATTTGAACGACGTCCCCAATTTGGAGTGGTGACGTATGGTATACGATGAAGCTACCGTCGTCGTCCGTCGTGAGCGCATATGTCGTCCCGTCGGGGAATCTGACCGTGAGCCGTGTCAGTGGCTCTGCCCTTCCGCTGATCCAGCGGTTGAAGCCGATGCGTCGCATGTCGAGCGAGTTCATCGACGTCAGCTTTCCTGTCCCGTTCAATGTGAAAATCCCGAGCTTCGCATTCGTATTGGCCAGGATACTTGCTCGTGTCTGACCACCAGAGAAGTGGAGCGTCGCGAATTGGAGCCGGGCCGGATGATTCTCAGGAAAGCGTTGAAAGAACTCGTCGAGTGCCGAGCTTTCCTGTCCTTGTCGCGTCACCACCGTCCGGGATCCGAGGTCCGAGAGCATGAGGGCGACGTTGTACATGTTGATTTTCTCTGGCGTGTCCTTTGCCTCCTCACAGAGCCCGAGGATGAGCGCCGTACAAAGGTCGATCGACGAGTTGGCCCAGAACGGGTCCCGTGCCTTCGGGTCATGGTACAACATGAAGGCGACCGAGCGCGCATACTGTTGGGCGAGCGAGTAGTTCTCCTCGAGAAATGCGTCGATTGTCAGTTGCAACAGGTTATATGACATCGATTGGAGCGGGTTCATCAGGTTCAACACCTCGACCTGATAACCGCGTTGCTCGAGCGTCTCCTTCGAGGCGGCAAAAAGCTCGCCTTTCGGGTCATTGATGATCAGGCTCGCCTGGTCACTCGCCCGGCTGTATAGATCGATCGTCGAGAATACGAACGTCTCGCCCTTACCGGATCGGGTCGTCCCGACGACCAGGTTATTGACGGGCGAGTCATCGATGAACAGCTCGTTTTTGACCCGTCCGACGGGGACACCACCTGATCCGTCATACCGTTTCTTCCGATCGGGAACGCGGCGGTACTGTTGCTTCAGTTCGTCAAATGAGGTGAAGCGGGCGCTCCCTTTTTGATTCTTTCGCAGATCCCGGAAGTTCAGCCATACCTTGCCGAACACGACAAGACCGATGAACAGACTGAACGCGATTAGTACGAGCAAGACAGTCGAAGAGGGAAGACTCACCTCCAAGAACAGGGAGGGTGAGAGAGTCGGAATCGTCACTCCGGCCAAAAGCCCTTCTTTTAGAATTGGGGTCATGATTTGTCGAATGATGTTGTAGACCCCGTTCAGCAGATAAAAAAGCCCGACCGGCAGCACCATCAGGCAGAACAGGGCGGGGAAAACCAGACGTATCGGGAATCGTGGTGACAGAGACTGAGTTCTCAATTATTTCACCTACCTTAATCTGAATAAAGAATTGTTTCTAGGTCAACTTCTTCTGCAGCGATAGCGGCTTGAATCTTCTCACGAGCTGCGGTGTCTTTGCTAGATGTTTTCTTTAGTTTCTCGTTCAGTCCGTCAATCGTGGCCGTAATGTCTTGGTATTTATCGATCTTTGCTTGTACGGCAGGGTCGTTTGTCTTGGATGCCCACTCATTCGCGGACTCGATGTCCCCGAGAAAGATATAAGCAGTCACTTTCGCAGAAATACGGGGAGCTATCCATTCCACATTTTTCATCTTAGCCACGGTCTCATGGTCCCGTTCCAGTTTGGCGATATCGAACGCGCCCTCGTCGGTCGGATGTGACGCTTGAAAGTCATGGAGCCGTTCCAATTTCTCTGTATCGGATAGCTCGAGCCCGGCCAGCTTCGTCTCGATCAGGATGGGGTCATCCGTGAGCTCGAGCGCTTTCTGGTCTTCTCCTTCTGCAAGATAGAGGTCGACCAATAGGGCATCTTCTTCCTCGGACCGGTCTTTCCGTTCCAGTAAATTGATGAGCGAAGATTCCTCACCTTGGAGCGCCAGGTCGTAAGCATCCAGCCATGTCTGTTCGATACCGGTCACCTGTTCGGCGTGCGCCTCCTTGTCGATAAACCATTGCGCAGCAGTGAACAAAGATGTGAATACAATCCCCACAGTAGCCGCCCCGTAGATGAGGCGACGTTGCAGGCGAGTCAGGCGTGACTGATAGGTCGATGACACGATCGGGTTCGATTTGGCGGACTGGAGCTTATAGTCATCCGGTGTCTCGGATTCGATCTCGTCGAGGAGCCATAGCTTCTTCGCGTTCTCCTCCTTCTTTGTCCGAATTCGTTGCACCCGGTCTTTCACCTGATGATACAGGTTCGGATAGGTGCCTTCGGTTCCGAACGTGAACGTTCCCCGATAGAGCAGTTCATCTTTCTGGTCGAAGAGCCGGAAGTCACCGGAACAGCTCGTCCCTTCTTCGCTGAGTGCCTGGTGCAGGTCATGGGTCGCGACGACCGCCTCGGCGAAGGTGAGCCGCTCATAGTTCGGGATCCGTGTGTCCGGCAAGTCGGTGAATCGTACAAACAGCATCTCGTTCCTCCTCTCGTTTCAAGCAACAAAAAAAGCCTTCCGATTGGAACGCTGCGCGCGTTTGCATTAGAATTTGATGTTCTGGTCGACCATCTCGGCGAGCGTGAACGCGCCCATGACGATGATCAGGCCGACGGCGCCCCCGACGAGCCAACCGACCGCCTTCGAGCGGCCACGATCCCCACCGAATATGAAATAGAAGCCCCCGATGGCGAAGGCGATGGCTGCGGCGATGACGGCGAGTCCCTGGAAGAACTGAAGCAAGCTGAGCCCTGTCTCATTGAGTCCCATGTTGTTCCCCTCCTTAGTCCTGGTGCGCCGGTGACTTGAAGCTGAGCTTCGCCTCGAGCGCCTCCAAAATGAGTTCCTGGTTGTCCTGGATGACCTGTTGATGTTGTTCGTCGAGCCACTCCTCGTAGTCCTTCCCACGGATGCGTAAGAGTTTCTCGGCGAAGCTACGGTTCTGTTTCTGTTCTTTTGATGCCACGGTACACACTTCCTTCCCTTGATCTCGTGATGTGCAGCAGCACATCATTAAGGACAGTCGGATTCGGTGCGGTGGGTTTCTAGCCGTTCCCCCACGAACTCTACTCCTCATGAATCTAAGGAGCTGTACAGGGTTTTTCGATGACCCGGAACGATGCTGTGACCTTGTGGCGAGTTTTAGGCGACTCTCGCCGAACCATCTGTGCGTAGATCCCGCCCACCCGGTCACTGGTGAGGGACACGCCGGTATGTGATTGGAGGAGACCATCCTTAAGGATGTGCTGCTACGTCGATGTCGGCTACTGGCGGACTCTCTTCCGCTTCTTGACGTGGATGAGCTCGTCATCCGGGTTCTTGCGCTTGGCGAGCACGTGGGCGTCACAGACGACCGTTCGGATTCGATAGTAGAGTTGCGTCAGCTGGACCGCCTCGCCGCTCGCCTTCTCGATTCCGATGAAGCCGTGCAGTTCATACGTCTTCCCATCGAACGTGCGGACCGAATCGGCCTGCGGCAGTTCCTTCAGGTCGAACCGACGTCGCTCGAGCTTGGTGACGGAACATTTTGCCCCGTATCCGAAGTCGATGGCGTCCCACGGGACCGTCGCGAGCGTGTGCCCGAACGCGCGGGCCAGATGATCGATGTCCGCGATCGACGGCACCGAACGGTTCTGTTCATATTGACTGATGGCGGGCTGTGAGATCTCCCCGAACGTCTTCTCGGATAGTTCGACCTGTGACCAGCCCGAGAGCCGGCGGTTCTCCTTCAACCACTCCCCGAATCGATACATAAGCCTTCCCCTTTCTGTAAACCAGAGCGGCGACCAAACAGATGTTTCCTTTTGTTGGTTCCAATATAGCAGGATTAAGTCTAAAAATCATCAGTTTTCTGATATGTCAGAAATTTTACAATTGACGATTCTTGTCGAATGCGCTCTATGCAAGGGAAAAAGAGCAACAGAAACTCAATATTTTTAATTTTGTAGCACAATTGTAAAAAAATAACGCATTGTAGATAGAAAATAATGACAAGTATTTTGATTTCGAGAGATTGTGGTAGGGTAGAGGAATAGAAGAGTTAATAAAGAATAAGTGATGAAGAGAGTATTTGGATCGTGGGGTGAGCAAATGGAGTTGAACGAGGCAATCATCGAGCGAATGAAGGAGCTCGCGGCGGAACGGAAAATGACCATCCATCAAGTCATTCAAAAAGGTGGATTAAATCAGGCTACAATCTCAGAGTTAATGAATGGGAGGACTAAACATCCGAAAGTGAGTACGATTCAAAAATTTTGTGAGGGACTGGGTATAACAATTAGCGATTTTTTTAATAGTAATAAATTTAGATAATAAAAAAATTATTTATTAGATACTACCAAACAGTGCATTATTAGTATTAATTATGAGTCGCGAGCGTATGTAACATGTTTGAAGATAGATTTAATCAAAGCAATTTGCCCTCGTTGTCTCTCAACAACGAGGGCAAATTGCTTTGTAAATAATGTAACTGAAATTTATGCTTTATCTTCGTTATTTTCTGTAGGCTCATTTGCGATTTTTTTCAATTCTGAAACATTAGTAGCAACTAATTGATTTGAAGTGTCAAGAGTTGCAAGTGAAATTAAAAGTGCAGAAGAAGTTGTGGTAGTTTTTGAAGTCATAGACTCTGAAAATTCAACTTTAACTGTAGGAACAGCTAAATCTGGAGAATTATTAATTGAATTTGGTGGGTTGTTTAAATAGTAGTCAAAATAAAAATCGTATTCTTCTTTTTGATGCTCTGAATATTGCATCGAGAATGAAATGAAAAAGAAAGCTGATGAAATAAGAATTGAAAAAGTACCTAATAAAACACCAAAGATACCCCAGTCAAATGCAACGTTTTCAGAAACATACATTGAGATAGAAACTGTAAAGAATAATGCATAGCATAGAAGTGCAAGAACTAGAGCCCATTTTCGTAGATTAGACAGTGCTTTATTTTTCAAATAATACTTTTTAGAGTTAAAGTTTCCAAGAGTATTTCTCACCGTACCTTGCCTAAAAGCATCTTTCATAGCGTCTTCTTTTGGATTTACTGTAAACATAGACATTTGTAGTACCCCTTTTTTTACATATTTTATTTTAGGATAAAGCAAATTTTAGAAATTACCTTAATTTAATAATTTTTTGTGTTTGTATACATGTATACAAATGGAGAAAAGTTTGATACGTTGAAGTTACAAATAAAAAAGGAGGCACTAAAATGACCAATCAGCTTGATCTCTCACAGCAAAAAGCGATTGTTGTGACATTTGGAAACTTCAAAGGCGGCACGGGAAAGACAACAAATAGCACGATGCTCGCTTACGCATTGGCCAAAAAAGGCTATCGTGTGTTGCTCTGTGACCAAGATCCGCAGGCAAATGCAACTACGTTGTTCTTGAAGACGAAGGCTGCACGAGAAGATGATTACATAACCTTCGAGAAAACATTGATGGCAGCAATGCAAGAAGGCGATTTAAGTAGCATCGTAACAGAAGTCACGGACAATCTGTTCCTACTACCCTCTTTCAGTGATTTCGCACAGTACCCGAAGTTTCTTGAGAAGAAGTTTGAGAAAGAAGTGGACCGCGTGACGTATCTTTCTACTTTGCTTGAACCTCTGAAGAGTGAGTTCGATTTCATTTTTGTGGATGTCCCTCCCACTATCTCGATCTATACTGACTCTGCCCTTTATGCCTCTGATTTCGTTGTCGTTGTACTTCAGACCCAGGAACGAAGCTTGCAGGGAGCCGAGGTGTTCACACAGTACCTGCAGACATTGCTGGATGACTATGATGCTGATTTTGATATTCTTGGAATCCTACCGGTTCTTCTCAAAAATGGTGCAGCCGTAGATATGGCAACTCTTGAAAATGCCAAGAATGTATTCGGACCGCATAACCTTTTTGAAGGTGTGATCAAGAACATGGAGCGTTTGAAGCGATATGACATCACTGGGATTGTCGAGGAAGATATGCATGATAAACGTGTCATGGAGACATACGCGAAAGTCGCAGAGGAGTTCTTACACCGTCTCGAAGCAGAAATGAATTACGTGGAACAGGGGTGAATAATATGTCAGATTTGATTCAAAAACCAACGAAAAAGCGGTTGCTGGACCGTAAGGGTGTAGCGGCGCCGCAACAAACATATAAAGCTGAAGTGTCTGAAGACAAAACAGTGGAATCGAAAGCTACTGCTCAGAAAGAAACTTCAAACAAACGATCAGCTAAGAACTCCGTCAATATGGGTTCAAGCACTGTTCGTGTATCGAACCTCACAAAAAACAAATTGTCAGCGTTAGTGACGATGGGCAAAGCGGATTCGGCAGATGCGATTATTTCTACGATGATTGACGAGTATCTGGAGCTATTCTCTTCCAATGAGAGAAAAGAATATGAGCTGATTCGAGACGTTTTGATGATGAAGCATAGTAAATAAATAAGAAAGTCCATAATGAACGATCATGCTCTACTGGAGCATGATCGTTTTTTTTATGTGACCACAATTCGTCTAAATATCTTTGGAGATAGCACTACTTTGCTTGGTGTTCAGCCATAATGACCTAATATAGATAAATGTTAAAAAACGGTATACATGTATACGCGTATACAAATCTACATGTATACAAATCTACATGTATACAAATCTACATGTATACAAATCTACATGTATACAAATCTACATGTATACATGTATACGACGAAAATGGAATCGTTTGAATTATGGCTTTAAACCAACGTTTTTAGTGAAACATTAAATCAAAAATTTGTATACACGTATACAAATCTACATGTATACAAATCTACATGTATACAAATCTACATGTATACAAATCTACATGTATACGCGTATACAAATCTATATGTATACATTGGTTTTTATGAGCATAATCTTGAAAAAAAGCTGTTGTTAAGCGATTTCTTTTATGAAAACATAGGATTATGAAGTTCTTTCTAGTAGGAAAAAATGGCATAAAAAAATCTGATAACCTGGCCGTTATCAGATCTAAATCATCTGACTCAGTAGTCAGACTGTGTATTTAACAACGCTTCACCCTAAACCAGCCATCATGAGTAGATTTGTAGAAACCAAGATTTCTAAAAACATAATACGATGAACTGATCCTTTTTCATGCGTTGTTCAAAAGAAAAACGTGATGAACAAAGGCGTCTTTCTTATGCAATCATTTTAGCATTGTTCTTTCTTCTCGACAATGTTCATCGTATTTCAGAGAAATGGATACGCAACATTTTACGATGAACCATAGAACAGAAGAGAGGGGGATGTAGCATGGAAGTGTTGAGAAATCTTTATCGAGACCAATTAACGGAAGCCCCGAAACGGGCCTCTCAGATTGAGAGAACCGGATACAGCAAAGAGCTAGGGTGGATTTTTGTCTGCGAGGAATTCACACAACCACGTGCCATCCGTACATACCGCTCACTATTTGGGGCAAAAGAAAAATATACATATTTCACACCGAACACTTTTTACCGCAATGACCAACGTCATGCGGGTTCTTTGCGTTGGTTAAACGCCATGGTTATTGATATCGATGTTAAGACGTCGCAGAATGCAGGAATGATTTTCCCGGACGTCATGGACCGTGTGACGAGTGCAGGCTTGCCGACACCATCACTCGTCGTCCAGACGCCTTCAGGCGGATTCCATGTGTATTGGTACTTAAAAGAACCAAGACGCGCCTTTCCAAAAGTCGTTGATCACTATAATCGCGTCCAACGAATGATAGCTGAGGAGATGAACGCGGATCTTCAAGCGATAGGTGCTGAACGCTGGTTCCGATTACCAACAGAAGAGAACACCATCTTCCGCTCTGAAGAACGCGTCTCTTTTGACGACCTTTGCGACTGGTTGACGGAGTTGCAAGAGAATCATTCGAAGAAAGGTAAAGTGGCTTTAGGTTCGAAGGATTTATTGTCTCATCCAGCAATCCTAAAGCTATTAGAAGGCGTGGAAGAGGGTCAACGTGATAATACATGCTACACCCTTGCTCTCGCATACAAGGCTGCAGGATACGAAGAAGATCAAGCTTTGTCGTCACTTTATCAATGGAATGAAAAGAATAGTCCTTCACTTCGTCAAATTGAAGTTAAACGTAAAGTGAAGAGTGCCTTCAAACCAGGTTCTCCGCTTGGTCCTTCATCATACTGGATTGAGACGTTGTCAGGCATCCAGTTTAAGTATCAGGTCTGGGAAGGTGCGAAACCGCGCGAAGAACGTACATATAGCCATCTAGATGAATGGAAAGAAGACATCCTTGCAGTTTTACGTGAAAATGGAGGGTGTATTTGTGGTGCGCAACGAGAGCTTATCAAACTAGTCGTTTCAGAAGTAGATACAACGAGACACTTGTCCTACTCTTCGTTTAAAAGACTAGTTAATCAGTTAATCAACGAAGGATTAGTCAAAAAGAAAATAGAAGGTAAGGGACGAGGAGCAAAAACGTATATTTCTTTAAATACGAGCACAGATAATACAGTGTCACTAATTGAGTTTAAGATGAAAAAAAAGAATGGGTCCAATTCAAATACATTTATGGATAGGGTGGTTGGTTGGTTTTTGCCCCCGGTACGTGAAATACTGAGCTCTGGGAGGTTTTTTTATGTCTATTGTTATCGCTTCTATTAGATTGTCTAACTTTAGAGCGTTTCATAAGAGTGAGTTAAATTTGTCTACTCTTTCTTCAGTTTTAATTGGTGCTAATAATGTTGGTAAAACTAGTTTTTTTCATGCTCTTAGATTGATGTTTGATCCCAATTATAAGCCTAATGCTGAAGATGTTTTTCGAAAGCCTGGTGATTCCTCAGGTTTACTAACCACGAAAAAAATATTTGTAGATGTTTTACTTCGTCCAAGTGATGAAAGTGGTGAACAATTCTTTTCTGATCTTTGGCAAGATCATTTTGGTGAACATGTAACTTTAGATGAATTTACTGAAGAAGAATATGTTCCTTTCCGAGCTATAGTGACTTACGATCCACTAAATGGTGATTACAGAGTAGACAGAAAATGTTTAAGAGTATGGCCGTCTTTTGATAGTTTTTTGGATTACGAAGAATATAAAACAGTAAAGGTTACTAATAGATTATTAGATTCATTGCCTGTTTTTTATATGGATGCTAGAAGAGATATTGTTTTTGATATGAGAGACAGATTTTCTTATTTTGCTAAGTTAGTCAAAGATATAAAAGTAAATGAAGAACAGATTGAAGCTTTTGAAACTTCCTTAGCTGAGATTAATCGCGGGATTGTTAATGAAAGCGAAGTTTTAAGCCACTTAACTGAAAAATTAAGTATGGTTTCTACTACTATGAATAAAACAAATTCTCAAATTTCAATTAATCCGATTGCACAACGAATTAAGGAAATTGGTAAAAATCTTGAAATCACGTTCAAAGACGAAAATTCGGAAGAGTTTCCTATATCTAGTCATGGAATGGGCACTAGAAGTTGGATTACGTTTTTAACAGTATTATCATATGTCGATTGGCAACTTAAATTGAAAAGAGATGCAGGAGTGCCATATCATCCTATTATTTTATTGGAAGAGCCTGAAGCGCATCTTCATCCTAACTCCCAAAGGAATATATACAAACAAATCCAAGCATTATATGGCCAAATTTTTGTTAGTACTCATTCCCCAATAGTTGTAGCTCAATCAGAATTAAAGGATATGGTTTATGTTTCTAAGAAGGTCGATTCTTCTTTTCTTAAAAGTATGGATTTTGAAATAACTCATGAGGAATACACTAAAGTAAAGCATGAGATTTTAAAATCTCGAGGGGAGCTTCTTTTTTCTGAAGGAATTATTTTATGCGAAGGTCAAACAGAAGAACAAGTACTACCTGATTTTTTTGAAGAAAAATTCAATTTGCAACCTTACGAATGCGGATTTAATGTAGTTTCTGTTGGAGGAAGTGGTAAGAAATATTTGCCTTTTTTGATGGTGGCGAAATGGTTTGGTATCCCCACTTATATTTTTAGCGATGGTGAATCTAAAACTAAAAAAGAGTTAGAGATTGTTTTGGGGGAAGTCTTTGATGATCCTACTGAGTATTCTAATCAATTAAATCGAGTACTATTTTTATCTGACGGAAATGATTTTGAAAGCTATTTGATTGAAAATGGCTATGCTGATGATTTAATTCAGGCTATAGAATTATCTTTAGAAGATGAGGGGGCATTCGATACTTACGTAGCTAAGAATAATAAACAGTCTGGACGTCCTTTTCCAACTAGTAAAACTTGTGAGGCATGTAAACAAAAAATATATGATAGAACCCCTAAAGACTATGACGGAGACGAGGGAAGATTGGTAGCGTTAAAAGATTTTTCGAAGAAACATAAAGCCTTGTATTCGTCAGTTATCTCAAAAGTCATAATAAGTAATCATAAAGGGACAAATCTGGTTATACCAGAGGCAATAGACGTATTTTTAGAAAAAATCAAAACGGATTTGCTTTGAAAATATATTTATGAAGGAGGGTACTTCATTGCAACTAACAGATACACAAAAACAGGTCATCAGTCACGAAGGATCGCCGTTGCTAGTCACCGCAGGTCCGGGTTCAGGAAAGACAAGGGTACTTGTTGAAAAAACCATTAAACTAATTAAATCTGGAACTAGAAAAATTTTAGCGCTGACTTTTAGTAATAAGGCCGCTGAAGAGATTTTAGAAAGATTAAAAAGTAACTTATCCGCTGAAGAAATGGAATATGTTAATATCGGAACATTTCATAGTTTTTGTTTAGAGCTTGTTTTAGATCGTGGAAACATGATAGGTCTCCCAGCATCGTTAACCGTCATAGAATCTGAAAAAGACAAAATAGAGTTACTAAAAAAAATACTAAACAAAGTAGGACATCAAGACATAAAAGAAAAGTCCTCTCAATCGATTCTAAATAAAATTTCAAAATATAAGCAGAAATTCGAATATCCATCTGAGGAAAGTGAAGATTTTATTTATATCTTCGAAGCTTATAACAATCTTATGTTGGAGCATCGTTTGATTGATTACGATGATATTTTATTTTACGCTTATCGTCTGTTAAACGAAAAACCACAAGTAGCCCGTATGTATAATAGAATTTACAAAACAGTATTTATTGATGAAGCACAGGACTTAAATGAAGCTCAATACGATATTATCTACTCATTATGTATTAATCTTAAAAATATAATTATGATTGGTGATGAAAAACAATCTATATACGGATTTAACGGATCAAGTAGTCATTACATGACGGAACGATTTCTAAATGACTTTAATCCAAAACATATAATCATGAAAGAGAACTTCCGTTCCACTCAACAAATAATAAAAGCATCTATGGGAATTAAAAATTATGCAGATAATATCGGGATGTACCCATTAGAAGGGGAAGTTTTGATTGTTAGAAAAACTAATGAGCATTTAGAAGCAGAATGGATTGTAGAAAAAATATTAGAGCAAGTTAAAAATGGTAACCCTTGGGTTGAAAATACACTTTCATACGAAAATATTGCGGTTCTCGCGCGCAATCGTTATGTATTTCAAGAACTTGAAAAATCATTAAAAAAGCATAATATTCCTTATAATTTTAGAACGACCACTAAGTTGTTGGAAAGCGTCACTCAAGAAATGCAGATTTTTGAGAATGGTTTAAAATTCATGACTAACCCTCATAATCAAATAACAAAAAGAACTCTAGATGACGTTATTTTATTTGATGATAGATTGTCCGTGAATGATAAAAAGTACTTATTAACTGCTAGACCTAAAAGTGGAGTCGAAGTACCTGTGCAAGTGTTTGAAAGTATTGTTAAAGCTTGGAGTATTATTTTACATGACAATGAATCCTTTATACAGGCTTTAAAAGAGATTGAGAATACAATAAATAGTATCGAAGAGGATGAATATATCAAACAAAACTTGGAATTACTATTTAAAGATATCGAGATGTGGAAAAGTCATTGGAGAAGATACTGTACTTTAGTGGTGACCGGAAATCGTAATCTGATTCACTTTAAGAATCAAATGGCTTTGGGAAAAACCTCTTATTACAATCACGAAGGTGTAACGCTTTCGACGGTGCATATGGCAAAGGGTCTAGAATATGATGTTGTATTCATAATGGGTATGTGCGAGGGGATATTTCCAGATTATAGAGCAACTGATCACATTCAATTACAAGAAGAAAGAAATAATATGTTTGTTGCTTTGACTCGAGCGAAAAGAGTATGTTATCTTAGTTTTCCTGATTTTCGATTTATGCCATGGGGGAGCGAAAAAAAACAAAAGCCATCTCGTTATTTAATCGAAATTTCTGAAGCACTCCAAGAGGAAGCAGACATCAATTAAGTTTTATAGAGATGTCTGCTTTAAATATTTATAGAACGTTGAACGAGATATGTTCAATGTTTTAGTAATGTCATTTACTGTCATTCTTGCTTCATACATAATCATTGCTCTGTTCATGATTTGCTCGTCGATAGGTTTTCTTCCCCCCATCTTCCCGCGTGCCCGAGCTGCTTTAAGGCCAACGTTCGTACGTTCGCGAATCAACTCACGTTCCATCTCTGCTAACCCAGCCATCATAGTAAAGAATAATCGTCCGGCAGCCGTAGAGGTATCGACACCTAGTGTAATAATTTGAAGATTGATTCCGCGATCCTTCAAATCATCAATTAATTCAAGAAGCTTCTTTGTGGTTCTCCCCAACCGATCTAGCTTCCAGACGACCAGGGTATCACCTTCTCGTAAATAATCTAAGCACTTTTCAAATTCCGGTCTCTTTTTAACACTGGAGGCCTTCTCTTGAAAGATTTTAGTACAACCAGCTTTCTTAAGTTCATCTAGTTGCGAGTCTAGGTTCTGATCAAAGGTTGATACTCGTGCATATCCAATTCTCGCCATGGAGCACCTCCATTTGTTTGTTTACTCATTAATCATAACAGAAAACAAACATTGATAAAAAGATGAGTTAAAAGACAATAGAGACAAAATGAAAAGGGCTATTTAAAGCCCTTTTCATTTCGTGTGAATTGATAGACAAAAATGTCTTTTTAACGTTCGTTTAAAAGACAGCCTTACTTATCATTACTAGAATTATACTGATCTCGATATCCTATCGAAGAAGAGCTTTTAAAAAAACCTTCTGGATTTTTTTTAATCGCATTTTCAAGGCGAGTTTTTGTCTTGCTTGATAGATTATTTCGAGCTGCTTCAATTTGTTGAGGTAAATAACTTAAAATCTCTGTTTCCAGATCAATATTATTCACCCGTTGTGGTTTTGAAAATCTCCCTCTATTACTTTCTACATAAGTATTACTGTACTTGTCTGAAGGATCTTTTTTTATAATTGTAAGGATCAACACTCCGGCTAAGATATGAAGAACATACAGAGCATCACGCTTTGAATTGGATTTTAAATACCCGGTAGCGGCGTTACAATACTGTGAATATCGAATTTGATGGGAATCTCCAATGAGAAGTGCCTCATCCAAAAAAATTAAATGATTTTCAATATTCTTCATTGCAGAAGATTGGTTTAATAAGAATTCACGCATTTCCTTTTCTGCAGATTGTATTTCTTGAAAGTCTGATTCTGAGAAACCATTTCTAAGTGTTAATTCCTTATCTTGAGCATCATGATACATTGTTCTCCAACTTACTGAAGTTATGAAATAGTTTAGCCAGGAATCATATTCAACCTCTTTAGTTCTTTTATTCCTAAAAGGTTGCAGTACTTTTTGCATAAAGAGGCCTTCTTTTGTACTAAAGCGAGCTTCGCATTCTTTGCACAAAAAATAATCTTTGTCTAAGTCTTGTAATGCTTGTTCAGGATTACTGACGCTACGAAGTTTTTTTGTAAATGATCTCTTTTTAATGATATTTCCAACCGCCTTAGGAATTCTATGACTAAGCTGTAACTCTGCCTCTTTTTTGCAAAGTGCACATGGCCGGAGTATAACATTTTCTGAAGTTTGAGGTATCAAGTAATTTTTTTTCAAATTAAGGCTCCTTAATTTCATTTGTGAAATTCAAGATTAAATATTAATAGGTGAAACGCTATCCTTTAAT
The DNA here is from genome assembly GCF_018618085.1 of Exiguobacterium sp. s141. Lineage (NCBI taxonomy): Bacteria > Bacillati > Bacillota > Bacilli > Caryophanales > Exiguobacterium > Exiguobacterium sp. s141. The sequence goes on along the minus strand of NZ_JACSLJ010000008.1, from coordinate 5,098 downwards.
AATGAAGGAAGCTTCTGACCTTTTAGATTGTTTAATTGTAACTTTTTCGTTGGTTCTACTGTTTTGTATTCAACTCCAGCAAAAGTCTTCAAAATCGCCTCGAACACTATCTGAGCTCCTGCCGGAGGAACGGCCATGCCGATTTGTTTTCGGACCTGTTCTTTACTACCAACAAACACAAAATCATCCGGGAAGGTTTGAAGGCGAGCCCGTTCACGATTCGTTAAAGCACGGGCTTCTTCCCAATGGTACATATGCGTACCACCACCACCGCTACCTGTCACGGTATATGCTGGACGGTTCGGATCTAGTCGTTTATAAATCGAACTCAGACGTGCACCTTTAACGTTTAACCGTAGATGTTCTGGAATTCCTAAGTACCAAGCGTTTTCGCCAGGAGGAATATGTCCGAGCATTTCTACGACTTTAGGATTATGTCTAGTTAATTCATTATTCATTGCATCTTCTGGAATCGGAGGATTCAAGATTGCCTCACTTGCTGTTTTGACATTGTCGAGTGTGTTAAGTGGCGCCGGAACTTTAAATTCGATTCCTTGCTCTGCCAAATCTTTGCGAATCCCAACGATGATGATCCGGTGACGAGCCTGAGGGACCCCATAGAGTTCAAATTTATAGAGGTGAGGTGTCAATACATAGCCGCACTCTTCAAGCTCAGTCAAAATTTGAATGAACGCTTTACCTTCGTTGGCACTTTGAAGACCACCTACGTTCTCAGCGACGAAAAATTTCGGTTGATACTCATTCAGTACTTTGACCCCATAAGAGTAGAGAGGACCGAATGTTCCGTTCAATCCTTGTTTCTCGCCAACCTGGCTATAATCGTTGCATGGGAACCCGAAAGCGAAGCAATCGATGTCACCCAGGACCGACTTGTCACCAATTGGAAGTTGTTCGACGGGCCCGTGATGGACGGAATTATCATTAATATCATCACAGATATTGAAACGGAATGTTTTACAAGCTTGCTCATCGTAGTCGTTCGACCACTCATGTACAATCCGATATTCCTCGTTTGTCTCTGGATGAATCACGCGTGCATTTTTCGCACCAAGAGAAAGGCCACCTGGACCATTAAATAGTTCACCTTTTTTAAATATCATAATAAAACTCCTCACTTTCAATGCTTTCAAAAAACGAAAGTATGTTCTTGCTTACTCATAAGCCTATTCTACATCTCTTTTTAATAAATAGCAGCCCTAAAGCTCAAATCGTAAAAAACTAAAATACAGATAGCCATCAAAGTAAAATCATTCAATGTTGAATGATTTTACTTTGATGGCCTGTTGTAATCTGGATTTAGCAACGGATACCAAAGAGGGGGAGGAGCAGTTGAAAGATAAGCGTCTTAGAAACTTAAGAGAGTTATGTGAAATGTACCTCTGTTCGAGTTTTATTACAGAAGAAATCATAAGTGCGTTCAAGGAACATCTGGCACAAAAGGATATCAGAAGGATCCTATCGGAGAAGACAGGACGAGAACTCAACTCAATTTATCGAGACGAACGTGCCGGGAACGTCTTCAATGCGATCACGTTGATTCGATACTGGAAGGCCGCACTGGAGATGAAAGAAGAACTGATGAATGGGGCGATGTCTTCTTTTACAAAAAACAGTGATTCGTCAGATATCTCGATTCTCGAAATCGAAGAAATCATTAGGAAGTATGGGGAGACTATCGAATCGATATCTGAGCTCGATGGTGAGATTGAATTTGATGAGGCAGTCGAAAACCATTTCAATGTCATCTATCGAGTCGTCGAATATTATGACAAAAATCCATTGCCAGGGAACCGAATGGTCAAAAAGCAGTTATTGATTGAATTGAATGATCGACCAGATATACGAGAACGAAAAAATAAAATGAGAATCGAAAGGATGAAACAATATGGCTGAACGTAAAGTATGGTTTATCACACGACCGGAGAGAGATCCGCGTTTCCACGCGGAGGCCGTCACTGCATTGAAAGAGGCGACAGAAAATTTCACGAAGAAATGGGAAGGGAACCGAGAACTGCACAAGCATTACGAATCGGTCCTTGCAGCACATGGGTTGAAGCGTAACAACGTGAGCAATGACGGATCAGGTGGACGTACGTGGTGCGCGATGTTAAAGACATTCTCGTACTGTTACATCGATAAAGAGGGATTTGTGAAACCGACGAAGGTCGGGAATGCACTCGTAGATGGGATTAAAGAATATGAGAATGTGAAGAAGCAAATTCTCACGCTTCAAATTCCGAATGCCTATTTCATGGAAAAAGGATTCCGACCGAAATTCGAAGAAGGATTCCGTATTCGTCCAGCGCGCTTTTTGATCAAACTCGTACAACGTTCAGAGCTTGAGTACCGTCTATCTAAAGAAGAAATTACGTATTTTGTTTTGACTGCGCAACAAGATTCACAGGAACAAGAGGTTGTCTCAAAAATCCTATCATTCCGAAATGCGTCTCCAGAACAAAAAGAATCAATGAAGCAAGAGGTAGCGGTTCACTACGATCATCGGGCCCGGAATGACAGGGCCGCTCGCGATTACTATCAGGCCCATTCTGACGTTGCGCATACATTCATGTTGCTATGTGAATATACGGGATTGGTTGAATATCAGAGAGGAATGTCGATTCTGACAACAGAACCGACTTTAGTCGACACGGCGATGGAGAGTATCGCTTATTACGATTCGCGTTACCCGTTCAATACGCGGTACCTCATCTCGGTTGAACGGATGGCCCAGAACAGCGGTCTGGACGTCGACAGCTATAAATCAAATGAGTTTGGAGACATCAAACCCGCCAACAACTCAGTTAAAATGACAAAAAAAATTGAAACTGTCTTGAATAAAATCCCTAACCCTTTGGAATTGACACATGAAGAGCTACTGTCTCATTTCGAGCCGGTCTTTGGGAAACGCGATGCGTTGAAAGCCGTGAATGCCGTACAGGTTGGAAAAGAATCAATGAATCATCTTTCGGAAGAGTTTGTAGAGAGATATCTAGGGGACATGACACATAATGAATTTGAACGAACGACCACTGAAATCTTGAAGGCAATTGGGTTCGAGACAATCTACCAACCTAAGATCCAGGGTAAACAGACAGAAATCGAAATCCTAATTCGTTCAGGTTTCATTCATGGCATCATCGACACCAAACACTATCCAAATGGATTTGGATTAACCCAACAACTCGCGAACTACATGGCATCGGAGTACATTCAAAACTATATGACTTATGACGAAAGTAAGCTTGAATTCTATGGATATGTCACTTCTGGAGGTTTCACGGGTGAGAAAAAATTAGAGTCAATCACGTCGCTTGCAGAAAAATTAACAGGTGAAACGATTGAAGGATTAATGATTACGCGTGAAGTGTTAATTGGTTTCCTAGACTATTGTTTGGAGAATCAAATCCCTCAAGAAGAACGGGTCCGTCTGTTTATTGAGAATGCTAAAAACAAAGGATTCAATGATTTGAAGCAATTCGTATAAATCAAGATATGAATCCAGTTATATAAGTGAATCGAGTCTTGAAAGGAAGAGCATAGTCGCTCTTCCCTTTTATTTTGGAAAGTCGAGGAGCGACACTACGTTTCGTGACGCAGACTTCGAACAACCGTTAGGGCGTTAGTCCATCGATTGTTCCACGTGAATAATCGCCTCGAACGGTACATGGATGATGCCATCCCTCTGATTGGCCAGTTCAACGGTCCGCTCCATGTAGTTCGTCCGGTGCACGAAACCCTTGAACCGTTTCATCTCCTGCTCCTCCACATATTTCACCTCCACCATATCCCCACTGAAAATTGCGTCATTCAGCACGTTCTCATAGACCGATAAGACTTGTTCATCGATATCGGGCATCTCAATCTTTTGGATTTCCTTATAGTACTTCGTCAGCAACGCCTTGTGTTCGGGCATGAGGAACGGGATCCATTTCAGCTCACCCCGGTCGCGATACATCGTCATCAAAATCACTCCTTCTTACAAAACGAACATTTGTTCTTATTTTATACCCGGTTTGTCCTGTTTGAACAGCCTTTTTCGTGATTGTTGATTCGTGCGTCCTGTTTCCGTACTCTAGCTCGCTGGTCACCGGTGCAAGGGTCGTCAAAAAAAATGACGCGCCCTTCGGCCCGTCTTCCTTCGCTTTTGGCTCAAAGCGAGGCTTTTCGCACGTTGGCTACGGAAGCCTGGACCTCCGTTTGCTCTACGCATTTTTTTGAGGCTCTCCCTGCGGTCGCCCTTGCACCGTCTCCCGACGCTCGCTTCGTTTCCGTCAACAGGACGCACAACGGTGTTCGTTCTGATGTCAGCTTATCCGAAAGGGGACAAACCATCATGGAACTATCCGCCATCATCGAGGTCATCCGTATCAAGCAAGAGGTTCGCGAAGAAATGGTCGCTCTCGAGCACGCCATCATCCAATCACCTGACAATGCCCGGCAAATCGGGGCATCGTTCATCGGGGACGACGACCGGGAGGTGTTCCTCGTCATCATGCTCAACACGAAGAACCGGGTCATCGGCGTCCATCGGGCGCACGTCGGGAGCGTCAACTCGAGCGTCGTCCACCCGCGGGAAGTCTTCAAATGCGCCATCCTGAACAACGCCTCGTGCCTCATTGTCTGTCACCAACATCCGAGCGGGGACCCGTTATCCATAGTATAATGAATAATAGTAGTTAAAGTAGTTTAGGAGGGGGATATTAGGGAGGTTTTTACTTTAAATAAAAATTAACAAGGTCTATAATTTATAGTAGTTAAAGTGGTTAAAGAGAGGTGGGAGGATGTGAAGGTTCAAAGGATAAAAGTGGAGAATAAGCCATATCCATTGTATTTATTGCTAGATGAAGAATATCAGGTAATAGAACCAGTAATGAGGTTTATAAAATATCTAGATAATACTGGTAAGTCACCAAATACCATTAAAGCATACTGCTATCATTTAAAGTTGCTATATGAGTTTATGGAACAGAGGGGGATTACCCTTAATGATATTAACTTTGAGAAATTAGCAGATTTTGTAGGTTGGTTGAGATACCCAACAGCAGCAAATGTAATTGATCTCCAGTCAAAAGAAGCC
>NZ_JACSLJ010000007.1:0-58466 GCF_018618085.1 Exiguobacterium sp. s141 | reverse complement strand
GGACCGGATGGACATCCCGAGCTCCAGATAGGTCTCTATTTTCACGCGTTCGGCTGTGGTAAGATGGGTGTAGCTCATAGCGATTCCTCCGTCTGAATGTTTGTGTGGTAACTTCATTCTACACGAGGCCGTCGCTATGGGCTTTTTTGCGTTCACGTTCAGGTGTTGCACTTAATTTTATAATTCATCATATAAAGATTAGGATAGAGATTTGGAAAAGCTCAGATCCATAAACTCTATGCTTTTTCAAGCGAGATATTATGGGATATATTTGTGAATTCCAATATAATTTAGTCTGTTATGTTAGATTTTCTCCACAATATCGAGATACTTACAGATGTTTAATTTCATTCTGATAAAACAATGATATGGAATCTCTGCCAATTTGTTTTGAACGATAAAGAGCTTCGTCAGCCTTACTGATTAGTTGCTCTTTTTCTACTAGATTTGCAGAAGTAGAATGGGCAATTCCGATACTAATTGTTATTGTATCTGCAACCGTTGAAGTTTTATGTTGGATTTTTAATTTATGAATGACATCATTCATATCTTTAGCTATATCAACGGCTTCTTCAACGGATTTCCCATCTAATAAAGCAAAGAATTCTTCTCCGCCATACCTTGCAAAGAATCCTCCAACCATATCCAATCTATTTTTCAATGATTGAGCGACTAATTTTAGTACCTCATCACCTTTTTGATGACCATATGTATCATTAAAAAGCTTAAAACAATCTATATCGATCATAAATACCGTAATTGGTTTCAATAAATCCTTGTTCATCTCCCAAACCTCTTCATAATTTTGGTTGAGTGACCGTCTATTCGGAACATTTGTTAGAGTATCAATGTTTGAAAGAATTTCGAGCTTCTGATTCAGTTGTTTTAGTTCATTTTGTGATCGCTCCAGTTGAGAAGTTCTTATTTGCACTTTTTCCTCAAGGGTGTTATTTAGTTCTCCTAAACGAATAGACAAGGTTTCAACTTTTTGAAAGGTAGATGCATATTTAATAGCAAGAACGATAGACTGAGCAAAGACAAAGATATATAATCCAACACTTGTAAAATCACCTGTATGAATCCATTCATTGTAATAAAGGATATCATTTAAGGCTGTACCAGTAAAAATGACGGTTGAGATCAATAAAACCTTTACACCTGGAACATTTCGCTTCCACGCTTTGGTCAATTCAAAAAGTACATACAACATCATCGCTGTCATGATCAGTTGATAAAAGTTAATCGTATACGAAAAAACTTTAGCAGGTGTAAATAAGACAAATAAAGAATAAAGTAAACTTATAAAAAAGGACATTTGTAAAATGGATTTTTTTATATAGTTAAGAAACATTGCATTAAGAAACAATAAAAATACTGGAAACGCGATTGAAATCGTCCAATATTCGATTTTTCTGTGCCATTCCCAAGAGAAATTAGGGAGTAGATCGGTTAAAACTACCTCGCCGACTATCAGCGAGCGAAGAGCAATTAGTAAACAAAGAATCCCAAAATAGAGAGCAGCTCGATCTGTTCTACGTAGAATATAAATAACAAAATGGTAAAATCCGAAAATAGTTAAACCACCAATAATAAACATTTCTTTAAGCATTCGTTTCTCAGCCATACTTATTAATTCTTCTGCATTTCCGAATAAAAACTCTCCCCAAATTCCACCGTTTCGTGCAGAGTAATTGGAAACCTGTAAAACTAGATCAAATTCTGGCTTATCTAAATCAAGAGTGATGACTTGTGGATTATAGGTTGGACGTTCATCTTTTGAGCTCATACCAATTTCACCAATTTGACTCACTAATTTCCCATTGATCCATAGTTTCGATGCATTCGAAATAAGCGGTACATAAAGGCCCTTATGAGTTGATAAGCTCTCTTCATTTACTTTTATTTTAAGTGTATATGTGGCATGTCCCTCACCTGGTAATGTCTCATTGTTCATTTCAGAACCCATCCACCTATGAGGAAATGAAACAAAAGTTGAGGGATTATCCGGTACTTTTTCTGGTTTGAGGAATTTGTTCCAATATAAACCCCACTCCCCACTCATCTCTATATAATTGTGCTCTTCAAAATTTATATCACGTAAATCAAGTACCCCATTTTTTGCTGTTATCTCATTACCATGAACTGCAAAACTAACAGTTGGAGCAACTGTCAAACAAGTAAACACCATCAGAAACAATAATAAAAGGAATTTTTTAATTCTTTCCATACTTATCTCTCCACTCGTCTTTTGGTGCGATTATTCTTTAGACGTCAAAAACAAAGTATAAATATACAGTAAGTACATATATTTTAAACAAAACAAACGAAATGGACTTCATATAACAAAGAAATAAAGAAAACATGGCAAAAATAGATAGTTTTCAATTGATGAATAAATTGAAGTGTTAAGAATTCTTTTTGAACAGTCTCTTTAATTATACTTATTCTACAACTATATTGAAACCTAAGTGTTTATTAATTCAAATCGGCTCATCACCATAAGGTGTGGTTGACGCATAAAATCCATCAGATTTTGAATTGAACATAGAAAAAAAGCGACGAGTAATATCGTCGCTTTTTAGTCTGTCTGTTTCCGGTTATACATCACAATACTTCCAACGAACACGACAAGTGCCCAAGCCGACAGAACCGCAAGCTCCACCCATGTAGAGCCAAGTCCTGCTCCCGCCTCGATTTGATGCGCGAGGTCGATCAAGACGATGTTCGGCAAGTACTCGAGGAGACCGATGATGGAGAAGCGGTCCTCGTATACCAACAGCATCGGTGAGAACGAGAAGAAGAAAAACGCCGGCATGACGATGAGTGAGGCTTCCATGACCGTCTTCGTCATCAATCCGAGAATCGTTCCAATCCCGATATAAAAGAACGTCGAGACGATGAGTGCGAGTGAGATGACGAAAAGGTTCGCCGGGCTGTATCCCATGATAAAGGCACACGCCGCGATGAGGATGAGCGTCGTCACGAACGTGAGCGCGCTCTTTCCGAGTAAGATGTCGAGCGTGCTCGCTGGCGACAACATCAGTCCACGGAGCGTGTTCTTTTCTTTCTCTTCGGCGATCAAAGCACACTGGACGAACGTCGCAACGAGGCTGAACGTGATATTGATGACGAAGTACGTTACGTCGATGCCTTCGCCGCCGAGCTGTGAATAGAAGACAGCGAAGAACAGCGGCATAATCAACGTCGACGAGACGAATAAGTTCCGCGACAAGTCTTTATAGTCTTTCTGGAAAATGGCGAGTGCTCGTTTCATTGAAAATGTCATGATAGTTTCCTCCCCGTCACTTCGATAAAGATATCCCCGAGCGTCGGCTCATTCGAATGGATGGCCGCGATATTTTGGTCGCGCATCTGAGCATGGAGCCAGTCGGCCCCGTCTTTTCCTTGATTCAATTCAACCATCTCCCCGTCATGCAGTTCGACGCGCATGGAGCCATTCGCATATTTCCGGCGTAATCGTTTCGGGGCGTCGAGGAGTTGAATTTCCCCTTGATGTAAGAAAGCGACGCGGTCGCACAGTTCCTCGGCCTCGTTCATATCGTGCGTCGTCAAGAAGATGGTCGTCCCTTTTGCCTTCAAGCGTTCGATGCCTTTATAGATGTGGCGCGAGTTGACCGGGTCGAGCGCGGACGTCGGTTCATCTAAAAATAACAGTTCCGGTTCATGTAACAACGCCCGGGCCAGTGTCACTCGTTGCAGCATCCCGCGCGATAAAGCGGAGATGCGTTTTTTGCGTTCCCCGGCCAAGTTCACCATCTGGAGCACGTCATCGATACGTGTGCGTGGCTCGTCGTACAGGTCGCAATAGAGCTGCAAGTTCTCTTCAATCGAGAGACGCGTGTACAGTCCGCTGTTATCGGTCAACACACCGATCCGCTTCCGATACTGTTCTTGTTTCAACTCCGAGACCGGCACGCCGAACACGGTTGCGTCACCTGATGTTTGAGCGAGTTGGGAAGTTAAGATTTTGATGGTCGTCGTCTTCCCAGATCCACTCGGTCCAAGAAAGCCGAACACTTCTCCCTTGCCGACAGAAAACGTCACGTCGCGTAACGCCTCTTCATTGCCGAATAGCTTTTTTAATCCGTGCACTTGAATGATTGAGTCCATTCTCGTTCCTCCTCGTCGATGTCGTCTTGCTTGCTTACATCATATCGAGGGGAAGCGATGGGCGCATTAGAATGGCGACAAATGGCGCTTTTCGAGGAGCGAGTGGAGCAAATATAACGGTGAATGGATCCTATTTCAGCCCGATCATCGTCTTCAATTCAGCCATTTTCGTCTTCGAGAGCGGGATGGTCGTCTTCGCCGAATCATCGAGTACGAGGCTGAAACTGTTCTTCGTATAGGTGATGACTTCCCGCACTCGTTGAAGGTTGACGATATATGACCGGTGACAGCGGAAGAAGCCGTATGGGGTCAAACGTGTCTCGAGTTCGTTCATCGTGAAGACGCTCGGGAACTGTTCGGACTGACTGTGCAATACGGATTGTCCGTCCTGACTTTCGATGTAGTCGATTTCCGGCGGGTCAAGCAAGACGATTTTCTCGTTCACTTTCGTCGGAATTTTCTCGAAGCGGACGTGCATGACGTCAGGCGTGATATCTTCGTTCGCATCCGGTTCATCCGGTTCCACGTCGAGCAGGCGCAAGTGTCGGTGGTCAATCCGATAGACGGTCGACGTGACGAACAGGGCGCTCTCCATGTTGCTCGTCAGAAGCAGGATGGTTTTTTGTTGCTGTTTCAGTTGCATTAAGACGGTCGCGAACAAGTGCCGCGTCTCTTGGTCGACGTTTTGATCCGGTTCTTCAAGCACATAGATATCCCGGTTATGTAAGAGCAGGGCCGCGTATTGGACGCGCCGAACGAGAGACAAGCTGAGCCGGTTTAATCGTTTGTTCCGGTATGGGGTGAGTTGAACGGTTTGCAGGACTGTATCCAGCGATTCCGTCGATTCGTAGAGCGTGTGCGTGAAACGCAAATATTCCTCGACCGTCAACCGGTCATATAACCCGTCACGTATGGAGAAGACCGAAAGCGTGCAATTTTGTGTATCGATAGTCCCGGAGTAGTTCGCGTGCGCGTCCGTCAATAATGCGAACAATATTTCCCGGGAAGTGACGCCGCAGTGGATAGCTGCGATTTCACCTGGATTGATGGTGAACGAGATATGTTCAAGGATGAGCGTGTCCTGTTGGCGAACAGAGACGTTGTTGAAAGTAAGCACCGAATCCCTCCCTTTTTAGTGGGATTATAACATTTTAAAAGAAGGTCTTAAGAGGAAAATTATTACTCATAAAAGTTACATCTTTTGGTAAAATTGAAAGGTATAGTTTTATGATGAGGTGGTGAATCAATCATATGGTCGAAAAATACGAGCGACTCCAGACACAAGTGTTTGAGCTTCAAGTAGAAGTAGAGATGCTCCAAACGTTGTTACGCAAAATGATTAATCAGGATGGGGCGTTACATCATAACATCGAAAGTGAACTGGAATACGTCTTTCTCACACAAGAGTTGCCAGTCGAAAAACGTTTCGAGGTTTCTTTTTATTTAACGCGACTGCAAAAAGAATATCAATTCGAGAAAACAATTCCCGATTTTTTGTCTTTCCACGAAGGACTAAAGGAAAGATTAGGAGTAGATGAATTGTCGATGAGGGTGTCAAAGCGATTGATTCAAGAACATATCGATCGAGGTATTTTTTCAGTGGGGAAAGAAATTTTAACAACGATGAAATGAGGCTGTATCAAACATGAACGAAATACAACGATTGATAAAAAAATTGATTGAATTCCGTGACGAGCGTGATTGGGCGTTCCACCATAACCCGAAAGACTTGGCGCTATCGCTATCGCTCGAGGCGAGCGAACTGTTGGAGTTGTTCCAATGGGTGTCGAGTGAAGAAGCGCTCGAGACGAAACACGTCGAGATGAAAGAAGAGCTCGCGGATGTCCTCATCTACGCGTTGACGTTCGCCCATGCGGCAGGAATCGATGTGTCGCAGGCGATTGAAGAGAAGCTCGAGAAAAATGCGGTGAAGTATCCGAGTCCGAACGCCTAAGTTGTAATCGACCGATTAACCCTGACCATTATTTTCACTACTTCTTGATGTGAAATCGGATAAAGTGGTGAAAGAATAAGTCTGGAGAGGGTTAATGAATATGGGCATCTATTATACGTATCAGCATGAAGACGCTTGGAAAGTAGCATTGGAGCGAGGGTATCTACAAGGTGATCCTCACTACGCCATGTTCAATGACGAAGGATTCGAATTTTTCAAACCGGCTTATGACTGGATGGTCGAACAATATGAGCAACGAATTGGAATTCCGCTAAACGGAAACTATCCGGTTTGGTGTCGGGACGAGTTTCCCGACTTAGGCACCGGAAAAGGGATTGGATCGGGGAATAAAGGTGTGGTGTTGACGGTTGAATTACCGGATGATCAAGTGTTGGCTTCGGAAATTTCATTTTGGGATTTTGTTCTACACAACTCTACTTTATTTGATACAGCCGAAGCATTCGACACCGAGGAAGAACCCACTCCAGCGTATACGCGAAAGTCTTGGGAGAAACTCTTTGACCAGAAGTGGTGCGAAAAGATTGCAGTCAATCGGTCGATAGCGGCACCTAGCTATCAATACGTGATTCATCGCATCGAGTTGCATCACGTCCGGGCCGTCATGCCGTTTCAAGACTTGAGTGACAGTTGGGTGGACCGGATTCGAGGATTGGGATGGCGTCTCGGCTATCGACTTGGTTTGAAGAAATCGATACCGTTCCAGTGGCGAGACCAAACTGGGTTGAAAGAAATTAGTTGAACAAAAGGAGTCTGGTTCCATGACGCAGCGCGAACGGTTCAATCATTTGTATGAAAGCAGCAAGCGCTCGACCCGTCAGGCAATCATTCTGTTTGCACTGATTACAGGAATCAGTGTGACCTTGATGATGATTGGCGAACGTCGTCTCGCTGAATTCATCTGGTTCCTTCTAGTGTTTCCATCTGTCGGTCTCGTGAAAATAGGGGCTCGGACGAACACATTGCTGCGCTTCAACCAGTCCGCCGAGTATAAGCGGCTTGTGCGTCTCGAATGGTGGACAGCATTTGGACTGATTGGAGCATATGTTGTATTGATCTTGACGCTACTGCTCAATCCGGAACTAATCAGTGTGACGGTTGTCGCAACCGGTATGTATGCAATCGGAATCATTGCGTCGTCTCGGCTCGATCACAGACTTGGCAAAGTTGACCCTGAGCACGTGACGCACAAAATGTACGCCAGAGGAAAAGTCGGTTACTTCAACTCATAAAAGCCGGCAAAAGGGAGTAGCGCGCGCTACTCCCTTTCGTTTACCCGATCGACCAATTGTTTCGCTTCAAGCAACGACAGGTCATATGTCTCACGCAAGAATTTCACGGTCGGAATCATGCCAATCGTATCGATTTTTTCTTTAATTGACGCATGAAACTCAGCATCTTGCACGATTGGTTCGGTATGGAGTTGTTTTCGTTTCAATGCACTCATATCCTTTGCTTGTTGCGCAATGATATTGAGCAAGAAGGCGTTCAAAATCAATGAGGCAGTCAACATGATCGTGGTCCAATCCATTCAAACACTCCTTTCGATTTACGGGCGAGTCTCCATCTTCTCTTCAATTTGATCGAGTCGTTCTACTAACACGTTGAATTGCTCTTGTTGACGAGCGGCTACTTGACGCTCAAGCTCAAGCCGTTCATCAGCACGCTGTTCATAACGGTTCATAAATTTCATGACCATCACGATGACGGTGATGGCTAAAATAATCGGCAAGAATGTCACCAATAAGCCGAATAACGAGACGAATGCTATGTTCATTCTGTCTTCCTCCCCTTTATGTAATCTACGGATTCTGCTTTTTAATCGATATAAGAAACAAAAAAACGTATCCTTTCTAATTGAATACGTTTTAATACGCTATTTGGTTTCATCAATCGGAACGTATCCCGGTTTTGTGCGTCGTCGCTTCACATCAGATTCGAAGTAATACATCGGCGTAAACAATCCTGCCGAAAGATAGATCATAAAAAAGGTTTCTAGTAATAGCGACACTGGAAGGCTATAGCCAATTATGAGGATATGGATAGGGACAAAGATCAGCATGAATGCATAAGACATTGTACTTTCTGTTTTGATAAATCGATGTAACCCTCGCATCACCCAGATGTAAGGAAATAAGATGTAATAGAAGAAACGCTTCACCTCGTAACGCCCTTTCCTGAGCGGTGCGCCCAAATTATGTATATTCGTCTTTTTCAGTATAATGGGAGCACCACGTATAGAGAAGGAGTATGTATATGACCAAATCAATCGCCATCATCGGGGCGGGCGTGAGCGGCTTATATGCCGCGTCGCTCCTCACTGAGAAAGGCTATGACGTCACCGTGTTCGAGGCGCGTGGCCGTATCGGGGGACGGGTGTTGAGCCATGACGGGTTCGACCTCGGCCCTACCTGGTATTGGCCAGAGACGGAAACGACAATCACGCAACTGATCGAACGACTCGGCCTCCAGACGTTTTCTCAACACACGACCGGGGATTTGATGCTCGAGCGCCAGTTCGGTGTCATCGAACGCCATACGCTCCCGCCAGGTCATATTGTTCCATCGATGCGACTCGTCGGGGGCATGGCCAGCTTGACGACGGCGCTCGCTTCGACACTACCGGCAGGGACAATTCAACTCGAGTCGACGGTCACCTCGATCAAACAGACCGAAGATGAGGTAACGATTGAACTCGAAACAGGATGGTCCCAAGCTTTCACACACGTCATTATGGCCATCCCGCCACGACTCGTCTCACGCATCACCTTTCACCCGGAACTGTCTGAAACGACGAAGTCGAAGCTGGCAGACACTCCGACCTGGATGGCTGGACAGGCGAAAGTACTCGCCGTGTATGACCGCCCGTTTTGGCGAGACAGTGGTCAATCTGGTCAAGGTATGAGCTGGGCCGGGGTGTTGCAGGAAATTCATGACGCCTCACAGCCGGGCGGACTTGCCGCGTTATTCGGCTTCTTCCGGTTGTCTGCTGCCGAACGCTCGGTACTTGACCGGGACGAATTGAATCGTCGCGTCGTCGATCAACTCGTGCGCCTGTTCGGGGAAGAAGCGCGACAGCCGCGTGACGTCTTATACGTCGATTGGTCGAGTGATCGGCATACGGCCACGGTTCAAGATGGGGTGCCGTTGACCGACTTCCCTGTCTATCAACCGATTGCACTCGATTCAGCATGGGAAGGACGGCTCTCACTCACCGGGACGGAGACGGACTCCTTGTTCGGCGGTCATATCGAAGGCGCGCTCCGGGCAGCGGAACGTGTCGTCAATCAACTCTAACCAAAAATGCGTATCCTCCCGAGTCGGGACGATACGCATTTTTCATTTGAACTTTTTAATCATCAGCGCGAGCGAACGATTGATCATCGTCATCTCGTCGTCTTCGAGCACGGAGAACATCTCTTCAGCGAGCCGTTCCTCGATGGCATCGATTTGTTTCGAGTACTCCACACCGATTGGACCGAGACGGATGAAGCTCTCGCGCAAGTTGTCCGGGTTCTTCTCTTTCTGGACGAACCGACGCTGTTCGAGCACTTTGAGCACTTGGCTGACCGCACTCTTCGAGATATTCATCTTTGTCGCAATCTCGGTCGTCGTCCATGTGTCTTGTCGTTTGAACAGGAGCAACATCTGTTCTTGCTGGTAACTGAGTTCGAATTCGTTCAACTCGGTAAAGTATTTGGTGAACAACAAGTCGAGCTCGTCGATTTGACGATACATCTCGATGACTTGTTGTTTGCGTGTGTCGTTCAATCGTCGTTCTCCTTTCATCGCGTGTCACGGAACGTCTGGCTCCGAACGTATAACACGATACTGAATACTAATCCGATTATACCAAACGAGATGAGGAGCGTTTGAATCGGTACGGCCAGGGCGACCAGAATCGACAGGACAGCGAACGCGATCGGTTCTAGTCCGGATGCGGCGAGCGCCATGATGCTCATGACCCGTCCAATCTTGTCATGGTCGCTATGTTCTTGCATGAGTGTGACCGTCGGCAAATAGACGAGCATCAACATAAACCCGCTCGCGGCCGCAGCCAAGGCGAGAAGCGTGATGGACTGCGCCTGCGTATAGAGGAAGAAGGCCCCAATCGTCAAAAACAGGACGCGGAAGACGAAGCGTCCACGATGGACCGAGCGGAACAACAGGACGAGAAAACTCGCCACGAACGTCCCGACAGCAAGCCCACCTTCAATCAGACTCAAGTCAAACGCATTCCCGCCCCCTTCACCGACGAGAATCGGGATGCTCATGATGAGTGGTCCCATGACGAACAAGTTGACGATAGCAATCGATAACGTCCCGCTCCGCAAAATCGGCGTGCTCGAGACGTAACGGATGCCCTCTTTCAAATCGACGATGACATGACTGAGCGACATGGCACGGGCGAGGGGGATGGAGTCACGAATCAAGCGCGGCATAATCAAGATAGCGGCGATGAAAATCAAGACGGCTGCTGTCCCGAAACTGGGCCCGAAGCCGCCCCATGTGAGTAACGCTCCGGCGAGGAAGGGGCCGAACACGAACATGAGTTCAAGCGTCCCTTGGAAGAGCGAGTTGGCGCGCTGCAGCTCTTCTTGTTTGACGAGCGACGGGATCAAAGAAGACAACGCCGGATAGGACATGCCGTCAAGTAGTCCGAACACGATGGAAATCATAATCAAGGCGAACACCGAATACGCGTCCGCGAGATGGAGCGCCACGACCGCGACCATGAGAAGACCTTGCCCGAGGTTCGTCAAAAACAAGAGCCGACTCTTTTGGAACCGGTCGGCGAATACGCCGCCGAATATCATCATTACGACACGAGGTAACGAGACGGCGGTCATGATAATCCCGAGGAGGGCGGGTTGCTTCAGCACATCGATTGTGAGCCACGATACGCTCAAGAAGAAAATCGAGAAGCCGAGCGTGAGCGTCATGCCGGATAACCATGTGAATACGAAGCGTGGATTTCGTAGCAAATTCATAAAGAAAACCTCAGTCTTTCTGCCTTTTAATATAGTTAAGTTAACTAAACTATATAGTGAGGTGAATGGTTCGTCAAGCGAGTAGGCTACTACAAAACAATTGTAAAAAAACGGAACTTTTTTTACTGGAAACCGTATAAGTAGTTAAGAGGTGAATGATATGAACAAACAAGAACGACTACATAATGTGAAACGAATGAATTTACAGTGGATGTTGTTACGGCTCATGTTTGCTTTGCCGACTGGGGTTTTGGTCTATTACTTCTTACAGTCGCAAGGCTCCCCGATGATTATGGCAACGTTCCTTCTATCGTTGACCAGTGCAGCAAGTATTTTGTTTATGAGGGAAGCTCGCTTCGTCAAAGCATTAACGGCGCATGACCAAGCGAAGAAGGTGATCGGTATCCAATATCAACTCGATTACTTGTTCGTCATCATGATGGCCGTGATTTTTCCGATGATGATGCGACTGAATATCCTGACCAACCTGATTCCTTTCCTTCTATTCGTCAGTGGCAGCGCATTAATCTGGTTTACGCAGCATAAACTCGATCAACAGTTGAGCTGGATGGATACAGAACAACCGACTCGTCGCGAGATTCAACGCACGAGATTCACGTGGTGAGGTTGAAAAGACACGAGGTTAGCGTGTGAGTCCATCACAATTAAAGGAGTAGCTTATGAATAAACATCAGCGTTTGAAGCAAATGGTTACTGCAAACCGGAAATGGCTTCTCGTACGACTCGGTTTTGCGATTCCGATTGGGGTATTGCTTTTCTTCTTTCTGCAAACTGAGACACGATCGCTCATGTACGGAAGTTTGATGGTGCTGTCGCTGTTAGCGTACGGCGTGATGATTGGGCGGGAAAGTCGATTCATGAGCAGTTTCACAGACCACATTCGAGCGAAGCGGGTCATCCACATTCAATATGTGTTCGACTATATGATGGTTGTCTTCAGCTGTTTGTTTTTCCCGTTGCTCCTGAAGCTCGAAACAATCAGTTGGGTCCCATTTTTCATCTTCTCCCTTGCAGCGTTGGCGCTAGTAATTGTCGAGCGGCTGCTTGATGAGAAAGTAAAGCGGATCGATCCCCAGCAACCGAGGCGTCGCGACGTCAAACGAGAAAGCTTTTAAGGGGGGATTCGATGACCAAACAACAACGCATCAATTTGATTTATAAAACCAATGTAAAGACGGCCGTATTTCAAAGTCTGCTCACGTTTCCGATGGTGTTTTGTCTCGTTGGATTGATTCAGTCGGATTCATGGAACGGTTGGTACGTGGCCGGCGTACTCGTCTGTCTCTTGCTGCTGGGAGGAATCTTCTTCAAGGCGAACCGAGTCGAGACCGAGTTAACCGAACGAGAGAATGCCAAAACCATCATCGCCCGTCGGAACGGATTTATCTTTGCGCTGTTCGTCGTATTCACTTTATCGTTTGCGCTGACGCTTAACCTCGGTTGGATGTATGCGTGGATAGTGGTGCTGACAATCGGTGTGTTGTATGGGGGATACCGTTTGATTCGAAAACAAGACGAGCGATTGAGTGACATCGACCCGGAGCATCCGATGCTTTGTGAGATTCGACTTGACAACGTCAGAGACTGAGGAGGTACTCGATGAATAGGGAAGCCCGGACTGAAGCGTTGTTACAAATCAATACGACGTATCGTCGTTTTATGATTGGGAGCAGTGTCGTCATCTTTGTGAGTGCGCTCTATTTCATGATGCATACGACTTATTCTGGCGTGATTGCGGTGGTTAGTCTCATCCCGACGTTGTTTTTCGAATGGAAACAAACCGTCCTCTATCTTCGGTTCAATGATGACTGGACGTATCGCCGTCTCATTAAGCTACAGTTTTCTTTACTCGTTTTCACGTTCATCTTATTGTTCAGTCTGATTGCCCTGTTTTTAACGGGACAGATCCATCCGGACGTGTTGATGTGGGCGGTGGCCATCGGGGCACCACCTTCAGTCTTGTTACCGCTGTGGATCGATCGAAAACTGCTCAAACTCGACCCGGAACACGTCACGTCGAACATGCTGGCCAAAGCCAATCGCGAGAAGTTAAAACGTCGTCTTGACGGGATAAATGATTAGAAAAGGAATGGAATCGTATGACGAAACAACAACGGATTGACGAAATGAATCGATACCGTGAGCAAAGGAAGCGGCGACGAGACGTGATGTTCGCGCCCGTACCTGGACTTTTATTTGTCACGTTGCTCGCGGATCATATTTGGTGGGTTGGCTTAGGATTGATGGGTTTGTTCGCCAGCGGTTCAATCGTGTATTTGCTGAAAGAAGGGGAGACGTTTGCTCGTCTATCTGATCAAAGCGGAGCACGAATGGCAACGCGGAATGTCTATCGAATTTTAAGCGGATGGTACGTCTTCATCGTCGGTAGCGTGGCGAGTTATAAACTGGTGGCCCCTTGGTGGACGTGGATTCTCGTCATTGGGATTTCCTTCCTATTGCCGATTCTGTATAAACGCTTCAATGAAACTGTTCAAAGCGCAGATGCAGCTCAACCGGTCCGCTCTGAATTGGCAACGGCGAGTGGATTGCTATGAAGATGTTGACGAAACAAGAACGGATTGATTTATTGCTCACACACGACGATGCGACGTGGCACTGGCGCTATTGGGGCCTCTTCTTCAACCTCATCGTCGTCGCGTTCATCTCTTATCAGACATCGATTTACTTACCATTGATCGTGTTCGCGCTGTACTTGCCGCAACTGTGCGTCGAATGGAGGAAGACGAAACTGTTGCTCAGTTTCAATCCCGAGTCTCGGTATCGGCGCTGGGTGTATGCAGATTATGCCGTGCAGTGGTTCGCATTTCTCATTGTTCTCTGTGCGCTAGCTTGTTATCATACTGGCGTCATTAACATTTGGACACTAGTGACCATCTTGTCGGGTGGCATGATCGGCGGTTTGCTGTTCCCATACATGGTCAACCGAGTGGTGCTGACGTTTGATACACACCACGTCACGAATCGGATGTTCAACGAAGCGAAAACTGAGCGCCATACACACCAAAAGACGAGTTACTGATAGTCGGAACTCGTCTTTTTTCACATTTCAGGACATCGGTCCTTTATGCTAAAGTGTGTGGGGAGTAAGCTTAACACGTACAACAGTATATAGAGAGAATCGAGGAAGAGAAAATGTTAGCCATTGTTATTGGACTCGTCATCGGGATTTTGTTACCGATGCAGACGAGCGTGAACTCGCGTCTGCGCACCATCGTCGGGTCACCGTTTGTCGCGTCGTTCCTGTCATTTGCGATCGGGACGACCTTTTTAACGCTCACGTTACTGCTCACCGGGCAGTCATTCGGGATCGAATCATCCATTTTCCAAGGAGAACCGCTTTGGATGTGGTCGGGTGGTTTGTTGGGGGTCATCTTTTTAACGGGGAACATTTTGCTGTTCCCGAGACTCGGTAGTGTCCAGACCGTCATCATGCCGATCTTTGGACAGATTTTGATGGGGCTGTTGATTGACCACTTCGGTTGGTTCAACTCAGCCGTCAACGTCCTCACGCCGTGGCGCGTATTCGGGGCTCTGCTCGTGTTGCTCGGCGTCGTCGGGACGGTCGCGCTCACGGACTGGATTAATCGTCGTCGCGGCAAACTGATCGCCTCGTCGCAGACAGGAACGGGCAATTTGAACGCTTGGCGTCTCGTCGGAATCGGGACCGGGATGATGAGTGCGACACAGACGGCCATCAACGGTTATTTAGGAACGGTGCTCGAATCAGCTTTGAAAGGGGCGCTCGTCTCGTTCGTCGTCGGGACGGTCACGTTACTGCTTATCTTGCTCGTCTTGCGGCCGAGCGTCGAATGGCGCGGACTACGCGGTCAGCCGTGGTGGATTTGGCTCGGTGGTATCATCGGGGCACTGTTCATCGGTGGGAACGTCTTAATCGTACCAATGGTCGGGACCGGAATCACTGTCGTCATCGTCATTGTCGGCTTGCTAAGCGGGAGTTTGCTCATCGACCGCTTCGGTTGGTTTGGTGCTGCGAAGAACCCGATCACTGGGATACAACTCGTCAGTTTACTCGTCATGGTCATCGGGATCATGCTGATTCGATTGTCATAAGGGAGGAGAGACATCATGCGCGGAGTACTGTTCGCCATCAGTGGCGGCTTCTTTTTAACGCTACAGAGCGTCGCCAACGCTCGCATCAGTTCGAGTATCGGGACGTGGCAAGCTGCGACGTTGACGCAATTGACGGGCTTCGTCGTTGCGCTCATGATTATGCTTCTCGTTCGCGATCGGACGTACGTCCACATGCGTCGCGTCGAGCCGCGCTATTTGTCAGGGGGCGCGTTCGCCGCGTTCATCTTGTTCAGCAATATGACGGCCGTGCATGAACTCGGCGTCACGTTGACGATTTCATTGTTTCTCATCGCCCAGCTTGCCCTCGCACTTGTCATCGACTGGCGCGGCTGGTTCGGGATGTTGCGCCGTGACTTGAACCGGACGCAACTGCTCGGGGTCGTCATGATGATTGTCGGGATTCTCGTATTGAAAGGATGACGTGTGATGGAACAGATTGACCGTTACATGAAGCGGTATGGGTTGGATGGGGTGCTCCCATTAGCCGTTCGACCTCAACTTAAGATCGTCCGTTACGCGACAGGGGAGGCGATTTGCACACAAGGCGCTAAGGCCGAACAACTCCACTTTCTCGTCAGTGGAAAGATTCGGGTGGCCCACACGTCAGCGGCCGGGAAGCGGCTCGTCTTGTCGTTCAAATATCCGCTCGATTTGATTGGCGACATCGAGTACGTCCGACGTACACCGTTCTTGAACACGGTCGAGGCGGTCACGCCGGTCGAGATGATCGTCGTCCGCTTCGAGGACCTCGCGCGTCACGCCAAAGACGATGTCACGTGGTTGCATTATTTGCTCGAAGGCATCACGAAGAAGTTTGAGATGAAGTCGCAATCGCTGAGTTTCAACTTGTTCTATCCGGTCGACGTGCGACTCGCAAGCTATCTGTTGTCGATGACACCGGAAGAGACGACGCTCGGGTCGACCGTCGATGAGTTGACCGATATCGCCGATTTGATTGGGACGAGTTATCGCCACGTCAACCGGACACTCAAGCGGTTCGTCGAGCAAGGATTGATTGAACGGGATCGTCGGTCGATTGCAATCATTGATCGCGCCGGGCTGATTGCTGTTGCTGGGGAAAGTATTTATGAATGAGGAGGACACATCATGGCACTTGGGATGATGCTCGCGGTCATGGGCGGCATGCTCGTCTGTGTGCAGAATACGTTTAACGCCAAAGTGAAAGAACAGGTCGGGGCGTGGGCGACGACGACGCTCGTGCTCGCCCTCGGTTTCCTGGCATCGCTACTCGTCGGATTGATCAGTGAAGGAATGGGTCTGTTCGCCGTCACGGGGATGGAGACGTGGTACTGGTTCAGCGGCATCATCGGGGTCGGCGTCGTCATGAGTGTGACGCAAGGCGTCCAACAGCTCGGACCGAGCCATGCCATCTCAATCGTCATGGTGTCGCAAATCCTATTCGCGCTCCTCTGGGACACGCTCGGCTGGTTCGGGCTCGAAGCCATCCCGTTCACGTGGAAGACAGCGCTTGGCATCGTGTTGATTGTCGGCGGGGTGCTGTTGTTCCAGTTGAGTGGGGAAAAAGAGACGGTCCACCAAAAAGCAAAGCAAGTCGTCTAAAACGATTTCCGACAAGTTGAACAAGTTTGCCCGTGTTCCTGCCGTTTGACGACGGTTTGGCAATGCGGGCATTTTGTCGTGAGCGAGGCGCTTGGTTGAACGGGGGAACGGTCTCCGAACGATGACGGATAGATGGTATAAGAGCGGGTCACAATAAAGAAGACGATGCCGAGCAGGATGGCTAAAATGAGAATATCCATCGAAATACCTCCTAATTATTGGTATGCTATTCGTATATACGGTGAACGGTCCGAATTGGTTTCAAGGAGGAACAGATTATGGTGACACGAGAAGAACGAATCGAGCAGTTATATATGCTTCCCAAAAAAGGTGCGTTTAACTTGTTATGGGCCGCCGCGGCAGGGCTAGGACTGGGGTGGTGGATCTATACCAATGCATCATTGCCAATGCTTGCGATGTTCGTCTTTTTGATGATGACGGCTGTCCCGCTCAGTCGCGTAGCGTGGCAGAAGACGCGTGTATCCGTGACGTTCAATGAAAATCGATCCTACCAACAATTGATCCGGGCGAAAGGCGTCATCGCGATTGCGATGTTATGGGTCATGCTCGGTTTGATGGGCGGGTATGTATCCGGATACTTCGCATTGCCGGTATTCAGTGGACTGTCAGCGATGTTGATTGCAGGCATGTTGGTGGTTGAGACATGGCTCGATACCCGCTTGCTTCGGATCGATCACGAGCATGTCACGGATAGCTTGATTGGATTTACGAAACGGGAACGGTTGAAGAGAGGGTGGGACAAAATGTGAAACCTGTTACCTTCTTCTTTCGTAAAAGAAGGTAACGAGATTTGATTAGGGGGATTGGATGGTTGACCATAACATAAGACTTGAACGCATGATGGAGAACGATCGAAAGCGACAAAAACAAATGTTGTACCCGACGATAGGAATCATCGCACTGTTCATCATCTATTTTTGGGCGACGGACGTCCTCTTGCTATTGCCGATCATCTTGGTCGGACAGCTACCCGTGCTGTATAAAGGGTGGCATCGGATGAAGTTGCTGCTCACCTTCAACGACGACGCTCGCTACCAACAGAAAGTCCGGTCCGAATTCGGTTTGGCCGTCGGGAACATCGTGTTTCTTTTATTGTTGATTGCGAGCTCGATGCTCGGATGGATCACGCTACTCACGCTCGTCATCGTCGTTATCGTCGGTCTGATCACGTTCTTGGCGCTTGGGATTCGCATCGACCGTGAGTTGAAAACGATTGACCCGGAGCATGTGACCGCGACGGAGCTCGGCAAGGCGCAACTCGAGCGCGAAAAACGAAAGTCATCATGATGGGAGTACCTAACTATGGTTAATAAAAATGAACGACTGAAACAAATGGTCGAGAACGACCGAAAGGTGAACCGGACGGCGCTCTTGCTCACGTTCGCAATTTTAGGGATCGCCTTTTACTTCATCTTTACCCAAGACATCACCCTCACGACGTTCGCCATCATCATCATGGCGACGCAGCTGCCAAGTCTCTATCGGGCATGGCATCGGATGAAGTTGCTGCTCACATTCAATGACGACGCGCGCTATCAAAAGTTCGTGCGACTCGAGTTCGGCATCGTGCTCGCGAACGTCATCTTGCTTGGGGTCTTCATCGCCATCGCTTGGGCGATTGAAGGGTCACTCGTCATCTTCGCCATTATGTTGCTCGCCTTGTTTATCCCATTCATCTTCTTATCGGTATGGGTGAACCGGAAAATCGAGTTGATTGACCCGGAGCACGTGACGAATCATGAGCTGCGGACGGCGCATCGCGATGAAGCGAAACGTCAGCTCAAATAAGGAGGAAGACGATGGATCTACGAGTGTTTGACATGCTCTGGTCGCTTGGTACCTTTGCTGTCATGTTAGGCGGAGTCATTCTTGTATTGAAGCTGATTATCGGAAAATCGAGTTCAGGCAACTAAAAGAAGCATCTGACACGACGTCAGATGCTTTTTCTTATGAAAACATGCCCACCAATATTCCGCAGATGACCATGCCAATCGTATAGAACTTGAAGCGGTGTCGTTCCCAAAATGAATCGGTCATCGAGTCACCGCCACATCATTCGTCGTTCCTTCGACCATCGCGACGAACGCCTCGTCCGGGTCGGTCGTCCCGGAGGCGCGCAACCAGTCTTGGAAGTCGCCTTCGTATAACACACGTCCCGCGTGGAGGAAGATGACATGTGCGTCAAATTGCGAGAGGTCATGTAGCTGATGCGTCGAGATGAGGCACGTCCGTCCGTCTTGGACGAGACGGTGCAACCGCCGCATGATGTGGATCCGCGATGCCGGGTCGACCCCGCTTGTCGGTTCGTCGAACAGATAAAGGGAGCGCTTGACCGAGGAGAGTAACGTCACGAACAACCATTTCCGCTCCCCGACAGACATTTTCCCGAGTTTCATCTTCCATAAGTGTTCGAACAATTCTTGCTCTCGTGCGGTCGAGAGTCCGTTCACATACGACTCGAGTTTTTTGAAATCGGGACGTTTGGATAACCGTCCGATAAAGTAGGCGAGGTCTTTTCCGGTCAACTCATGATGGTTATACATGAGTTGTGTCAAATACAACATGTCCGCCGTCGGGACGAGTTCAAGTGATTCTTTGTCGACTGAAAGTGTCCCGGTCATACAATCAAAGAGTGTCGTCTTCCCGGCACCGTTTTGTCCGATCAAGACATTTAGCTTATTCGGTTGCAGTGTGAACGAGACACCGTCGAGCACGGGACGTTTCGCTTTCGGATAGTGATAAGTAAGTTGGTGTACGTGCATAAGAACCTCCTAGCGTGTGATGAGTGAGACGAGACTGAAGCGTTTCAACGCAATCGCACCGATGATGAAGTAACCGAGTACGGAAAGGAATGTCGCCCATACTCCAAACGAGAGTTCGACTTGAGTAGTCAGGTGCAGCAATCCGAGCGCGAATTCATGGAGCGCGTAGAACGGGTTGAGGAAGCTGAACCATTGATCAGGTGAGTTGATTGCCAATAAAAAGAGCGGAAACATCAGAATGTTCGCGAACGTCCCGAGACTCGATACTTTCACTGGAAGTGCCGTGATGGCGACACTAGCAACCGCGAACGGGATACTCCCGATCAATACGAGTAGAGACGTTGCAATCAACTTGAACGAGAAGAACCCGTGTACCAGTGTGACGACCGTTGTGAATAAAAGCAGGCTGATGGAGGCGAATAATAGCTGTGCTAAGATGACGGCGATGACATACGTCAGTTTGTTCCCGGAAATCATCACGTACGTTTTCATCAGTCCATATTCGCGCATTCGAGCGAGTTCTATACCGACACCGTTCACATATGTAGCAAGAATAATATACACCCAGAAATAAGAGAGCCCTGGGTAGTATTCCGCTGTCGTCGCTTGGCGGATATCTGAAAACGACTGCGTCAAGGCGATAATGAGTGGGATCCCGAGCGTCCAGATGAATGGAATTTTATCGGTGACGACAACTTTGGCATACATAAAGAAATAACTTGTGATTTGATGCATCCTGTTCCTCCGCTTGGTTTGATTGTTGTATCGTAGCACAATATACGGAAGATGATTGGAAAAAGTTTCAAAAAAATAATCCCTCACATCGAATGAGGGATTGAAGAAAATCATTTCACTTTGTCACGTTTCGCAATCTTATCACTCACTTGCTGGCCGCTCAGTGTCACCATCGGCATGCCGCCGCCGGGATTGACCGTGCCACCGACGAAGTAGAGGTTGTCGTACAGTTCACTCTGCTTCTTGTGCTTAAAGCCGCCGTTCTGCTTCTTATCGGCGACGGTCCCATAAATCGCGCCCCGGTCCGAGCCGTACGTGCGCTCGATATCATGCGGCGTCCAGACGTCGCGCGTCACCGTATGTTCGCGCAAACCGTCCAAGCCCATGCGCTCGAGCTTATCGAGGACGCGCTCTTCAAAGGCGGCATACTGTTCAGGAGTGAACGGCTCGTCTTGGATATACGGGATATGCGGCAAGATTTTAATGTTCTCGTGCCCGGGCGGTGCCTGTGTCGGGTCGGTCTTATTGACGTTCACCAAGTAAATCGTGGGGTCGTCCGGCAACTCGTGCTGCTCGAAAATCTTATCCATCTGTTCATGCAAGTTCTCCGAGAAGAAGAAGTTGTGGTGGCCGAGGGCCGGGTACTCTTTGTTCACCCCGAGGTGTAGCACGAAGCCGGAGCTGGCCGGTTCATACTTTTCGACGAGCTTGTCGACGAATTGTTCATCCGCCTCGACCATCTTTTGATAGAACGGGATGACTTCCATGTTGGAGACGAAATAGTCGGCCGAGCGTAGCCGTCCGTCCTCGAGCTCGATCGCCGTCAGTTGCCCGTTCAGCGTATGCGCCCGGACAACGCCTTGACCGGTATGGAGCTTCACACCGATCTCTTCCGCGAGACGTGTCAATCCTTCAGCGAGTTTATGCGTCCCGCCTTCGATATACCAGCAGCCTTGTGCGTGCTGCATGTAAATCATCATGTTAAGGACGGCCGGAGCGCTGTACGGGGATGAGCCGACGTATTTCACGTAATACGACAGCATCGTCCGCAAATGCGGGTTGCTGATTCGTTTGGCAATCCCGTCGTACATCGTTGACGTTAAATCGAAGCCGAACAACGTCGAGAAAAGACCGGTCTGTGCCACCGCTTCGCGCGGCGACTCGAACCCTTCCTTCAAATAACTCTTCTCCGTCGTCTTATAGATACGCTGGGCATACTTCAACAACTCTCGATACTCACGCATGTCTTTCCGCGACAGCGTCGGGTTAGCGCGCTCCATCTTGTCCAAATCATGATAGAGATCAAGTACGGTGCCATCCGGGAAGAATGAGCGCCACTCGAGGTCGAGCCGTTTAGTTGGCACATAGTCTTCCATCCGCTTACCGCTGCCTGCGAACAGTTTCTCGAAAATCTGCGGCATCGTTAAAATTGAGGGGCCGAGATCGAAGCCGAACCCGTCCTGTTCAAGCCGATTCACTTTCCCGCCGATGTGGTCGTTCTTTTCGTACAAGGAGACGTCATACCCTTTTTGAGCGAGCGAGATGGCCGCTGATATCCCTCCGAGACCTCCACCGATCACAATCACAGACTTGTTCACGTTTTGCATAGACGAGCCGCCCTTCTGTCACCAGTTAATTTTTATGAACCAAAGACATTCTTCTCCGTATACATACCCATTTGAGAAGTATTTTATCCAAATATTAACGTACAGGAGGGAACGGTAAAAGTTTCAATGTGCACGGAGACCACCCGCGACGAGCGGCCCTTCGAACGTGATCGTATAGATGATGCGGGCAATATCCTCGGCCGTGTCGGGACGGTCGCTATAGAGCCATTCGTAAATGACACCCATATGGGCCGATGAGATGTAAGACACTAAATAATCGGCCGGCACGAGCGCCTTCGTCTCGTCGAACAAGACCGTCAGGGAACGATGGAACAGCGCCGCATGCATGTACGACCGGAGCCGGACCTGGAACTGCGGGTCCCCGTTCGGTCTGAGGAGCGGTTTCATCAAGATTTTATTGTCTTCGATGAAACGGATGAACGGGACGAGCAGTTGATAGGATGATTCGCCGCGCTCTTCACCGAAGACGTGAGGGAGGTTTTTGACGAGTTTAAGTTCGGCCTCATGGAAAATCGCTTCAATCGACTTCTCCATCAAGTCGAACTTATCCACATAGTGACTGTAGAACGTGCCCCGATTGATACCGGCCCGTTCGGTGATCGCTTTCACGGTGACCGCCTCGAACCCATGCTCGTCAATCAATTCGAGGAAGGCGCTTTTAATCAATTGTTTCGTTCGTGTGATGCGTAAATCTTCATGTCCCATCTGAATATTCTCCTTTATCCAACACTTGAGTGAAAACTGTCTGATAACCGACACGATGGCCGATATTGCCGATTGTTGGGCCGTCGACTGAGGTCTATACTGAACCTATAAACCAACACGGTGTCTATTAATTCAGTGTACTCGAACAAGGCATCGAAAAGGAGAATGAATATGGATATTCAACTGAACGACATCAGTAAATCGTTCGGTGACCAATTGGCCATCGACCATGTCGGCTTTACCATCAACTCAGGCGACATTTGTTGCTTGCTCGGCCCGTCCGGTTCGGGAAAGACGACGCTCATTCGGCTGATGATCGGTGCCTTGGCCGCGGACAAAGGTTCGATTCGCATCGGCGAAACAAAGATGCCGAACATGGGCATGCTCCACAATATCGGCTTCATGCCCCAGAACGACGGATTGTATGACGACTTGTCGGCCGAGGCGAACTTGGAGTTTTTTGGCTCGATCTATAAACTCGGTAAAACGAAGCTCCAACAACGCATCACGGAAGTGCTCACGCTCGTCGATTTGATGGACGACCGCAAAAAGCTCGTCCGTAACTTCTCGGGCGGGATGAAAAAACGGCTCTCGCTTGCGATTGCCATCCTCCATCAACCCGACGTCTTATTTTTAGACGAGCCGACGGTCGGAATCGACCCGATTTTGCGCCGGCAGATTTGGGATCAGTTTCAAGCGATTCGGGCGAACGGGACGACGATCATCGTCTCGACGCACGTCATGGACGAGGTACTCGAATGTGACCGGGCCGCGCTCATCTATAACGGCCGTTTGATCGCTTACGATACCGTCCCGCACCTGTTGGACCAGACGGAGAACGGTCGTGTCGAGGAACTATTCCTCATCGCCGGTCGAGAAGGAGGGATGGATCGTGCGTAACTTGGCGAAACGCGTCATTTTTCAGACGCTCAACGATAAGCGGAGTGTCGCCTTGATTTTAATCGCACCACTCTTGATTTTGACGCTCGTTTACTTCCTCCTCGGTGACTCGGATTACGTGCCGGTCGTCGTGCTTGATGAGAACGCACAAACGCAACTCGTCGAGGCGTTCGAAGCCGAGACGCTCGACGTCCGGTTGGACACGGTCGACGACCCGTTCGGATACTTGGAAGACAATAAGGACATCGATGCGATCTTTGAAGCGACGCAGGAAGGGACGACAATCACGCTCCGAGAACCGTCGACGAAGTCGTCGAAGGCGGTGCGAGAGATTCAAACGGCGTTGTCGGCGTTGAATCCGGCGGCTGATATCGAGATGAACTATGTATACGGGGAAGAAGGCCAATCGACGTTCGACTCGTTCGGCTACGTGTTCTTGTCACTGTTCTCGTTCTTCTTCGTCTTCATTCTATCGGCGATGGCGCTCGTCAAAGAACGGAGCGGCGGCACGCTCGAACGGCTCCTGATGACACCAATCAAACGTGGCCAGGTCATTCTAGGGTATACGCTCGGCTATGGCGTGTTCGCGGTCGTCCAGTCCGTCTTCATCGTCCTCTATACGATTTACGTGCTCGGGCTGACATCGCTCGGCAATATCGGCTGGGTGTTTCTCGTGATGATTCTCATGGCCGGGACAGCCGTCTTGTTCGGCGCGACGATTTCGGTGTTCGCCCGTTCTGAGCTCCAAGTCGTCCAGATGATCCCGTTCACGATCATCCCGCAAGTGTTTTTCTCAGGGTTGATCCCGCTCGACTTGATTCCATACGGCCTCGGCAACTTGAGCTATGTCATGCCAATCTTTTACGGGGCGACGGCGATCAAAGAAGTGATGGTGTACGGTAGTGGTTTCGCCGGCATTTGGGGGTATGTACTTGGCTTGATCGTTTACGCTGGTGTGCTCTACTTGTTGAATATGCGTGCGCTTGGAAAGTATCGGGGGCATTGATGTCACAATGACAAAACCGACTCGTGGTTAGCGAGTCGGTTTTCGTTTATTTATAGGGTGCTTGCTTTTTGACCGATGTATTGCAAGACCGCCGATTCGCCGTTATGGAGCACGCCTTCATACCGTTCCACGGTCCCGTCGAAAAAGTGAATCGTTTTGAATGAATCCGTTAATGTGGAGAAGTCAGCGGGCGCATATAGCAGTTCTTTTTGTTTCGGACCGCCCGTCCCGTAATCGAGTTGCGCCTCACTGTAGACTTCCGTCACAAAATAACCACCTGGTTTTAAGGCCCGCTTGACGCCTTCCAAGACGGACTTTTTCACGTTGTCGGGGAAATGTCCGTAAATACAGACGATCGCGTCATAGGTGTCTATCGGCCAATCGGCCTCAGCCAAATCGACGAGACGAGTATGAAGAGTGACCCCGCGACGTTCCGCTAACCGGTTTGCTTTGTCGAGACCGACTTGCGAATAGTCCCACATGTCCACATTGACTCCTTGTTCTGCGAGCCAAACCGCGTTTCGACCTTCCCCTTCGGCGATCGCGAGCACGCGCATCCCTCGTTTGAACAGATGTGCCTGTTGCTTCACAAAGGCATTCGGGGCTTCCCCATATACATACTCATCCGTATTGAACCGCTTGTCCCATGTTGACATGCACTATTCCTCCTTAACGGACGTAGAGCTTATACGTCCTCAAGTTTGTTCTTTCAGTTTACATGAAAAAAGCATTCGGGCAGATGCCCCGAATGCTTGTTAACGTTTAAGTAGTAAAGCGACGCCCGTCACGAGAAGTGCGAGTCCGCTAAACAATCGTATTTGGTTGCAAGTCACTATCCTTCACCCCTACATTCAATATCTTCCTCTAATCAGAATAATCTAAATCCTTAAAAAAGGGAACAAAAACCAGTTTTCTTACGTAAGATAGAAGTGAGGTGATTACGAATGGAGAAACAAGCACGGATCCGGACGATTCAACTGTATCAAAAAAGATGGATGCCCTTGCACGTATCGGTCGTCATCGCGGTCGGTCTCTCATTTGCGCTATTGGTCATGAATGAGTTTCAAACAGGTTATGGAATCGCCTTCTTAGCGGCGCTCGTTGTGTTAATCTATCTAGAATGGCGCGAGAGCCGATTCATGCAACGGTTGACGGACGAACGGACCGTTCAGAAGTTCATTCGTCGCACGTACGTTGGCCGCAACGCCGTCTCGTTGTTCGGGGCGATTGGATTCTACTTCTTATTTAAGAACGACATGCAGTCAAACTTGCTTTTGTGGCTCGTCATTTTCTTTGGTGCGATTGCTGCACAGGCAGCCACGACGATACATTACGAGCGGAAGATTCGACAGATCGACCTGGAGCATCCGAGTCGGCATGATTTGAGTTTCACAAAAGGATAACCGAGAAAACAAGCCGCCCTGTTCGCACAGGACGGCTTGTTGTATTCATTAATTCGCTTTTTTGAGTTCTGCTGTCTCTTCTTTGAAATCAAGTTTTTTAACATCAACCCGTTTTACGAAAAATGCCAGTACAAGCGCAAGTAGGTTCATTCCAAGTGCCACGTAGAACGAATACTGGATGCCTGACAGAAGCGCTTGTTGTGTCAACGCGCCCATCGCACTCTCGGTGAGTGTCGCTGGGTCGACGCCGGTCATGAGCGACTCGGCTTCTGTTTTCGTCACCGAGTTCATGATCGTCACGAGGACTGCCGTCCCGATTGCACCGGATACTTGTTGGGCCGTGTTGTTGATGGCCGTTCCGTGCGGGTTGAGGCTTGTCGGCAACTGGTTGAGACCGTTCGTCATGATCGGCATCATGACCATCGACATCCCGAACATACGAAGCGTGTACGTCGTCACGATGTACGTGTACGTCGAATCGAGTTGGACGTTGGCAAGCATGTACGTTGAGATCGCGGTAATCGTGAGACCCGTGATTGAGAGTAACTTCGGTCCGAACTTATCGAACAGTTTCCCTGTGATCGGGGACATGATCCCCATAATGATCGCACCCGGTAACAACATGAGCCCAGAGTCGAGCGGCGAGATGCCACGGACACTCTGTACGTAGGCCGGTGTCAAAATCATTCCGGAGAACATGGCGACGGCGTTGACGATCGCGATGATTGAGGCGAGCGCGAACATCGGGTATTTGTACGCCCGAAGGTCGAGCAGCGGCTTCTCCATGTTGAGCTGACGGATGACGAAGGCAATCAATGCGACGAACCCGACAATCATCGTTGTCAAGACGATTGGGTTATCCCAGCCATCTGAACTCGCTGAGCTGACACCGTACAAGACGCCACCGAACCCGAGCGTCGATAAGACGAGTGACAAGTAATCGAGCGATTGCTCTTTATTTTGGACCATGACGTTCTCGGCTTTCCAAATGGCAAGACCGAGGCCGATGATGGCGAGCGGGAGAATCATCTCGAACAAGACGCGCCAGTCGTAGTATTCGACGATGTAGCCCGAGAGTGTCGGACCGATTGCTGGTGCTGAAATCATGACGAGACCGAAAATCCCCATCGCCGTTCCGCGTTTTTCACGCGGGAAACTGACGAGCATGACGTTCATCAAGAGCGGTCCCATCGTCGACGCCCCGACCGCTTGAATCATCCGACCGGCGAGTAAGGCACCGAAGTTCGGAGAGAAAGCGGCGATGGCCGTCCCGAGAGCGAAAATCGCCATCGACGTGATGAAGAGACCACGGTTCGAGAACCGGGTGATCAAGTAGGCCGATGCTGGGACGAGGACACCCGTCACGAGCATGAAGCCCGTCGCGAGCCATTGGACCGTCGAGTAGTCGGCGATTTCTAAGTCGACCATGATCGATGGGAGCGCGACGTTTAATAATGAGTTGTTGAGGAAGGCGATGAACGCCCCTGCAAAGAGAACCGCGAGCATGAGATACGGCGGTTTCTTTTGGAATTCTGGTTTCATACGAGTTGCTCCTTTATGTTCTGAATAGTTATATACTAGTAAGTGTCGATGTAGTGATTTTATACCCACCGTACAAATAAATCAACCATTTTGTACTGTTGGTTCAAAATGGTATACTTAAGCCAGAAACCAGACAGAACGGAGCAATCAGTATATGAAGGATAAGAAACGAAAAGTTGCTGACGTCGCCATGGCTTTGTTCATTGAGAACGGAGTGCAGCAGACGTCGGTCCAAGAAATCATCGAACGGGCCAACATCTCAAAAGGCACGTTCTATAACTACTTCGCCTCGAAGACGGACTGTGTCGCCAACATTCTCGAGAACTTGCGCTATGACGCTGGACAGCGCCGGATTGAGATGCAGATGGGACGTGACAAGCGCGACAAGGACGTCTTTATCGAGCAGATTTCGATTCTCATTCAATTGAACGAGGAGCGGAACCTCCACGCCTTGTTCGATTCGATTATGTCAGCGAATGAACCTGAATTAAAAAAGCTCGTCCTACAACACCGCGTCTATGAGATCGAGTGGCTCGCCATGCGTCTGACGGAAATTATCGGGGAAGAGATTCGCCCATATTCGGTCGAGTTGACAGTGCTCTTCAACGGGATGTTGCAACATATCCTGTTCACACTCCGCATCACGAACACGGCCTACTCGATTCAGCGATTGATTCGTAATTTGTACGCCTACGTCGAGTTGATGGCTGCGCGTATGGTCGACACCGGAGAACATATCTTGAACCCGGTCACTGTCGATCAAATGCGGGGGACGACGGATAAGAACCTCGTCACGAAAGATGAGTTGATTGGGATGGCGGCGCGCATCCATGAGCACGTGAAGATGACCGAGGAACAAGCCGATTTATTCGAAGCAATCACGTACGAGCTCCATCAAGACCGGCTCCGGAAAATCGTCCTTGAACAGTTGCTGAAACCGTTCCAACGTTTGTTCAAAGGTGAGACGGGAGAGACGGAAGTTCAAAAGTTCACGAATCTCGTTTGGTTATACACGCGGACACACTAACGACAAAAAATGATTTTATCCCTTAATATAGAAGAAACACGGTACGATAATAAATCTCAAAATATTCCACGAAAAAGAATTGATTCCTACAAATTCGTGCGCTACAACCAAGTTACCGAAAGCGCTTTCGGGAAGAGGATACTGACATGGGTACGATTTATGATTTAGCGAAAAAGACGGGCTTTTCGATTACGACCGTCTCTAAAGCGTTGAATAACTATAAGGACGTCAGCGAAAAGACGAGAGCCAAAATATTACAAGCTGCCGCTGAGATGGATTATTTGCCAAACGCACACGCGCACAGTCGTTATCGACAAAGAAGTCATGGGCGATCGGCGTCATGTTCTCAGAGGCGAACGAAGTCGGAATGAAGCATCCGTTCTTCAATGGCATTATTGAAAGTTTCCGTCACGCCACCGAGGAACACAGATATGATTTAATCTTCGCCTCGCGTAACCTCCGCAACCGCGACATGAGTTACCTCGAGCACTTCAAACACCGAGCGGTCGACGGCATTGTCGTCATTTGCTCGGACCGAATGGATGAACAAGTACAAGAACTCATGCAAAGCGACATCCCGATTGTCGTCGTCGATATGGACAGCGCCAACTGTAGCGTCGTCTACTCGGACAACACGGCTGGAGCTCGCCTTGCGGTCGAGTACTTGTACGGGCTGGGCCACCGCGCCATCGCACATATCGCCGGCGATTCGTCGATTGACGCTGGGGTGGCCCGGGTCAAGGGGTATGAGCTTGCCATGCACGCGCTCGATTTACCGATTCAACCAGGATACTTGGTGAACGCCGGGTTCTTCTCGGTCGAGGAAGGCAAACAAGCGATGGAGCAGCTATTGCAACTCCCATCTCCGCCGATTGCCGTCTTCGTCGCAGGTGACCAAATGGCCATCGGCGCGATCGAAGCCGTTCATGAACATGGCCTCCGGGTGCCAGAAGACATCTCGATTATCGGCTATGACGATATCGAGATGATCAAGTACATCACTCCGAAGCTGACAACGATTCGTCAAAATACGGACGAAATCGGGGAAGCGGCGGCCGAGCTGTTGATTGAACAGATGACGGCCAAAGAACGACGGACTGAACGTCGTGTCATCCCAGTTCGGTTGATTGAACGTGCGTCTTGCGCACCGGTCAAAAAGTAAACAGGTCACGATGATCTTTCGAAGTCGCTCTGTTTGCTTCAGCGGAATGGAGAGGAAAGAGCGATTTCGAAAATCATTTACCTCGAATCGAAACCGCTTTCGATATTTTATTTAGTTATTTTCGAAAGCGCTTTTGATGAATTATTACCTCTTCTTGTAAACGCTTTCTAAAACACTTAAAAGGATGGGTTCACACATGCGAAAAAATTAGTTAGCTTACTCTCGATCGGAGCACTATCAGTCGGCGTCTTAGGCGCGTGCTCAAACGACGAAGGAACTTCAGGTTCTGAGTCTGGTTCAAAAGATGACGTCCTCAAAGTTTGGTCGTTCACGGACGAATTGAAAGAGCCAATCAAAACATACGAAGAGAAGAACGGCGTCAAAGTTGAATTGACAATCGTTCCAATCGCCGACTATCCGACAAAACTCAAGCCAGCACTCGAAAGCGGCGTTGGGGCACCGGATGTCTTCACAGGCGAGATTGCGTTCCTCAAGCAATGGGTTGACGCAGGATACTGGGAAAACCTTTCAGACGAGCCTTATAACGTCGACGATATCTCAGACGATTACATCCCTTACGTCTTCGACCTCGGGAAAGATAAAGATGGCAACGTGCGCGCGCTTTCGTGGCAAACGACACCAGGTGGC
The DNA here is from genome assembly GCF_018618085.1 of Exiguobacterium sp. s141. Classification (NCBI taxonomy): domain Bacteria; kingdom Bacillati; phylum Bacillota; class Bacilli; order Caryophanales; genus Exiguobacterium; species Exiguobacterium sp. s141. Next base: position 28,118 of record NZ_JACSLJ010000007.1, on the reverse strand, counting down.
GTCTACTACAAACGTAGCTTAGCGAAAGAAGTGCTCGGTACGGACGATCCGGCTGAAATCGGCAACATGATGAGCTCGATGGACGGCATCTTCGAAGTTGCAGAGAAGATGAAGCAAAAAGGCTACAAAATGTTCCCGGACGAAGGCGCGATTCGTTGGTTCTCACAAGGCGCGAACCCAGAAGCATGGGTAAACGACAAGAACGAACTCGTCTTGACAGAAGACAAGATCAACTACATGGACTACGCGAAGGAGCTTCGTGAGAAACAATACACGGCACTCGCTCCAGAATGGTCACCATCTTGGTTCGAAGGGATGTCGAAGCCGATTAAAGTGAAAGAAGACGGCAAAGAGACAGAGACGCAAGTCTTCTCTTACGTCCTCCCGACATGGGGTCTTCACAGCGTCTTGAAAGACAGCGCGAAATGGTACGCAGGCGTCATCGCGGACCAGAAAGCCAAACACGCGGATAGCGTCGAGGCGTAAGCTGGATCCATCCCTGCCGCTACAGGGGTGGATTTTTTGTGTGGAACCGATTCAAGCGGGGAACGTATGAAGTATGGAGAGGAGGACGGATGATGGCGTCACACCATAGAACGGATCAAGAGCGGGAACAGGGTAAGACGACCACGCTTATGATGATGTCGTTGCTGTGCTGGTTCATGTACGGTTTGCTCTATGGGTTTGTCTATTCGAATGTCCTCATGATCTTTATTGTGTTGTTCTCTTCTTTTTTAGGCGTGAGAGGACTGATGGAACGGGACAAACGGATTGAACGGGAACGGGAAATTTGTGATCTCGGTGTGGAGATTGATTCGGAAGAAGGGGAGATGTTGATGAAACGTGAATATGCGACGTACGAAGTGACAGGCTATGACGACAAAGGAAAAATCAAGTTCATTCACTTGAAGGAAGGCGAGTTCGTCTTGCCGGTCGAGATCAAAGGCGACGACTTGACGAAAATCAAGAAGATGATGGAACTCAATCCAGGCGTGACGGTTATCATCCATGCGGCCGTCGATCAGAAACGGATGCGTCTACAGGAGATTGACGGTTATTCGCTCAGGAAGGACGGATAACGATGCCCATCGCCAAACTGATGTCACGAGATGAGTCATGTGATGTAACGATTGAAAGCTACGCCTATGCCTATCCGGACGCCGACAACATCCATGACGCGGCCTGGCATCGCAACTGGGTCGGGCTTCATACGCCGGACCATCGCATCACATTCGATGACGTCATGCTCGACAGCCTGCTCGTGGCTCACTACATACCGGTGTTCGAGTCGTTCGTTGCCGGTGACATGCAAGAAGTCGAGTTCGAACCGACAGAACCGTATATCCGCTTGACGATGACGAGGAGGGACACGGATGGGGATGAGGTCACGGTAAAGGGATATGTCGAACATCCGCTTGAAGGGGAATCTGAGGAGCTTGCGTTCACCTTTGAGACGTCTGTGAGCAATGTGACGCGTTTTTTGGAAGGGTTACAGGCAATCGCCGACGCATATCCGATTCGAGATCTGTAATCGAAAGCAGCCAGCGCTACGAATAGGCTGGCTGCTTGTTAATGAATGATTTCTTTCCTGGCTTGAACGCCAGCTGCGAATAGAAAGACGACTCCTAGTACGAACGGGACGACAGACTCTAGAGCGATGCCGGCAAGGAACGAGGTGCTCATCAATAAGCAGAACGTGACCGTATAATTTCGTTTCATCTATGTACCAACTCTCATACTCATTTTCCTAAATATAACAGCCCTTCTCTGTGATGAGAAGGGCTGTCGTTTTTACTTAGGCTGACGCTTTGTCTGCGTCTTTTTGTGCTTTCAACTCTTCACCGTACGACACGCGGTCTTGCATGCGGACGAACGGGAGGTAGACGGCTACGGCCATGGCAATCGTTGCAATCTGCAAGAGCGCTGCACGCCATCCGCCGATTAAGAAACCGGAGATTACTGGTGGTGTCGTCCATGGCACTTGAAGCGCGTTGAACGGGTCGACCCAGCCCCAAAGGATTGAGAAGTACACCATGAACGATGCGATGGCAGGAACGATGACGAACGGTACGAACATGATCGGGTTGAACACAATCGGCATCCCGAAGATGACCGGCTCGTTGATGTTGAAGAGACTTGGTGCAAGCGAGAGCTTACCGAGTTGCTTCAAGTGAGCCGAGCGGGCGACGATGAGTGTTGCGATAATGAACCCGATTGTGATGCCTGATCCACCGAGCTTCGTGAACACGTCGAGGAACTGGATTGTAACGATTTTCGCGTTCTCACCGGCAAGGAGTGTTTCACCCGCATCGAGGAGTGCTTGGTTTTGAAGCGTGTTAGCTGTAAGGAGTGGTCCCTTAATCCCCATGAGGATGGCAGCCCCGTGAATTCCACACCACCACATGACTGACATGAGCACCACGATGATGACGGCTCCGGCAAGTGTGTCTGTCAAGTTTTGAAGTGGTGCTTGAAGCACGTCATAGACGACTTCTGTGAACGTATGCTCGGCAACCGCTTTCATCTTTTCGACTAACATACTTGTTGACATACCTGCTGCACAGAAGAGTCCGATTTTCATCATTTTTGATCCATTCCTTTCAATTGGTTGATTTCGTTTTGCATGTTCATCATATAGCCGAGCATCTCTTTTACGAGGATCGTGTTCATTAAGTGGTCTTGCGCGTGCACCATGAGGACTCCGACCGTAGCCGTTTTCCCTTGTGCCTCGAGTGTGACGAATTTCGTCTGGATGGCGTGTGCTTCTTTTAATGTCGCGTCACCAGCTTTGACCGCTTCAGCCGCTTCTTCTGCTTTGCCTTCTTGCATCAACAGCATCGCATGATGGTAGCTTGCTTTCGCGTCGCCTGAAAGGGCGATTAAACCGAAGATATCTTTGGGAGTAATTTCAATTGTTTCAGAAACCATATTATCTCTCCTTTTTGTATGGATAACCAAAATTCATAGTTACAAATTATAAAAAGATGATAGTGCACGATACCGCTTACATGTAAACCCTTTCTTTCGCCCGAAATGCGAACATAATAAAACGCACACGAGAACAATCTCTCGAATGCGTTTAGGACTTGATGTTAGAGACTTTGAGCATCTTCACATGGCGGAAATGATGTGTCGAGCGCGATACGTCGAAGATTTGACCGTTCGTCAAATAGACGGTGTTGTCGACGAGAAGGGCCGGGTCGTTCTCTTTCAGTCCGAGCAGTGCCGCATCTTCCGCGTTCAAAAAGTCGGCGTAAATGACACGGTCGGCAAAACCGATGGCGAGCTTTTGGTCATTTCGGAAGTAGTTGTAGATCGACTTCTCGGTGATGTTCCGGTCGAGATAGACGACGAGGTCTTTTCGGAAATACGAATCCTCGACCGAGAACGGATGGTCATCGACGAGCCGGAGACGTTTGACGTAGTAGACGGGCGTCCCGACGTTGCACTTCATCCGTTCGGCCACTTCATCCGTTCGGCCACTTCATCCGTTCGGCCACTTCATCGTTCGCTGTCGTCAATTCGAAATCAAGGACGCGCGTCTCGACTTTTCGTCCACTGAAGTCGCTCGTGAGACCTTGCAACTTCTCGAGGTTCACGTAATCGCTCATATAATGGTCACGGACGAAGACGCCGCTCCCTTGGACTTGATAGACGTAGCCTTTATTGACGAGAATCTCGATCGCTTTTCGGATCGTGTTGCGGCTGACGCCGTATTTCGTGGCGTATTCTTCCTCGGTGAGGAGCTTGTTCGTATGTTGATAGACGTGATTCATAATATCCGTCTCAATCTGTTCAGCGACTTGCTTATACTTTGGACCCATGACTTTCTGCACCTTTCGCAACAAAATTTGTAGGTATGAATACGCTATCAGTATATCGGAAATTATAGATTGATGGACGACAATCCTTCGGCATTTGTTGAAAAACGTCGAACGATTGTGAAGAGAATCCTTGAAAATGGCGAAACGAATTTGAAAGGGTTTCGTATAGAAAAGGAGAAGAGTTGAGGAGGAGAAGGATATGGCACAATCAGTTCGAATGGAACGGGAACGAGAATGGAAGCAACGGCATACACGCATCGGGTACGTCTTATTGGTGGTGGTCATCCTGACGTTCGCGTTGATGTTCGTTGGACAGACGACGTGGATGACTGTCCCGCTCGGTCTCGTCGGAATCGCCCTGCTCGTCTCGGACGTGGCGAAATATCGGATGAGACGGTCGTTTCTGGTCAATCCTGTCACCAAAAAGATGCTCCGCTGGCAATTAGGATACGACCTCGTAAATACGAGTGTGCTTGTCATCATGGTCGGTGGGCTATTGATCTTTAGTCGAGACAACCTCTATTGGGCGTTCGCTGTCGTCATCTGGGGAATCATGGCCGAGATCGTGTCGCGCCGTTTGAACCGGACACTACAAGAATATGACCCAATCTTACGCGCCCTCGAGTTGGAGGAAGTGAAATGAAGAATCGTCGAGTAGAGGCGGAGCGCGCCTGGTTTCGCGCATTCCACCAACTGATTTTTGGGATTTTAGGCGTGTTTCTCGTCATCGTGATCCCCGCCACGATATGGACGGACAGTTTGGATTGGGGCATCGTTTATACGGGGCTTATGCTCGTCCCCATCAATGTGATGTACGTCAAGCGTTACCGGATGCGGCGGACGTTGAATCCGCAATTGTCGCATCTCTATCGCCGACAAATCGGAAGTGACTGCCTGAATACGGTCGCCTTTTTTATCGCCATCAATGGGGGGAAGCTGCTAGAGACGAATACAGCATATATCGGTGGAGTTCTGATTGTGGGCGTGGCCGGATGGCTGACGATGCGAATCGAGAAGCGGATGAAAGAAGAGGATGTGTGGCGTCCTACATATGAACAACTGAGGGGGTGAGCGGATGGAGAATCAGATTCAACAAGAAGTCCGATGGGTGAAGCGAATCCGACGAATCGGTGTACCAGTACTAGTCCTCTATATCCTATCTATGATTGTGGCCCTTCTATTCGAAAAGATGTTGTTGATTCCTTTAATGTGGTCCGTGGCGCTGTTTCTGATTTTCATGGGGCATACACAATACCGCCTCCTTCGGCACTTCTCGACGCATCCGAAAAGCTTACGGTGGTTGCAAGTCGAATACGCGGACACGTGGATTAGCGCAATACTGATGGGTACGTTCATGACGACCTTACTCACAACGGAGTCGCTTGGATTTGGAATTGGATTTCTATTTGGGATTTGGGGTTTGACTGAAAAATATCGTTCCCGCATCATTGCGCGTCAATTGAAACAGTATGATCCCGATATACCGACATATGATGAAGTCATCGAAAGGATGAGTTGAATGGAACTGTCACCACAATCGAAACAACAAATTGATACGATTCTTCGATTTGAAAAGTGGACCGGTTGGGGTTTTGGCATCCTGGCTGTTTCTGCAATCGTTGGGATGCTCGTTTACGCATCGTACTGGGAGATGCCCGATTCGTTTTTTCTAGTGTTCTTAGTAGCGATTTTCGCTATGTTGATTAGCATTGAAACGACTCGATTCCTCATGTGGCTCCGGTTCGTGAAAAACGAAAAAGCACGAAAGCTGCTCACGCTGCGGTACACGGTTTATTTGATTGGGTTTAGCGCGATCGGATACTACGGGATCGTCGTGTTTTATGAGACGCCACAACCGCAGACGTTCCAGGCATTCTTGTTGTCGCAAGCCTTTTTCTGGGGAGCTGCCTTTTTCGGCAGATGGCTCGACCGTATCATCCAAAAGCATGACGGTCATTATTTGACGGGAGAGGATTTAAAGTTGATTCGGGAAGCCCGTGAGATGGAGCAGGAGCGAGAGCATGGATAAGCGTAGCCAAATGCGTGAATTGACGGCGTTCGATCAGAGAAAGCATTCCACACAAGTGTTCTTGTCAGCGGTGTTGGCCGCGCTTCTATTTTTCTCATTAGAGTATAATTGGCTCTCACCAATGACAGTCATATTTCTCAGTGTCGCAGCGGGTCTTCCTGATTTTCGTAAGATGTGGCAACGCGAGAACATCAAAAAGCAGTTTTTGAAGTCGGATGCAGCAAAGCGGCTCATCCATTTTAACTCCATCTTCGGGCTCGTGACACTACCATTATTCCTATTATGGGTTTATGCATTACTCACGGATTTGATTACACTCCAAACGTTCGCTTTGATTGGGCTAGGAGCATACGTGCTCGCCATTCTCGAGCATCGTCTGTATGAGCGTCACATGGCTCAGCTCGACGATCACTACGTCACGGAAGCCGAATTGCGAGAAGAGCAAAAGTGGGGGAGCGCTTAGGCGCTTCCTTTTACATGTTGAAGGGGGAATAATTGATGAAGCGGAAGGTATGGATTATCTCGGGACCGGCTGGTGTCGGAAAGTCGACGATGGCGAGACGGCTCGCTCAAGACATGGAGAAGAGTGCATATGTGTCTGGTGACGATATCAGTCATATGACGGTGTCCGGTCGTGAAAGGCCATGGGAATCGGAGCGGGCGAACGACCTGGTATGGAAGAACATCGTATCTTTAACCAATAATTTTCTTGAGGCAAGCTATGACGTCGTCGTGGATTGGGTCGCATTTTGGAAGGACGTGAAGCGCTACACGGCGCACTGGATTGAACAAGGTATTGAAGTGCGCTACGTCATCTTATGGGCGGAGCAAGACGTTCACGTCCAACGTGACAAACACCGGCCGAGCGATGCGCAGATGGGGGAGCGGGTTATCATATTGCGGAACGAGTTTTTAAGTTCCAGTGCACCGGACTGTTACTATTTAGACAACACGGTCGGTGAGTTGAGCGAAACGATTCAACAGCTTCAAGAAAGCGAACAATTCGTGCTGACAGATTTGCAACAAAGTGGAGCCAGTACATGAGGATTGCGACGTTCAACCTCTGGAACAATCCAACATTATGGTCGGAGCGGATCGAGTCCATCTGTGCCACAGTGAAGATGATTGACGCCGATGTGCTGGCGTTTCAAGAAGTCAAAACGTATGTGGAAGGGGAGCAACGCATCAGTGTGGCCGAGCAGATCGCCAACGAAACGGGCTATCCGTTTTGCGTAGTTTGGGAAGACGTCCGATTCAATCACCGACGTGCTGCCGAGTGATCACTATGGAGTCTTACTCGACATCGACATCTCTTAAAAAAGGGGGAACGCTTAGTCGCTTCCCCCTTTTTCATTTGAACGTGCGGATGACGAAGTAGAGACAAATGTGGAACGGGATCAAGAACATACTTCCGATCCACTCGCCTTGACCGAATAGGAGCCAGGCGAAGAGCTGGAATGACAAGACGCCGCCGGCAACACGTCCGGCAAAGCGATACGCTTTCGGGCGAAGCGACGGGTCATCCCACCATTCTTTAAAGAACGGGAAGCTGAACAAGAGCGCGAGCGCCAAGAAAAAGGCGGCTGGAAACACGAGAGGCGAAAGAACACAGTCAATACATTCAAAAGATTATCAAACGATTCGAGAATCCGAAGTTGAAAGATGAAGTCTCACGTGTCGCCCGCTCACCGATCCGCAAGCTCGGACCGAGTGACCGGCTCGTCAAACCGGCCCGCGAACTGATCGACAACGGCATCGAACCGAATGAACTGGCCTACGGAATCGCGGCTGCCTTGACCTATTACAACCCTGAAGATTCAGAATCTTCTGAACTCAATCTTTCCATCGAAGAAGACGGCATCGTCTCGACGGTAGAAAAATATCTCCAACTGCATGAGGACGATACGCTGACGAAGCTAATCCTCGAACAATACCACTTGATTCGCGAGCAAGAAAAAGCGCAAGTCTCGTAAAACGATTCTCCCGTGCCTGGTGGCATGGGAGATTTTTGGCATACAAAAAGACTGCAGCGCAGGGGCTGCAGTCTGATCAAGCGCGGGTCTTTCCAAACTCGATGTACGTCGTGACCGATTTGACATGTTTCACGACGTCCTTTTCAAGAAGTGGACGACTGAAGTAATAACCTTGGACGTAATCACACTGTTCGTTCAGTAACCATTCGAGCTGATCCGACGTCTCGACGCCTTCCATGAGCACTTTCATATTAAGGTTATGGCCGAGCTGGATCATCGAACGGACGATGGCTTCCTGGTTCCGGTCCGTGAACAAGTTGACGATGAACGACCGGTCGATCTTCAACACTTGGACCGGGAGCTCCCGCAATTGACGGAACGACGAGTAGCCGGTCCCGAAATCGTCGAGCGAGATCAAGATGCCGAACTGATGGAGCTGGGTGAGTTTCTCTCGCGTCGACGCTTCATAGGACAGCATCGACGACTCCGTCACCTCGAGCTCGAGGAACATTGGGTCCATCCCGGTCTCATCCAAGATGGCTTGGAGTGACTCGACGAAATCTTCACGTGCGAATTGGAGCGGCGAGACGTTGACCGAAAGGGTGAATGGTTTCACACCAGACTTCTTCCAGCGCACCCAGGCTCGGCAAGACTCACGCATGACCCAACTGCCGATTGAGTGAATCAGGCCGGTGTTCTCCGCGATTGGAATGAAGTCTGTCGGTGACACGTGACCGAGCTCGCGGTTGTTCCAACGCAGGAGCGCCTCAACGCCTTCGAGTCGATTTTGCGTAAGTGACACTTTCGGCTGGTACACGAGTGAAAACTCATTTCGGTCGAGCGCCTGCGCGAGTGCCTTTTCGATTTCGACGGTACGAAGGATTTGATGCTTCGACTCGTCTTCGAATTCTTTAATTTGATTCTTACCGGTCCGTTTCGACTCGTGGACGGCGAGCCGAGCGTACTGCACAAGCTCCTCGGCTGACTTCGTATCTTTCGGATAATGGCTGATACCGGCGCTCATCGTCAACTCGACGGTCGTCCCATCGATATTGAAAGGTTGCGAGATCGCTTTGATACACTTCTCGGCTTTCTGTTTGGCGAGCGTGCTCCGTTTATCGAACAGCAAGATGATAAATTCGGATGAACCGACGCGCGTCAAAATGTCATCCGGATGAATCGTCACTTGCAGACGCTCAGCGATTTGCATCGTCAGTTCGTCCGAGCCGTGATGCCCGAGCATGTCACTCAAGAAACGCCACCGGTCGATGTCGATGTAGAGACAAGCGACCGGGTCCTCGATTTGAATATGTTCGGCGAGAATACGTTCGAGCTTGTGCCGGTTCGGCAAATCCGTGAGCGTGTCGTGGTACGCCATATGTTCGACGAGACGCTGTGAGGCGATCGTTTCTGAGACGTCACGGAGGAACCAAAGCATCTGGTCCATCGTTTCGCCTTTAAGCGGATAGTTCGTCACTTCAATCGTTTGGTCACCGAGATCGACGCGTCTCGGTTCATAAAATGGTTGATTGATGGTGAGTGACGGATGAAAGTCTTGGAAGAAAGCATCCTTCTCGACTTGGTCGAACAAGCGATAAAACGCTGTGTTCGCATATTGAATCATTCCATCTTTTGTCGTCGTGACGACCGCATCCGTCGTTGAGTCAAGAATCGTTGCTTGAATGAAGTCCCGTCTGCGCAGATGACGGTCAATCGTGAGTGATAAGAAGAAGATGGCGAACAAGAGAATCGTGATCGCGCTCACGAGCCATGCGAGCAACGAAGGCTCAATCGCATTCGCGAACGGTCCGTCTGTCTCGACGAACGTGAACGTCGCCGCCAACATGCCGACGAAATGCATCCCGAAGATGGCGACACCCATCAAGAGGGAGAAGAACACTTTCAATTCGATGTGCATCTTTTTCTGCGTGTACTTCGAAAAGAACCCAATCCAGAGGGCGACGAGCGATGCACCGAACGCAATCAAAATTGATAGCGCCGCCAACCATGGATTGTAGGAAGTCGTGACGCCTTGGAGCGCGGCCATTCCGACGTAATGCATACTGGCGATACTGCCTCCCATGACAAAACCTGCACCGATCAGGGCCGGACGGGTCGTGCGACGCGAGACAATCAAGAAGCCGAACATACAGCCGGCCATGGCAATGACGACAGATAATAAGACAAGTGGGACCGAATAGGTGATCGGTCGCAATACCTCATGGGCCAACATGGCGATAAAGTGCATCGACCAAATACCGAGACCGAGCGTCGCGCCACCAGCGACAATCCAGACGTTTTGGACGGAACGGTTCGCTGAATTGACACGTCGCGCCAGTTCGATGGCGGCGTAAGCGGAAACGGCGGCAATCAGATAGGATAGAATCACAAGAAACAGGTTGTGACTCATCGAGTGTTCAACGACTGGTTCCATATATACCTCACTATGAATGTAATTTTGTTGTAATTTTCATTATACCTTGGAAAACAAAAGTCCATCTATCATTTTGCTTTTTATAATGAAAATATTTTTTGCGTGAAATAGGGAAGTCGTACGGAAAGCGGGTAAACTACGGATAGAAGGAGAGGAGACGAATGATACCGACAAAGAAAGAAGTCACCTTATTTCTCCTCATCGCGTTCGGGTTCTCATGGCTGACGTGGTGGGGGCTGTATATGTGGACCGGATTACCGATCCAGGTGATTATCGTGATTGGGGCGTTCGGTCCAAGTCTGGCAGGGAGCTATATGGCGTTCCGAGAGAATGGCTGGTTAGGAGTGAAGACGCTTTGGAAGCGAGGGTTCGAGTGGAAGATGTCCGTTCGCTATTACGCGTTCGGGCTCTTGTTCCTGCCTGTGTTGTTTTTGATTGCCTATTGGTGGTCCGATGCGGAAGGGGCGTTGCTGTTTGAGCGTCTGTGGCTCGTCGTGCCGACGTTCTTCTACATGCTGTTCCTTGGCGGCACGATGCAAGAAGAGTACGGCTGGCGCGGTTATTTGCTCAACGTGTGTCAATTGAAGACGACCCCGATCAAAGCGAGTTTGTTCGTAGGGGGCATTTGGACCGTCTGGCATACACCACTCTTTTTGATGGAGGGGACCGGGCAATCGCTCATCCCGTTTTGGGCATACGCCATGGCGATTCTCGCGTTCACGTTTATCATTTCGTGGCTCTATAACGTCACGACGATGAACTTATGGTCCGTGTTCTTATTGCACACGATGTTCAACGTCTCGTTCACGCTCGTTCCGTTAATTGAGCCGGGCGCGTTCCCGATTGGATTTCTTCACTTGACGCTGTTACTCCTTACGACCGCGATCATCCTCGTCTGGCAGACGCACGGCCATCTCGGTTATGATCACCTCGAGCAACTCGAAGCGGTCGAAGGATCGCATCAAGCGAACGTTACACCCAATCGGGACGCGGGTAAAGACTAGCACGTACAATTCAGGACTAGAGGGAAGTGGAGACATTGAACTTTCGCCCGCTTGACCGCGAAGACGTCAAACCGCTCCAACGACTGTTCATGGAGAGTCTGAGTGACTTGATTCGGCGAGAACAGTTTGAGGATGCCGATCTATTGGATGAAGAAGTAGAGCGATTGAACACGACCGTTCAGGACAGTTTCGAGGACGAGTCTGTTCAAATTTTCGTTGTCGTAAAAGACGACGTCATCGTGGGCACAGCGGCGATTTTACCTCCCAATGACATCATTACTGCCCATATCGACGTCGAACCGAACATGCCAGAAGTCGGTTGCATGTACGTGTCGCCTACGTCCCAACGTCAAGGGGTAGGTCACTTCTTGATTGAGAACATCAAACGACAATTGTCAGCGAACGGACAGACGGCGTTTTACTTAGATGCTGGCTTCCCGACGTCTCAAGACTATTGGGAAAAGCGGCTCGGGCCGCCGGTATTGACGCTTGACCATTACTGGGGAACTGGCGCACCGCATAAGATTTGGCGTTGCACGACTACAGAAAAAGAGACCTGATCGCATATGCGGTCAGGTCTCTTGCTTATTTATAAGTGCTCATGAATTGATGAATCCCAGAAGCGGTGGCGTCTGCCATCCGTTGCCGGTAAGTGGTGCTCGTCAAATGCGAGCGGTCGTTCGCGTTGCTGATGAACCCGTATTCGACGAGTGTCGAAGGGACGCTGTTCTTTCCGACGACGTAAACGTTTTGATACTTCACGCCACGGTTACGGATTGTCGGGATACGGGCACCGAGTTCACGGTTGATGGCCGCTCCTAGACTCCGGCTAGCCGAGATGTATGGGTTCGTCGTATAGCTTTCTCCGGTCGGCACGAGTACTTCATGACCGTGGTAAGACGTATTCGTCGAAGAGTTGTTGTGAATGCTGACAAAGGCGCTGCCTTTATACGACTTCGTCAATTCGACGCGTTGTGCGAGCGACAAGTAGACATCGTTCGTGCGTGTCATCCGTGCGTTATAGCCATATGTATTCGAGAGCGTACTCGCGAGACGTGCGGCAATGTCGAACGCAATCACTTTTTCGTAAGATGAGCCGTAGACAGCTCCAGGGTCGTTTCCACCGTGTCCGGCATCGATCACAATCGTACGTCCCGTACCCGTGGACGTCGTCGGTGTCGTCGTCGTCGTGGTTGGTTTCAAATACTGTGAAGCGACGTAGCCCGTCTTCCCACCGTAACTGACCTTATACCAAGAGCCGTACTTGCTGACATACTTGACGGTCGAGCCGTTCGGGATGGTCATCAATACCTTGCTCCACGAGGCAGCCGTCAAACGCATGTTCAAGTTGACCGTCGTTTGGTAAGAGGTTGTCGATGTCGTCGTGGTCGGGGCTCCTGTGGCTGATAAGTACTGGGAAGCCACATAGCCCGTTTTCCCATTGTAGCTGACCTTATACCAAGAGCCGTAGCGGCTGACGTACTTGACAGTGGCACCGTTCGGGATGGTCATCAAGACCGTGCTCCATGAGGCTGCCGTCAATCGCATGTTCAAATTGACTGTCGTTTTGTAGTACGAGGCTGAACTCGGCGTGATTGTCGACGCGCTCGATACTTTTACGTACTGCGAAGCGACGTAGCCGGTCTTTCCGCCGTAACTGACTTTGTACCAAGACCCGTACGTGCTGACATATTTGACGGACGCCCCGGATGGAATCGTTAGAAGAATCGGACTCCAAGTGGCGGCACTCAAACGAAGGTTCAAGTTAGCTGTCGTCGTGTAGGTCGAGGCAGCTTCGACACGGCTCGATTCGAAACCGGTCGGCGTCAAGTCGAATGGGGCGATGGCCATGCCACCAATGACAAGGGAAGAGCTAAGCAACAGTTTCAAGTTCCAAGATGGTTTCGTTCGGTTCAATCGAGATCCGCTCCTTTGTTCGTCGTTCATATGAAATAGCTGTGAAATGAAATCGTCATCATGTCTCCGTTATTATATAAGGAAACAAGAAAAAAATGGAGGTTAATATGTAAATTGTTTAACTTTTTTTCTAAAAGTTTATTTCCAGAGATTCGGAAATAAAAAAGAGACGCGCAAGGGCGTCTCTTGTGTAGATCAAGTAAGGCGTGGGAAATCATCAGCGAATGTTTTGATAGGCTCTTCGATTTTCGTAAGGCGTGGAAAATCATCTGCAAATTTTTGAATAGGAGCCTCAAGTTTAGTTAGACGTGGAAAATCATCTGCTAATGGTTTGAAAGAAGTTCCGAGTAAAAAGAGTGCTGTGGCAATAAAGAAAATTCCAGTTAATTTTTTCATGATAATTCCTCCAATGTATGGTGGTGTATTTTGTAAGCTGCGATCCCTAGTATGATTTTACTCAGAAAATGGTGATTCTAGCAATGAATAAATCGCATCAGATTGTTGTTCAATGCGAGTTTCTAAGTCACCAATGTACTGTTGAGGCATGTTTGGTTCGTGTAAAATAAATTTGTCATTATTTTCTTTTGTGCTTGATGACAAAATCGGAACGTTTGCTTCTTGACTAAGTAAGGTGCTGCACAAAGGAGTAAATCTATTTTTAAATTGTGTAAGTGGTTCTGGATTCCAACAAATAGAGGCTTCAGGAAGAACATATAAGATATGACCTTCTTTTAATAGTGCTAAACACTGTTTAAGAACACTATCATATGCTTGTTCTATATTTATATATCCGAATTCTTGGAAATGTTTCTCATAGACGGTTTTAGAACTGCGCTTTAGAATGGAAAGAGATAGTTCAGGACCTAAAACATAAACGCGCTTGTACATTTTGTTTTCTTTCAATGTTTTAGCTATGAGTCGTGGTAAAGTTTGATAGTAATCAACTTGGAAAGCGTTAACTATAAAACCTGTTGATGAACGTAACAATTGGGTTAAATGTTCTAATCCTTCAAATTGACTTCGATCAGACGAAGAGTATGATGCATCAAAGATGTTTTGTTGTTTTGATTGAAAATAGATTTTTGGTTTAATGTAGTCTTCAGCAAGCAAGAAGTTTAACTTTCCCATATGCTATATTCACCTCCATTATTAAATGTCCATATTTTCTGGTGGTAGATTGTTAATAAACCAATGGACCTAAATTGAGAACTAATATATTAGTTCTTATTTAAATCTTAACATGTATATTAGGTCATTCGTTTAGTAGTCGGTTGGGAAAATTAGTGCAAAAAGCATCGGATTTTTTGAGGTTTTTAGCTTCCGTTTTCCTAAACAGCAGGAAATAGCGAATAATTAATATAAAAACTAATCATATTTGGGACGAAGGAGCTACTACTTAAGATGGAATATAACTACGGTAACCTTATTAAAGTAGAGCGTATGCGTAAGAACATGAAGCAATCTGTCTTAGCGAGAGGTATTTGTTCCATATCGTATTTAAGTAAGATTGAGAATAATCAAACGACACCTAGTGAAGAAGTACTAGAATTGATTTTTGAAAAGTTGAATATAAATGTTCCTGTTTATTTTGATTTTAGTCAACAAGTTGATAAAGTCAGAGAAGAAATTCAAAGTATTTTAAAAGAAGCAGTTCTAACGAGAAGAGATGAAGATAGAAGAAAGCAGATTGAAAAATACATTTCTAATCCAGTAGTTAATCAATCGAAAGAATTATATATTATGTTACTGATTACATTGGCAAGATTCGATTTGATGCCTGGAGGAAAAGGGCGTTATTTAAACGAACTTGGGTGGCTTGAAGACCAATTAGATCGAGACAATAAAATCAGATATTTGCTCATGCAAAGTTTGACCCATTTTCAATCAAACGATAAGGAATCATCATTGCAGCTTTTAGAGCAACTAAATGAACAATTGCCTACATCGAATATTCCTGATTGGGAGATTGCAGATATGCGATATATCATGGGGGGATTGTATTATAAATCGACGGATTATTTACAAGCTATTGAGAACGTTAAATTTGCACTTGGATATTTTAAAGATAATTTTTATGTAGAAAGAATCATTGAGTGTCATTTAATCATCGGGCTTTCTTACAAAAGAAGAAAACGCTATTCAGAATCATTGTCTCATTACGAACGAGCTACTAAAGTCACTAGTGCAACTGACTTAAAATATTATAATGGCATGTTGTATAACAATATGGGGGAAATTTATTCTTTATTAGGTAACCAAGAAAAGGCGTTGGAGTATTTTCTTGAAAGTCTATCTTACAAGTCTGATCCCAAAAGCAAACTCTACAGCGTTCTTTCCTTAATCGAAGTTTATGCTGAACAAGAAGACTCAGATGGGGTTATAACATGGCTCGGTAATGGATATGAGATTATAGGGGATCATGAAGGTCTAGAAGAATTTCACCATCATTTTGAAGTTTATAAAAATTGTTATCAAGAACACGATAAATTAAAATTAATTAGTAGTTTAAAAAAAGCTGTTCAATATTTTGAGTCATTCGATGACTATCTATACACAAACAAATACGCACTTTGGTTAGCGCGTGAGCTACGTGAAAATGGGAAGTATAAACTATCCACTGAATACTATGAAAAATCCATTGCGATTATGTCTCGATGGGATTAACGCCTCTCAAGGCGTTCTTTTTTTGCACAAAAAAAGAGACGCCCGAATCGTCTCTTGTCGTTTTATGGAGTGGTGAAATAATGAATCGTCCAAATAGGTTCGTTCATCAACGCCTCATCTTCCACATGGCCCATTTGCACTTGTTGGAGCAAGTGAATGATGTGCTTTTGTAAATTGGCGTCGTGTGAGCCGCTCGTCAAAATTCCATCTTCACTCGCGATGATATAAAATCCACCCAATCGCAACGGAATATGATTTCTTACAATTGACACGGCAGTCTGAAGTTCAGCTTGCCCGCCCTGCAGTGGCACGTTTATATCAAAACGGCCCCATTGTTTAAAGTCGCCTACTTCTGAAAACGGTGGGTCGCGATGATCCAACTCCATGACCTCCAATCTTGTCTGTCTCTTCCTTACTAGTATAGCTCTTTTTTTAAATTTTACCTGCGAGAATAATGGGAAGGGTGTAGTGACGTCGCCTCAGGTTCTCGGTGTTACTCTTTTTCTAGATTATGCCAAAACATTCCTGCAAAAAAGAGAAGCAATAATATAAAAAACACGACCGGAATGAATCCGGCCGCGCTCATTGATGAATCGCCTCTTTTGACGTCGGAAGCTCACAAATAAAGGTGCTACCTTCACCGTAGATCGATTCGACATGTAAATGTCCGTCGTGCGCTTTGGCGATCTCTTTACAGATGGCGAGACCGAGGCCCGTTCCGCCGATTTTCCGGCGGTCCGAGTTGTCGACTCGGTAAAACTTCCCGAACAAGTTCGGCAAGGCAGAAGAAGGGATGCCCATCCCGTTATCCCGGACTTTCATGACGACTTGACCTTCGAGTCGTTCCAACGAGACGAGCACGTTGCCGCCTTCAGGTGAATACTTGATGGCGTTACTGAGCAAGTTACCGAGCAACTGCCGCATTCCTTCTAAGTCAGCTTCGATTTTGAAGTCTTGTCCGACGTCGGCATCGAGATGTAAATGATGCGAGTCGGTCGTTTCTTGATAGAAGCTGATGCTGTCACGGGCAAGGTCGAGAAGGTCGACCGTTTCCCATTCGAACGTCTGTTTCCCGGCCTCCATCTTTTGCAGGTCGAGGAAGTCGTTTACCAAGTAGGAGAGACGCTTCGCTTCGTCATGGATGGTCTTCAAATACAATTCGCGCCGGCTTTCTTTCAAGTCACGCTCGAGCATCAGTTCCGTGAACCCATAAATCGATGACAAAGGGGTTCTCAGTTCGTGTGAGACTGTTGAGACGAGCTCTGACTTCATCCGGTCAATCTCGGTCTCGGCCGTCACATCACGCAACACGAGCATCGTGCCGTGAATCTTCCCATCCCGGTAAATGCTCTCGGCATATACTTGAAGGAAGCAATCGCCTTGATCGAGCGAGATGGACAGGCCATCTTCTGGCGGGTCTTGGTCGAACACGCGCTCGATGTAGCTAATAAAACGATCCCGTTGATCGACGCGTTCCGCCCACTGTTCGATATCGATCGAGACGGTAGTCAGTTGCTCGTAGCCTTGATACTCGAATTGCAACTCGTCGAACATACGGATGAATGCGCGGTTTCCGACAACGCTGTTCTCCTCGTAGTTGAGGTATAAGATGGCTTCACGTACTGAATTGATGAGCTGAGCCGTCTCTTTCCGGTCTTGTTGCATTTGGCGATAAAGTTGGGTCCGCAAGAGAGAAATCGCCAACTGGTTTGCAAACGCGTTTAATTCCGAAGTTTCGCTCGCGTCGAACTGTTCGTCGTAGCACGTTAAATAAAGACATCCGATCATGTTGCCGTCTGACGGGTCTTTAACGGGGATGACCGTTTCATGAATGTAATACGGGTATTCATGAATTTCGTCGGCAATCTTTTTAGATGTCGCTTCTAACGATTTAGAGATCATGACGCGTTTCAACAGAAGAGACTTGGTCTTTAAATCTTCTTGTTGATCTTCCGTCATGCCTTTTGGTACGACTGAAACAATTTCGCCGTCCTTGATGAGAAGTAGAGCCCCGAACTCTGCTTCAGTCAACAAGACGATTTTTTCGATGACCGATGAATAATCAAAGAGTGACTCTTTCGAGGCGAGCACTTCAATCAGTTCGTTACGGTACTGCAGTTTTGTTTCGTTTTGTTTAGATGCTTCGAGCACCGACTGCATCTCTTGTTGCTTCGCATGCATCTTTTCATTTTGAGTCGATATCCGTTTGATGAGCGGTCGACCAATCAATAAGATGGCACCGATAAACATGATGAGGCCGATCATCCAAATCCAACGCAACGACAACAATTCAGTGGGTGATACCGCTCCGTCTCGAACGACCCAAGCGCCAATTGCCGTTAAGACAAGACTCATAGCACAGACTCCGTAGAGGATGCCGAGTATTTGACGACTGTTCAATTGTTCAATCCACTTGCCCATAATACGCTCTACTTCCTTCCTTAACTAAAACCATCTTCAATTCAATCGTCATAACCGAAATATACAAAAAGAAAAATCAGATGAACACCGAACTGCTCAAGCGATGTGCCATCAGATGATTGTCTGATTGTCTGTTTAATTGTCATATCTAGACGGATATACCCTGTATTTCATCATCCTACACATTCCGATGTGCTCACGTTTGACACGTCCGCTGTGAACGGGATAGTTTGAACCTATAGTCGAATCCAAAGGAGTGCTATCGTATGCTATCGATTGAACCTTCAGCTTTAACCGAACGTGACGCGTATAAGTTTTTGATTGGAAGTGTCGTACCGCGCCCAATCGCATTTGTGACGACGCGAAACGGAGAGACGATTAACGCCGCCCCGTTCAGTTATTTCAATATCGTCGCTTCCGAACCACCACTTCTCTCGGTGTCGGTTCAACGGAAGGGCGGTGTCATGAAAGACACGGCTCGCAACGCTGTCGCGACCGAAGAACTCGTCATCCATATCGTAGACGAAACGAATGTGACCCTCGTCAATGAGACGGCAGCCAATCTAGGATCCGAGGAAAGCGAACTCGAGCGGACGGCCTTCACCATCGTGCCTAGCGACGTCGTGGAGACACCGGGTGTGAAAGAAGCCAAAATCCGGATGGAGTGTAAACTTCATCATCACGTTCCAATCGAACACGATGGCGTCGTGACGGCGGACTTGTTGATCGCTCGCGTCGTCCGGTTTCACATCGAGCCAGCGCTTTATCATGCTGGACGCATCGATGCGGAACAACTGGCGCCGGTCAGTCGTCTCGCCGGCAACTTTTATGCGACCCTCGGGGACACTTTTGAAATCGAACGACCAAAATAAACGTCATGGCGCCTGCTCAAATCAGAGACAAGGCGCCTTTTTTCGGGTAAAGAATGGAAAACCGATTGGCATGATGGTTTTCTTTCACACGAGCGCTTGAATATGTCACAATAAAGTCAGAACATTCAATTTTCGAACGCGTCAGCGATTAGAGAAAAAAAGGGGAGTCGGCTATGTCCTATCGTCCAGCCATTCAATCGATCATCAATGCCATTGAAACGGTGATCGTCGGGAAAGAAGATGTCATCGCAAAAAGTTTGACTGCGTTGCTTGCCGGAGGTCACGTATTGTTAGAGGACGTGCCAGGGGTCGGGAAGACGATGCTCGTTCGTACGTTCAGTCGTGCCATTGATTTAGATTTTAAACGCGTTCAGTTCACTCCGGACATGTTGCCGTCCGACTTGACGGGAATCTCAATGTACAATCAAAAGACAAAAGAGTTCGAGTACCGTCCGGGACCTTTGATGGGGAACATCGTCTTGGCTGATGAAATCAACCGGACCTCTCCGAAAACGCAGTCGGCGTTACTCGAGGCGATGGCAGAGCGCAGCGTGACGGTCGACGGTGAAGTCAAAATTTTACCGTCCCCGTTCTTCGTCATGGCGACGCAAAACCCAATTGAACATGAAGGGACGTACCCGCTCCCGGAAGCCCAGCTCGACCGATTCCTTCTTAAAATCGAGATGGGATACCCGACGTTCAATGAAGAGATTTCCTTGTTGACCCGTTTCGAAAAGGCGGAGCCGCTCGAAGCGTTACAAAGCGTTATCACAAAGCACGAAGTCGAACAGATGCAACGCGAAGTGCGGGAGGTTCACGTCTCGAGTGCAGTCAAACAGTACATCGTCCGCTTGATCCATGAGACGCGCAACGACCCGAACACATACCTTGGGGGGAGCCCGCGTGCGACCCTCGCTCTGATGAAGGCATCTCAAGCGTGGGCGTATATCCATAACCGTGATTTCGTCTTGCCAGATGACGTGAAGGCGCTCGCGGGTAGTGTGCTCGGTCACCGTATCTTGTTGACGGCGGAGGCACGTTATAAAGGAAAGACGGCCGAACATCTCGTCAAAGGTTGGCTCGACTCGCTTCCTGTACCGATGGATCGTGAGGTCAAAGAAGTATGAAAAATTGGATGAAGCTGTTCCTCGTGTGGGCGGCGGCATTCGGACTTTATGCGTTCGCCCGGATTGAAGGAAGTATCGTCGCCTCGACACTTTGGTGGTCATTTTTCGTTTTGGCGGCGTATTGGACAATCTTTATGATTTACCCGGTCACGGCAGCCAACATCTCGCGGCGAATCACGACGAAACGACTCGTCTCGGGCCAAACGATGGACGTAGAACTGCAAGTGGAGCGGAAGTATCCGTTTCTTGTCGGGGTCGTCACGTTAGAAGAGACACCACCGCCTCGTCTCGCTACATCGACGGACGTAATTGTTACCCCGGTCGACCGCTTTTTTCGGCGAACAGAGACGGTGCATTATGAGATTGAGCAGATCCGCCGGGGGATCCACGTGTTCGATCGGACGGTCCTGCACGTACGTGACGTGTTCGGGCTGTTCGATCGTAAACGGACGTTGCGGCTTGAGACGGTCGTCGAAGTGTCGCCGGCTGAACTTCCGTTCGATTTGCCGCGTGATGAGCAGGTCGGTGGGCGTGGCGAACAGTACCGGCACACGCGGACATATACGGAAGTGGCGAACACGACGAGCGGTGTCCGGGAATACGCGGCCGGTGACCGCATCGGCCGGATTGACTGGAAGGCCTCGGCTCGTCGAGATAACTTGATGACGAAAACGTTCGATCAAGAGCAGGAGAAAAAACTCTCGCTCGTCTTCGTCCCGTCCACATCTGCCGGACACGAAGAAGCGTTCGAACGATCGCTGTCGTTACTCGTCGGCGCGATTCGGCAACTTGAACGGAAAAACTTGCCGTTTGAACTGTATGTCATCGAAGAACAGGTCCGCCTTTTCCATTTGCCGGACCAAAGCGCCGAGGTCGGGCATTACTTGCTGACGGCGACGCCGGAGCCCGAAGGACGTCTCGTTGAACGAGTGAAGCGCAACTTGCCCCAAGAGGGCGGAAACTTGATTTTAATCAGCCCGCTCGAAACGAAATGGGTACGCGAAATCATGAATGAGACCCAAGGTAGCTATCACTTGTACACGGCGAATGAGGTGACGACATGACGATGTGGGTGAAACGGATTGTCTATACAGCGCTTGCCGCTTACTTGTTGTCGTTTTGGATCGAGCCGATCGTTGGCAGTACGACATTTGATGTCAACTGGCCGTTCCTGTTTTTGCTCCTCGTACCGATGTTTGCGAGCTTGTTGCCTTGGTATGGCTTTATTGGCGTAGTCGTTTTCAACTTCTTTATCGTCTTGTACGTGTATCACGGCAGTATCTTAGATTGGTTTGGGCTCTGGCTAGAAGATTTGAGTGGCGTGCTGAGTGGGGCTTTACCAGAAGAAGCGATTTTCTTCTCGGCGATGGCGCTCATCGGTGTCCTATTCGCCATCTTGGTCGGACGGACGTATCCAAGCTATGGTTTCGTCCTCGGGATGATCGTCTCGACGCTCGGATTGATGGCGTACTTTGACACATGGACGCTTTATGACGGAGAAGGAAAAATACTACTTGCGATTTTAGCGTCACTCTTATTACTCTTCGTGACCGATTTGGCGAAACGGCCGAGCAAGTCGCTCGTCCGCTATGTCAGTATCGCTCTCCTCGCTTCGGTCGTGTTGGCGCTCGCGAGCGTGTCGCCGACGATTGAAGGGGACTGGTCCGATCGGTTGACGAAGAGTTTCCAAAACGCTGGGAACGATGAAGGGTCAGGCAGCGGTCGAGTCGGCTACGGGGTGAACGATGAGCAACTCGGTGGACCGTTCGAACAGGATGACGGAATCGTCTTCATCGCCCGTGGTGTACCGGCACGCTACTGGCGCATCGAATCAAAAGAGATTTACACCGGTAAAGGTTGGGTCGAGTCCCCGGTCCTCAACTCGGACTACAACCGCGGCCAGCTCGTCGACCCGGACGTCGATACGACGCCTGAACAGGCGCTGCTCCGATTCGACCGGCGTCAAACCTTCGTCCCGTATGGCGGGGAGTATCCACAAGCGACCGAG
The DNA here is from genome assembly GCF_018618085.1 of Exiguobacterium sp. s141. Lineage (NCBI taxonomy): Bacteria > Bacillati > Bacillota > Bacilli > Caryophanales > Exiguobacterium > Exiguobacterium sp. s141. The sequence continues at coordinate 5,845 of NZ_JACSLJ010000007.1, read as the reverse complement.
ACGGAAAACGGGACCGAATTCAGGGTCGGCAGTATCGAGGAGCCGTTCCCGAACGAGACGATTCACATCCGTCCGTCCGGAAAGATTGTCTTCGACAATGATGGCCAAACGACGCCGCAGACGATTCAACTTCGCTACAGCGTCCCTTCCTTTACTGAAGAGCAACTGGCATTGAACGAACCGGTTACGACGTTGACGGAAGAAGAACGGCAGGCGTACTTGCAACTGCCGGACTCGCTTCCGGATCGGGTCCGCGACTTATCGGCCGATATTACGGGCGACAGTGAGACACCTTACGACCAAGCCCAAGCGGTTCAAGCCTACTTCCAATCTGGAGATTTCCAATACAATACGGAAGACGTCGCCGTCCCGGAAGGGGATACCGATTACGTCGATCAATTTTTGTTTGATACGTTGATCGGGTACTGCGACAACTTCTCGACCTCGGCCGCTGTCCTTCTACGGGCGAGCGGGGTACCGACGCGTTGGGTCAAAGGTTTCACGATGGGTGATGCGCGCGGGATTATCCAAGGGGAAGAAGAATACACGGTCCGGAACCGTCATGCCCACTCATGGGTAGAATATTTCGTGGAAGGCGCAGGCTGGGTCCCGCTTGAGGCGACGATCAGTTTCTCGGACGCCAACTTACTTCAAATCGAGACGGAGGACGAAACGAATTCAGAAGACCCGGCAGCCAACGATCCACAAGCATCGCAAGACAATGAGCAGACGAACCGTCCACAGGAAGATTTGGCACTCGATGATGTCACATCAGGTGAGGCGGCAACGGAGAATTGGAATATGCCGGTCTGGGGTTGGGTGTTGATTGTCTTTACGGTCGCCGTTCTCGTATGGAACCGAAAATCGATTGAACGCCTCGTCCTGATGCTTTGGTGGACACGGCGTCCATTGAATGAAAACCGACTCGTCGCCATGCATCGATATCTAGTTAAACGACTCCGCGGAGCAGGCTTCAAAGTCGACGGGCGCACGCCGTCCGAACTCGCTGCAGAGGTCGATGCCTATTATGAGTCGACCGAAATGACGAGATTGACCCGTCTGTTCGAGCAAAGTATCTATGCCGACCAAACACCGAATTCAAAATATAAAGAATATTGGAAAATCATGATTCGTCGAATTATAAGTTGAAGTAGGCGGATGCATACAGTAAGATAGACGCATTAGTCAGATAATTGAACAGCATTCCTTCGTATATACTCGCGAATTGGCGCGAGAGTCTCTACCGGACCACCGTAAATGGACCGACTATGAAGGAGCACGTTTCGTATACACAGAAAAGGGCGTGCTTCTTCTTCGGTTTAGTGAATCCGTGGGAGAAGCTCGCTCTTTTTTTGAGAAGAAGGCAGAAAGGTGGAGGTTTTGTGAAAATAGAACAAGAGATGATTTTGGTGCTCGACTTTGGAGGCCAGTACAACCAGTTGATCACACGTCGTGTGCGTGACCTTGGCGTATATAGTGAGCTTCATTCCCACAAGATGACCGCTGCTGAGATTCGTGAGCTGGCTCCGGCCGGGATTATTTTCTCGGGTGGACCGAACAGTGTGTACGCGGAAGGCGCATATCGCTGTGACCCAGAAATTTTCGAACTCGGGATTCCGATTTTCGGGATCTGTTACGGCATGCAGCTCATGACGCATCACTTCGGTGGACGTGTCGAGCGGGCCGCACATCGTGAATACGGGAAAGCGACGCTCTTCTCGACACCGGAAGCTTCGGCCCTCTACAAGGATCTTCCAGTGGAACATACTGTTTGGATGAGTCACGGTGACCTCGTCATTGAAGCACCGCCAGGATTTATCGTTGATGGGACGAACCCTTCTTGTCCGGTCGCCTCAATCAAGAGTGATGACCTCAAGATGTATGGGGTGCAGTATCACCCGGAAGTCCGTCACTCGGAGTACGGAAACGACATCTTGAAAAACTTCATCTATGAAGTGTGTGGTGCCAAAGGCGAATGGTCGATGGAAAACTTCATCGACATCGAAGTTGAGAAGATTCGTGAAATCGTCGGTGACAAGCAAGTTCTTTGCGCGTTGTCAGGCGGTGTTGACTCATCGGTCGTGGCGGCGCTCGTTCACCGCGCGATCGGCGACCAGTTGACATGTATGTTCGTCGACCATGGCTTGCTCCGTAAAAACGAAGCGGACAGCGTCATGAAGACGTTCGCGGACGGATTTAACATGAAAGTCATCAAAATCGATGCACGTGATCGTTTCATGGCGAAACTAGCCGGCGTCTCAGATCCAGAACAAAAGCGTAAAATCATCGGCAACGAGTTCATCTACGTGTTTGACGAAGAAGCGTCTAAACTTGTGGACATGGACTTCCTTGCCCAAGGTACGCTCTACACGGATATCATCGAGAGTGGAACAGATACGGCACAAACGATCAAGTCGCACCATAACGTCGGTGGACTTCCAGAAGATATGAACTTCACGTTGATCGAGCCGCTCAACACGCTCTTTAAAGACGAAGTACGTGAACTCGGTACTGAACTCGGATTGCCAGACTATATCGTATGGCGCCAACCGTTCCCGGGACCAGGTCTTGGCATTCGTGTTCTGGGTGAAATCACAGAAGAGAAACTCGAAATCGTGCGCGAATCTGATGCGATTTTGCGCGAAGAAGTGAAGAAAGCCGGTCTCGAACGTGATATTTGGCAATATTTCACGGTCCTTACACCGATTCGTTCAGTCGGCGTCATGGGCGACGAGCGGACGTATGACTATGCCGTAGGCGTACGTGCCGTCACATCAATTGATGGGATGACTTCGGATTGGGCCCGCATCCCATGGGATGTGCTCGAGAAGATTTCGGTCCGTATCGTCAACGAAGTCAGTCACGTCAACCGTGTCCTGTACGACATCACATCGAAGCCACCAGCAACAATCGAGTGGGAATAATAGGCAGAGGGGAGCAATCCTCTCTGTTTTTATACGGAAAAACCGAACATTAGAATGAAATATTTGATTAAAATCCGTCATTACTGTTGACATTCATTTTTGACGTTGTTAAGATAAAAACGTTCTTATCATATCCGAAAAATTAAAAATTATTTTGCCGTATAATATCGGGAATATGGCCCGAGAGTCTCTACGAAATCACCTTAAATGATTTCACTACGGCGAGACATAGATTCGGGGACGTATGTCTCTGTATGTTTCGCGTGGGGTCTCCGGTCATCGATCGGGGACCTTTTCTCGTTTTACGGCGAGCCAAGGAGGAAAACCAATGAGCACACAGCTCAAGCAAGAACCGCAACATCAACCGTCAGAAAGCCGAATCGAACGTCACTTCCAGTTGAAAGAACTTGGAACGAACGTGAAAACCGAACTCGTCGCAGGATTCACGACATTCTTGGCCATGGCTTACATCTTATTCGTCAACCCGAACGTGCTTGGTGCTGCTGGCATGAATCCGGGAGCCGTCTTCGTGGCAACTGGTCTCGTCGCACTGATTGGATCGGTCATGATGGGTCTATTCGCCAACTACCCGATCGCCATCGCGCCAGGCATGGGGCTTAACGCCTTCTTCGCCTACAGTGTCGTCATCGGCATGGGCATCCCTTGGCAGACGGCACTCTCGGGTGTTCTCGTCTCAGGACTGTTCTTTATCGCTTTGACGCTCTCGGGCATTCGCGAGACGGTTGTTAACGCGATTCCGGCTCCGCTTAAAATGGCGGTGGCTGCAGGAATTGGTTTCTTCATCGCCTTCATCGGCTTGAAAAATGCAGGAATTGTCGTTGCGAACGAAGCGACGCTTGTTAGTCTCGGTTCGCTCGGAACAGGAACTACGCTCCTCGCGGTATTCGGTCTTGTTGTAAGTGCATTGCTAATGGCACGAGACGTCAAAGGTGGCATTTTCATTGGGATGTTGTTGACGGCTATCGCGGGAATGATTTTTGGTCTCGTGCCGACACCGACTGCGATTTCAGATGTTGTATCGATGCCGCCGAGCATGTCTTCGACGTTCGGCCAAGCGTTCATTAACTTTGGTGATGTCTTCACACTTCAAATGCTTGTCGTCATCCTGACGTTCTTCTTCATCGACTTCTTCGATACAGCCGGCACGCTCGTCGCGGTGGCGCGTCAAGCTGGGATCATGAAAGAAAACAAAGTGCCGCGTGCGAGTAAGGCGCTCATGGCTGATTCGACTGCGACGGTTGCAGGTGCGATTTTTGGTACATCGACTGCTACTTCATACGTGGAGTCTTCGGCGGGGGTTGCGGCTGGTGGTCGTACAGGGTTGACTGCTGTATTCGCAGGTTTGTTCTTCGGATTGGCGTTGTTCTTCTCACCACTTTTAGCGGTTGTCACGGCACCGGTCACGGCACCGGCCTTGATTATTGTTGGTGTGTTGATGGCTTCAGCTCTCCTTGATATCGATTGGAAAAAAATCGAAATCGCGGTTCCGGCATTCTTAACGATTATCATGATGCCACTCACTTCGTCGATTGCGACGGGGATTGGGCTTGGGTTCATTTTGTACCCGCTCATGATGATCGCGAAAGGGAAAACAAAAGAGATTCACCCAATCATGTACGGGATGCTAGTCATATTCTTGGCGTACTTCATGTTCTTGCCACACGCGTAAATAAACGGAGCCGACTCGGTTATGAGTCGGCTTTTTTGTATGCAGTGTTTTCTGGCAAGAAAGGGTCGTACATGGTTAAAGCATGGTTTTCTGTGATGAATTCATTACGGATGAACGTGCCGTCTTGTGAGAGGACGCTTCTGAATATTTGGTTATGACGAACGGTTCCGCCCCACCATTCACTCGTGAAATGATGATTTTTTTCATATATCTTATATTGGAAAGCTGGTGAAGTATTGGACCGCCATTGTCCTACGAGATATTCCTCCTCTATATATAGAAGGAGTTGAAACGTCTGTGCCGTCCGATTGGTGATTTGTAGGTCTAAATAATTGTAGGAACATGTGGCACCGCTTCCAAATGGTTGATCTCTTCGTGAGTCGGGGAAGACGTCATAACTGTGGCGATAACGCTCGGACACTGTTAGGGGGCTATGGAGCGTGATCCAATAAATCAGGTTGGATAATTGGCATAGTCCGCCTCCGGTTCCGGTCGTGACCTTTCCGTAATGCAAAATCATTCCGTCCACATAGCCTTTCCGTTTTGTGGGTCGCCCGATTGTTTTCCAATACGAGAGCACTTCATTCGGAGAGACGATGATGCCGTTCAACTGTTTGATGGCGATGTTGAGATTGATGACTTTATTTTGTTGCATCTCAAGGTCAACGTCTCTCAATCTTCGGTAGAGTGGAGTGCGGTGCTCATGGACGAGGTGAGGCAGCGGTGTAGTGTTTTGTTGAGTCGTATAACGCTTCCCGTCCGTCATCCATTGAACCCGGCGTTTTAATGTATAATATTGTGTCCCTGACCAGATCCGCAGGTTTGATCGTTTCTTCGGTTTCAGTTGGAGCATCGATTAGTCACCTTCTTCAAGTAGAGTAATGAGGTGTATTCGGTAAAAGGGAATAATATCCTCTTCAAACTCAAAACAAAATGAAGTAAGGTGATTTAAAACTTTTTAAAGTTTTTTTAGAATAATGCTTGCCATGTGATAGAAGGGGATGCTATAGTTATCTCTGTTGCCAGCGATGCTTACAACTAAGTAAACGAAGTGGTTGACACGAAATAAAGATAAATGTTATTATCATTTAGTCGCTAAGAGCGGCAGACGAACTTTGAAAACTGAACGATGAGGCAAAAAAGTTTTACAATTTTTGAATGAAGCGCAAGCTTCGTCATTTTTAAAGAGCTATATCAAATTCTTTGGAGAGTTTGATCCTGGCTCAGGACG
>NZ_JACSLJ010000006.1:0-174740 GCF_018618085.1 Exiguobacterium sp. s141 | reverse complement strand
GAGGTAGATAGGTCATGGGTGGAAGCACGGCGACGTGTGGAGCTGAATGATACTAATCGGTCGAGGCTTTGATCTAGTCTAATGGTTTGCATGAATTGATGAGTCTTCAGTTTTCAGGGAACAACCCTGAAATGGATTGACACGCCCTCGAGGCGATGTTAATATTCTTTTGTCTGGTGGCGATAGCGAAGCGGCCACACCCGTTCCCATGCCGAACACGGAAGTTAAGCGCTTCAGCGCCGAAAGTAGTTGGGGGTCTCCCCCTGTGAGGATAGGACGTTGCCAGGCAAGATCGTTCCGCAATAGCTCAGTGGTAGAGCAACCGGCTGTTAACCGGTAGGTCGTAGGTTCAAATCCTACTTGCGGAGCCATATTAAGGCCCGTTGGTCAAGCGGTTAAGACACCGCCCTTTCACGGCGGTAACACGGGTTCGAATCCCGTACGGGTCACCATTTGGAGGATTAGCTCAGCTGGGAGAGCACCTGCCTTACAAGCAGGGGGTCGGCGGTTCGATCCCGTCATCCTCCACCATTTAATTTTAACCAATCAAACCATATATGCCGGTGTAGCTCAGTTGGTAGAGCATCTGACTTGTAATCAGAGGGTCGAGGGTTCGAATCCTTTCGCCGGCACTCCTTGGGGGGGTAGCGAAGTGGCTAAACGCGGCGGACTGTAAATCCGCTCCCTCGGGTTCGGCGGTTCGAATCCGCCCCCCCCCACCAGGTTTGAGCCATTAGCTCAGTTGGTAGAGCATCTGACTTTTAATCAGAGGGTCGCAGGTTCGAGCCCTGCATGGCTCACCATGTTTTTGCGGAAGTAGTTCAGTGGTAGAATACGACCTTGCCAAGGTCGGGGTCGCGGGTTCGAATCCCGTCTTCCGCTCCATATTTTTCCCTTTAAGGGGCCTTAGCTCAGCTGGGAGAGCGCCTGCCTTGCACGCAGGAGGTCAGCGGTTCGATCCCGCTAGGCTCCACCATTTGTTTTTTTCTTAAGTTACTTATGACTTAAGTTTTTTTTTGCCTAAATCCATGAACCATTCACTTGAGAGTACAGAGAAAGGCAGCCTGCCACCATTCAGGCTGCCTTTTTGTATGTTTATTCATCATGATGTGAAGTTGAACCACGACTTTGGTAACGTTTACAATGTAGATATTAAACGTTCAAGGGGGAAATGGGGATGAATTGGTCATATATTGAAGTACCGCTTCGCTATGGACAGGGGAAACATGGCGTAGAGCAAGGTCCATCAAAGTTACGCACACTTGGATTGGAGACATTATTACCGGCCTCAACGAAGCGACAGACGATTCGGGTGTTACCTGAATCTGAAATGATCAACAGTGAAGAGCATTTGAAACGCGTAGACGGGGTGTTATACACGGTCCAAGAACTGGCAGAAGTCGTCGATATCGAGATACAGGCGAAACGATTCCCCTTGATCGTTGGGGGCGATCACAGCATGGCAATCGGGACGCTGGCGGGTCTTGCCAAAACAGGACCGTACGGCGTCATCTGGGTCGACGCACATGCTGATTTGAATACGGGAGAAACGTCTCCATCGGGCAATATTCATGGCATGCCGCTTGCTGCGGCGATGGGAATGGGAGATATTCGCTTGACTGAAGTCGGCGGACGTGAACCCAAACTCGCGCCTGAGCACTTGGTCTATATGGCGCTTCGAGACATCGATGAAGGTGAGATTCGAGAAATCAATCGTCTTGGCATTAAAGTCATCACGGTCGAAGAAATTCGGACGCGGGGCGTCGACGTCATGATGGAAGAAGCACTCGCTTATTTGCGCGCACGTGTCGATCGCTTCTATCTCAGTTTCGACATGGACAGCTTGGACGCGAAACTTGTGCCAGGTACCGGGACGCCGGTCGATCAAGGTCTGACGGCCGCGGAAGGAAAAGCGATTTTGGCCGAAGCGATGAAGGCAGACGATCTGATTGCGATTGAGTTGGTTGAATTGAATCCGGCGCTTGACCATGAGGATACGACGGCCCAGTTGGCGTTTGAGTTGTGCGAGACGATTTTGAAATCCAAAGAAAACCTGTTATTGGAAGGTGAAACTGTCTGATGACCTTACAGTTTCCAAGTCCCTTTGCTACAATGGACTTGGAAACTTTTTTTGTTGTTACGATTTTTTTTGAAACCTACATAGAAAACGATTCGTATAGAAAGATGACCGCATAGGTTGCGGAGAGGGGAAGTGGATTGATGGAACGGCTGACCACCCGTTTAGTAGACGAATTGAGGTCGGGGAATCATGATTCGTTTGCTGAGCTGGTAGAACTGTACAAGGATGGTGTCTTTGCTGTCGCTTATAAGATATTATATGATCGTGGCGAAGCGGAAGACGCAGCCCAGGAGACGTTCATTCGGGCGTATACCCGGATTGATACGTACGATCCTCAGTACAAGTTCAAGACGTGGCTCTATCGCATTGCGACGAATGTCGCAATCGATCGTCTCAGAAAACGAAAGCCGGAGTATTCGATGGATGCCGAGATTGCTGGCACCGACGGCTTGACCTATCAGGACCATTTGGCTGATGAAGCACCCCAACCCGATGCCCAAGTCGTTCATCGCGAAATTCGAGGCGAGATGCATGAAGCGATCAAGCAGTTGCCCGATAAGTATCGGATCCCGCTCCTGCTGAAGTACGTGGATGATTTATCGCTCAAAGAAATTAGCGTCATGATCGATATGCCGGTCGCTACGGTTAAAACAAGGATCTTCCGGGGAAGAGAAATGTTAAAGACATTCTTTCAAAACAGGGAGGGGTTCAATTGACTCCTGAAGAAAAAGTACAACAATATTTGGAAGATGGCATCCTGCCCGAAGAATCTGACGAACTACGTCACTTGTTGGAGGACGACGACTTATATGAAGCGTACCTTCAATACGAACGAATAGATGCCGAACTGAAGGCCTTACCACGGCCGAAACTATCCGATGATTTTACAGCCCGTGTGATGGCATCTCTACCTGACGCGAAAGCACGGGTCGATGTCACACCGGTGACTCGATTTGAAGAAAAAGTCCAGACGAAACGCAAACCACCATCCAAATGGATGACGTGGTTCCGTAAGCATCCAGGACTGATGGCGGCCGCCTTATTCTTCAGTTTGATGTCGAGCGCGACGCTCGGCCTATGGAACGAATCGACAGAGACGATGACGTACACGAAAGTGCCGGGCATCGTTGTCACGTCAAACGAGGTCGTCATCCCGGAAGGCGTTACCGTCGAGCGGGATATCACGGTCCAAGGCGGGGACCTTCGAATTGAAGGGACCGTCAATGGGAACGCGACGGCTGTAAATGGTCGGGCTTATCTGGCTAGCGCTGGAGAAGTCACGGGAGAACTTGAGCAGATCGATCGGATGTTTGAGTGGATGTGGTATTCGTTCAAACAAATCTTCTAACGGAGACGCCGGAGACGGCGTCTTTTTGTGTTCGTTTCAATCTGGTTTCGTTTTATTGTCTAGCGATGCGCGGTTTCGGAAATGTGATATAATGTAATTTGCACGAATTGGCTAGGTAGTTGAGGAGGGGAGCATTTGCCGCTACTTGAACAGGTATCATTCTTATCATTTTTTAGTCTTTCAGAGAACGTACATTGGTACGATTATTTGAATGACGTTTTAGATATTGTCGTCGTCACGTATGTCATCTATAAATTGATGATGATTGTACGTGGGACAAAAGCGGTCCAATTGATTAAAGGGATTTCCATCATCCTTGTCAGCTGGTTCCTCAGTGGGTTCTTTGGGTTGAAGACGTTACAGTTCTTATTGAATCAAATCATCACATATGGACTACTTGGGATCATTATCATCTTCCAACCAGAACTCAGAAGAGGACTCGAGCATTTAGGACGAACAAGTAATTTGTTCGGCCGAACGAGCACGAGCGATGAGGATAAGCAACGTCAAATGATCGAAGCGATCGTCAGTTCGGCGCAATACATGTCAAAACGTCGCATCGGCGCATTGATTGCGATTGAACGCGATACGGGCTTGAATGAGTACGTCGAGACCGGGATTCGCATGGATTCGCACATCACATCACAACTGATTATCAACCTGTTCATTCCGAACACTCCGCTGCATGACGGGGCGATGATTATCCAGGACGGGAAAATTGCGGCCGCGGCTTGTTATTTGCCGTTGTCCGAGAGCCCGCACATCGATAAAGCGTTAGGGACACGACACCGGGCCGCCATCGGGGTCAGTGAAGTGACTGATAGCGTGACCCTCACCGTCTCTGAAGAAACAGGCGCCGTGTCACTCGCGATTGCCGGTCGTCTGTATCGAGAGTTGGATGAGGAGGCACTTCGCAGTAAGTTGATCCAAGAACTCGTTATTGAAGAAAAAGAGACGACGCTCTCGTTCTTTAATAAAAAAGGGGGGGACAAGTAAGTGATTGATCAGTGGTTACAACATAAATGGTTTCTCCGCATCATCGCACTTGCTTTAGCCATCCTGCTTTATTTCATGGTCGCCGAAACGAGTTCGTCGACCAACTCCACGAATGCCCTCCCGATCGTCGGACAAAGTTCGATGACGCTCGACGTTCCCGTCGAAGTGTTCTTCGATGAGGTGCAGTACGTGGCATATAACGTTCCAGAAGAAATGAACGTTGAACTTCAAGGACCATCTAGCAGTTTAACGATGACGAAATTGGTGAAAGATTATCAAGTCTTCGTCGATTTAACGAATCTCGGGACCGGCTTCCACCGTGTTCCGGTTGAGGCACGCGGCTTTGGCGGAGACGTCAACGTCAAGCTCGAACGGGATACAGTAGAAATTTACATCGACCGTAAACAGACAATTGAAGTTCCCGTATCGGTCAACCTTTTGAACAAAGAGCAGTTGCCAGAAGGGAAAGTGGTTGGTGACGCCGATATTGAACCGGCAACGGTGAAAGTCTCGGGCGGTGCCAGTCGGATTCAAAACGTCAAAGAGATCACGTTGAACGTCGATGTCGCCAACCAAAGTCAAACGTTCACGCGAGAATTGACGCCGACGATTTTAGATGCGAACGGCAATCCGCTCAACGTGACTGTTGAACCGAACATCATCAGTGTGTCGGTCCCGGTCTACGAACAAAGTGCCGTCTTCCCGATCGAAGCAGTCACGACTGGTGAAGTGGCCGACGATTACAGACTTGTCGATACGTTGCTTGAAGAGACGGAAGTCCGTGTCTTTGCGCCACAAGACGTGCTCGATGCGATCGACATCGTGGAGACGGAGCCGATTGATTTAGACGGCATCGACAAGACCGGGAAAGTGACCGCCAATCTCGCTTTGCCAGAAGGCGCTTCATCCCTTGCGACAAAGCAAGTGGAAGTCCAATTGCTCGTCCGGGCTGCAGATGAGACGCGAGACGACACAGGCGAATTGACGGAACGGGTTCGCTTGACGGTCCCTGTGACCGTGCGGGGGTATGACCGGACCAACTTTACGCTCCAAGCTCCTGAAGTGATTGGAGTGACGTTGTCCGGGAAGCGATCCCTGTTGGAAAACATCACGTCGAACAGCGTGAGTGTGACCTTGGATTTGACAGGTCTCCCGAGCGGACTGCATGGGGTCGACGTCGATTATGAAGTACCAAAAGGTGTGACCGTCGTCTCACCGAAAACGATCGACATTGAGTTGACGAGTGTCGATGAACAAACCGAAACGTCCTCGATTCAATGAGGCGTTCAATCATACAAAAGTGAGGAATTGAATTCATGGGTAAATATTTTGGAACTGATGGAGTCCGCGGTGTCGCGAACTCAGAATTGACAGCAGAATTAGCATATCGTTTAGGTCGTGCGGGCGGCTACGTGTTATCGAAACACTTGCCAGCCGGCGAACAGCCAAAAGTTTTGATTGGCCGTGACACACGCATTTCAGGCCACATGCTTGAAGGTGCACTCATCGCGGGTCTCCTCTCAATCGGAGCCGAAGTGATGCGTCTCGGCGTCATCTCGACGCCAGGTGTCGCTTATTTGACGAAGTCGCTTGATGCAACAGCCGGTGTCATGATCTCGGCATCGCACAACCCGGTCGCGGATAACGGCATCAAGTTCTTTGGTAGCGACGGCTTTAAGCTCGATGACGCGACAGAAGCGGAAATCGAAGCGATTTTGGATGCGGCGGAAGACACGTTGCCACGCCCGGTCGGGAAAGACCTCGGCTTTGTCTCGGATTACTATGAAGGTGCACAGAAGTACCTTCAAATGTTGAAACAGACGGTCGAAGAAGATTTCGACGGTCTCCATATTGCCCTTGACTGCGCCCATGGTGCGACGAGCGGATTGGCAGCACGTCTGTTTGCTGACCTCGAGGCGAACGTCTCGACGATCGGAAACTCGCCGAACGGCTTGAACATCAACGAAGGTGTCGGCTCGACACACCCTGAGCACTTGGCACAGTTCGTTCGTGAAAAAGGAGCGGACATGGGTCTCGCCTTTGACGGCGACGGCGACCGCTTGATTGCGATCGATGAGAACGGTGATATCGTCGACGGCGATAAAATCATGTACATCTGCGGGAAGTACTTGAGCGAGAAAGGCCGTCTCAAAGACAACACGATTGTCGCGACGGTCATGAGTAACCTCGGCTTCCATAAAGCGGTTGAAGAGGCTGGTATGACGGCGCTTCAGACGGCGGTCGGTGACCGTTATGTCGTCGAAGAGATGAAGAAACACAACTACACACTCGGTGGCGAGCAGTCGGGTCACCTTATCTTCCTCGACCACTCGACGACGGGAGACGGCATGCTCTCTGGCGTTCAACTCGCCCAAATCGTGAAGACGACAGGCCGCAAGCTGTCAGAACTCGCGGCTGAGATGCCGGTCTACCCACAAAAACTCGTCAACATCCGTGTCACGGACAAAAACGAGGCGATGAACGGCGACCGCGTGCTCGCGACGATTCAAGAAGCGGAAACGGAAATGAACGGCAACGGCCGCATCCTCGTCCGCGCCTCTGGTACGGAGCCGCTCGTACGCGTCATGGCGGAAGCACCGACTTCGGAAGAATGTGACCGTTATGTCGAACGAATCGCACAAGTTGTCCGCGAAGATTACGGTGTAGAAGGATAATTCTGTCGAAATAGGGAATAAAACAAGGGAATCCGTCCTCGGGTTCCCTTTTTGTTTCCGTTTTGTCACTGTGAAATTATGTGATTTTCTTGACGAATGGAGGTGTGATTTGTACTATTAAGAGCGTGACCTTAGAAACGGAAGGACACCCAGTACGAAACAAGCGCCAGAACTCTTCGGAGTTGACGAGGTTGGAGGTTATCGAGTTTTCGGCGGATGCCTCCTAGTCGCCTGTCACGACTACAAGCAAACCCTCAAAACGCCCGGGCGACCGGACGGCCAAAGGGGAGCGCGTTGACAGCTCTTAGAAAAAGCCCGTTTCCTTTTTCGAGAAATCGAATATAGAGGAGATTTTTGTATGTGTGGAATTGTAGGAATGATTGGGAATACCGGAGCGAAGGAAATCCTTCTCAAAGGTCTTGAAAAACTCGAGTACCGCGGTTACGACTCGGCAGGTCTTGCTTTGATGCATGATAACGTGAACGTGCATAAAGAAGTCGGCCGGATTGCTGCGCTACGCGAAGTCGTCCCAGCAGAAGTAGATGGCACGATTGGAATCGGCCACACACGATGGGCAACACACGGGGTGCCGAGTGTGCCGAACGCCCACCCGCACCAGAGCACGACGGGCCGCTTCACGCTCGTCCACAACGGTGTCATCGAGAACGACGAACAGATCAAGGCGACACTCGACGTGCCGTTCCTCTCGGAGACGGACACGGAAGTCATCGTCCAGTTGATGGAGAAGAACTTCGTCGAACTCGGCGACGTCGAGGCGGCGTTCCGCAAGACGTTGTCTGAGCTCCACGGCTCGTACGCGATCGCGATGATCGACTCGGAAGATAAAGAGCGCCTCTATATCGGCAAGAACAAGTCACCGCTCCTCGTCGGACTCGGCGACGGCACGTTCAACGTCGTGGCGTCTGACGCGATGGCGATGCTCCAAGTGACGGACCAGTACCTCGAGCTCCACGACGGCGAGATTGTCATCTTGACGCGCGAATCGGCGACGATCAAGACACTCGACGGCGAAGTCCTCGAACGTGCCCCGTATACGGCCGAGATCGATGCGTCAGACATCGAGAAAGGCACGTACGCGCACTACATGTTGAAAGAGATGGACGAGCAACCAGCCGTCATCCGCAACATCATCCAGCACTACCAGAACGACGCCGGTGACATCGAGCTCACGGAAGGCGTGCGCTCGCTCGTCTCAGAAGCGGACCGCATCTATATCGTCGCCTGTGGTACGAGCTACCACGCTGGTCTCGTCGGCAAGCAATTGATCGAGCGCGTCGCAGGTGTGCCGACAGAAGTGCACGTCGCTTCAGAATTCGGTTACAACATGCCGCTCCTCACGGAGAAGCCGTTGTTCCTCTTCATCTCACAATCAGGTGAGACAGCGGACAGCCGGGCCGTCCTCGTCGAAGTGAAGAAGCGCGGCTACAAGGCGCTCACACTCACGAACGTTGCCGGTTCGACGCTCTCACGTGAAGCGAACGAAACGATGCTCCTCCACGCCGGCCCGGAGATCGCGGTCGCATCGACGAAAGCATACACGGCCCAAATCGCCGTGCTCGCCATCCTCGCCTACGACATCGCTCGTGCGAACGGCAAGAAGCTTCCGTTTGACCTCATGACAGAGCTCGCGCGTGTCGCGACGATCATGGACTCGGTCATGGCTCAAAAAGAAATCTTTGAGCAATTGGCAGACAAGTTCTTGAAAGAGTCACGCAACGCGTTCTTCCTCGGTCGCGGCATGGACTCATACGTCGGTCTCGAAGGTGCCCTCAAGCTCAAAGAGATCTCGTATATCCAAGCAGAAGGCTACCCAGGTGGTGAGCTCAAGCACGGACCGATCGCCTTGATTGAAGATGGCACACCGGTCATCACGCTCGTCTCGCAACCGAACACGCACCTCAACATCCGTGGAAACATCAAGGAAGTTGTCGCCCGTGGCGCCGTTGCCTGCACGATCTCGATGGAAGGCATGGAACACGAGAGTGATTCATTCGTCTTGCCGCGTGTCGAGCCACTGCTCACGCCGCTCGTGACGGTATTACCGCTTCAACTCATCTCGTATTACGCGGCTCTTGCGCGTGATTGCGATGTCGACAAGCCACGTAACTTGGCGAAATCAGTCACAGTCGAATAAACGGTAGGCCAAGATCTTTCGGGATCTTGGCTTTTTTTGTTGTGATTTACGTCATGCGAACCGGCTTGTATACTGAAGGTATAACGACTAAGGAGAGAACGCCATGCGAATCCAACTAGTTAACACATTCATCCTGCCGGAGGACGTGCGTTCATAAGTTGGCCACCTCCTCCGATGATTCACTGTATCGGAACAAACTATCGGAGGAACCATACAATTGAAGATTCAACAGCTTTACTATGCGGTCACGAGTTCGCGCTCGCTCATCATACAGATGGTGTTCACGTTGAACGCCATCTATTATATGACGACCGCCGAGTTGAATGCGTTACAACTCGTCTTGATTGGAACGATTTTAGAAGTATCGATTTTACTATTCGAGTTGCCCACCGGTCTCGTCGCCGATTTATATGGGCGGAAGCGGTCAATGGTCATCGGCATCGGTTTGATTGGATTGGCCCATTTGCTAGAAGGGGGCATCCCTGAATTTTGGGCCATCGCGGTCGCGTCAGCGCTATGGGGTATCGGCTGGACGTTCATCAGCGGGGCCGAACAGGCATGGATTGCCGATGAGATGGGGAATGACGGGTTAGAACAAGTGTTTTTGCGAGGCGCTCAATATAGTTCGCTCGGCCGCTTCGTCGGAATTGGGCTTGCCGTGCTCCTCGCCGAAGTCACGTCCGTCCAAACGACAATCGTGCTCGCCGGTGGGATGTTGGTCATGCTCGCGATCATCGCATGGCGCGTCTTGCCAGAGACGCGGTTCGAACCGATCACGCGGGCCGATACCTCGAACCTCGTGCAAGCAAAACGGACGGTTCGGGACGGATACACCCATATCCGTGGCAATTCGATTCTCGTCGGCTTGGCTGCCATCACGCTCGTCTGGGGTCTCGCTAGTGAAGGATTCGACCGGTTATGGGGCGCGCATTTGATTGAGACGTTCCAGTTGTCGGAACAGGCGGCCGTGTATTGGTTCGGCTTGTTCTATGCCGTCGCGTTTCTATTCAACATGCTGGTGTTGAAAGGTGTCGAGCTATACGTCAAAGGACGCTATGCGACGACCTTGTTTTGGTTCAACGTGTTGCTCATCGTTGCGATGCTTGCTTTCGCTTGGGTCGGACAGTTTTGGGTGGCCGTGTTGCTGTATTGGACGATTGCGGCACTGCGCAACGTGCACTACCCGCTTATGAGCGTCATGACGAACGAGCGGCTCCCGTCGAAAGGCCGGGCGACGATTTTGTCGATGTTCGGTCAGGTCGACGCGTTCGGTCAAGTCGCCGGGGGACCGTTGATTGGACTGCTCGCCCTGTACACGTCGATTCAAGGAGGGCTCGGGGCAGCGGCGCTCTTGCTCCTCCCGATGTTGGTTTTCTTGAGAAAAATCAAGCACCATTGAGGCAAAGACCGTCCCGTGATTCGTTCGAGGGCGGTCTTTTTATGTGTCAAACTGCTAACAAATCATCGTATCGGTCTCAAAAACGTCTCATCACCTTAGCAGCAGGGTAACGTATACACATAAAGACGTAAGGGAGAGATTCGATGAGACAGAAAAAATGGATGACGGGTTTGAGCGCGATGTTGCTCGTGACGACTTTGGCAGCTTGTGGGGATGCCGAGGAAGAACAGACGAGCGATTCGACAGAAGAACATTCGGACCATTCGATGATGGACCATTCGGGATCAGGAGAGGTGCCGAGCGGGTTAAGTGAAGCGACAGATCCGACGTTCCCGGTCGGGTCGACCGCGATGATGACGGCCGACCATATGCCGGGCATGGATGGCACCGAGGCGACAATCGTCGGTGCATATGACACGACCGTCTATTCGGTTTCTTATACCCCGACGGATGGGGGTGACCCGGTCGAAGATCATAAGTGGGTAATCCATGAAGAACTCGACAATCCAGGTGAGGCACCGTTAGAAGAAGGGACCGAAGCCACTCTGGCCACGGACCACATGGACGGGATGGACGGCGCCGAGGCGACGATTGATTCGGCCGAACAGACGACGGTGTATATGGTCGACTTCACCACAAACGACGGGGAAGACGTCACGAACCATAAATGGGTCACAGAGGATGAACTCGAAGCCATGAACTAAGGATGAACCTCAGAGAAATCTGAGGTTTTTATTTATTTACGATGATTATTTATTGATAAACGATAAAAGTGAGGTTATGATGAAGCTATCAAACGAAGTGAGGTGGCTTCATCATGAAACGAGAGACGGTTTTTTTACGGCTGGCCGTATTCGTTCTGGCTGTCCCGATTGTGGCGGCCTGCTTGTTTTTGCTTCCGTACATTTGGCGCGAGGCGGTCGAGAGCGGGAGTTGGATTGAGGACTCGATTCGCCCGATTGTGATTGGCATGTACGTATCGGCCATCCCGTTCTTCCTTGCGCTGTTCCAAGCGTTCATGTTGCTCCGGTTGATCGACCGCGATGAAGGGTTCTCGTATCGGGCTGTCCAATCACTCCGCACAATCAAGTATTGTGCGTTGACGATCACGGCCGTTTATATCGGGACGCTCCCGTTCTTCTACTGGTTCGCCGAGCGAGATGATGCGCCTGGGTTCCTTCTCATCGGGCTCGTCTTTGTGTTTGCCGCGTTCGTCGTCGCCGTATTCGCGGAACTGTTACAGAAACTATTGAAGCGTGCCATCGACATGAAGCAAGAAAATGATTTGACGGTCTAAGGTGAGATAGATGGCGATTATTGTAAATCTTGACGTAATGTTGGCGAAACGAAAGATGAGTGTGACCGAGCTGTCTGAAAAAGTCGGTATCACAATGGCAAACTTGTCGATCTTAAAGACGGGCAAAGCGAAAGCGATTCGTTTCTCGACGCTCGAAGCAATCTGTCAGGCGCTCGACTGTCAGCCGGGCGACATTTTAGAATATCGGGAAGAGTGATGGACAGGGCGAGCGCCCTGTTTTTTTGTGGAGTTTGAAACATTTTCCATCACGTTGCGTATAAGACAGGAAAGACGAACGAAAAGGGGAAACAAGATGATTCAGACATGGAATGAACGGGCGCACAAAGCGTTAAAAGGAAAGGCAGGGCTATTACTCATCTGGTCGTTCGCCTGCTCTGTGATGTTAGAATTGGGGTTGATGGCAGACCCGACTTATTACGGTTTGACGGTGGAGTCACTGCCGCTGACCGTGCTCAGTTTAGGTGGCATCTTAGTTTATATCGCCCTTTATCCGGTTAACGTCGGATACAGCTGGCTCATCTTAAAGACGGTACGAGATCAGCCGATTCGCTGGAGTGATGTGTTCGACCCGTTTCGTCACCGTTATGGAAAACATTTGCTCGCAACAATTCTCGTCATATTGTTCCAAGTACTATGGACATTGTTGCTAGTCGTACCAGGAATCATAAAGTATTTCTCGTATGCGTTCACATACTTCATCTTACGCGACGAACCAGAACTGTCTGCTACAGAGGCAATCACAAAATCGAGAACGATGATGCGCGGACGAAAGTGGGATGCGTTCAAACTCATTTTGCCATTCGTTCCGATGTATCTAGTCGGTTTGACTTTTTATATACAACTCGACTTGGTCATCCTCGGGTCATGGATTTTCCTTGTCGCACTAGCACTCATCCGCCCGTTCATCGTCAGCCGTTTCGCCGTCATGTATGAAGACGCGCGTATCGAGTATGACGAGCAGTGGGATCGCTCGGCGTGAAGCGCATCGGTTCCGGCGTATGAGTCCTCGGCCATGATACAATCTTCCTGACAGAAGGGGGAATGGACATGAACATCGGTATTATTGGTGCCGGACTGAGCGGGATTGTCGCAGCACGCGACCTCGTGCGTCACGGCCATACAGTTGAATTGATTGAGAAGAGTCGGAGCGTCGGGGGACGCTTGGCGACGAGGCGGATCGGAGACGGCAAAGCCGATCACGGAGCTGTCTATTTCACCGTACGAGGGGAAGAACTCAAACAAGATGTCGCCGACTGGCAGACGAGAGGGTGGGTGAACGTCTGGTACGCTGACCCGTATCCGCGCTACGTCGCCGTCGATGGGATGAACGCCTTGGCCAAACGGTTGGCCGACGGGTTGACCGTCCATTTGAACGAGCGGGTCGAGACGGTCACGACCCGAGATGGTCAGGTCAGTGTCAAGACGGATGTGACGACGCGACAGTATGACCGTCTCCTCATCACGTCGCCGCTCCCGCAGACGCTCGACTTGCTCGCAGATTTTCCGGTCGATGCGGCGTTACGTGAATTGACGTACGCCCCGACGTTTGTCGGTTTGTTCGAATTGGCAAGCGATACTCCCATCGGTCCGGACGGGATTCTCGATACAGACTTGGCGCCGGGTATCTTGAAAGTCATCAACAACCGCCAAAAAGGCATCTCGGCGACCGAACTCGTCAGCGTCTATATGGACGAGTCGTGGAGCGAGGAGTGGTATGAACGAGCGGACGAAGACACGCTTCGTGAGATTGAGCGCCTGTTGCAAACGGTGACAGGGTCGGCGGTGATTCAATCGAGGCAGTTGAAACGGTGGCGCTATGCGCAGGCGACCGACGTCTGGAACGAGCCTTACCATCGATTGCGTGACGAGCCGATTTTCTTGGCCGGTGACGTCTTCCTCGAGCCGGATGACACTTCAGGCCGGACTCGGTTCGAGAGCGCGTACGTCTCAGGACTCCGTGTCGCGGAAGCGATGCGTTAAACCTTCTTCGGAAGGTTTTTTTCATGACCGTGCCGAATAGTCAGACATATGAATTGGAGAGGGGAATCAGACATGGGGATGGTTGGCGCATACATGCGGGTATCGGTCGAAGAGTTGACAGCACTGCTTCAAGAGCCGGAGCGTTTCGAGCGACTGTTAGAAGATAAGGAACGACAGACCGATATCGATAAGGCGTGGCACGGTCTTTACTTTTTATTGACCGGGGCGACCGATTTGAACGAGATCGACCGTCATTCGCTCGGGAAGGCAGTCTTCGGAGGGGATGTCATCGACGAAGAGACGGGCATCGCCTATTTGATGCCGGGAGAAGTCGAGGACTTGTCGACCCGACTTCAATACATCGAGCTGGAGGCGCTAGAAGCGCGCTACGACGTCGCGACGATGAATGAGCAGGAACTGTACCCATTTGAACGGGAGTGGGGACTCGAGGAAAAACAGTACTTATTGGACCAGTTCGATGAGTTGAAACGTGTCTTCGCCCAGGCGTCGAGACAGCGGGAGGCGCTCGTCACATGGATCGGGTAAGCGTAAAGGCGTTACGTCTTCAAGATGAGGCGTTGCTGTATGAGTTCGAGTGCGAGAATCGCACGTATTTCGAGCGTTCGGTTACGAGCCGAGGCGACACCTACTATGAGCCGGAATCATTCCATCAGGCGTTGCAGCAACTATTGAGCGAGCAGGCGGACGTGGACGGATGCTATTACTTGATGTGGTGCGACGATACAATCGTCGGGCGTCGGGACGTCCATCACACCGATGCCGACACTGGTGAGGTCGGTTACCGGGTCGGGGCGGAGCATGGGGGACGCGGGTATGCCACGGCGGCCCTGCGCCAATTGCTGACGTTCAAGTTGCCTGGATTCAAAGGATTGAGAGCTGAGACGACAAGCGACAACGTGGCGTCCCAACACGTATTAAGGGGTGCCGGTTTTATCCGTGACGGCGAGGTACGACAGATAGAATGGGGAGGACGAACGCTGACGTTTAATACGTATGTATATCCACTCGACCGGTGAAGGAACGACTTCATCGGTCGTTTTAGTTGACGGTTGATAGTTTAGGACATAAACTATCTTTATCTAGTTTAGGGGGTAAACCAAAATGAAAGAATTGATGCGGGAGGCCGTCCAGTTGTTCGAAGAGGTCATGTTCCAAGGTGCGGAGCATGTCATCGAGGCGATGGACGGTGACGTCTGGCATGACTATTCGCGGGAACAACTGCAGCTACTCAAACTGCTCGAACAGTTCGGTCCGATTCAAGCCGGCCAGTTGGCCCAAAAACAAGGAGTTCATAAGAGCGCCGTCTCCAACCGGTTAAAAAAGCTCGTCGACAAAGAGCTCGTCGTCAGTCGACGCGGGCATGACCAGCGCGAGCGGTTGATCGAGTTGACGGAAGCCGGACATCGCATCGTCGAAGAAGCGGATGCGGCCGTCTACCGTTACGTTGAATCGTTGCTCGACGGAAACATCGAAGAGACAGAAATCGAACAGTTCGTCCGGACGTTCCGGAAAATTAAACAGCTGCTTCGAATTGGGGAGGAATAACACGTGCATAAAATCATCCAATGGCGCTGGGGCATCTTAATCGGTCTCATCGTCTTGACGGCCGCCTTGTTTGTGGTGGCGCCGAACTTGACGAAGCAGGCCGAACAAGCCGGCAGCTTCCAATTATCCGAGGACATGGACTCGCAGCGGGCGCAGGACATCTTGAACGCCGCCGGAAAGAGCGATAAGACGATCTCGCTCGTCTATGAGTTCGAAACGCTCGGTGATGCCGAACGGGCCGATATTTCCCGGGTCATCGGCGAGATGAAACAAAACGACACGGTCGTCAAAGACGTACTCGACCCGTTTGAAAATGAAGAGACGGAAGCACAGCTCGTCTCGGAGGACGGCCGCATCGTGCTCGTCCCAATCACGGTCGAAGGGTCGATGGAAGACATCAACGCCTTCGCGGACGACGTGCGGGCAAACATTCTCCCGGAAGACGAGACGGTCTACATCACAGGTGAAGAAATCATCAACAACGATGTGAACTTGAGTGCGCAGGAAGGCTTGAAGAAGACGGAAATCATCACGGTCGTCCTCATTTTCGGACTGCTCCTGCTCGTGTTCCGTTCAATCGTGACGCCGTTCATCCCGCTCATCGCGGTCGGATTCACGTATTTATTGAGCCAATCGTTCGTCGCATTCTTCGTCGATTGGTTTGGCTTCCCGGTCTCGAACTACACGCAGATTTTCCTCGTGGCCATCTTGTTCGGGATTGGAACCGACTATTGTATTTTGCTGCTCAGCCGGTATAAAGAAGAGCTCGGCGCGGGCCACGCGATTGAAGATGCCATCGTCAACACGTACAAGACAGCAGGGCGGACAGTCCTCATCAGCGGTCTTGCCGTGTTCGTCGGCTTTGCGGCCATCGGTTTCGCCGATTTTCCAATCTTCAAATCAGCCGTCGCCGTCGCGGTCGGGATTGCCGTGCTCTTGCTCATTCTCTTCACGGTCGTGCCGTTCTTTATGGCGACGCTCAAGCATCGTTTGTTCTGGCCATCGAAGAAGGCGGGCGAACATCACGACAGCCGTCTCTGGGAAGGATTCAGCCGTCTGTCGGTCAATCGACCGTTCGTTTCGATTCTCGTCGTCGCGTTGATCACGGTACCGGTGTTGTTCACGTATGACGATGCCCGGTCGTTCAATACGGTCGATGAGATCGGTGACGATTATGATTCCGTACGTGGGCTCAACTTGATTTCAGAAGGATTCGGGCAAGGAGAGTCGCTCCCGGTCCAGGTCATTCTAAAACAAGATGGCGCGTTGTCTGAAACAGATATTCCGTATATCGAGAAATTCTCGAATGAACTTGAAAAAATCGATGGTGTAAGCGGCGTTCGTTCCGTGACGCGGCCGACGGGTGACGTCATTGATGACTTTTATGTGGATACCCAGCTCGAACAAGTAAGTGCAGGATTGACGGAGGCCGAGACGGGTCTCGGCGACGTCCAAGAAGGACTCGCGCAAGTCGAGTCTGGGCTTGAAGCAATCGTCACTCAACTTCCTGCTGGTTCAGCGAACGCTGGAGCTCCGCTCGCAGAAGCGGCAGCGGGACTTGGTCAATTGAACGCGCAACTTGGATTGATTGGGCAAGGGTTGACGACTTCGCAAAATATTCCTGCGACCGTGGCGGGACTTGGGCAAGTTTCTGCTGGTCTCGGTCAAATTGAAGCAGGTATCAATGAGGCAGCTACGGCGTTAACGGCACAAGGCGCCCAAGTCGGTGAACTCGGAACGGGTCTCGGACAACTCGCTGCTGGTGTCGGTGAAGCGAACGCAGGGCTCGCTCAAATCGAGACAGGTATCAATGAAGCGGCAACATTCCTATCAGACCTCAGTAGCTCGGACAGCCTGCGCGATACGGGCGTCTATCTACCGGAAGGGACGCTCACGTCAGAGGAGTTCGCTCCAGCTGTCGAGCGCTACGTGTTTGACGACGGGACGGCGACACAGCTCGAAGTCATCCTCGAAATGGACCCATATTCGCCGGAAGCGATTGACACGGTCGAGACCGTGAAAGCGACGATGGACCGGGTCGTCACCGAGACGCCGTTCGCGGAGGCAACGATTGGGTATGCCGGTATCTCGAGCATTAACAGCGACTTGAATGAGACGTCGACGAACGACTTCAATCGGACCGTCGCGATCATGCTCGTGACGCTCTTTATCGTCTTGACGGTGTTGTTCCGCTCGATGATCATGCCGCTCTACATGATCGGGTCGCTCTTATTGACGTATTATACGTCAGCAGCCATCACAGAGCTCATCTTTGTCGAAGGACTCGGCTATGACGGCATCAGTTGGGCTGTTCCGTTCTTCGGATTCGTCATGTTGATCGCCCTCGGTATCGACTACTCGATCTTCCTACTCGATCGGTTCCGCGAGGAGTCGATCAACGGGATGACAGTACGCGATGCCCTCATTCACTCGATGACGAAGATGGGGACGGTCATCATGACCGCCGCTGTCATCCTCGCCGGGACATTCGGGGCGATGATTCCGTCTGGGGTACTCAGTCTCGTGCAGATTGCGACGATTGTTATCACCGGACTGTTGTTATACGGATTGATTGTGTTGCCACTGCTCATCCCAGCGATCACCGTATCGTTCGGGGACGGGGTATGGTGGCCGTTTAAACAAAAAAGTAAAGATAGAGACTAAATTTTGCGATGGACAGCACAACAATTGTTGTGCTGTTTTTATTTGTTGAGTCAATGTCAGCGAAATGGAGAAAGACGGACTTGAGATTAATAAAAATACGCCGAAATATAATATAGATCTTTATTCTATTGAAAGTAGGTAACAATTATGGTGAATCATTTTGAAAAAATGAGTTCGTTGTTTGTATCGCGCATGGTGATTATTTTATTTTTCCTCTCTTATCCGATCATGGGTGTTTTGTATTGGATGGGGGAGCTCGCGGGGCAAGGCGTAGTCAATTTTATTCTGATAGGTGGTGTCATTCAAGCCGCATCATGGCTGGGCCATCGCTTCTATGTGGAACATACTTGGTTGAAGTATGGGCTCGTCACGTTGATGTACATTGCAGCTTCAGCAATTATCTTGACGCTGCCAGGTACTGCGATTCAAAATATCGTCTTTCTGTATATCGTATTGATGTTGATGTACTTGAATCGGCATCTTGTGCTGTACGGCAGCATTCTCGCGTTTATCGTATCGGTCGGAGCTGTATTGATTGGGCGCTTTTCATTTGAAACGCCGCTCGATCTCGTCATTTGGTTCACTGTGCTCACAATGGCTTTGTCTGGCGCATACTTTGTGTCATTCTTTGGTGCGAAGTTGTTACATGAAACGTTCATGCAACAAGAAAAGTCAGAACAACACGCTAGCGAAATCGAGCTAACGATGGCGAAGACGACAGCGAGTGCGACCACACTTCATGGGGCCGTCTTCACGATGAATGATTCAGTCGACTCTGTCACAAATGCTTCGGAGCAAGTTACAGAACAAATCGGTTTGATGACGAAACGGACGTCGGAACAAGCAGGTCTGATTCAAAACGTCGCTTCGCAAATTCGTTCAACTGTACAGGCGTTTGAGCGGATGCAACAACAGCTCCAGGAGACGACGTCTCAAGTGAGTGGGGTCTTGCAGGACGCTCATGTATCGCATGAAAATATGGACTCGACAGAACGGTCGCTCGCTGAACTGAACTTAAGTATCAGTGAAGTCAATCATGCGTTTAAAGGATTGGCGGAGCGTTTCCAAGAAGTGCGGACCATCACGGGTACGATCCAGCAGATTTCGTCTCAGACGAACCTGCTGTCGCTCAACGCTTCAATTGAAGCAGCGCGAGCGGGGGAACACGGAAAAGGATTTGCAGTCGTCGCGTCTGAAATTCGGAATCTATCGGCTCAAACGGCCCAAGCCTCATCTCAAATCAATGATATTATCCAACTCGTCATGCAGGAGGTGCAAGTGACGGAACGTGCAATCGATGGTAGTACAGAACGTTTATCGACGCAGGAAGAACAAGTACGTAAGAGCGGAACATCGATTCTCTCCATGATCCAAACGACAGGAACGGTCGCAAGCACCGTGGATGAGACGTCGACACAGCTCCAAGTCGTCGCATCAGAACTGAACAAAGTTCACCAAGTGACTTCCCAAATGTCGGCACTAATGACAGCGCTCGAAGTGAACAGTCAAGACGTTCATGTGCTGACGATGTCACAGCAAGAAGCGTTAGCTTCGTTGAAAGATCAAATTGAAGAACTGAACGAGATTGCGAACGAACTCGTCTAAACGATGGACACGCCTTTACAAATAGGCGTGTCCATTTGCGTATACATCTCTTCCAAAACGGGAACAGTTTTGCGTCAGTCCTAAAATGAGGAGGAATCGCATATGGCAATTACAATCACCGCTATCTTGAAGGCACATCCGGGGAAAGAAGAGGCGTTGCGGCAAGCGCTCGATGAGGTCATCCCCCCGTCGAGACAAGAGGAAGGATGTTTGACGTATGTGCTCCATGAGTCGATCGATGCACCAGGTACGTTTGTGTTTTATGAGCAATATGAAGACGAGACGGCGCTCGACCATCACATCAACTCACCACATTATCAAGCATACCGAAAGGCAGCCGAGACGCTGCTCGCCGTCCGTGATGTGTATCGTCTGCGTGAAGTCTGAAAGGAGTCAATCCGATGATTACCCAATCGATTATCCCGTGCATTTGGTTTGAAGGTGACGTCGAGGCGATTGCGGAGTGGTACGTGTCGAAGTTTCCGGATTCATTCGTCGACTATACGACGAAACTGACGGATACACCTTCCGGGGAGACGACGGTTGTGACCGTCTCGCTGGCAGGACAGTTCTTTCAACTGCTCGGGGCGGGTCCGTTGAAGGAACGCAACCCGTCCATCTCGTATATGGTTGCGTTCCCGACGTCGGAAGAAGTAGAGACGCTATGGAACGAGCTTGTGGAGGGGGCAGAGGTGCTCATGCCGCTCGATACGTATGACTTCAGCGAGCGCTACGGCTGGTTAAAAGACAAACACGGTGTCTCTTGGCAAATCATGCATAGCGGCGGGATGGACATCCAGACGGTGACCCCATGCTTTTTGTTCGTCGGGGACGTCTTCGGGCGCGCTGAGGCGGCCATGAACGACTGGATTTCCATCTTCCCGGATTCGTACGTGCTGGAAGACCATCTGATTCGTTACGAGGCGACAGACGGACCGGAGTTGGAAGGGAAGCTCAATTACGCCCGCTTCGTCTTGTCCGGACGCGAGTTCGTCACCATGGACAGCGCGGAAAATCATCAATTCGCCTTCAACGAGATGCAGTCGCTGATCGCGTTTTGTGAGACACAAGCCGAGATTGATGACTACTGGGCCAAACTGTCGGCCGTCCCGGAAGCGGAACAGTGCGGCTGGCTCCAAGATCGTTATGGCGTCTCCTGGCAAATCGTGCCGTGGGAGATGGAAGAGATGCTGACGACCGGAACAAAGGAACAATTGGCACGAGTGACCGAGGCGTTCTTGCCGATGAAGAAAATCGACGTCAAGGCGTTACGAAACGTCTACTGACAAAACAAGCCGTCCCGATTAGTTCGGGACGGCTTGTTTGTCGTGTTGTGTGAAGTCGGACAGGGCGTCTTTCTCAATCATTGTATCGGATAAGCGAAGCTGTTCGGCGGCCTCGTCAATATACGGCTCACATGCTTGAAGCGGCAAGTCATCACCGGTCTCGACCGAATAACACATGCCGCTGCCAACCGGCTCCGTCAAATCCGGGACGAAATAGAGGTCGTCGTAGCGGAAGGAGCCGTTCCGGAACACGGTCAAATTCGGCTCATCGTCGAGGAGCGAGCGTCCGAGCATATACGTCGGTGTCATCCCGAGCAAATCGAGGATGGTCGGGGCCAGGTCGACTTGCCCGCCGCTCGCCTGCACCGTCTGACCTCGTTCGAGCCCGGCCGGTTTGATGAATAACGGGACGGAGCGGTCAAGCTGGAACAACTCGACCGTGGAGTCGGCATCTGCTTTTACGGCCATCTCGTCACCGGCAGCGGTCAATCCGCTGTCGTGGTCACCATAAAAGACGACGAGGGTGTTGTCCCACTTCTCGTCTGCTTTCAATTGTTCGACCATAAGACCGACGGCGGCATCGCTGTAGTGGACTGTGTGGTAATAGTCCTCGAGGAGCGAGTCGTCGTACCCCGACAAATCCAATCGTTTCTCCTCGTCCGGAATCTCATATGGCGTATGGCTCGTCAACGCGACCATGAAGGAATAAAACGGCTCGTCCAACGTGTCCAAATGGTCGACTGACGTCGTCAGGAACTCCTTGTCACCGACCGCCATCCCGATGACAGGCTTCGTCGGATAATCGTCTTGATGGAAGAAATGGTTGTAGCCGATTTGCTCATAAAAGTTGGCGCGGTTCCAAAACTCCTTGTCGAATGCATGCATCGCGGCCGTGTCATAACCAGCGCGCCGTAATTGCTCCGGCAAGGCGTCGAACGTGTTCGTGGCGTATTGCGTATACACCGACCCCGATTGGACGGGATAGAGCGAGGCGTTGACGGTAAATTCCGCATCGGACGTCCGGCCCTCGTGCGTCTGATGATAAAAATTCGGGAAGTACAGCATCTCGTCGCGAAGCGCATTCAAATTCGGGGTCAGTTCTTGACCGTTGACGGTCTGGCCGATCACGGACGTTTGGAACGACTCGAGCTGAACGATGATGACGTTCGTGTCGGCTGTAGCCTCGACCGGTTCGGTCGCCAACGCTTCGATTTGGCCGCGCTCCCGTTCCGTCAGGTCGTCACCGAGGTTCAACGCGTCGCGAAGGCCACGGAACGTATCGAGCCCGTGATAGCCCCAAAATCCGAACTGATAATACTCACGCATATTCGAAATCGGGGTCTTGCGATGGTCTGCCTCGGCGTAATGAACGGCGGTTGGAACGGTAAAGACGATGAGGCCGATCAGAAAGCCGGAAGCTGCCAAACGGCGACCGAGGCGTTTCGATTCCGTGATGGGGTGTCGCTTCATATAGACGAGGATAGCCGCGTAGACGAGCAAATCCGTGAACAAGATGAAGTCGGGTGCTTGAATCAATGTCAAAAATCCGCCCCCGACGTCTCCCATCTGGCCGATATCAGACAGTAGGGCGACCGACAGCAAGTTGCCGAAATAGCGGTAATACCAGACGTCCGAGATGAGTAGCGTGCTGTGCAGAAACAGCGACGCGAACAAAATCCAGCGACGTGTCTGTGGTTTTACGAGTAGCGCCCAACTCGTCATCATCAAGATGGTCGCGAGGTTGATGAATAGAAAAGGTAGGTCGAACGCGCTCGCGGTCAACAGGCTGAAGAGGAACAGCTTGGCGAGGGAGAGCGATAAGTAACTCCAATAATCGAGATATTTCATGAAAGGCCTCCAAACGGTACGGACAAAGTGTGTTCTCTGTCATGTACCTGTTCGAAGACGGCGAAAAACATGAGGGTGTGCGATTTTGGCAATAAAAAAAGCGAGGCAGCGCCTCACTTGATGACAAACGTGTCCCGGAGCTCGATAATCGTGCCTTCTGGAGCTTTTAATTTACTCAAATGACCGTCAACGACGAAGTAGATGTTCCCGCCGTGCTTTGGTAGGAACGTCACGCCAAGTGATTCTAGCCGTCTTACTTCCGCTTCGAGGTCATCGACATAAAGCGCGAAGTGGACCGGGCCGGCCACGTGCTTCGAATAAGGCGACAACGTCTCGTCGACTTTTGCCGTTTGAAGCTCGATATAAAAGTCACCGAGTTTGAGCCAGCTGTTGAACGCTCGGGTGTGGAAGTCGGGTGACTCTTGGACGAGCTCGAAGCCGAGCGCCTCATAGAATCGTTTGGACGCCTCGTAATCGGGCGTTTGGATGCAGAGATGGTGGATTTGTTTCATGATGTCACTCCTTTCTTTTAGTTTATCCAATCAACGTTCTGAACGGAACTTTTCTTCACGTGAGACGTATAGGACACCGAGGAGGGAATGATGATGAAAATCCAATACGAATTGACAGAAGACGACTATATCCGGTTCAACTTGAGCCATATTAAACGTTCGAAGACAGGAAAGCGGATGATTCTCCTGCAGCGAATCATCGGACCACTTATCTTTTTAGGCGCTGCTTTCGTGCTGGCGACGTGGCTCCAAGAGACGGACTGGTGGCTATATGGCATATACGGGGTCGCGAGTATTCTTTGGTTCCTGTATTATCCGAAATACTTTGAACGGCATGTCCGGAAGCAGACGCGGCGTCTCATCGACGAACGCAGCAACGAAGGCATGATTGGTCCCCACACGATGGATTTGGAGGAGACTGGTCTGCGCGATTTAAATGAGTTCGGCGAGACGCGTGTGTCATGGGCAGGAATCAAGGAAGTCGTCGAGGAGGACGATTATGTGTATCTATACAACTCCTCGGTCAGCGCCTTTATCTTGCCGAAGCGCGGACTGGACATGGAAGAGGTGCGCCGATGGCTGCCGATACGCTGACGATTCAACTTGTCGATGACACGAATCGGGAGGCTGTTGTCGCCTTGGCCGTCGCTTCTGACCAAGCTCGCTTTATCGAAACGAACGCCGAATCGCTCCGCGAGATGGAAACCGATGTCAAATATGCGTGGCAGTGCTATGCACTTTGTCGCGATGATCATCCCGTCGGCTTCATGATGATTGGGGCCGAGAACAAGGTGGAGCGTTACATCTGGCTCGATCGATTTATGATCGATGTGACAGAGCAAGGGAAAGGAATCGGGTCACGCTTTTTACAGTTGGCACTCGTGTGGATTCAAGAGCGATTCGATGTGGATGACCTCATCCTCAGTCTCCATCCGACGAACGAACCGGCGAAACGATTTTATGCGAAGGGTGGATTTGTCGACAGCGGCTTGATTGATGAGGCAAACGGGGAAGAGATTTGGGTGTATCACGTCAAACAGGGACAGCCGTCATAAGTCGGCCGTCCCTGTTTTCGTCGTCGTTGAGCCTTGAACAGCGTTGCCCGCTTTGAAAAAGAGGAAGATGGCAGCCACTCCGAAAATCGAGATGAACACGTTTTGAAGCAACACATCGACGAACATCGGCTCGCTGGAAAACGTGCCTGTCGCAATCTGAGCATTCCAGCGGGTGAACGTGGCGATGCGTTCGAGCGTGTACAAGAGACCGGACATGAACAGGCAAGCGGTGGCCGCCAATAATAGCGTCAATCGATTCAAGAAATGACCTCCCAGTATGTGTTATCCTGATTTTACCATTTTTTTCAGCGGGGGAAACTCCTATTTATCGTTTCACCTCGAGCGGTCGTAATTGCTTGACCCGAGCCAAGACGATCCAGCCGAGCACGGCGCCAGTCACACTCGACGCAAGGAAGGCCGGGAAGAAGAACAGTGCCCCGAACTCGCTCCCCATCAACACCTTGGCGTACGGGACGGCGACGAGCGAGGCGATGAGCCCTGTCCCGATGACTTCACCGAATGCGGCGAAGGCGACGCGGTTCGTCTTCATATAGAAGACCCCGGCCAAAAGCGCCCCAATCATACCTCCGGGAAAGGCCAAGAGCGACCCGGTACCGGTCATGACACGGACGATTCCGGTCACGAACGCAACGAGAACGGCCCCGATCGGCCCGACGGTGACGGCGGCGATGACGTTCACCATATGTTGAATCGGATAGGCACGGGCGACACCGGTCGGAATCGAGATGAACAGGGAGCCGATGACGGCGATGGCGATGAGCATCGCCATCCAAGTGAGTTGTTGAATACGCATAGATAGTCTCCTTTCAAAATGAAAACGCCACTTCTCCAAGTGGAAAAGTGGCGTGGAAAGACAGACGAATCCCACACCACTTCCCTACGCTGGTATGAGCCAGATCAGGTTCGAAGGGTCCGGCGCATGCCGTCTCAGCCCGAAGGCTCCCCTAGTGGTCGTTTATTAACATGAGTATAGCATACCGTCACTTGACGCGGTCGAGCTTTCGTGGTCGGAACGCGACATAGATGATGCCGACGAACAGGCCGTACAACAAAAGGGAGAAGACGAGATTGATCAGCCACGGGAGTGTCCCTATGAACACGGCGACGGACGCGTTTTGAAACCAGACGAGCGAGAGCGACAGCCCGACAAAGCTGAGAACGAGCGTTGTCCAAAAGCCGACAGCTCGGCGCTTGAACAGACGCCAAACGAGCAGCCCGATGATGAGACTGACGACGGCCGTCGCCCCTAAGTACATATACAAGATGGCATCGACCGGGTATGAGTAATATACAACGTCCATATCGTTTCCTCCTAGGAGATGATGAAAGAAAGGGTGAAAAGGATGAGACAGGCAATCCCATGGCGTGAACGATCGTTTCGTGAACGGTTCGAACGATGGATTGAGGCAAACGTGCCGAATGCGAGGTGGCACGTGATCAAAGATACCGATTTGACGTACTTGCTTGTTGGCGCGCTCAATGAGGAACGTTACTACGCCAAAGCGGTGACCGATATCAGCCGCGGCGAAGCCAATCTGTCGGCGTTTCTGGCCGAGCGGCATCCTGATTTCGTCCCTGACGTCATCGCCATCGATTCAGCCCGGAACTGGTTGCTCATGCGAGACATCGGCGGAGAGGCGTTACATGAACGACCGGACGTGAGTCGATACGAAGCGGCGTTGCGTCAATACGCACAGCTGCAGCGACAGGAGATCGACCAGATCGAGACCTGCTTGTCTTACGGCATCCCGGACCGCCGACCGGACAAGTTGAAGGACGAAATCCGTACGTATTTACCTGAGCTCTGCGCCGGGCTCGAGCAATACAAAGCCGAGGCCATGCTCGCGCTTCAAGATGAATTGATCGCGATGTGCGATGAGCTGGCGATTGGGATGCCGATGAGTCTCGAGCACGGTGATTTGCACGGCGGCAACATCTTCTGGCGGGAACGGACGAATGATTTGTGTATCCTCGACTGGGGCGACGCGACCGTCATCAGCGTGCGCGTGTTTTGGAACGCGCTGTACGACTTATTGCCGGAAGAAGACGAGGTCGCCTGGTATGAACAGATTCAAACGATGCGTACGGTTTACTTGGAAGCGTGGAGCGGCGTCGCACCCAAGGACGTACTTTGGCGTCATCTATTGATCGCCGAAGAGCTCGGTTGCGTCTATCGTGCCTTGTCGTGGCATGTATATGTGACGAGGTACCGGTACGATGTAGCTGAGTCGAGCGATAAGCCGGCGCAATGGCTCAATTTGCTACTCGAGTACCGGGACTTGAAGCGACGCTTCCCATAAGTCATTCATGTTTCTCGAGTAGGTTTTCATAATCCGTCTCGCTCCAAAACAGCGGAGCAATCGACTCCGGCCCTTTGAAGATCTCACCGTCTCGGTCGTAGACGATGGCGTAGCCGCCTTCGACTTCAAAGACGATCAAGTCGGCCTTCACTTCCTTGACCCCGTTTCCCGCGATGATGACGTTCTCGAGCGGATCGCGCGCCAGTTGTACGCCCCATTCGTCGAGCTCGACGATGAGCGCGGATGTGTAGGCGTGGCGATTATAGAGCGCCTGAAACTCGTCTTCGGTCAAAACGACGTCCGTCGGTGGGGCACTCGTCCCATATTTTCGTTTCTCGATTTCTTCGACGAATTGAAGGAACGATGCTTCTTGCCAAAACAGCGGCGCGACCGACTCGGGACCGTTGGCGATGTCTCCGTTCGCGCTCTCATAGACGGTGGCGTACGTGCCGTCGTCAAGTTTGAACGGATGAATGTCGGCGTATGTATGCTGGATGCCGTCGCCGGCGATGACGACGTGCTCGAACGTCTCGCGGAACGGGGTGAGTCCATCGTTCTCGAGTGCCTTCAAGAGCGGCGGGACTTTTTCATATTGGTCGAAGACGTCTTTAAAATCTTCTCGCGTCCAAGCGGTGATGTCTTCGGACGACGGTTCATTTGTATCGGCCGGGACGATGGGTTGCTCAACGGAATCGGTGCACCCGGTCAGCAAAAACACACTGAATCCGAGTAGGCCTAGGCGTTTCATCAATCAAACCTCCTAAGAAAGTTACATTTTTTTCCTATTATCAATGAGCGTAGCATGTTTGCCAGTCATTGAGAACCCGGGTACTTTCTCGCTCAGGGTTGCCGCTTCAAGTAGCGGTCGAGTGCCTCGTGAAAGCGTTGTTGCTGCTCGAACGGGATGTCATGATCGGATGCGGGACCATAGCGAATCAGATGATAGAGCGAGGCATCGATATCTGTCAGCTCGATGCGCTCGAACCAGTCGACGACCGTCTCATTCGTCCGAAGTTTTAACTCAGGGGCGAGCGACGCGTTGAACGTGATCAGCCAATCCCTCAGTTCGATATTCGTGAGCATCGGGAACGTCCGTGCCTCAATCGATGTGTCCGCGTTGAGAGACAGTGGCGCAAAGGCATTCTGTCTACTAGAAAACGTGAATCCTTTCCCCCGTCGACGACGCAGCCATCTACGCACGCCATAGACGGTCAACCCGATGGCAGCAAGGAAGGCGAACAATGTGCCGAGTCCGCCTGGGGCATCACCATCCCCGCTACCAAATTTGAATTTGAGCATGTCTTCCTTCACTTGCCGTTCTCCACCGTTTCCCTTCTCATCGGTAGAACCCAAATCAATACCACCTTTTGGCGGTGGTGCCTCTTCTGGCTTGCCCATTTCGATCACACTGATTGGAGCAGGTGTATTGATCGTTTGAAGCCAACTGAACGTCTCCTTGCTGATAAAGACGAACATCACTACGAGACAAGCTGTCACAACAAGGAATCCTATAAATCGAGATGACCACTTCATCCTTTCCCTCCTTATCGGAATGTTCAGACTATTTATTGTCTATATTACCATAAACAGGTAAACTTCGAATAAGACATCTACCAACGGAGGGGAACGAAATGGGAATCGAAGCGGTCATCAAACAGTTGAATGAAGTGTATTTGGGGAAAGGTGAAGTCGTCCGGCTCTGCTGCACGGCGCTTCTCGCCGAAGGGCACATCTTGCTCGAGGACGTACCTGGAACTGGGAAGACATTGCTCGCCAAAGCGATCGCCGGCAGTTTGGACGGGTCATTCTCGCGCATCCAATTTACGGCCGATTTGCTCCCGTCCGACGTCATCGGGACCGACTACTTCAATATGCAGACGCAAGGATTTGACCATCGCCAAGGTCCGATTTTCGCAAACATCGTCCTGATTGATGAAATCAATCGAGCCGTCCCGCGCACCCAGTCGGCGCTGCTCGAAGCGATGGAGGAACGACAAGTGTCAATCGGCGGGAAGACGTATCCGATGCCGAAGCCGTTTTTCGTCATCGCGACGCAAAACCCGATTGAATCGGCTGGGACGTTCCCGCTCCCAGACGCGCAACTCGACCGGTTCCTCATCTCGATTCCGGTCGGCTATCCGGAAGCCGCCGAAGAGCGAGAACTGTTGTTGCAAGTGTTGACCGAGACCCGCAAACAAATCGAGGCCGTGACGTCACTCGCCTCGCTGCAAGAAGCGCAGGCCGAGACGAGACAAGTCGCGATTCAAGACGATGTCCTCGACTATATGCTCGGTCTCGTCCATGCGACCCGGGCGCATTCGTCTGTCGAGGTCGGGGTCAGCCCGCGCGGCGCGATCGCATTGCTCCGCGCGTGTCAAAGTTATGCCTATTTGGCCGGCCGACTGTACGTCATCCCAGAAGACGTCAAAGCCGTGGCGCCGTACGTGCTCGCCCATCGGATCAGCTTGACGCTTGAAGGCGGAATTAAGTCGACCAAAGCGAACGTCATTGCACACATTTTAGACACCGTGCCCGTGCCGGTCGAGGGCTGACGCATGATCCTGTCCACGCACGCTTGGTTGCAGCGAAGGCTCCTCCCTATATATATCGTGAGCGGAGCCATGCTCGTGTTCTTCCCATACGTCTACGGATTGGGTTACATATGCTTCATTGTCGCGAGTGCGATTTGGATGCTCGAGCGGACGCGGCAACAACTCGAGCGGCACATCGATCTCCGGTTCACGCAATACGAAGAATTGCTGTTTGTCGGGGACGAGAGTCGGCTCGTATTGGTTGTCGATGGGGTGGACGAGTTGGATCGGCTCGGCCTGCCACTTCGCATTCGTTTGAAGTCGAGCTCGGGAATCAGCTTTCCGGCGCATGAGCGCCTTCCGAACGTGCTCGACTATAAGGTCGATGTCAGTCGCGCCCGCCACGAATTGGTCGTGCGCGCTGAGTATCGCGGACCTGCCACGTTCGAAGAATGCGTCATCGCCGTCACGCTCCCGTTCCGACTCGGGACGTATTTATATGAACGACCGGTCGATATAGAGTGGACCGTCCTTCCATCGCTCCTGTTGCATCCACCGGTCGGGACGAAACGGTTAGCGCTCGGGGACCGGCCGCTCTTGGCGTCACCGCTTCGAAATCCGTTGCAACTAATCGGGTCGAAACCGTATGAAGGGGAACCGGTGAAGGAGATCGATTGGTATGCGACGGCGAAACTCGGACGCCTGCAGTCAAAAGTATTTCAACAGACGACGCTCGATACGTTCACGTTCGCCTTGGATTTGAATGGTCCGTCTGGGTATACGCTCCATCACGACTTCGAATCGCTCATCAGCCAAACCGCCTTCGTCACGTCACGACTGTTAAAAGAAGACTGCAAAATCGAATTGTTCATAAATCGATTCAATGAGGATGGGACGATGTTTCATGTCCCGCTTCAGGAAGGGGAGCGCGGCATTCGCTTCATCTTGTTGCAGTTGGCGACGATTCACCCGGGCAATCGCTTCATCTCGACCGACGCCTTTACACGGATGGTCGAGCGAAAACGATTGAAACAAAGCCATCTCGTCTCGTTCAATCAACACAATCTGTACGATTGAACAGGGGAATGTCGGATTTTGGCGAACTCTTTACGTATGAATTGGGTCAAAAGGAGAGAGACATATGCCAAAACGAAAATTTGCCAATCGCCGGGACTGGGAACGCATCTTACAACATCGCTACGCGCAGATGGAAATCCATGATGACCGTTTCTCCGGGACGGTCGCCTTGTTTCAAATCGACGCCGTCCGCGCACCTCAATATAAGATGCACAAGGGAGAAGAGTTCATCGTCGCCGATGCCGGATACGCTTGGCTACAATACTTCCCGGACGACGAGCCGTTCGGTGTGACCGTCATGTTTAATGAGGAAGGGCAAATCGTCCAATGGTACATCGATATCGTCGAAGCAATCGGATATGAGGATGGAATCCCGTATATGGACGACTTGTTGCTCGACATCCTCATCTTCCCGAACGGGGACGTGGTCCGTAAAGACGAGGACGAGTTCGAGGAAGCGACGGAGGCCGGAGAACTGACGCCGGAGCTCGTCGAACAGGGCTGGCGCGACTTCCATGCGACGCTCGACCGGATTGAACGGAACGACTTCGTCTATTTCGACTTGGCGAACGAGCATTACACCGAATTGAAGCAAAAACTTTGAACGGCCTGTTCCCTTTGGTACAGTGAAAGAAAAAACAAGGGGACGAATCATGAAAATCATCAATATCGAGACGTGGTCGCGCAAGAAGCACTACGAATTCTTCAAGGCGTTCGACGCTCCGCATTTCAACGTGACGGCGAGCGTTGATGTGACGAAGTTACATACGCACGCCAAACGGACCGGCCAGTCGTTCTTTAAACTGTTCTTGTACGGTGCTGTCAAGACGGCGAACGCCATCCCGGAGCTTCGCTACCGCATTCGCGGCGACGAGGTCATCGAGCACGACGTCGTACATCCATCGTTCACCGTCATGATGGACGATGACGTCTTCAACTTTTGCACGGCGACCTATAAAGACACGTTCCCGGACTTCATGGAAGAAGTGACGGCCCGGATGAGCGGGGCGAAACGGGAAGTCGTCGTCGGCGACGATGAGCCGGACAGTCTGCTTTACATCACGAGCGTGCCCTGGGTCACGTTCACGAGCATCAGCCACCCGACACACGATCAGCAGCATGATACGGTGCCGCGCATCGCTTGGGGCAAATTCACGGAGACGGGCGGCCGAATGTCGATGCCGCTCTCGGTCCAAGCGCATCATGCCCTCGTCGATGGCGTCCATGTCGGTCGCTATTACGAGTTGTTGCAAGCGTGGCTCGACGACTTGAGTGACTTGGAAATTCAAACCTCAGAGGAGAAGGGGCTCGACGAAGCGATTCGTCTCCGCGAGATCGGAGAGCTCGAACGGGCAAAGCAGCTGTTCCTGATGTTGCTCCGACAAGACGAGAAGAACCCACGCCTGCATGCCCATTGCGCCTGGTGTTATGACTCGCTCGGGGAAGAGCGTCAAGCCGTCCCGCATTATGAACGGGCAATCCGGCTCGGCCTCGCCGGCGAAGAGCTTCGGGAGACGTATATCGGACTCGGCAGCACGTATCGGGCGCTCGGCCGCTATGAGGACGCTGAGGCGTTGTTTGCCAAGGCGATTGAGCAGTTCCCAGACATCGGGGCGCTCAAAGTGTTCCAGGCGATGACCCGCTATAACCTCGGTCGCCATAAGGAAGCGACCGGTACGTTGCTCGAACTGCTCGCAAGCCCGGAGCCGGATGACAGCATCAAACGGTATCGTCGCGCCATCGCGTTTTATGCGCGTAACTTGGATGAGACGTATGACTGAAACGACAAGACGAGGCAACTCGTCTTTTTTTTTTGAGACAAATTGATTGACCCATCAAATTTAGCGTGTTATATTTATCTCGAATTAAAGATAATGAAATTTAAAGTATTGTTTTCTCTCAGCAAAGGAGGGGAACACATGGAAGAACGACAAACGTTAAAAGCGATCACGGTGTTGCTTCGGGCCTCGCAATCGATTCAAGACGTGGTCAAGCATGAAGTCGCCGAGTACGGGCTGAATCCGACCGAGTTCTCGGTCCTGGAATTGCTGTACCATAAAGGCGACCAACCGATTCAAATGATCGGCAAAAAAGTATTATTGACGAGCGGGAGCATGACATACATCGTCGACCGGCTCGAAGCGAAAGGCTATTTGATCCGCAAAGCGTGTCCTAGCGACCGTCGCGTCACGTATGCGGCACTGACAGAGGAAGGACAGACACTTATGTCATGCATCTTTCCAGCCCATGAACGACGAATGGACGAGCTCTTCGACGGTCTCGATTTAGCAAATACAATTACTCAATTGAAGACGGTCGGCAAACGCGCCGAAGTGTCAAAAAATTTTAACTGATTATCTCGAAATCAAGATTTTAAGGAGCGATTCGAATGAACCATGTAAAAGGAATTCACCACGTGACGGCGATTACGAGCAGCGCCGAGAAGAACTATGACTTCTTCACGAACGTCCTTGGGATGCGTCTCGTCAAAAAGACGGTCAACCAAGACGACATTAAGACGTACCACTTATTTTTCGCCGATGACAAAGGCAGCGCTGGAACAGATATGACGTTCTTCGATTTCCCTGGCATCCCAAAAGGCGTGCATGGGACGAATGAAATCGCCAAGACGTCGTTCCGCGTCCCGACCGACGAGGCACTCACATATTGGGAACGTCGATTCGATCGCCTCGGAGTGAAGCATGAAGGCATCGCCGAGCAGTTCGGCAAGAAGACGCTTTCGTTCGTCGATTTCGACGAGCAGGCGTACCAGCTCATCTCAGATGAGTTCAACGTTGGCGTCGCGTCAGGCGAACCGTGGCAAAACGGCCCGGTCCCGCTCGAGTACGCCATCACGGGCCTCGGTCCAATCTTCATCCGCATCGCGGACTTTACGTATTTCAAACAAGTGATGGAGCAAGTCATGTTGTTCGAAGAGATCGGACAAGAAGGCGACGCGCATCTCTTTGAAGGAGGTGAGGGTGGAAACGGAGCGCAAGTCGTCGTCATTCATGACGAGACGTCACCAGTCGCGCGCCAAGGGTTCGGAACCGTGCATCACGTCGCTTTCCGTGTCGATGACCGCAGTGTCCTCGATGAATGGACGGCACGATTGCAACAGTTCGGGTTACCGACATCAGGCTATGTCGACCGCTTCTTCTTTGAATCGTCTTACGCACGCGTCGCGCCGCAAATCCTGTTCGAATGGGCAACGGACGGACCAGGGTTCATGGGCGATGAGCCGTATGAGACGGTCGGTGAGAAAT
Organism: Exiguobacterium sp. s141; assembly: GCF_018618085.1. Lineage (NCBI taxonomy): Bacteria > Bacillati > Bacillota > Bacilli > Caryophanales > Exiguobacterium > Exiguobacterium sp. s141. The sequence continues at coordinate 141,058 of NZ_JACSLJ010000006.1, read as the reverse complement.
TGTCACTCCCGCCGTTCTTAGAGCCGAAGCGGGAACAGATTGAAGCGATGGTTCGACCGATTGATACGGTCAGAAGTACAAAAACGTTTGAGAAAGAATATGAGGGAATGAAATGAGCTTTTTAAATCGTTTGTTCGGTAAACAAGAAGAACCAACCAACTCACAAGGAGGAACTAACATGTTGAAAATTGGAATCGTACTCGGATCTACTCGTGAAGGACGCGTCAGCCCACAAGTCGGAGAATGGGTGAAAGAACTCGCGAACAAACGCGGTGACGCTAACTATGAAATCATCGATATCGCAGACTACAGCCTTCCGCTTCTCGGCGAACCAGGCGGCGACGCATCAGGTGCGGCGGCATGGTCTGAGAAAATCGCAGAGATGGACGGCTTCGTCTTCATCGTCCAAGAATACAACCACTCAATCACAGGCGCGCTCAAAAATGCTCTCGACTACTTACGTAACGAATGGCATAACAAAGCAGCCGGAATCGTCTCGTACGGTTCAGTCGGCGGTGCGCGTGCGACAGAACACTTACGCGGCGTGTTGAGCGAGCTCTTGATCGCCCATGTCCGTGTCCACCCAGCCCTCTCGCTCTTCACGGACTTCGAGAACGGGACACATTTCGCACCGAAAGACGTTCAAGTCCAATCGGTCAACGACATGCTCGACCAGCTCGTCCCATGGACAGAAGCGATGCAGACGGTCCGCACGAAAGCGGCAGAAGCTGCGAACAACTAAGTATTTGGCCAGCCTTTAAACAGGCTGTTTTTTTTGTGCGCTTTTTTTACGGGTCATGTAAAGTTGGAGTAGAAGAAGGGGGGAAATGAGCATGTGGGCTCGGAAAATTGTCGCGGCGTCGCTCACGGCCCCGATTTATGCACTCTTGTTGGCGTGTTGGGTCGTCATCCCGCAATATCCAGACAGCGGTGGGGTGAGCGATACGGTGAATGGGCTATTGATGTTGACGGCCGCCTATCTTGCAGTTAGTTTCCCGGTCATCGTCACGTACGGCGTGTTGACGTCGGTGTTCAGCGATTGGGTGACACGCCGGATGTCGAAGCGGTTCGGGCCGCTCGTCTCGTTTGGGTTACATATCGGGTTCGGGCTCGTCTTGCTCTGGCTCAGTTTAGGGGCGGCGCTATTATATTGGGCGATTGATCGCTACTTGACATATAAGGGCTGTCGGTTCGCAACAAGGCAGGTGTGGTCGAGTCTCGTCATCCCCGTCGGTGTCATAGTGACGGCTGTTGGCATCGTTTATTTGATTGGTGTGATGCAAGACGTGATGCATCGGTTACACGGGTGAAAGTTGGCAGGATAGGGAACAAAGAAAAGACATGTTTGTAGAGTTGAAGGAGGAATCGTGATGAAATGGATGATTTATGGGGCGAACGGCTATACAGGCGAACTGATTGCCCGGCAAGCAGTAAAAGAAGGGATGACACCGGTGCTCGCGGGTCGGCGTGCGGACGCAATCGCAAAGCTCGGGGAAGAGCTCGCGTGTGAGACGCGCGTCTTTAACTTGTCGTTCGATAAGGCGACGCGCCAATTGGAAGACATCGACCTCGTGTTACACTGTGCCGGACCGTTCGCCGATACGAGTCGGCCGATGGTCGAGGCGTGCCTCGCCACGAAGACGCATTACTTGGATATTACCGGGGAAATCGAAGTGTTCGAATACATCCACTCGAAGAAACGGGCCAAGCTCGCACAAGAGGCCGGCGTGTTGCTTTGTTCGGGTGTCGGCTTTGACGTCATCCCGACCGACTGTGTGGCCCGCAAGTTGAAAGAGCTGATGCCGGATGCGACGAATCTAGCACTCGGCTTCTCGGCGGCCGCCGGTATCTCACGCGGGACGCTGAAAACAGCCATCCGCGGACTCGGGTCGAGCAGTGCCGAACGGAAAGATGGCGAACTGACACCATTCCCGCTCGGGGCGAAACGCCGTCACATCGATTTCGGACGCGGCAAGAAAACGGCACTTGCGATTCCATGGGGGGATGTCTCGACCGCCTATTATACGACGGGTATCCCGAACATCACGACGTGGGTCCCGGTCCCGACGGCTTACGCTTACGGGGCGCGTCTCTTATCTTGGTTCGGCCCGATTCTTGGCAGCGACGCGGTGCAAGGAAAGCTGCTCCGTTACGTTGATGAGCACGTGAGCGGACCGGATGAGTCAGAACGGGAGCAATCATCGACGTATGTCTGGGGCGAGGCGACGGACGCTTCAGGACGCAAAGTGATCGTTCGCATCAAGACGGCGAGCACGTATGCCTTCACCGTGTACGGCGCACTTGAGGTCGTGAAGCGTCTTGTCGGATCGGGCCGTGTCATCCCAGGTAGCTTTACACCGGCGATGCTGTTCGGGTCGCACTTCATCGAAGAAATCGAAGGATCATCGTCATTTGTCGTCGATGAGGTCCGGCTGTAACGGAATCACAATCTGTTCGCAATCGAAGTGTGGTAAACTCAGGGGAGATTAGTAGGGAGGGAATGAGATGAGACGCTTAGAACTAGCCAGGCGGATCGAACGCATCAAAGCGGAAGGGACGTCTGCCTATATTCGGCATCGTAAACAGACCCCTCCCTATGAAGGTTCGGAATTGATTGTTGAAAACAAGGGCCACGTCTTCCGGATGGGCAATACGAGTTTCGCGGTCGGCTTCGGGTTGAATCGACCGACCAGTTTTTACGATTTGCACCAGATGGAGAAGTGGGTGCGCGGGAAGAACGTGTCCCGCCTACATATCGAAGTCTGTCCACTCGCGGACATGTCGCTCCTTCGGTTGCTGCAAGAACGAAACTATACGCTCGACCACTTCCTCGACGTCTGGTTGCTCGACGTGAATGCGTTCGTGTTCCCATCAGATGAACCGGACGCGGTCGAACGGGTGAACGCCGATAACGTAAACGAATGGGCCCGGGCCATCGCGGCTGGCTTTGCCGAGACGGGAACGATTTTACAAGAGACGATTGATACAGCGAAAGGTTTCTACGCGCTCCCCGAAAACCAAGCATTTCTCGTCCGCGAAGGTGAGACGGCTGTCGCCGGTGGTATTCTTGCCATCCAGGATGGGATGGGAGAACTGTTTTTGACGAGCACAATCCCAGCTTACCGAAACAAAGGTTACCAGACACAGCTCATCTTGGAGCGGATCGCCGCCGCGAAAGCAGCGGGTTGTCAGTACGTGACCGTCACAACGAAAGTCGATACGGCCTCGGGCCGCAATATGGAGCGTTTAGGTTTTATCCCGTTCTATCAGAAAGCGGTCATGAAAAGCCCGATCCTCAAATAAACAGGTCGCCCTGCGGGGCGACCTGTTGTCGTTAAAGCAAAGATTCGGCGCCGTCGACGTACACCTCGGAACCGGTGACGTGGCTCGACATGTTGCTCGCGAAGAACAACACGACGTCCGCGACTTGTTTGGCCGTGCCTGACTTGCCGGCGAGCGGCTGATTCCCTTCCGGGTACTCAATCGGGATGACGACTTCCTCAAGCAAGGCGTCGTCTCGGTTCGTCGAGTCATCGATGTTCGTATCGATGGCGCCGGGACAAATCGAGTTGACGCGAATGCCGAACTGGGCGAGCTCGGCTGCAGCCATTTTGGCGAATCCGGTCTGTCCGGCTTTTGTCGTCGCATAGCCGCTGAAACCGAAGTTTTTGAAATAACGGTTCCCGTTGATGGATGACGTGATGATGATGCTGCCGCCTCGTTCCTTTAAGTACGGGATGGCATGTTTCACCGTCAAGAACGTGCCCGTTAAGTTCGTCTCGACGACACCGTTCCAATCCTCGAGCGACAAATGCTCGATTGGCGTGATCGTCCCGTTACGACCCGCGTTCGCGAAGACGATATCGACGTGACCGAAACGTTCGACGGTCTGTTCATACGCTCGTTTCATCTCGTCTTCCTTCCCGACGTCGGCACTGATGCCGATGGCTCGTTCGTCTCCGATCAGGCTCGCGAGTTGCTGGGCATCCTCCAATTTTAAGTCGACGATGGCGACTTTTGCCCCCGCTTGGACGAACCGGATGACGGCGGCGCGCCCGATTCCGGATGCCGCGCCTGTGATGAATGCGACTTTCCCCGACAACAATGCATTTGAAATCATTCAATTCGCTCCTTTCAGCTTCCTGTTCTCATATTCCACCGTTCCCTAAAAACTATGCTCGTTTTCTGAAAAAAAGCCGTGTCGCTTAATCCGGCGTTACATGGATTGACACGGCAATTTTGAGTTTGGCGTCACGGTCGAGCTCCACCGTGACGACTTGACCGACCCGAAGTTCTTGCACGTCGTTCGCACCCCCGGTCACTTCGGTCTGATCATTGATTAAAATCGTATACAACTTGACTTCATTGCCCGAGACGTCACTTGGACCAATCATCATTTGGGGGATATCGATTTGCTCAATCCGTCCTTCGATTTGATGGTCGTCCCACGTACTAATCCAATACACCGCCACTAAACAAAGACCGATAAACGCGAGGGCAAAGATGAGTCGTGTCCTCATGACGTTCCTCCTCTGCGGTATTCCGGTACGATGGTTTCCATTAGTTATTTACCCGTATTACAGGAATTGTACAGGACTCTTTTGACAGGAATTTGAATCAATGTTGCGGAATATAACAAGACAATTTGATGAGTGGAGGTGCTGACGATGATGCTAGTCGGGCTGGTCGGTTTAATCATTTTAGGATTGGTGGCGTTCGGATGGTGGACAATCGGGTTCCCACGGCGACGCATATGGGGCGGACTGATCATGTTAGGTGTCGCGTTCACCTGCTTCCCTTTCCTTCTTGTCTTGAGCGGGGAACGCTTTGGGTTCCATGGCATCATCGCGGGATTGGTCGGATTATTTTGTATTGTTGCGGGCGGATTCTTCTTTCTTGTGCTCGGTTGGATGGGCCGTCCGCAGAAAATTCGAAAGGTACGGACACTCTCGGAAGACCCTGATTTGTTTTAGGATAGGTTGTCAGCCGACTCTTGGAACCCGTACAGTGAATGAAACAAACATGAGGGAGCGATGATGTTGGGGACAAGTAAACAACCGCCGACGTTACGGGCGGGGGACACGATTGGAATCATCACGCCGTCGTTTCCGGCACCGGTCCGGTTTCCGGAACGGTATGCGCGAGGAATTGAACAGCTCAAGCGGATGGGTTTTCTCGTTCGAGAAGGACGGTGCACGCACCGTTCAGAAGGATACCGCTCGGCCTCGATCCGAGAACGGGCCGAGGAGTTCAATGAGCTGCTGCGTGATGATGACGTGAAAGCGATCATCAGCACGATTGGGGGGACGAACTCGAACTCACTCTTACCGTATATCGATTACGAGGCGTTGCGACAACATCCGAAAATCATCATGGGGTATAGCGATGTCACAGCACTCCTCCTCGCCTGCTATACGGAGACGGGCGTGACGACGTTCTACGGTCCAGCCATCGTCCCGTCGTTCGGGGAATACGAGACGATGTTTGCGGACGGGGAGCGCTACGTGCGAGAGGTACTCTGTTTGGAGCGGACGGCGCCTTACTCACTCGACGTTCCCCGAGAGTGGACCGAGGAGATGATCGATTGGTCGACGCAGGACCGGGAGAAAAATTTCCGCCCGAATGATGGCTGGCTCACTCTCCGAGAAGGTCAGGCTCGTGGCAAGTTGATTGGTGGGAACATGAACACGATGACCGGATTCTTGAAATCGGACTATTTCCCAGACTTGGACGGGGTCATCCTGTTTTTAGAAGACTCGTTCAAGACGATGGCAGACGAGGAACGTTCCCTCAGTATGCTCAAACTGGCCGGAGTGTTCAATCAAATCAATGGACTCATCATCGGGAAACATGAACATTTCGATGCGGCCGACGCACCGTTCACGTTTGAGGAGCTGTTGCTCGAAGTGCTCGGAGACGTCGACTTCCCGATTTTGACGAACGTTGATATCGGGCATACGTTTCCGTCACACGTGTTCCCCATCGGCATCGATGTCGAACTCGATGCGACGTCAGGGACAATCACTTTTTTAGAGGATGGAGTGACGCGATAATGGAATTCATCACGGTCGTAGACCACCGGCGGAAGAAAGTCGGGTTGAAGTCACGCGCCGATGTGCACAGGGACGGGGACTGGCATGAAACGTTCCATTGTTGGATGACGGCCCACGACCGTCTCTTCCTGCAACTTCGAAGCGATCGGAAGGCAGATTTTCCCGGATTGTTCGATATCACGGCAGCCGGGCATTTGGCGGCCGGAGAGACCGTTCGGGACGGGGTGCGGGAGATTCATGAAGAGCTCGGGCTCGACCTGACGTTCGATCAACTGACTCCGCTCGGCGTCTTCGAAGACGTGATCGAGACAGGGACATTTTTGGATCGAGAATTCGCCCATACATATGTCTACGCGTACGCGGGAGAACCGTTTACATTAGATGAGACGGAAGTGGGCGATGTCGTCACGGTCGATTTTGCGGCGTTCCGGTCGCTTTTGGCCGGGAAGCATGCGGAGGTTGAGTCGATCTCGGCAATCTCAGGGGAGACACGGACCGTGACGAAGCAAGATCTCGTGCCCCATCCCGCAAGTTATTGGGAGCAAGTTTTGACAGGCCTTGAAGAGTTGACTTCAAGCAATCGAGGCGGGTCTCATGATTGATTTTATTTGGCAACTGCTGAACGTATTGCTCGTGCTCGGTTTAGGTAGTCTTTTGGTTTGGTGTTTTCGCAAGTGAAGAGGGGGGAATGACGAGATGAACGTTGAACGTACAGATACACCGCTCCAGATTGAGACCGGACGGTTATACTTGCGGGCACCTCGCGCCGGGGAAGATGCCCGTATCGTCAACGAGGCGATTCGGGAGTCGCATGATGAACTGAAGCGCTGGCTTCCGTTCGCGCAAGAAGTGCCGACGTTATCCGAGACGGAAGAAAACTTGAAGCGGGCACAGGAACTCTATGTAACAGGTGAGAGTTTTCGGTATCTCATCTTTTTACGGGAGACGGGGACGTTCGTCGGGACGGTCAGCCTGTTTGAGATTGACTGGGACGTACGGAAGGCTGCAGTCGGCTATTGGCTTCACACGGAACACACCGGCCACGGTTATATGAGCGAGGCGGTCGAGGCGATCGTCCGTTTCGGATTCGCCCACTTCAGCTTCCAGCGGATTGAAATCCAATGCGAGTCGACCAATGAAGGAAGTCGAATGATTCCGGAACGGCTCGGCTTTCAGTTGGAAGGCACGCTCCGAAACGAGGACTTGTCCGCTGACGGAAAACGCTTGACGGACACGGCCGTCTACAGCATCTTACCCGGCGAACTTATACCTGCAGCGACATGATGCGTTGGGGTCCGACCGGGCCGTCGATCAAGCGGCCGGTGTCGACGAAGCCGACAGTTTGATAGAGCGAGAAGGCCGGCTCATTTTTGAGATTGACTGACAGGACGACCTCGTGTTTATCGGTGAAGTGCTCCCGGACATAACTCGGCAAGAGACGGAGCGCCGCTTTGGCGTGGCCGTTTCCTTGAGCCGGATGATTGATGGAAAACATCGAGAGCAATAACGCATCTCGCGCCTCCGTGTAAGAGGCGACCCGTTCCGTGTCGTGGAGCAGAAAGAAGCCAACGGGCTCATCGGTCGTGATGACGACAGGGTACACCCCGTCTGGCAACTGCGAATCGAGATCTGTTGGGAGCGTCGTATACTTCTCTTGGTCGAGCGGTAGGGAAAATGTCTCCAAGACAGGCCAATGGGCGTCACGGAGTGGTTCGAGTTTGATTGACATCCGGATTCCTCCTCGGTGTAAGTTGACTCTTCTAGTATACTGAACTCTAACTCGAAAGGAACTGAACTCGATGGCAAGACCAGTCATTTCTTATATCCAAAATCCGCCGCTCACAGATCTTTACCGTGCTTTCATGGATGGTTTTTCCGATTATATGATTCATTTTGACATGGATGAGACTCGATTTGAGGCGGTGTTTCTCGTCCGCGATCAAAACCAGCCATCCCGTTCCGTCGTCGCCTATGCGGACGATCGTCCTGTTGCCGTTATGTTGAGCGGCGTGGCGCACCTGGCTTCGGGGTGGGTCACTCGTTGCGGTGGCTTGGCGGTCGCCCCTGGCTATCGACACCTCGGCATCGCGAACGAGTTGATGCGTCGCTTCGATGAACAAGCGATGGGCACACGCCTGCTTGAAGTCATCCAAGGGAACGAACCAGCGCTCACGCTTTATGAACGGCTCGGCTATGAAACAGTTCGAGAAATTATGTACTTCCGATCTGTACCGACCGAGACGGAGGCGTCGCTCGAACCGGAACCAATCACCGAGCTATTCGAGACGTATTATCCGTCTGCGATCCACCGACCGATTTGGCAAGTCGACGTTCGTACGACCCAACAACAGGCTGAGCTCGTGCGAGTCCGTGAGGGCGAGACGACAGGAGCCCTCCTTTTCCGAGGCGATTTGCTCCTTGATGTGTTTGGTCGGGATGAAGATGCGGAATGGTTGTTGCGAGCGGCAGCAGCGGCCGGTCCGATTAAACTGACGCTCACTTCGGATCGTCCGGCCTTGATCGAGGCAGCCCGCCGACTCGGATTCGTGCAGGACGCCATCGCTCAATTCGAGATGGTCAAACCGGGAGGTATCGTGTGATGCATCGTTTCTTGCCCGTCCTGATGGTGCTGCTGATTGTCGGGAATTTGTTCACAATCCTCGGACTGACGACGAACTTGTCATCAGCCAGCACCCGGTTCTTTTTAATCGGTGGCCCGGCCTTGACCGTCTGCGCCGCCCTCAGTATTGTCATAATCGTATTGAAACGAAAGCGATGACCGCGATAGGACGTATGAAGTTTGAGTGAAGTTTGTGGAGGGTCGACTCACCGTTTTGACATGTTCGACATATAAATGAAATGCTTCATATATTGAACTTTTCAAACATGGATGCTATATTCGCACTTGTAGCTTTTTATATAGCTAGCGAATCATCCTATTTGGAGGTTTTTATCAATATATGTGGAAACAACTACTCGTAACCGTCGGTACAGGCGTCCTGATTTTTTCAGGGACTTCAGCTGTATCGGCGGATCAACTTACCCCGCAAGACCTCGTCAAGGCGACGAAATCGCTTCAACAGACCGAACAGCGGCTTCATACCTCGAAACAATCGGTCGCGAAAGCCAAACGCCGCGCTGAAGCGGTTGAAGCAAAAAAGAACGCGATTCAAAAGAAGATTGATCGTGCCAACGCGCAACTCGCGTCATACGAGACGGCGCTGAATCCCGAGACGGATGATCCATCCCTGTTCAAACAAGTGCTATCGACTGTTCTTCCGAGCGCGAAAGCGGAAGCGGCGGCATCTGAAAAGAACGAGGCTGACTTGAAAGAGAAACAAGCGGCGACGACTCGGTCGTTAGAAAAATTAGAGAACGAACAGGCCAAAGTGGGCGCAGAGCACAAGAAGGCCCGCTCGACCCATTCAGCCGCCTACAAGCAATTGAAACATCGGGCCGCCGAGTTGAAAGATTTGAAACGACAAACGACAGCGTTGGCGCCTGAGAAGTTCATGATGCCGGCGACCGGTCGTCTGTCACAAGGCTATGGCGCTGCGAGCGGACAGTTCGGGTACACGTTCCATAACGGACTCGATATCGCCGCGAACGTCGGCACACCGATTTACGCGGCCGCGGCCGGAACGGTCACCGACGTCAAGTCAGGTGGTCCTTACGGCAAGCACGTCTTCATCGAGCACGAAATCGATGGTCAGAAATGGACCACGGTCTACGCGCACATGCATAAAATCGAAGTGAAAAAAGGACAGGCGTTGCTCCAAGGCGAAGGCATCGGCCAAATCGGCAACACCGGCAACTCGTCAGGTCCTCACCTCCATTTCGAAGTGCATAAAGGCGAATATGCCTATTCATCCAGTTCGGCCGGAAACACGGTCAACCCGATGGACGTCGCCGAAGTACTCGGTGGCGCGTCGCCCATTAAAGCTACTTATTGACGCAACGAAATTCGTTGCGTCATTTTTTGTGTCATTTCTTCAAGCCTGCTCATCATGTGTCGTTCGCAGTTCGAACAGCTTTTGGAACGCCTCGTCGCGGTCGAACGTGCTGAACCAGCGGAAGTCGTCGTGGTCGAGAATCCGGTAATGTTGACTGACCATATTCTGTTGAATCCGATATTTCCCTTGATGCTCGATCGTCGTCCACCAGACGTGTCCGCCCAACGTCTTCGTCGCCAACGTTGGATCGGTATGCGCGACGAGGCGAATGAACTCGATCGGTTGATCCCCGATCAACGAATGGAGATAAGAGCTTTGATTGAACAAGGCGCAGATGGCGACGGTCGTCGTCCAGTTCGCGTTCAGGCGTCGCTTCTCGATTTGAATCAATGTCTTTTTTGAGATACCGACGAGCGTACAGAGTTCTTCTTGGGATAATCCTTGTTCCGTCCGAATCAGTTTGAGTTTGCTGGAAATCAGCTCAGAAAACGTTTCTTTTGTATGCATAAATTCTCCTAAGATGTATTTTTACACATCGTATCATGTGGCTTGAAAACAGGGAAGATATAGGATGGGGAAAACAGCTGTTTATGGTCATGAAAAAGCGGAAGGAGATGGACTCCTTCCGCTCACGCAATGGCCTACGTTATTCTCGTGTCGGGTCGTGATTGCCTTCGCTATCAGCAATCGTATCCGAGCTCCCGAAATCCTCGACTTGGCTGAACGCGTCGGTGCTTTGGCCAGGCTCGTCCGTCCCATCGAGCTGTTTGCGGGCGGCTGTCTCGGACGGGTTGAGCACGTCTTCTTCGACCGGGCGTTCACGGTCGGTCTGATGCTCGTCTTCTTCTTGTTCACGCGCATGCTTGATGCAGAGTGTCGCTTCCGGGATTACCTCTAGGCGGTCCAACTCGATGTCTTCCCCGCACACCTCACACTTTCCATACGTGCCTTTCTCGATGGCGAGCAGTGCCTTGTCCACATCGCTCAAAAAATCTTCATCGAGTTCCGTGAGCGCTTGGTCACGTTCACGCAAAAAGAGCTCTTCCCCGGAATCGGCCGGGTGATTATCATAGTGCGACAGTTCCCCTTCGTCATATACCTCTTCCCGATTTTCCATATATCCTTCGGTCTTCGCTTTTTCTTTTAATAGACGCTCCTTGAACGTATCGATCTGCTTCTGTGTCAACATACGGTTCACTCTCCAGTTCTGTTTTCATTAGTATTAGCATTTCCCATTTTGAGTCGTGACAAACCTTCCCGTCGGCGGGGTCCGTTTCTAAACGATTCGGAAAACGGGTATGATGACAGAGAAGGAACGAATTAGCCGAAGGAGGAATTAGGACGATGAGAAAAGTAGAAGTCATCCCATATGACCCGATATGGGCGACGAAATTCGAAGAAGAGGCGGCCAAGCTCCAGCGATTGTTCGAAGACGAACTCGTCGCGATTCATCACATTGGTAGTACGTCGGTCCCCGGGCTCGACGCGAAGCCGATTATCGATATCATGCCGGTCGTTCGGCAAATCGAGCGAATCGACGACTGGGTCGGTCATATGGAAGCGCTCGGTTATCGGAGTTTTGGTGAACACGGCATCCCGAGACGCCGTTTCTTTGCGAAAGGCGAGGAGGTTCGGACTTTCCACGTCCACATGTTCGAGGACGGGGATGACGGCGTCATCCGGCATCTCGCCTTTCGTGACTACTTGGTCACATTCCCGGACGTGCGGGACGAGTACGCGTCGCTCAAGCAGCAGTTGGCGAGCCAACATCCGGACGATATCGAAAGTTACATCCAAGGGAAACAAGACTGGGTATCGGCGACGGAGCGGGCGGCTACAATATGGTATGGATCCAGAAAACAAATTTGAAACCTTTTTCCATTTCCCCTCGTAAAGAATGGTAATTATTTTAAGGGGGGAACGGAATGAAACAATTTCTTGGCAAGTGTATCGAGTACGCGTTCGTCGCCGTCGTGTTCGTTGGTTTGTTTTTCGGACTGCGTTACGGAGTCAGTCACTTCGTCTTAACAGCCGAGGAGTCTTATTTCTATGTCTTTCTCGGCACTGCGTTTATCCTCTTTCCGGCCTCGCTATTCGTAGGTTATTGGCTGGCCCGTCCCATTCAGCGCCGTTTGAGCGGAAGAGAGACGGTAAGTTCGAACCACACGTTGCGCGGCTATGAAAAACCGCACGGGGTCACTGAGACACGAGATTATGGGAACGAGGGATCGGGGCCGTTATGATGCAGTTGAGACGAACCGACGATGCGAGCTTGATTGCGACGTTGAATCGTCCCATCCATGAACATCATCTTCAGTTGGCGCCGTCCTTCTTTGCATCTTACGATCACGCGGCGATGGAAGCGGCGTTTTCGGAGATGATGGCGCGAAACGATTATCATTTCTTCACGGCAGAGGTCGATGCTGACGTCATCGGATATGTCTGTTTTCAAGAGCGGGTAAGTGAGGCGAACGCATTTCGGCAAGCAGTACGCACGCTGTACGTGCATCAAATCAGTATTAACCCGGAAGCGAAGCGAAAAGGGTATGGACGTTTGGTTATGGAAGAAGTCGAACGCTATGCCATCGCGCACGGAGTTCCCTCAATCGAACTGGATTATTGGTCGTTGAACGAAGCGGCTGCGGCTTTTTATGAACAGGTCGGATTCCGACCGAAACGTCAAGTCGTCGTAAAGCAGCTGTAGAACGGAGAGACCGGCCATGGCCCGGCGGATCACCTTGTTCATCGTGTTGACGTTTAGTCTGTCATGGTCGTGTTGGGTGTGAACATCTGGCTTGTCCGCACGACGGGCATCTCGTCTTGGCGCGCCGCTATGATGCGCAATTTTTGAAAGTGGAATGAGGAGGATTTGATGGAGACAGTCATTTTAGTCATCGGTGTCATCGGGACGATTTCGCTCATGTTATTCATGTCGAACCAATGGTTGGGTTATGGCAAAGGCAACATCGTCATGACGCTAGACGAGCATTATACGAATTTGAATGAGTATGTGCCGGCAATCCTGACGAAACTGTATGAAGACGGGAAGTCGGCCCATTATCTCGGCGACCGGAAGTTTGAAGTGGACGGGAAACGCTATGTCCTCGTCGAGCGGACCGTCCCGATTGGTCGGGTTCCGACACAACAGACGGTGCTCATGCCGGACAAACAATAAGCCGCGCCTCAGGCGCGGCTTATTTTATTTGACGGCCGGGGGACCGAACACACCGGCGTGATAGTCGCGGAACGCTTGGCGAATCTCATCCTCGGTGTTCATGACGAACGGGCCGTGAGCGATATAGTCTTCTCGAATCGGTTTGCCTGAATAGACAAGCAGTTTCGTGCGTGACGTTGCTTTTATGCGGAGTCCGCTCTCACCCTCGGCCGTCTCGTCGAACGTGAGCGTCGCTACGTGCGTCTTTTCGAGCGGTGTCGCGGACGTCCCGAGTTCGACCGAACCGGCGAGCATATAGACGAAGGCGTTATGATTCACGGGGATGACGTGCTCATAGACTTCACCTTCCTTTAAGCTGACTTCACTCATTGTGATCGGGACAAGGCTGTCCATCGGGCCTGTCGCACCGCCGACCTCACCCGAATAGACACGGACTTGTCCACCGTCGATTGGCACGACCGGGGCGTCTTCGACGTACACGTTTTGATAAGACGTCGTCGTCGTTTTGAGCGCTTTCGGTAAATTGAGCCACAGTTGCAGCGTATGAATCAAGTCGTCGTCGACGGCCTCCTCGGCGTGTCGGGCCGCCCAGCCCGCGTTCATGTACTGGACGTCTCCGGCATCTAAAATCGAATGGCCGCCGTGGTTGTCGATATGTTCGAGTCGTCCGTCAATGACGTAGGTGATCGTTTGGAAACCGCGATGCGGGTGGTCCGAGAACGTGCCGCGTTTGAACCAGTCCTCGGCCATCAAGATGAACGGGTCGAACTCGTTTTTTCGCTCAGGGGGCAAGACCCAACCTTGTTGTACGTGTGGATATCCAGGTTGCTTATAAGCGACGGGCCAATGTGTGGCGACGTCGCGCTCGAATCGTTTCGTCATCAAATTCTCTCCTTTACATCGTTTGCTGTCATTGTCGCATAGCGACCGATGGATGCTTTCTGATTTTGCCTAGAAAACGTGCAAAGACAGACCGGTTCATACCGGTCTGTCTTTAGGAAAGGGGTTAGCCCTGTTGCTTATTGAATAAGTCGTGCCAACGTTCGGCATCGGCGCGGAGCAGTTTGAAGTGTGACCCTGTCAACGTATTCGTCAAAAAGACATCGTCTCCGTTATAGCTGATATCGAACGTCTGCGCACAAATACCCTCGAAAACGGTCAAATAGGGAGTCGGGGCCGGGGTCCCGGCCGTGGCGACAGCTTTCGAACGATCGATCGCTTGGAACACGAATTGGACGGCCTCGGCATTGGCGTGATGCAAGAACGATGCGTCCTTGGATTCCGTTCCGAGCAGCGCCAAGTCATGTGTCACGACATGCCGGCGGTGGGCAAATTGTTGGCGCATCTTCGTTTTCAACCGATCGCCGCGAAGCAACGTTTCTTCTCGATAGGTGATTGAGACGACTTGTTTATGCGGTTTCCCGTCACGGATGAATGAAAAGCTGAACAAAGGATAGCGCTCATTCGGGATGAGTGTCGTCGGGAGCGTGCTCGCTTGACGAGCGCCAAGCATGCGGTCGAAGCTCGCGTCTTTCGGTCGAAGCACATCCCCATATAAGGTTTGATCAGATGACAAATGAAGCCCATATTGTTTTGTATCTTGAGACACCTCGGTACCTAAGGCGAGGGAGAGGAAAGGTTGGCGCGATGCTTCGTTAATCGGCAACGTGACCGTCTCATATGTTTCCGGGGATTCGAACGTGAATTCGAAAGAGCCATTGAACGGCATCGTCACGTGAACGAGCGTCTGCTCGAGCCCGCTCCGTTTCGGATATGGCTCGTTGCCGACGGGTTTAGTCATTTCCTCTGTGAAATGGATCCGTTCGTGCGGTTGGGCGTTTCGTAGTTTTGACGTTGCCGAAGACGGGACAGCGTGGTCACGATACGCAATGAGACTGTTCGGCAACGTGTCGATTTGTTTCATATACGTGATCGTCTCGGCTTGGCACTGGACGTAGGCTTGATTGTCCACTTCAAAAAAAGTGGCGGTCGGAAAGACATCGGTCGAGGATGTCGTGATCAGCGGTTGGGTCAATGTGACCGTCCCGATCAAGTGACGTTCTCCGTCAGGAATACGGGATAGCGCGTCCTCTGGATAACAAGCATCGAGGACGTTCGTCCGATCGGACTCGGTCATCTCGATTTGTTGTCCTGATGGCAGGGTAGCGCGACCTTGATAGTACTCTGGAGCTATATGTAAACGAAAGGCATGTTCTTCTTCACATCCAAAAAGGACGAACAACATGGCGAGCGTACAAAGAATCAAGTACTTTTTCACGGGGGTGCACTCCTTTGATGATTAACTTTCATCATTTTAGCACCATTTTTTTGTGACTTTAGTCTTAGGAAAAATAATGTGTTTTTTTAAAAAAAAATCAAAAAACCCGCTCAACTTGAACTGAGCGGGCTTGTTTTACACTTATGGATATGAAATGGAATTTCACTCTTGTGAACATGTCGATTTTTGACGAATGAACCGTTGAATGGCCACGTTCTTGAAAATGATGAAACTATTTAAAAAATCAAGGATGGAACCAATCAGGGTTTATTTGTTTATTTTTACCTTCAATCGACGTCGCGGCCGCGGGCTGCCTTCAAAATTTCGAACCATTCTTCACGGGTGAGCTCGATATCGAGCGTGCCGACGGCGGTCTTGACTCGGTCAATTTTCCCAGATCCGACGATCGGCATGATCTTGGCAGGGTGTTTCAAAAGCCATGCGTAAACGACTGCATCGATACCGCTCGCTTCGTGGCGGTCACTGACGTCTTCGAGTTTCTCGCGAAGCGGCGCATACTGTGACTCGGTGAACAGTTGACCGCCGGCGAGCGGGCTCCACGCCATGAGCGGCATCCGCTTCTCGTGGCATAGGTCGACAGAACCATCTTCGAAGTGTTTCAGTTGCATCGGTGAAAGTTCGAGCTGATTCGTCACGAGTTGGAACGGTAAGCGTGACTGGAGCAACTGTTGGGTTGCCGGTACGTGGTTCGAGACACCGAACGTCCGGACTTTTCCACTGCGTTGTAACGTAATGAATGCCTCAGCGACTTCGTCCGGGTCCATGAGCGGATCGGGACGATGGATCAACAGCGTGTCAATCTGGTCAATGGCGAGCTCTTTGAGTGAACGCTCGGCTTGACGGATGATATGCTCTTTCGTCGTATCATAATGGTTGATTGTTTGGCCTGGGTTGAAAGAACCTGTCAGTTTAATGCCAGTCTTCGTCACGATCTCGATTTGATCGCGAAGTGAAGGATTGAGGCGAAGTGCTTCCCCGAATAGTCCTTCACATGTATAGCCGCCGTATATATCGGCGTGGTCGAACGTCGTGATTCCGAGTTCGATACATTGCTCGATGAACGTGAGACGTTCCTGCGGGCTCATATCCCATTCAGCGAGACGCCACATGCCGTGGATGATCCGTGAGAATGATAAGTCTTCTGTCAGTTCGATACGTTGCATGATTGATTCCTCCTCATTTTCTGTCGCTTTCATTATAGAGATAGTCGGGGGATGCGTCACTTATTGGGCGTATCGGACGGACGCGGACCGAGTCAAATGAAAGTGATTTCAGTTATGATAGGAAAGAGATGAACCGAAAAAGAGGAGTGCTCTATGAATCATTATGAACAATATGCGGGCGTCACGTTTGAGCGACACGGGCAAGACACGCGTGTGACCGCCTATCATCCTGACCTCGAACTGCACGGGATCGGGCGCAGTGCTGCCGTGTTCCGCATCAAAGCTACCCGACTCGTCATTAAAGTGTTTTTCCCTGGCTATACGTACATCGCGGCCGAGGAAGCCGTGATCTATCGGAAGCTCGAGGGATTGCCACAATTCCCGGGTCTGTACGAAGCAGGTCCGAACTATATCGTCATCGACTATATCGAAGGGAAGACACTGTTTGAATGTTTGATTGAAGGCATTTGGATCGACCCCGCGTACATCAAGCAAGTCGATGAGGCGCTCATAGCGGCCCGGCGACTCGGGTTGACCCCGTCCGATGTCCATTTGCGCAACCTCATCCTCACGCCGGACGGCCGACTCTATTTGATTGACTTGGCGCGATTCCGACAAGGGCAACAAGTCGATCACCAATGGGAAGATTTGAAGCGGATGTATCGGCTCTATCGCCTCCGTTTCATGCCGAAGCGGTATTCGGAGCGCTGGTTGAACGGTGTCGCCTACCTATATCGTACATTCGTGAACGACCCGAGACGTTAGTCGACGGTGGTTTTTCTTTTGAAGATTAGGGAACAACAGTAACGTATTGTCGTTGTGTAGTCATTCAAAAGGAGGACGAATACATGGCTCATCGAATTTATGCGAACGAACTGGAAACGTTGCACGATTGCGTGGAGACGTGCAATTACTGTCTTGAATCTTGTCTCGAGGAACATGACGTGAAGATGATGGTCGACTGTATCCGACTCGATCGTGAGTGCGCTGCAATCTGTTCATTCCTCGCCGAGGCGATGACACGGGAGTCGGCGTTCGTACCGGAACTGGCCCGGGCTTGTGCGGTCGTCTGTAAGGCGTGTGCCCAAGAGTGTGAGAAACATAAGCACGAACATTGTCAGGAATGTGCGCGCGTCTGTTTCGAGTGCGCATCGATGTGTGACCGTTTGGCAGCCTAAGGTAAAAAAGTCAGTCGAAACGGCTGACTTTTTTTGTGGCAGCAAATCGTTACGTGTATTTTGAAATTGAGATAAGTATAATAAAGAAAACTTATAGAAAGTATGGTGTCCTCATGATTCGCAACTGCCGTCGAGACGACCTTCAAGCCGTTTTACATATTTACAATGACGCAATCGTCAACAGTACAGCTGTTTACCATTACGAGCCGGTGACGCTTCAAAATCGCGTCGCTTGGTACGAAGATAAAAAAGCGTCCAGGCTCCCGATCATCGTGTGGGAGGAAGGCGATGTCGTCATGGGATTTGCCACGTTCGGCCCGTTCCGTCCATGGCCGGCCTATCAGTATACGGTCGAGCACTCGGTGTACGTGCATCCCGGCTATCGGGGGAAAGGGATCGGGAATAAATTGCTCCGTGAAATCATCCGCATCGGTGAAGAACGGGAAGTGAAGACGATGATTGGTGGGATCGATGCCGCCAATATCGCGAGCGTCAAAGCCCATGAAAAATTAGGGTTCGTCCATTCAGGCACGATTAAAAAAGCCGGATACAAGTTTGGCAAATGGCTGGACTTATCGTTTTATCAGCTTGATTTGAAAGGCCCCGAGACTCCGCAAGAAGGCTGACCGCTAGCTGTCGAACTTCTAAAATTGCGGTATACTGGGAACAGTGTATCGAATGGAGGGATCAGTATGACAGAACTACCGAATTGCCCAAAATGTCAGTCGACTTATGTGTATGAGGACGGGAGCTTGCTCGTCTGTCCGGAATGCGCCTACGAGTGGTCGCCGAGCGAGGTAGCCGAAGCGGAAGCAGACGCGCAAATCAAAGACGCGAACGGAAATGTGCTCCAAGACGGAGACACAGTCACGGTCATCAAAGATTTGAAGGTGAAAGGGACGTCGCTCGTCGTCAAACAAGGCACGAAAGTGAAAGGGATCCGTCTCGTCGACGGGGACCATGACATCGACTGCAAGATTGAGGGCTTTGGCGCGATGAAGCTCAAATCGGAATTCGTGAAGAAAATCTAAAAAAAGCGTGTTGGTCCGTTCGCGGACCAACACGCTTTTTGCTGTTTATGAGAAAAATGGTTTGTATTCCCGGCGTTCGTGCATGACGGATACCCACTGGAGCGTCGTGAACTCCTCGAGCACCCACTCGCCGTTGAAGCGGCCAAGACCCGAATCTTTCTCTCCGCCGAACGGCAAGTGCGGCTCGTCGTTCACCGATTGGTCGTTGACGTGAATCATTCCCGTCTCGACTTGGCGGGCGAACTCGGTCGCACGGTAAATCGAACCGTGGACGGCACCGCTCAGTCCGTATGGCAACTCATTAGAGATATGGAGCGCCTCGGCGTCGTCCTTGAACGACAGAATGACGGCGACCGGTCCGAAAATCTCATTTTTCGCGAGTGGCATGTCGTTCGTGACACCGCTCACGACGGTCGGCTCGAGCACGTTCCCGTCAGCGTTGCCGCCGACCTGGAGCGTCGCACCGGCGTCGACCGTCTGCTTGATTTGATCGAGGATGCGGTCGACTTGGTCGTGGTCGATGAGTGGACCGACTTGTGTGTCTGATTCGTTCGGGTTGCCGAACTTCAAGGCACGGACCCGATCAACGAATTTTTTGAGGAATTCATCGTGAATCGACTCGGCGACGAGGATTCGGTTCGTCGACATACAGATTTGCCCTTGGTGATAGAATTTCGAATAGACGGCCGATTCCACGGCACGGTCTATGTCGGCGTCGTCTAAGACGACGAAGACGTTATTCCCACCGAGTTCGAGCGCTGTCTTTTTCAACAGGCGTCCGGCCTTCTCGGCGATCCCTTTGCCGACCTCGGTCGAACCGGTGAACGAGATGAGTTTTGGCACCGGGTGCTCGACGATGGCGTCCCCAATCTCCGAACCGCGACCGACGACGATGTTCAAGACGCCTTTCGGAAGACCCGCTTCTTCAAATAGCGAGGCGAAGAGGAGACCTCCTGTGACCGGTGTCGCCGTCGCTGGTTTGACGACGACGGTATTCCCCGTCGCGAGGGCGGAGACGATTGAGCGGACCGCGAGGTGGAACGGGAAGTTCCATGGGCTGATGACGCCGATGACGCCAAGCGGTTTCCGATAGACCCGGTTCTCTTTGTTCGGGACGATTGAAGGCTTGATGAGCCCGTCCATGCGGAACGGGAACGTCGCCGCTTCCTTGATGATCGCCATCGAGGCTAAAAATTCGCCTTCTGCTTTGATGCGCGTGCTGCCCGACTCTTTGACGAGCCAGTCGATGATGTCATCTTTATGCTGCAACGTCACTTCGGCGAACTTCTCAATCAAGGCCCGGCGATTTTGTGGCAGCATCGTCGCCCATTCGGTTTGTGCTTCTTTCGCAACGGCATAAGCCTTGTCGAGATCAGACTCGTCGGCCGACCGGATGGAGAACAATGTCTCATCCGTGAACGGGTTGGTGTTATCGATCGATTTGTCGCTTGACCCTTCGACCCATTGGCCATCAATGTACATCTTTGTAAAATCGGTATGCATATTCAAACACTCCTTTATCTTTTTGCTTCACCTTAAGAAGTATTCACCTGATTTGAAAAAATAAACCTCTCGATGCGCAACTAACTTGTTTTACAAAGTAGTTGCAATTGGTAGTGCCTTCCATTACTATTGTGTATAACAAGTTAGTTTAACGAAAGTGAGGTCACGCCATGGCGATGAGTCAAATGTTAAAAGGATTGCTCGAAGGTTGCCTGTTGGCCATCATCGATAAAGGAGAGACGTACGGCTATGAGATGTCGGAGAAGTTGCAGACGTATGGCTTCACGATGGTGAGCGAGGGCAGTATTTACCCGGTCCTGTTACGGATGAAGAAAGAGGGGTGGGTCGAGACGGTCCAAAAGGCGTTGCCATCAGGGGGACCGAAACGAAAATATTACATTTTGACGGAGGCGGGACAGCAAGAGTTGCTCGCCTTCAAACAACGTTGGGCGGAAGTGTCAAGCGGTGTCGACCGCGTACTCGGAGAGGAGAATGAAGATGGAACTTTCAAAAAAGAGTCGTGATTTTTTGGATGATTTAGCGGTATATCTCATGTCGAGCGGGAAATCGGAAGGGGAAGTGCAAGACGTTGTCGCCGAGCTGAAAGACCACCTCGAGGAGGCGGAACGCGCAGGCAAAAGCGTGGACGATGTCGTCGGCCAGAGCCCGAAAGCCTACATGCAGCATCTTGGACGTGAGATGGCGTTCGATGGAAAAGGGTTTTTCAAAATCATCGCAATGATCATTCCGAACGTGTTCGCCTACATCATCATCGCCAACTCCATTCAAGGCGAGATGACATTCTCGACGGTCCAGTTGATTGGGTTCCCGCTCGTCGCTGTCCTGTTCTTACTCGCCGCTTCACAAGCGTTCCGCAACATGTCGGTCCGCTCGAAAAAAAGTAAATTCAAAAACGGGATGATATACATTGCGCTCGCCGCGATGCCGATGACGTTATTCCTCGGGCTGATGGTGCTCGACATCTTCGTCGAGACCCCAACGATCGTGTTCGGCCCAACCGGTCAACTCGTGTTACTCGGCCTTGCCGTCGTCACGTTGCTCATCGTCTCGGTTTGGACGAAAACATGGATCAATCTGATCGTCCCGATTCTCTTGTTTGGACCGCAATATGCGTTCGCCCAAACAAGCTTGCCGCTCGAACAACAATTGATTTACTCGATGCTGATTTTGTTCGTCGGGATGGGGATTTTCTTGTTCGTGTGGTGGAAAAAGAACCAAAAGGAGCAAGTTTGATGTTGGCACGCTTCGGATTATTTTTCTTCTTGAGCCTACCTTTGGGCTATCTCATGGCCGCAGCCGACGATCAATGAGACAGGTTATCCGAAAAAGCACTCACGTCTGCTTAGAGTGTAACGCGGCTGGGAATAGGCAACTGTACGCCTAAAAGAGAAAGAAGGGATTCCCGTTGCCAGTCAATCCGACGATTCAATTTTATTTGAACCAGTTTCAAAATCAGCTCTCGACCACATATGACCAATTGGATCCGTTCGAATTAAGACGACAAGAAGACGCAATGATGACCCGGTTTCAACATAAAGAGCACGTGCATGATGTCGAAGAGCGTCTGATCGCGCTCTCAGGCCGTTCGCTCCCGATTCGCATCTATCGGTCGGGTCGAACGATCGCGCCAGCACTCGTCTATTTTCATGGTGGCGGATATGTCACGGGCAGTCTCGACACCCATGACGCGATATGTCGGACGATCGCGAACGAGGCCGACTGCACCGTCATCTCGGTCGGCTACCGACTCGCTCCGGAGCATAAGTTTCCGACAGCCGTCTACGATAGCTATGGGGCGCTCGTTTGGATTGCGGATCACGCCTCGGAACTTGAAATCGATGCCGAGCGCATCGCCGTCGGCGGAGACAGTGCCGGCGGGACACTCGCCACGGTCAGCGCCTTGATGGCGATTGAACGAGGTCGTCCCCTCGTCATGCATCAGCTGCTGTTTTACCCGGTTACCGGGACCGAGGAGAACTTGCCGCTGTCATTGATTGATTACGCGAACGGTTATTTGCTCGATGAAGGGCTCATCCGGTGGTTCCAGCAACAATATTTCCGTGATGAGTCGGAATTGATGCATCCGTACGCCTCGCCGATTTTTTCGGGCCACTTAGGGGACCTTCCCCCGACGACGTTGTTGACGGCCGAATACGACCCGCTCCGCGACCTCGGACGCGCATACGCCAACAAATTGATTAGCCTCGGTGTCCCGGTGACGTATCACAATTACGGAGGACTCATCCACGGATTCGTCAACTACTACGCATACGTTCCGGAAGCGCGACGAGCCGTCAAAGAAGCGGCGCAGGCGCTCGGACATGCCTTCCATACGCAAAAAACTCGCCCCTGAGGCGAGTTTTTTTCATGCTTTCGATAAATAAGGGAAGCGACAACCTTCCGGGAAGAGTTGTCCTTCGTTCATGCGAATCATCCATTGGCCGTCGCGGGACGGACGTTGTTCCACACCGTCCAGATTGGGCGTGAATTTAAAGACGATTTCGGTGATGCCTTCAAAGGAGAGGCGAGCCACGACGTCACGCATATCGACAGGTCGCGGCGACAGCACGGCATACAAGTTTAAGCGCGAGCGCTCAATCATATAAATGACATGGACGTCATCGAAACGATACACGTCCTCGTTCATCCCTTGGTAGTAATGGAACATCCAAATATGCATGTCGTCCGTCGCATAGAGGCGTGGCGAAAACGGGAGCGACTCCAGCTTGAAACGACGCCACTGCTCGGCATCGACATCGACACGTTCGAGTGGGGAAGCCGATCCCGATACTGAAACGAATAGCTCCGGTTCAAGTTGGACGGAGAACCCCTGTTGCTCGTAAAACGGTTCAACCCCTTCGTCACAAGCCAAAAAATAAGGCAAGGCATCGGCGTCATGCTGTTTGAACAGATACTTGAAAATACGGGTGGCGAGCCCTTGTCCTTGTCGATCCTCGTCGGTCATGACCGTCCCAATCTGATACGCTTCGCGCGCGGTTCCGTCAGCCACGATCGTCATCCGGCTCATCCCGACGTTCGAGATGACATTCCGATAAAACGTCAAGGAATAACAGCGATAGCGGTCGGTCCATTCGCCGGCCATGTACCATTCACCAAAATCGATGCCGAACATCTCATCGGCCAAATAGAAAAATGACGCGAATTCTTCCCCTGAATACTCGAGATTGCTGATAGGTCGTTTAGCCATATGACTCACTCCTTGTTTTGAACTTCTCGGTCCGTTCCTGTACATTAGAGGCAGAGAGGGGTAATACAGATTATGAAACGGTATGAAGCGATTTTATTCGATGTCGATGATACGTTGCTCGACTTTAAACAGAGCGAGCACGTCGCCTTGGAGCAGTTGCTCGCGGCACACAACGTTCGGATGACGGATGAATTGAAACAACAGTATGTGACGATCAATAACGGATTATGGCGCGCGTTCGAGCGCGGCGAGGTCGGACGGGAAGACGTCTTGATGGGCCGGCACACGCAACTGTTCGACACGCTCGGCATCACGATCGATGCACATGAAGTCGAACAGCGTTATCGCGACCATTTGCACGCCGGGGTGCACATCATCGATGGGGCACTCGAACTCGTCCGTACGCTCAGTGAACAGTATCCGCTCTATATCGTCACGAACGGGGTGACGGAGACTCAGTTCAAGCGGCTCGAAGCCTCGGGACTGCTCCCTTACTTCCAAGACGTGTTCG
Source organism: Exiguobacterium sp. s141 (assembly GCF_018618085.1). Classification (NCBI taxonomy): domain Bacteria; kingdom Bacillati; phylum Bacillota; class Bacilli; order Caryophanales; genus Exiguobacterium; species Exiguobacterium sp. s141. The sequence goes on along the minus strand of NZ_JACSLJ010000006.1, from coordinate 116,963 downwards.
TCTCGGACGCGACCGGTTCACAAAAGCCAATGAAACCATTTTTTGACTATGTATTTGACCGGGTTCCGAATGTGGCACCGGAACGCGGGCTCATTGTCGGTGACTCGCTGACGGCAGATATCGCCGGCGGGCGCATGTATGGGCTCGACACGTGCTGGTACAATCCGCACGAGATTGCGGCGACGGTCGAGACGACGTATGAAATTCAAGACTTGCACGAGTTGAAATCGATTCTATCCGGCTCAGCGGTCGATAAAGTGGGGCGGTAATGATTGTGGCAACGCATAGAGCGTCTCCGGGAAGAGTTTCAAGTCACGGAGCGCGTCAAGTGGCTGCCAACGATAGATGAGGTGATCGCCTTCCGGTCCGTGGAAGTCTCCATGCCGGAGCGGGAGGTCACCCGATACATAGAAGTACATGCCGATCTCGTGGACGGTGCGCTCTAAGTAAGTGAAGAAATTTTCGGAGACGAAGGCGAACGTCGTTCCCGTCAGTGTCGCTTCGAGTTCTTCTTGCAGTTCACGCGTCAAGGCGATTTCGGCCTCTTCGCCGATGCCGACGCGGCCGCCCGGCAACGCCCAAAAGTCATCGTTCACGTTCCGATGAACGAGCAAATGACCGTCCTGGACCCAGATGCCGGCGACGCGATAATTGAACGTGCCGTGCTCGGTCGGAAATACGATATCCATTTTCATCACTCCATTCCTTAAGCTACATCAAGTATACGCCAAGGAGGCAGGTCATGTTTCAATCAAATGAGAGCTATAAAGGTGAGGACTTCCGCGACGAGACGCTCCGTGACATCCAACTCACGCAGACGACGTTCGAGAACTGTCGCTTCACCTATATCGATGCGACCGAGTTTGAGACCGAACAGTGTCGTTTCATCAACTGTGACTTCACCGATTCGAAGTGGAACGCCTCGCGCCACAGCGGCAGCTCATTCCTGAATTGTCAGTTCAACGGGGCGAATCTGTTTTTGAGCGAGTTCGATCAGTGCAAGATGACGGGTTCGTCGTTCGATTCATGCACGTTTGAAGGGGTCGTCGTGCGTGAAGGAGATTGGTCGTTCGTCAATCTGCGTCACGCCCCGCTCCGGAAGATGGATTGGTCCGGTGTCCGGTTGACGGAGGCGGATTTATACGGTGCGGATTTGAAAGAATCACGCTGGACGAACGCCGTCTTGTCCCGCGCCGTGTTGCAACACGCGGATTGCTCCGGTGCCGATTTTGTAGGGGCCGAGATGGATGGGGTCGATTTCTCGGACGTCATTCTGAAACAAGCGACGCTTGACGTCATGCAGGCCGTCCAAGTCGCCCGCTCGCTCGGGGCGAACGTCATATGACCAATGAGCAAGTGCTCGAGCACTTGACGGCCATGGCCGCGGAGCGGGAAGACGTCCGCGTCCTCGTCTTGAACGGGTCGCTCGTCAATCCGCACGTAAAACCAGACCGTTTTCAAGACGTCGATGTCACTTGTTTCGTCGAAGACGTGACCGCGTTCATCGAGGACCGCTCGTGGATGGCGCCGCTCGGGGACGTCTTGATTATGCAGACGCCGGACGAGGTGCCGGGAGGCGACGAATATGAGCGTTTCGCGTTTCTCGTCCAGTTTGCAGCCGGTCATCGCGTCGATTTGACCGTCCGTCCTATGCGTGACGTGCAGGAAGCGATTCACGCTGACTCACTTAGTCTCGTCCTCATTGATAAAGACGAGATTGCCGGTCAACCGATCCCATCTGATGACACGTACCGCATCAAACGACCGAGCCGATTCGACTATGAGCAGTGTTGGAACGAGTTTTGGTGGGTGTCGCTTTACGTCGTCAAAGGTATCAAGCGGGGTCAACTGTTATACGCTTTCGACCATGTGACGATCATGCGAACGATGCTCCGGCAGATGCTTGCATGGGACGTCGGCTTTGCGACAAACTTTACGGCGAACGGAGGAAAGTCCGGGGATGGGCTTGAGAAGCATCTGGCCCCTGAAGTATGGCAGGCTTATCTTGATACATACACTTTGGTCGAAGTGACAGCGGTGGAAACGGCCCATGCGACGTTGGTGGAACAATTTGAACGTGTCAGTCGCCGCGTGGCCGACCAAGCCGGATATCCGTTTGCGGAGATGGAAGCCCGACGAATTCGTGACGCCTTTTCGACGCTTTGGTGTTCAAACGATTAGTTTTCGGTTGAGTCGGGAAAAGCCCCTCTATAGAAGGGGGAATGACGCTTGAATCCGTATACGACGTTCATCGCGCTCCTAGTGGGGAGTTTACTTTTATTTGTCGGCATCCGGACGAAAAAGTGGCCGATTTTAGTCGTGGCCTTATTTCCGCTTGGACTTGTCGCCTTCAACATGTATTTGCTGATTACTGGACGTTAGAAGACTGTTTTCTTCAGTCTTCTTTTTTGTATATCGATTTTACAAAAAATGCTGTCGGCAACAAAATCCCGATGGCCGCTTCGAGCAAGGCGAACAACCGGGCCGGACCGATTGGCAGCAGGTCGCCGAATCCGATAGACAGCAACGTGACCCCGCTGAAGTAAAGCAGATTGCGCCAGTTCGGATCGACCGCGTTCATCGTCTCGAGTGACGTCACCAATATGACGCCATCGCGTGATAGCGCGTAGTAAATCAAGGCAAACCCGATCATGACGCCGAGTAGGCTGACGAACAAGTGGCTGAACAAGCGCATATCGAAGCCGGTCTGTCTATACGTTTGGCGCCGAAAGAAGGTAAACACGTTCAAGCCGACGAATAATAGGGCAATCGTCAATAAAATGGTATTCACGCCCATTTCTCCCTTCTGTGATAGTCTGTATTATGTTGTTTCCCTGATCGTTCACCGTCAAACGGACCGATTCACACCAAGACGGATTCATTCAACAAGGAGGTGTCCGAGTGCGACGATGTCTAGTGAGCGGCTTATTGTTCATCTTCTGTTTAGGAGGATGTACGACGAAAGAGCCGTTTGATTTTGATGAGATCCATTCCTATAAGATTTTTTATAACATGCCGACCGAGGCGATCATTGAAGACATGGCCCGATACGACCTCGTCATCATCGAACCGATTTGGTATACAACGGAACAGATTGAAGCGATTCGGTCGAACGGGACGAAAGTGCTCGGCTATATTAACGTGATGGAAGCAGATACGTGGAATCGTGCGCTCATCGGCCAAATGGACAAAGACGATTTCTTCTATCGGGACGGGGAACGCATCTATTTCCCGAAATGGGATTCGTATTTGACGGATATCAGCTCGTCCGACTTCCGTAAAATTTTAATCCGTGAAATTCAAAAACAAGTCATCAATAAACATCTGGACGGAATTTTCCTCGACACGGTCGGGGATATCGATGACGTCCACCTCGACTATCCGGACGACTTAGAAGAACAGTTGGCTGGGCTCGAGGCCTTTTTACAAGCGATTGAAAAGGCATACCCGGGCGTCCCCGTCGTCCAAAACTGGGGCATCGAGACGCTCGAACGAACGAGTGCGCCTTATGTGGAAGGCTTCATGTGGGAAGGCTTTAACTACACGGAAATCACGTCTGACTCTTGGTCGATGGAGATGCTCGATCGAATGAACGCGATTCAAGACGAATATGGAATCGCCGTCCTCACCGTCTCGGACCAAGAAGAGGCGACAAGTCGGGACATGGCCGAGGCGAACGGATTCATCCATTATCACGAACCAACTTATTACAATACGTGGGATTTTTAGGGGGTAATTAGGGGAAAGGAAGATAAGGGACTATGTATACCTGTCCGAGGGCAGGGGATCATCCCGCATTAAAACTGAAGAGATGTTATCCATGAGGAGGGGATTATCATTCTGTACGCTCAAGACCGTCCATGGCTCAAATGGGTCGAGATTCTTGTCGTGTTCGCACTATTGATCGGAATCGATTTATTCTTCAGCCTAGGCACGATTCAAAATGAACTGAACTTGTTTTATGTGGCCGCCATCCTGTTCGCGCTCAGGTATGGAACGATTTTCGGCTTAATCAGTTTCGGCATTTTGCTCCTCTATAAAGTGTTATACACCGGCTTAATGGGAGGAGACATCTTCCTGTTGTTCTACGATACAAACTCACTTCTTACACTGTTTTACTACTTCGCCATCACTGTCATCGTCGGGTTGTTCAGCACCTCATTTCGAGAGCGTTACGAAATCAGCCAGTTCCGCAACGAAGAACTGAAAGATGAAAACACGTATTTGAAAGAGACCGTCGATTTACTCAACACTTCGCAAACCACACTTCGTCAAAAACTACTTCAATCCGAGTACAGCTTGAACCAATTGTATGAACTGGCCGTATCGCTTGATTTGCCGCATCCAGAATTGATTCGGAGCGAGACGATTCGCCTATTGAAAAAAACGTTCCTCGCGAGTGACGTCGCCATCTACCACGTCGACCGTTCCCAGAAGTCGATGCGCCTCTTGATTCGCCAAACGGACAAGAAAGAGTTTCCACAAACGATTTTTCTCGATGAGGCGTCGAGTATGTTCAAACGGTTCTTCCAAGTGCAAGAGACGACGCTCCGTCAACTCGATGACGAGGACACGGACCCGATGTTGCTCGCACCGATCATCGTGGACGGGACGACCCGAGAAGTCGTCGTCATCAAACGGTTGCCGCTTCGGAAATTGACGACCGATGACTTGCACGTTCTCAACATCCTCTTCTCGTGGATTGGCACACGCATTCAAAATGCCGAGAACCTGATTCGTAAAGAGCAGCACGAGAAGATGCATAAAGGCACCTCGTTTTATAAGAAAACAGCGTTCACAGAACTCGTCGCCATCCAAGAACGAAAGAAGATTCACCATGGACAGCCGTATATCGTCCTCGAATATCCGCTCGGGTATGAGCCTGTCTCGCTCGAGAGTATCGAGGCCATCGTCCATTCGTATTTACGGGAGATCGATGTCGTCGGGTATGACCCGGATGAGAACAAGCTGTTGCTCTTACTCCCAGGAACGAGTGAAGAACACCGTCAACGGATCTATGACCGGATCGAAGGGATTTTGATCCAGAAGGGAGTGTGACGGGATGGAGTCTACCATTCGTCTCGTATTGATCGGGATTTATGTCGTTCATGCACTGCTCGCCTTCGGATTATTGATCGTGTTGAAACGAAGAATGAAAGCGCCGGATTATGGTGTCGCGGTGGCGGCGCTCAGCTTCGGTCTGTTCTTACCGTTTCTGGCCGAACTTGCCGTCTATGCGGTGTATCGGCTTGCTGAACGGTTCGGTCGGAGCGGTCTGATTGAAGACTATGACGACTATATCGACTTCAAGGTCGTCAACTATGAACAAATTCGTCATGAAGCGAGCAGCAGCAGTCATCTGTTACCGCTCACCGACGCCATCAATTCGAAAGATCCGGCTATCCGCAAACACTCGATTTTGACGCACGTCAACCAGTCGATTGACCAGCAAGGCAAGTATTTGCAGATGGGACTTGAGAGCACGGACAGCGAGACTGTCCACTACGCCGCGGCGACAATGAACATCTTGATCGATCAATATGAACAAGAATTGAAACACGCCAAACGCGAATACGACTTAGGTAATCCAGACACGATTCGACGGCTTGCGACGATTTATAAACGCATGATCCATAGTGAGCTCATCACCGAGGTCATGTTGAAGGACAAGCGAGGCGCATGGCTGGAGGAATTATTGAAAGCGAAGACGCTCTATCCACCTTCGCCTTGGATTTACGAGGACTTGAACGAGATTTATCTCACGTTAGAGCGCCCCAAAGAGCAATTGAACATCTTAAAAGAGTACGTCCATCATTTCCCGGAACGCATCGAGGCTCATCTGATGCTGATCAATTACTATTATGAGCGCGAACGTTGGAACGAAGTGAAGGCGGTCATGTTTATGATGCAGACCCAATTCTCACTGGAGGACGTACCGTATGAGTACCGACTGTTGTTTGAAGAATGGAGTGACACGACATCATGGAAAAACGAACTGTAATCTCCTTCTCGCTCTTCATCGTCTTATTTTTAGTCGTCGTCGGTGCGATTCAATACTTACGGATCCACTCGCTACACACGTTGTTGCCAAACGTCGCCGAGCAACAGATGAACATCGACCAGTTGAAGAGTGATGCCTCGGCAAAAGCGGGTGAGCATCAGCTACAAGTTTATCTCGTCCGGGATGAAGGTGATTTGGCGGTCGAAACGGCAAACAACCTGCTGTACGGTCTGCAGTATGCGAAACTTGATGTTCGCGAAGTGAACCCAGGCGCCGTCGGATCGATTGCGCCATCTCCATACACCATCATCATTTTCACGGGTGAAGATACGACAAGATGGCCGTTCGTGGAAATGAAACGTTATGTCGAACAAGGCGGGAACCTCGTCTTTGCGAATCGGTTTAAAGATCCGGCATGGAACGCGTTGACCGGCATCGAAGAAATCGGTGAGTACGTACCGGACGTGTATGGTCTAAATTTTGAAGAGACGATTTTCCCTGGGTATGTTGACTTGAACCCACCGGACGACTTATTTGTCCATAGTGTCGTCGATTTTGCGATTGCAGACGAGGCCAACGTCATGTTGTCGGCCGAAGGATTCCCGATTCTTTGGGAATACGGCGTCGGCGAAGGGAACGTCCTTTATTGGAATACGACGATCACCAACCAAAAGATGATCCGCGGTCTGTTCGTGCAGACGCTCGGCACGATGCCGCCGGCGTTCGTCACGGCACAAGCAGCGATCAAGCTCATGTACATCGATGATTTCCCGGCACCGGTCATGGACGGGAAAATGAAAGACGTGTCCGCGACCCCGCTCGATAAATCGGTCAAAGATTTCTTCGCCGAGGATTGGTGGGAAGATATGGTCGATTTGGCGAAAGACGACGATTTGATTTACACGGGTGCCATGATTGGGACGTATGAAGAGGAGATGGAGCTCGTCGACGAACAGTTGATCAAACGGGGTGAGTTCCCAATGCTCTACTTCGGTCGCAAATTGATCGCCCACGGTGGGGAAATCGGACTCCATGGCTATAACCACCAATCGCTCGTCACGGCCGATGAACCGATTGACCCGACGTACGGGTACATCCCCTGGCAAGATAAAGACGAGATGAAACGGTCATTGCTTCAAGCCGAGTCCGTGTTTGAGAATTATTTCCCGGCTGAAACGCTCAAGTCATATGTCCCGCCGTCGAACGCGCTCAACCGGACTGGGGTCGATGCGATCGCCGAAGCGTTGCCAGAACTGCGCACGATTGCTTCGCTCTACACCGGGGAGCCGGAGAGCGGGGACTTCGTCCAAGAATTCGAATTTGATGCGACGCATCCAAACTTGTACCATTTCCCGCGTGTGACAAGCGATTACGGGGAAGAGCGCGGATCGATTTTCCAAATAGTCGATGCAATCGCCAACTTCGGTGTGTTTTCCCACTTCATTCACCCGGATGATGTCCTCGACCCCGACCGGGCCTTCGGTCGGGATTGGGATACGATGTTCGCGAGTCTTCGCAAAATCGTCCACGACGTGAAAGATCAATATCCGCACCTCGAGGCATATACGCAACACTACGCGACCGAAAAGATGATCACATACCAACAAGCTGATTTGAACGTCACGTTTGATGAGTCGACCGTCTATTTGGCCGGGGAAGGTCTCGTCAACCCCTCTCATTTCACGATTCGCCTCAAACCAGGCCAATCACTTGAGACGGGAGAGTTTGACTTTGGGACGGTCGAACAATGGGAAGCCGACCGTCCGCTCTACCTCGTCGAACTGACATCGGCGAACGCTGAAATCGCCATCAAGGGGGAAGCGCAATGAGAATCGGACTCGTATTAGAGGGCAGTTATCCATACGTGAGCGGAGGCGTCTCAAGTTGGACGCAGACGTTGATTGAGGCGATGCCCGAAGTGTCGTTTGAAATCATTTCGATTCAACCGACAGAGAAGCGTCCGGAAGAGATGAAATATGTGTTCCCACCGAACGTTTCAGGGATCACCCACTTGTATTTGAGCGACTTGGGTGAGCGGGCGAAAGGGCGATTAAAGTGGGGCGCTGAGGACGAACAGAACGTATCGGACTGGCTCATGTTGAAAAGTCCGAACCGGCAAGCGCTTCGTTTGCTTGGGAAAGAAGTGCCTTCAAGTCAGGCGTTTTTCGCAAGCGAGTTCTTTTGGAAAAATGTCAAGGCGGCCTACGCCGAGGAAATGAACGGAGGTTCGTTCATCGACTATTTCTGGATGTGGCAGAGTATGTACACTCCGATTTTACGGGTGCTCCATCAACCGCTCCCGAAAGTCGACCTCGTTCATTCCGTGTCAACGGGTTATGCCGGTGTGGTCGCGTCCTACATGAAAGAGACGCAAGGGATTCCGTTCATCTTGACGGAGCACGGCATCTACTCGCGGGAACGCGAAGAGGAGATTCTACAGTCGTATTGGATTCCAGCGCCGTATAAGCCGAGGTGGGTCCGTTTCTTTCACCATTTGTCGCGTGAGGCCTATAACGCGGCCGATGAGATCATCACCTTGTTCGAGCGGAACCGCGAATATCAGGAGTGGATTGGCGCCCCGAGCGAGAAGACGAAAATTATCGCCAACGGCATCGCCGATCGACAAATCCAGGCGACGGTCGACCGTCCGGAGCACGATCTCTTTCAAATCGGGGCCATCGTCCGCTTGGTGCCAATCAAAGATTTGAAGACGATGATTTACGCCGCCAAGATTTTGCAGGAGCGGCATCGTCTGTTCAAGCTGACGATCATGGGACCGCTCGATGAGGATGAGGAATATGCGGAAGAGTGCCGGTTGCTCATCGAACAGAGCGGGCTGACCGATTATGTCGAGCTCGCTGGAAAGGTTGATGTCCAAGCCTATTTGCCGAAGTTTGATTTACTTCTGTTGACGAGTATCTCGGAAGGTCAACCGCTCGCGATTCTTGAAGGTATGGCAGCCGGCATCCCGTGGGTCGCGACCGATGTCGGGGCTTGTTCCGAGCTCCTGTATGGACGAGAAGACGACCCGTTCGGTCCAGCCGGGTTTATCGTGCCCCCGGTTCATCCGGAAGCGGTCGCGGACAAGGTCGAGTGGATGATGGATTATCCGCAGGAGCGGATGCGTTTCGGTAAGAACGGGCGGGAGCGGGTCCGCCAATACTATCGTCTCCAACAAGTCGTGGACCGCTACAAGGCCATCTATGAAACGAGGAGGGAACAGTATGGCGGGCATCGGGTTTAAGTTGCAGAAGTTGTTCCAAGAAGACTACTATTCGTCCAGGTTGAAGGCGTACACGTTCTCGGGCCTCGTCACATCCGGACCGTGGTTGATCGTCATCTTGGTCGTCGGGACGATTCAATGGTTGGCGTTCCAAATGCCGATGTTATCGCTCGCCGAACGGACGCTTTTCATGATCTCGGTCTCGTACGCGTTCATCTTCTCGCAAATCTTGTTCAGCTTCCAACAGCTCGTCGTCACCCGATATGTGGCGGACTTGTTTTACGAGAAGAAAGCACATGAAATTTTCCCGGTCTTCACCGGGATGCTCAAAGTGACGATCCTCGCCGCGACGATTCTGTACAGTATCTTTTGGCTATTGTCGCCGCTCGATTTTCTGTACAAACTGACGTTGTTCGTTTTATTCATGACGATTAACGTCATCTGGGTCATGTTCTTGTTCTTGAGTGCCGCCAAGTATTATCAAGCGGTGGCCTATAGCTTCTTGCTCGGCGGACTCATCTCGGTCGGGAGTGTCTATGCGGTTAGTCGCCTCATGGCCAATCCGTCGAGTCTCGAGCTATTGCTCGGCTTCACGGCCGGGATGATTGTGACGTTGTTCGGCTTGTTCTTCGCGATGCTCCGGACGTTCCCACTCCGCTATGCCGTGAAAGAGTTTTCGTACTTCAAATACTTCGACCGCTATCCAGACTTGTTCGCCATCGGGGTGTTGTACGTGCTCGGGATTTGGGTCACGAACTTTATCATCTGGTTCGGAGAAGGACGCGTCATCATCGCGGACTCCTTCTTGTTTAATCCGTACTATGACACGGCCATCTTTTGGTCCTACTTGACGATCATCCCGACGCAGCTCTTGTTCATCGTCGCCGTCGAGACCCGGTTTTATGAGCGCTATCGCACGTTTTATGGATTGATCAACTACGGCGGGGCGCTCCATCAAATCGAGAAGGCGAAACAGACGATGACGTCGGTGCTGAAAAATGAGTTGATTCGACTCGCGCGCAGCCAAGGCGTCGTGACGTTGTTCGCCATCCTCATGGCAGGCGTGTTCGTCGGTTGGATCGGCGTCCCGGATGAGATCGGTCAAATCTTTCGGATGACGACGCTCGCGGCGTTCGCGAACGCGATGATTCTCATCTTGACGTTGTTGTTGCTCTATTTCGAGGATCGACGCGGGGCATTGTTCGTCAACATCTCGTTCTTCACGTTGAATGCGTTGTTCACGCTCTTGCTCTTGCCGCGCGGCATCGATTGGTACGGCGTCGGCTTTGCCGTCAGCACGACAATCACGTTCTTCTTGGCCGGCCTGCGTTTGATCTATTACATGGGCAAAGTCGATTATTACGTGTTCGCGGCCTCGAATCGACGCAAGCTCGGTACCGAACGGTTCTCTCAAATGGGGACGTTGTTGAACCGTCACTTCTCGCGATAAAGGGTTTTCAACAAAGATAAAGACTGATATGATGTGGTCGTAGACGACCGAATTTCATAATGTTTACCACTAGGGGAGTCGCGTGACGCGGCTGAGATGGACGAGGTCCAGACCCTTTGAACCTGATCTAGTTCACGCTAGCGTAGGGAAGTGGGCGAACCGATTGTTCTCGTACACTTTGTGTAAATCCGACGCCGCTTCCGTTATGGGAGGCGGCGTCTTTTTTTATCACAAAGGAGGAGACAAGAATGACATTCACCGCACATCTTCGACAAGAGGCCGATGCCTTGTTTCAAGCCAGCTTTGACCATCCGTTCGTCCGCGAGCTCGGAACGGGTGAACTCGACGAGGCGAAATTTCGGCATTACGTCATGCAAGACTCATATTATTTGAACCAGTTCTCCAAAGTGCAGGCGAAAGGCGCGACCCTCGCCCCGAACATGGAAGTAGCGAGCCGCTTTTTGACGCATGCGCTTCATACGATTGAAGCGGAGCATGCGTTGCACCGTGAGTTTTTCACCTTGCTCGACGTGACGGAGGCAGAGTGGGCAACGTTTGAGCCCGCTCCAACGGCTTACGCCTATGCGCTCCATATGCAACAGGCCGGTCCGACGCTCGGCGACGTGCTCGCGTCGATTTTGCCGTGCTACTGGGTCTATTATGAGATTGGGGAACGAATGAAAGATGCCACACCCGATCATCCGATCTATGCGACGTGGATTGCGACGTACGGTTCGGAATGGTTCCGCGATCTCGTCGAGGAACAGCTTGAACGGCTCGACGTGCTCGCCGGACAAGCGACAGCGGAAGAACGGGTCCGGTATCAACAGCTGTTCTTGAAGAGTTGTTATTATGAACATGCGTTTTGGGAAATGGCGTGGACGCTCGAATCGTGGGATTTACCGGCGGGGGTGACACGATGAAGCGCGACTTATGGGACAAAGTCAGAGCCGAACGGCCACTCATCCATAACATTACGAATATCGTCGTCGCTAACTTTTCGGCGAACGGGTTGCTCGCCATCGGCGCTGCGCCGGTGATGGCGTTAGCCGTCGAAGAAGTCGCGGACATGGCGTCTGCGAGCGATGCGCTCGTACTCAATATCGGCACACTCGATGCGACGACGGAACGTACGATGATTCGAGCCGGACAGGCGGCGAATGAATCGAGCCGGCCGGTCGTCTTCGATCCGGTCGGTGTCGGGGCGACCGCGTTTCGACGTGACGTCGCTACATCCATTTTGCAACACGTCCGCGTGACGGTCATCCGAGGCAATGCCGGAGAAATCGCGACATTGATTGGTCTCGACGCGGCGGCGCGCGGCGTGGACGCTGGGGAAACGCGGGTTGATTTGAATCACATCGCGCGCGCGGCGGCACGACGCTACAACTGTGTCGTTGCCGTGACCGGAGAGACGGATGTCGTCAGCGACGGGGACGCGACGATTGAAATCAAAGGCGGCACCGCAGCGATGGCCCGGACGACAGGGACCGGTTGTTTACTCAGTGCGGTCGTCGGTGCGTTCCTTGCGGTCGAATCCGACGCGTTGACGGCCACGGCGACAGCGCTCGCCGGATATGCCCGGTGCGGCGAACTGGCTACCGCTTTGGCGGACGGACCGGGCGACTTCCCCGTTCATTTCTTGAATGAACTCGGCAAGATGACGGCCGTCGAGTTGCCGAGCGACCGTATTGAGGTGGTGTCATGATGCGGCCGCAAGTATTGACGATTGCCGGTTCGGACTCTGGCGGGGGAGCGGGAATCCAAGCTGATTTGAAGACGTTTCAAGAGCTCGGCGTGTTCGGGACGAGCGTTCTGACGGCCGTCACCGCTCAAAATACGCGCGGGGTGCATGGGGTCGAAGCGGTGTCGCCGGAACTCATCACGCAACAACTCGATGCAATCGGTTCGGACTTTTCGATCGCAGCATGTAAGACCGGAATGTTATTTGATGCGTCGCGCATCGAGGCGGTCGCTACCGGGGTGAAACGTCATGTCTTCAACCGACTCGTCGTCGACCCGGTCATGATTGCGAAAGGAGGGGCTCCGCTTTTACAGGACACGGCGGTCGATGCGCTCAAGACCTCCTTGTTGCCACTCGCGACAGTCGTCACACCGAACGTGCCGGAAGCGGAAGTGCTGACCGGTTTGACGATTCGATCGTTTAATGATCGTCTCGAGGCGGCTCGGCGGATGTTAGCGTACGGTGTGCGCGCGGTTATTTTAAAAGGCGGCCATCTCGAAGGTGAAACTGCCGAAGACTTGATCATGACGGAGTCAGAAGTGTTCCTCCTCTCGGCCCCGCGCATCCAGACGAGCGATACACACGGAACAGGTTGTACATTTTCGGCGGCGCTTACAGCGGAACTTGCCAAAGGTCGTTCCATCATGGAGGCGGCGGTGACGGCGAAGCGGTTCATTCAAAGCGCCATCACCCATGGCCTCGAGATCGGCGCCGGACACGGACCGACGAACCATTGGGCATATGTGGCGTATGGAGAGGAGGGCGTGACGATTGAATCCATCAAGGCGGGCACTCGCTGAACAGTTACGGCTTTACTTCGTATGCGGGACACAGAACACGAAAGACATACTCCAGACGGTCGAAACGGCGCTCCGATGTGGCGTGACATGTTTCCAATTTCGCGAAAAAGGTAAAGAGGCACTGTATGGGGATAAAAAAGAAGCGATGGCGAGAGCGTTGCAAACACTTTGCCGCTCGTACAACGTCCCGTTCATCATCAATGACGACGTCGACTTGGCAGAGCGCATCAATGCGGATGGCGTGCATATCGGGCAAGACGACGCCGATGCCGCACGCGTTCGCGAACGAATCGGTCCGGGCAAATGGCTCGGTGTCTCCGTCCATACGCTCGAAGAAGCGGCTGCGGCGATCGACTATGCGGATTACGTCGGCATCGGTCCGGTCTACCCGACGAACTCGAAAGCAGACGCCGGGGCAGTCAATGGGACGGTGCTCATTCGCCAAGTTCGAGCCATGTATCGAGAGCTGCCAATCGTGGGGATTGGTGGCATTTTACCGGAATACGTCCCGATGATTCGGCAAGACGGGGCGGACGGCGTCGCCGTCATATCGGCCATCGCTTCTGCACCGGATGTGGCCATGGCCACACGGCGTTTCGCTTGTCTCTGAATTCAAATCGAGGAGGAAGACAGATGAACGTATTTGTAATTGGCGCGAATGGACAGATTGGGAAACAGCTCGTCGAACGATTGCACGAGGAAGGGAAGCATCAAGTCACGGCGATGGTGCGGAAACAAGACCAACTCGACGACTTTACATCGAAAGGCTATCAGGCCGTCCTAGGCGACCTCGAAGGTGACGTGTCGTCACTTGAACAGGCGATGTCTGGCATGGACGTGATCGTGTTCGCGGCCGGTTCGGGTGGTAGCACTGGAGCCGACAAGACGTTGTTGATCGACCTGGACGGCGCGGCGAAAAGTATCGAGGCTGCCAAGAACGGGAATGTTAAACAGTTCGTCATGGTCAGCGCCTTGAAGGCGGAAGATCGTTCGGCATGGCCGGAAGAGATGAAACCATACTATGTCGCGAAGCATCATGCGGATCGTCTGCTCGAGGAGAGCGGGCTTACGTATACGATCGTCCGTCCGGGCGCTCTCACAGATGACGCCGGTACCGGCAAAGTGAAGACGGGCGACGTATCGACTGGTGAGATTCCGCGTGCAGACGTGGCGGCCTTCTTGGCACATCTCATTGGTCATGACGCAGCCCACAATCAAGCGATTGACCTCGTCAAAGGTGACACGGCGATTGAGGACACATTATAAACGAGATGACGACAGCGAGCGGACTTGGTTCCGCTCGCTTTTTGTATGGATGTGTCCGTGAACTCGACAAAGGATTCGCTTCGACCGATAGAGAAAGTGAGAGATGGATTTGTTAGAAGAAAGGGGTCTATCCATGACCGCATTATTTCTCTATATGGCCGTTTACTTGCTTCCGGCTTTTCTATTGAGTCACCTTGCTCTTGACGTATTGGTTCGGTAACGCCGGAATTTTGCTTTTCGTCTGTTCGGTCCACTTCATTGTCAAAGTGACGGGCGTCGGGGCGAAGTTACCGAGATGGATTTATCCGTATGCCATTTATTTGCCGCTCGTCCCGGTCGCGTTGACGTTCATCCGTCAAGAGAACATCTTGAACAGTCAGCGTTTCGACCAAGTCGGTGTCTGGATTTATCCTGAGTTCAACGCGTCTTATTTGACGACGATGACCGTCGGTAACGTGTTTCATTTTCTTGTGATTCTATTATTGATGTATGCCCTTAAGCGGTCCGAGCGCTTCGAGCATCATCGTGTCCTGCGCTTGTCGTCATCGACCTCGACGGCTTTAAAGGAATCAACGACACGTACGGTCACCAAGTCGGCGATGATTTTCTCATTCATCTCGGTGAGTTGCTTGAGATGGCGACGCCGGAAGCAGGACTGGCCTCGCGCGTCGGTGGGGATGAGTTCTATATGTATGTGCCGAACGTCGATGCAGATGACATCGTTGCGTTCGTCGAGCGCTTGCAGTTGCTGCTGACGGAGCGGCCGTTCCGGCTCGGACGGGAGACGATTCCGATTCGAGCGAGCATCGGGGTCAGTGTCGCACCGAATCAAGGGGCGGACTTGGACACGCTCATTCATAAAGCCGATCAAGCGATGTATCAAATCAAGCAACACGGTAAAAACGACTATGCGATTTATGACGAAGTGTTACATGGACCGAAATAACGGGAACGAGAATGAAGATGGCAACTTGATAGAGGAGGAGACAATATGACTGAAAAACCGTTAGTGACGATGCGAGCCGAAGGGGAAGCGACGAGTGTGAAGACGACGGTGCATGTGCGTGACCTCGAACCGTTCGTCGTCGATGAACCGGAACGTCTCGGCGGGACGGACGCCGGTCCGAACCCGCTCGAATATTTGCTCGGGGCATTGTCGTCGTGTACGACAATCATGATTGCCTACGTGGCGCAAGACCAAGATTTCAACTACGACGGGGTGACGTTCGTGACCGAAGGAACGCTCGACCCGCGCGGCTTCCAAGGCGTTGAAGGAGTACGGACGTATTTTGAGAAAGTACACGTCAACATCGTCCTCGATACGACCGAATCGGATGAACGGATTGCGGCGCTCCAGAAAGGCGTCGAAGCTCGTTGTCCGATCCATAATTTGATGCATGCGGCCGACGTCGACATCACGGCGACGTGGACACGGAAGTGAGGATGGGGCGACCCATCCTTTTTTTGATGTAGACAGGAATGTTTGCCGACGAGCACGAACAAAAAGAGACGTGAGAAAGGAGGTTGTCATGGATATTCGCCCGATGACACAGCAAGACGCCCGCGCGATTCAAGCGTGGACGTACGAGGCACCGTATGATTTCTATAACCAAGAAGCTTCAGCGGAAGGGCTGGATGAACTGATGGCGTATCAGGCCGTCCATGACGAGGCGTTGATCGGTTTCTATTGTCTCGGCACGTATGCACAAGTGCCGAACGATACATACGTCTACGATGACACATGCGTCGACCTCGGGCTCGGCATGCATCCGGATCGAACGGGACGGGGGCACGGGCGTACATTCGTCCGGTTGGTGATGCAAGAAGCAGCGCACGAAGGCAAACCGCTCCGGTTGACGGTGGCCGCGTTCAATGAGCGGGCCATCCATCTCTATGAGCAGCTCGGGTTTCGACAGGTCACTTCGTTTGAAAAAGGGGCGACCCGTTTTCTCGTCATGACCCGATAATCAGCCGTACTGTTTCTGATGGGCTTTCTTTCGCTTCAAATAGTCTTCATCTGCCCGAAGCTGGTCCCATCGCTCTTTGAAGATGCGGGCCGATTCCGCTTTCTCCTCGTCGATTTGTCGGTCGTGGAGATCGCCGTCGTCCTTATATTTTCGTCCGCCTTTATAGTTGGCGTAACGTCTCGCCCGGGTATAGCCCATCTGGATGAATTTGCGGGCCATATCCATTCCGACGAAATCATCGTTGGCCCGGTATTTTTCGAACAGCTCCATGATCTCATCGGCGGACTGTTTGGCGATGTCTGGCGTCTTGAAGCGCCAATGGGGGAGAATCTCACTTTTATATGGTTCGACGAGCAGGACGCCTTGTTCGCCGCGTCCGACTCGATACAGCTCGGGGTGTTCGCGGAAATCAATCGTTTCAAAATCTAAATCATAATCAAATGGCATCGTCATCCCTCCTTATGGATTCATTCCCGGAACGAATCCGAGGGAAACGACAGAAAGGAAGAACAAGATGATTCAACTTGATACAGACCGGCTCCGGTTGCGGGCGTTTCAGCTCGAGGACGCTGAACAGATGTTTCGATACGCGCAAGACGAGCGGGTCGGACCGAAAGCGGGATGGGCGCCGCACCAGTCGGTCGAGGAGACGCGTGACGTCATCCGACTGTTCCAACAAGACCAAGACGTCTGGGCCATCACACTGAAAAAGACAGGTGAGTTGATCGGCAGCCTCGGGTTGCACGACCGCCGACCGGACCCTGAGATTCAGCATGACCGGCAGCGCGAGATCGGGTATGTTCTTAGCCCAGACCATTGGGGGCAAGGGTACATCCCGGAGGCCGTCCACGAAGTGATGCGGCACGGTTTTGACGACCTCGGACTTGAACGCATTTGGTGCGGTCATTTCGACTTCAACGACCAGTCGCGCCGCGTCGTCGAAAAGACAGGCTTCACGTACGCGTTCACGACGTCTCAGCAGTTGACGCGCTTGGATGGGCGCACTGTGCAGAGCCTCATTTACGTCGTGACGAAAGAGGAGTACGAACGTGTTAAAGCGTGAATAAAAGCCAGCGCGTCGCAAATCGACACGCTGGCTTTTATTTATGCGTGCTCGACAGGTTGGAGCGCTTGAATGACTTCGTCTTTGATCGTGACGCCGTTCGCTTCAAGTTCAGCGATTTTATCGGCGAACTGCGGCAAGTAATCTTTATGGGCGATGAGCAGTTCATCGAGCACCCGTTTCGCGGTCTCGCCGCTCGGGATAAGCGGATTGATGATGAACGCTTGAAGGGCGAGCCCATAGTCACCGGTCACGGCCGCTTCTTCGACGCACAGCTCCATGTTCTTCATAACTTGGAGCCATCCTTTTTCAGCCGGGGCGAGCGTGCCGAACGCGATTGGTTTCGCACCGGTCGCACCGATATAGGTGGACACTTCGACGACGTCGTCCGGGGCGAGGTCAGGGACGGCCCCGTTGTTCTTCGTCGAGACGACGATATGTGTGTTCTTATTGGCGTAAATCGAGGCGATCGTCTCACACGCCGCGTCCGAATAGTGGGCGCCACCGCGTTTAGATAGTTGCTCCGGTTTATGGTCGAGGTTCGGGTCTTTGTACAGCTCGAATAGCTCCGCTTCCGTCTGCTTCACTTGCTCGGCCCGCGTGCCGACGGCCGGGTCCCGATATTCCTCGAGCATGTGGGCGAGCATTTCCTCGGCACGATAGTAATACCGGTGATAGCCGCAAGGGATCATGTTCATCTGTTGCAGTTGTTCTTGGAAGAACGGCATGTCGTGAATATTGGCGGGAATCCCCGAATCGCCGTCATACATCTTGTCGATGATGTCGCGTGTCACGTCTTGTCCGCTCACGTCGTGGACGCGGTGCCAGTGGAAATGGTTCAATCCGGCGAACGAGTAAATCAACTCTTCCGGTTTCTTGCCGATCAGTTCTGGTTCTGCCATCATCGCATTGACGGGCACGTTGCACAGTCCGATGACTTTGTCCCATTTGCCGTACCGGATGACCGCGTCGGTCACCATTCCGCTCGGGTTCGTGAAGTTGACGAGCCAGGCGTCCGGACAGAGCTGTTTCATGTCTTCGACGATGTCGAGGATGACAGGAATGGTACGGAACGCCTTCAAGATACCGCCGGCCCCGTTCGTCTCTTGACCGACCATACCGTACGAGAGCGGAATCCGTTCGTCTTTGATGCGGGCGTCGAGCAAACCGACACGGAACTGTGTCGTGACAAAGTCGGCATCTTGTAACGCTTCTCGACGGTCGAGCGTCAGATGTACTTTGACGTCAAACGGAGAAGCGTCCCACATCCGCTGCGCCATCTGTCCGACGATGTCGAGTTTGTCTTGGCCGGCCTCGATATCGACGAGCCAAATCTCACGAATCGGTAACTCTTCGTAACGCTTGATGAACCCTTCCATCAATTCTGGTGTGTAGCTGCTGCCGCCCCCGATGGTGACGAGCTTGATTCCCGTTGTCATTCCAATCTCCTCCTCGTTTGTTCACAAAATAGTCTCAGATGTGTAAATGAATATCAGCGCTGAATGTATCTTCTCATTTCTCATTCAGTATAAAATATAGAAAAATGAACACAATAGATTTACAGGCAACTCCGAAAGCGTTTACAAAAAGAAACATATAGACATTTATTTTTGTGAATTCAATTCACGAGAGGAGACCGGACATGCTATTGACCGAGAAAATGAAGCAAGACCTGTTCTCGAAATCAGAACGGGCCGTCATCGACTATTTGTTCGTCGAGCGGGAGCGGATCCACGATAAGACGATGAAACAAATCGCCGAGGCAACGTATACGCACCCGTCGATGTTAAGTCGCATCGCCACGAAACTGGAGTTTGCGGGTTGGCTCGAGTTGAAGGAACAGTTTTTGGAGGAAATCGAGTATTTGAATCGTCACTTCTCGGATATCGATGCCAATAAGCCATTCTCGGCTAAGGATAACTTGATGGTTGTGGCGAACAAGCTGGCGGCCCTCAAACAGATGACGATCGAGGACACGCTGTCGTTGCTCGATCATGAGGCATACGAGCAGGCCGTAACGATGTTGAGTGAAGCGCGCCATATCAAGGTCTTTTCTGTCATCCATAATTTGTTGCTCTGTCACGACTTCAAGTCAAAGATGAACCGGATCGGCAAACAAGTCAGCCTCTGTGAATTCGATGCCGAATTCGAGGCGGCCAACTCGGACGAAACGACGTGTGCGCTCCTGATCTCCTATACGGGGGAAAGTGATTATACGGTCGGACTCATCCCTTACTTAAAGAAACAACGTGTGCCGGTGCTCGCCTTGACGAGTCTCGGAGAGAACGCGATCTCGCATCAGGCCGACTGCACGCTCCGTTTGACGACCCGTGAGCGCCTCTACTCGAAAATTGGGAGCTTCACGACGAACGATTCGATTCATTGTCTGCTCGACCTGTTGTACGCTGGTGTGTTCTCGAAAGACTATGAGGCGAACATGGCTTACAAAGTGCAAATCTCGAAACGGTTCGACCATCGTAAAAGTTCGAGTGAGGTCATGCAGGAAGACTGAAAACACCCCTTCGAGCGAAGGGGTGTTTGTTTAATCGAGCGAACGCAAGAGCGCGCGCACCGGACTGCCGTCACCTTTGACGATCGGGAGCGGCACGGCGTTCAATTCGTAATCACCAGGGGCGATATGGTCGAGGACGAGTCCTTCGAGAATGTGGACCCCGTTGCGGGAGAGCGCGTGGTGCGCCGCCATCTCTTTACTGTCGATCGCGTCGACCGAAGGCAAATCGAGACCGATCAAGTAAATCCCAAGTTCGCCGAGACGGTCGGCAAGTGAAGGCGTGAGTTCAGGGATGTGGCTCGGGAATTCCTGCTTGTTTGGCCAGCCGTCGGTCTTGAGAATCAACCGTTCGACGCCGGTCAAGTCAAAACCGTCCAAGTCCGTCGCTTCGATTCGTTCGTGTCCAGGGAGATGAATGACCCGGGCCGGACCGATATAGAGCCCGGGATCGAGATCGATGACGCGCTGTCCGGCGTCCTCGAAATGGAACGGGGCATCGATATGCGTCCCGGTATGCAGGCTCATCGTCACTTTCCCGACGTTGACCGAACCGCTATCGGCCATCGGCCACGCGATCTCGTAACGGAACGCCGTGTCGCCTGGCCATGTCGTGATCGTGTCTTCGAGCGGTTGCGAAACATCAATCCATGTCATCGTGTTCGTCCTCCTTACAGTTTTGTCCGGACAGTCCAAAGTTCAGGGAAGAAACGGTGGTCGAGGACGCGGCGCAAGTAATTGACGCCTGACGATCCACCCGTCCCCATCTTTTGCCCGATAATCCGTTCGACGGTGCTCATATGGTTGAAGCGCCACATCTGCTGCTGGCTGCCGATATCGAGCAGTTTCTCGCCGAGCTCATACAAGTCCCAGTACTTGTCCACGTCCCGGTACACCTCGGCCCAAGCCGCTTCGACGCTCTCGTTCCATTCCCAGTCTTTCGTGACGTCCCGGTTGAGCACGGTGTCATCGATGGCGAGACCACGGCGATGCATTTCGCGAACGGTCATGTCATAGATGCTCGGTGCCTGTAGCGACGACTCGAGAAGCGGATATAGCTTCTCATCATGGGCGTACACACTGAGTGTGCGCGCGTTCTTAAAGCCAAGGGCGAACTCGATTTGGCGGTTCTGGTACGATTGGAAGCCAGAAGACGAACCGAGTTTGTCGCGGAACTCCAAATACTCGGCCGGAGTCAACGTCGCGAGGACGCTCCACGACTGGATGAGCTGTTGTTGAATCTTCGAGACACGGGCGAGCATCTTGAACGAACGCTCGAGCTCTCCCGTCTCGATGGCGGTCACGGCCGCCGTCAGTTCATGCAAAATCAATTTCATCCACAGCTCACTCGTCTGATGGATGATGATGAACAGCATCTCGTCATGATGGTCCGATAAGCGGTGCTGACTCGATAAAATCGGGTCGAGTTGCAAATAGTCACCGTACGACATGTCTTTCGAAAAGTCTGTCTGAATTGATTGCTCGACTTTGTGTTCAATCCGTTCACTCATATTGTTTCTCCTTAGGCCACGACTTCGCGGACGTTCTCGAACGCCTCGTATTCTTTGTTTTCCATAATTGTCTGTAACGTCATCACGACATCATACACATCGGTGAACGTGTTGTAGAGCGCGACCGGTGCGAGTCGGATGATGTTCGGGGCCCGGAAGTCCGGGATGACGCGATGCTGTTTGAGCGCTTTACAAATGCGGGCCGCCTCAGGGTGTTCGAGACTCAAATGGGCACCACGCTGTGTCTCGTTGCGCGGACTGCCGATAACGAAGCCGTATGGTGCGAGCACTTCGTCAATCAGTGCGGTCATATACGTCGTCAAGGCGAGCGATTTTTCGCGGATGGCGTCCATCCCGATCTCGTTGAACATCTCGAGGGCACCAAGTTGCGGAGCCAGGCTCAAAACGTGCGGCGTCCCGATTTGGAACGCACCGGCGTCATCGGCCGGCGTCATCGTATGATCCATGTCGAACTGTTTATCTTTGCGTGAACCGAACCAACCGGCAAGGCCAGGCGTTGTCCCAAAGTGACGCTCGTGAACGAATAGACCGCCGACGCTGCCAGGTCCGCCATTCAAATGCTTATAGTTGCACCAGTAGGCGAAGTCGACACCCCAGTCGTGGAATGCGTGTGGGATGGCGCCGACCGAATGGCAAGCGTCCAAGCCGATCAAGATGTCTCGCTCGTGTGCCGCCTTGGCGAGACGGGCCATATCGAGGATTTGTCCGCTGCGATAGAGGACGGTCGGCAAGACAATCAAGGCGATGTCGTCTGTCATCGCTGCGATGATGTCTTCTTCCTTCAAGTAGCGTCCGTCCGGGCTCGAGACTTGGACCAAATGTTCGCTCGGGTCGAGTCCGCGGAGCTCGAGCTGACTCTTCAAAGCGTAGATGTCAGATGGGAAGGTGAGCGTGTCGGCTAAAATCTTCGTCCGCTTGCCTTCCGGTTTAAAGAATGAGGCGACAAGTTGGTGCAAGTTGACCGTCGTCGACCCGGTGACCATCACTTCCTCGGCTCTGGCTCCAACGAGCGGAGCGTTAAGTGCGGCCAATTGTTCTGACAAGTTGAACCATGGGTGGCGTCCCGACATCCAGCCATCAATCCCGAGCTCTTTCCAATCGCTCAGTGATTCGAGTAACGTCCGTTCGGCCCGTTTCGATAACAGGCCGAGCGAGTTACCGTCCATATAAATGCCGTCTTGCGGCAAATAAAATTCTCCCCGGTATGGTGCGAGCGAGTCGCTGGCGTCGCGTGTTTCCGCGTACGCCCGTGTGAAATCTTGAGCCATATCGTTTCCCCCTTTGACTTGCGTGTCATGCTGACAAAAGCGTAGCAATCGCCTTTGCACGTGTCAATATGGAGGGACGCATCCCCAAAAGAAAGGGCCGCCTTTGAGGCGACCCCAATTCCTATTTGATTTTACGGACATTTTCTTTGCGTAATAGACTGAACAGCGTGTACACCATCAGGATCAAGATGACGGTGAACGGGAGGGCGGAGATGAGTGAAGCGGTCTGCAATCCCTCGAGCCCGCTCGCGATCAATAGAACGGCGGCGATTCCGCCGAGCAAAATGCCCCAAACGATTCGGACAGTGAGCGGTGGATTCAAACTACCATTCGTCGTCATACTGCTGATGATGTACGTCGCCGAATCGGCTGACGTGATCAAGAAAGTAAGAATCAACAGAATCGACAAGACGGATAAAATAAAGCTGAACGGCAATTCGGCGAACGTGACGAATAAGGCACTCGTCACATCGGCATCGACCGCTTGCGCAATCGATGTTCCTTCGAATAAGTCGAGGTGAAGGGCCGTTCCGCCGAACACGGCAATCCACAAGAGCGCGATGAACGGTGGCACGATGAGCACCCCGACGATAAACTCACGAATCGTTCGGCCACGTGAGACGCGGGCGACGAATGCACCGACGAACGGCGACCAAGCGATGGCCCATGCCCAGTAGAAGATGGTCCAATCACGCACCCACGTCCCTTGCTGGTACGGCTGCAAACGAAGACTGTAGCGGATAAAGTTCTGTAAATAATCCCCTAACCCGAGCGTGAACGTCTCTAAAATAAAGATGGTCGGGCCGGCAAAGAACACGAATACCATCAATACGAGCGCGGTCCCGAGGTTGATATTACTGAGCCATTTGATGCCGCGATCGAGACCGGTCGTCGTCGAAGTCAAAAACAAGACGGTCAAAACAACGATAATCAATACTTGGACGAGCGCTGTGTTCGGCAACCCGAAGACACTGTTCAAACCACCGTTGATTTGGAGAACACCGAGACCGAGTGACGTGGCGACACCCATGACGGTCGCGATGACGGCTAAAATATCAATCGTTTGATTGAGCGGCTGTTTATAAGCCCGGTCTTTAATGAGCGGAGACAGACTCGTCGAAATAAGCCCGTCCGCATTTCGGCGGAACTGGAAATACGCGATAATCAAGCCGACGATGGCGAAGACGGACCATTGGCTGACGCCCCAATGGAAGAAGGAATATGCCATGGCCAATCGAGCTCCTTCGACGGTCAGCTCGGTCGTATCCGCATACGGAGGGGTGATGAAATGGCTCATCGGTTCGGCAACGCCCCAAAAGACAAGTCCGACCCCGAAACCAGCGGAGAACAGCATCCCGATCCAAGTAAAGAACGGGTATTGCGGACGGTCCTGGTCCGTCCCGAGCCGAATCTTCCCGTATTTACTGAACGCGAGGAAGACGAGGAAGACGACGAACAAGAAGACGGCGAGTAAGTAAAACCAACCAAACGAGCGGGTCGTGAAGTTGAAGATGTTCCCGGCAATCGTCGCGAACAACGTCGGACGAATCGCGCCAAACAGGACGAGGAGAGCGATGAGACTCGCCGAAATGTAGAACACGCGATTCAAGCGTGGCTTTTCAGGTGAAGTGTTCATGAGGACTCCTTTCCAACGCACAAATTATTATTTAGGACTAATAAATATTTCCCTATTTGCGTGAAAGGAAAACGCCTATATGCCAGAATGGTGTCTTCTTTGCGTTGAGATGAATGAATTCGGGGAATGGAATGATGAGACGCGTTTGAAAGGAGATTGGAATATGAAATTGATTGCCATCGATTTAGACGGGACGTTATTGTCTCGAACTGGTATCATCACAGAAACGAACCAAGACGCAATCCGGCGTCGCCAAGCCGAGGGAGATTTGGTCGCCATCTCTTCGGGCCGATCGATTCACGATATCGAAGAGTTGCTGCGACGGAGCAGATTGACTTGTCCAATCTTGTCCGGGAACGGGGCAATCGCTTTCTATGAGAACGAACGCATTTATTACCACGCGCTCCCGAAAGACGTCGTACAGGAGTTGTGGGATGTGGCCCATGAGCACGGAGCGTATGTCGAATTTTATACGAATGCCGGGGTGAAAGTACTCCGTTCGGGTACCGATTTACTGAAGGGCGAGTTGGATGAAGTGTTGCCACACGACCAATCGTTCTCACAGGAATGGGGCGAGCGGGAGATTGAGATTCAAAACGAACAGTTCGGGCTGACATATGTTGATGCGATCGAGGACATCGACTTTGAGGCCGACGAAGTGTACAAAGTCTTTGTCTATTCGTTCGATCGGCGCAAACTGCACGAGCTCCGGAAACTGTATGAGCCTCGGACCGACATTTTGATCACGACGGCAGGCTGGACAAAAATCGAGATTGGTCATCCGAATGCGAGCAAAGGGATGGCCTTGACGCAGTTGGCAGAGCATCACGGTATTCCCCAAGCGGATATTGTGGCCATCGGGGACAATTTGAACGACATCTCGATGTTCGAAGTGGCGGAAACGAGGATTGCGATGGGGAACGCCGTCGATCCGTTGAAAGAGATCAGCACCCATATCACGAAGGATGTCGAGGACGATGGCGTCGCCTATGCGCTCGACCATTATATCGACGACTAAATTTTGGAGAAATGGTGAACACGGATTCAATGTCACGTAAAACGGTTAATGTATTAGTGTAGTCCTCATTCAACGTGTTGAGCTGAAAGGGGGCAACGGATGAAACGAAGATTCAATCGTTGTTTGACTGAGGCCGGCTCGGTGAAACGAGAGACAAGTTGGTTGAAAGACCGGCGGACTAGGTGATCTCCTGATTCAAACTGTCGTCCACCTGACCTCGCGCGAGAGGTGAGGGGCAGACAAAAAGGATATGTGGGAGGCAAAACGTCTAGGAAGTTCGGTGTTTCAAAACAGGTGGGCATGATGAGGTTCAAGATGGATTTCAACCTTATTACGTCGAAACGCAGTCATGGCCGTTTTGGAGGCAATGTCTCTGTGCAGGGTCAGATTGATGTTCAGACGAACGAACGCTCCGAAATCACGTTCTGAACCGCGTCCATTTTCTAGCACGTATCGATTGATTGCATGGGACGGTCGGCTGGGAACTTTCTCGGTCGGATGAAAGTCCGCTCTACTAGAATCGCTCACCGTTAAGCGCCACGATACGTGGCGCTTTTTCTTATGGGGCGAACGTGGCGACCCGATCCGGTTGTTTGCCATCTGCTCGTTCAAACTTCACACGATGGCCGTCTGCGGCCTGTTCGACCTGAAACGTGTAAGCGGCGTCGGGTTCGTCTTCGAACGTCACATCATAGACGTAGCCGCTTAAGGAAAGGGTACCGTCAATCGAATAGGTTTCCGCCGAAATGTTATAATGAGTCGCAAGGTACTGCTCCAAAGCCCGCTCGCGTTCTTTAATTTCGGTCGAGTAGCGGACGTAGAGGAACGTAGCGGCCGTGATGGTGACGACGAGGGTGAATCGGAGAATCGTCTCCCAGTTTCGTTTTGGCATGAGCGCGTCCCCTTTCCATATCTATAAAATAAGAATTTCAAAATATTTTACGAAAAATTCTGACAAATTACAAGAAAAAATTGTAGAGGAGTGACGACATGCCGAAAATATATTGGCTCGGGACGTTCGTGAGCGGATTGATCCTCATGATGATGGGGGAAACGGGTGCTGTCCCACGTATCGTGCCCTATTTTTTGATGGCGCTTGGCGTGACGGGCTTTCTTGTCCAAGCTTGGTTCGAACAAAAACGACGCCGCTAAAGGCGTCGTTTTTGATTAAATCGATTCGAGCAACTGGTTCAACAACGTGTCGATGTCTGCTTGGAGCGCATCGGCTTGTTGCTGCAACGTCATTAATTCTTCTAAATCGTTCGTCTCATTCATCTGGTGCAGGAGTGCTTGATGTGATGCCTCGAGCTCGGTCAGGCGAGCTTCATCAACTGTGGTGTCGCGAGTCGTTTCTTGCTTCGGTTTCACGAGTTTCGGTTTAGGAACGACGACCTCTGCGTTCATTTCATGTTGCCGTTTTTCGAGCGCATACGACACGTTTCCCGGGAAATGTGTCGCTGTCCCATCAAGCCAATACGTAATCGGGAACAGCTTGTTCAAGAAGTAGCGATCGTGTGAGACGGCGACGAGCGTGCCGGTAAAGCGGTCGAGTGCGTCTTCGAGTGCCTCACGCGCTTCGATGTCGAGATGGTTCGTCGGTTCGTCTAACACGAGCACGTTGATGTCCTCGTGCATGAGGATGGCGAGCATGAGCCGCATCTTCTCACCGCCGCTCAAATCTTTGACCGGTTTGAAGACGCTTGCGCCATAGAAGAGGAACTGGGCCAGCAATTGACGGGCCTTCCCTTCATCGACAGCGATGCGGTCACGGAACGCCTCGATGAGCCGATGGGAGTCATCAAAGTCGATGTGTTGGGACAAGTAGCCGATTTGGGCCCGTTCCGCTCGTCGCACCTCGCCTGTCGCCGGTTCGAGGTGACCGAGCAACACTTTCAACAGGGTCGACTTGCCGCTCCCATTTGGGCCGACGATGGCGATGCGTTCGCCATGACCGGCGTAGAACGAGACGTGTTCGAAGACGGTCCGGTCGTAAGTGACCGTCACGTCGGTCGCCTCTAACACATCGCGTCCGGTCCGCCCCTGAGCTGTGAACTGAATGTCCGGTTGAACGGCCTCGAGTCGTGGTTTTTTGATCGTCTCGATGCGGGCGAGCGCTTTCTCCATCGATTTGGCGCGCCGATAAAACTTCTCGTTCGGTGGATTGCCTTCGTTCGCCCACTGTCTTAGCTGTCGAATCGTTTCCTTCATCTTCTTGATTTTCTTTTGTTGCTCCGTATAGGCATGGAATTGATCGAGCAACTTCTTTTCTTTTTGGGCGACGAACGCGCTGTAGTTGCCATCAAAACTAGCCAACTCCCCGTCCTCACATTCGACGATGCGTGTGGCGACGGCGTCGAGAAACACGCGGTCGTGTGAGACGAGGAGAAGCGTGGACGGACTGTCACGCAGGAATGACTCGAGCCAAGTCATCGCTTCTAAATCGAGATGGTTCGTCGGTTCGTCGAGGATGAGCAGTTCCGGCTCTTGGAGCAACGCCAAGGCGAGCCCGACTTTGGTCCGTTCTCCGCCGCTGAGTGTGTCGAATGGGCGGTCGACGAAACTTGTGAGCCGTAATCCATCGATCATCGCATTCACTTTCGAATCGATGGCATAGCCGCCGCCGTTCTCATAGCGCATCTGCAGGGCGCCGTACGTCTCGAGGAGTGAGTCGATGTCGTCACTTGAGATCATCTGTTCCTCGAGTCGTCGCATCTCGTCACCGAGTCTCGTCAACTCGGCGAACGCGGTATAGAGTACGTCTCGCCCTGATTTACCGGGATGGGCAGGAATCTGGGCCAAATAGCCAATCGTCAGCCGTTGTTTTCGATAGATCGTCCCTTCGTCGGGCGAATCGGCGCCGACGATGAGGTGTAGGAGTGTCGTCTTGCCGCTCCCGTTCCGTCCGACGAGCCCGATTCGCTCGCCTGCGTTTACCTGAAGATTGGCATCGATTAAGACGGCGTGGCCGCCGAATTGTTTTTGAATATGTTGTAATTCGATTAACATAGATGGTTCCTCCTAAAGTAGAGGCCTATCAAAAAAACCGAGCGCAAAGAAGCGCTCGGCAAGAAAGAGAGGCGCTTTGTCGTATTTCAGCAATGTCTAAAAAAGGACAGACGGGTCCTGTGGTTACGCGACATCGTGAAAAATCGCACGCAAAATGTACAAATGTTCTGTTGACCAGTGCGTACGTCCGACAAAGTTCACCTTTCTCCCTCCTTTCAATCATCATTAGAGTTATTGTAAGCGATTTCGGTCAGTTCGACAACTAGAGAGACAGGAATTTCAGGAAACGGTGTCGTATTGTTTAGGCATCAGAAAGGAGAGACGCTATGCGCAAGGAATGGCTCGGTGCTATCAGTTTAACGCTCGCCGCCAGCATTTGGGGCGGGATGTACGTCGTCAGTAAGTATGCGCTCGGCTATATCGAACCGTTCACGCTCGTCTGGATGCGCTACGCCGTCGCTTTTGTCGTTCTGTTTATAATGTGGTGGGCGTTCGGACGCGAGCAGATTGCCAGGGGCGCCTGGAAGTGGATCGCGCTCGTCGGAGTCGTCGGCTATGTCGCCTCGATTTCATTTCAATTCATCGGCACGAAACTCTCAGATGCCCATACCGGATCGCTTGTGACGGCGGCGACGCCGGCGTTCATGGTAATCTTCGCCCGATTGATCTTGAAAGAGCGGCTCACACCTGTCAAAATCGGGTCACTTCTGTTGGCGACGCTCGGGGTCATCATCGTCGTCGGCTGGCACGTCGAAGGTACGTATTTCATCGGTAGCCTCGTCTTGGTCGGTGCCGCCATCACGTGGGCGCTCATGTCCATCTATGTGAAAATCGCTTCCGAGACGATGTCGTCGTTAACGATCACGACGTTCGCTATCGGCATCGCCTTCGTATTGATGACGCCGCTCATGGGAATGGAAGTGGCCTCATCCGGTTTACCGGATATGACCACGGTATTGTGGCTCAGCGTGTTATACGTTGGCATCATTTCGACGGCCGGGGCGTTCTTCTTTTGGAACAAAGGAATCGAACTCATGGATGCGAGCGTCGGGTCGCTGTTTTTCTTCTTCCAACCGCTCGTCGGGGGTTACCTCGGCTGGCTCGTCCTCGACGAACGGCTCGACCGCAACTTCTTCATCGGTGCCGCCTGCATCATCACGGCCGTCACTTGGTCGACACTCGCCGAACGACGGCAAAAGCGTGTCCGCGAGACACGTCAAGCTGAGGAGCGCCATATCTTATGACCAAAGACGACCGACCCGCTCTGGGCCGATCGTCTTTTTAAAATCCGTGATGATCGAGTTTGTCTTCGTCGCGCTTCATCTCGAGTTCGAGCCGCTGAATCGCGAGTTTCTCTTGCTCGATTTTGAGTCGAAGTTCTTCTAAACGCGCCTTCCGTGTCTTGTTGAACGTGTCTGCGGCGATGGACACGACGACGATGACCATGATGTAGAAAAAGAAATCCATTTGATACGCCTCCTTTTAGTGTGAGCCGAACAAATCCGTCACCAGCTGTTGTGTGAGGAGCGCCTCACGACCGTCCGTCATGATGGCTGTATCCTCGGTTAGTGCTGAGATAAAGTGGTCGATCGCCCCCTGGAACCCGCGTTGGGTCAGGAGTGTGTCCCATGACCCGAACGTTTTCGTCGAATGGGTGCCGTGCTCGAAGCGGTTGAGCGTCACCATCTCGTCGACCGTCACGCGAAGTCCGTCCCGGATGGCGCTCAGCCCTTCGTGATTCGTCCCGGCTTTCCGGTGCATCGACGTCGTGTGCAGTCCGTGCTCGTCTTGCCAGACGTGGCGTGCGAAATGGAGACCGTTCGTCTCGGTCTTCTCCAAATGCCCTGTGATCAGGCGCAACTCGCTTCCGGTGAAGTACCGGAGCGTGTCGACGACATGCAAATAGTCATCGAGCAGTGTGAACTGATAGTCGTGGCCGCGTAATCCGTCGCCGCGATGCTTGACGAAGTCGAGCGTGTGGAATGGGGCTGCTGCTTTCACGTGCTGATACATCGGGGCGAAACGGCGATTGAAGCCGACCATGAGCTTACGGTTCTTCTGCTCGGCCAGCTCGACGAGACGTTCCGCCTGTTCGATTGTCGCAGCGAGTGGTTTATCGACATACACATCGACACCGTTTGCGAGCAGATAAGAGACGACGTCGAAATGCGTCTCGGTCGAACTGTGGACGAACGCCGCGTCGACGGCTGCCGCAAGCTCGGGCAGTCCCGTGAATGATTCCATCCGGTGGGCTCGACAGATCGCCTCACGTTTGGCGACGGTCGGGGAATAGGCACCGATCAGTTCGAACGATGTGCTGTTCGATAAAATCGGTAAGTACGCTTTCTGAGCGATGCCGCCGAGACCGACGACACCAATTTTAGGCTGCCGCATATGTACCACCCCTTTTCTATCATCATAACGAAAAAAGAACCGAATGACACGCACGCGTGGTGCGTCAGGTCATTCGGTTCTTGCTTATAGGCTGGCAATGAGGACGATGTCGCCCTCTGGTGCCCTGTTGCCGCGTTCGGGTTCTTTCGTGACAGCGACGGTATCCCAGTCCGTCTCCGATTCGGTCGAATCGAGTGTATAGATGACGGTCCCGTTGCCTTTAGCATCCGTCACGAACGCCCCGGTCGGAATCGGGGAGTCGTCTTTTATGAGCCAAACTTGATATACCTCGTTCGCTTCGAGCGCATCGAGTCCGTTCGTTTGGACGATGAGCTGACGCTCACCGTCCTGTTCGGCGAGGTAAGCCACGCCTTCTGAGTCGCCTTCGAGTGGTACCGTCTCGGTCAAGGCGATGCCGCTCGGGTCATCTTGGTTCAAGAGCAGATAGCCGTTCCCGATCAAGGAGAGCACGAGTGCGGCTGCGAGAGCGAGCGCTCCCCATGGCGTCTTCTGTTTTTTCTTCGATGCCGTGAATGGGGTGACCGGGGTCGGTTCGTCTGGTTTCGACGCTGTCTCCGTATCGTCTTCTGCGAACACGTTGTCGAGGATGCGTGCCTTCATCCCGCTCGGCGGTTCAGCCGGTTCAGAGAGGAACGCGACGCCGCCGACGAGGGCCTCGAGTTGTTCGAGCTCTTCTTGACACGTTTGACATGTCGCGAGATGCGCTTCAAACCGGATGCGTTCGTCTTCCGTCAAATGCTGGTTGAAATAATCAATCAATTGGTCACAAGCGTTCATCGTTCCACCTCCTTATCGATCAAATCATGGGATAGATGCCTTCGTAACTGTTTCAACGCTAATCGAATCCTTCCTTTTACGGTACCGAGCGGAATATCGCACGCATCGGCGATCTTTTGTTGGCTGAGCCCTTGGAAATACATGAGACGGACGACTTGTTGTTGCTCGGTCGGCAGTTCGGCCATCGCCGTCTCGATTTGCGTTCGCTCTTCTTGCCATTCGACCTCGGTCTCGACGGACGGGGCCGGGGACGGGATGGCTTCAGCGTAAGACTCGTCTAGTTGCAGGTCGGGTTTTCGTTTGCGAATCAAGTCGATCGTGACATGACGGCTCATCGTGAACAGCCACGATTTGAATTTTCCTTTTGAGTCATCATATACGCCGCCGCCGCGCCACAGCTTGATGAATACTTCCTGCATCGCTTCTTCGGCGAGGTCGCGGTCTTTCGTCAACTGCATGACAAAGGCATACAGGATTCGTTCGTAGCGATCATAAAGTGCCTCGAGCGCTTGTTTGTCTTTTTGCCTGACGCGCTCGTACAGTTCAATATCAGTCATGGCTGTCTCCTTTATCCATAAGGGAATCCCTTGTATTGATCTAACGGATGAAACCGTGAAATGGATGCCTATTTGAGGTGACTATTTTGTGAACGGTCGTTATGTAGTCCCGTGTTTAACGGGAGCATGTCGACGTCGCGTCGCCGAGGCGGCGGAAGAGTTTCAAATTCAAGGCGCTGAGCAGTCGATACGTCATAAAACTAATGAACGTCGCCGTGAGGAGCGTGACGAGAAGTGCGGGTCCGTTCGAGAGCCATTGTTGCCAAAATGAATATGTCCGTATGCCGAACAAAAAGGCGAAGACAAGTCCGAACCCGATCACGATTCCGCTATACTGACAGTAGTAGCGGCTTAAACGATTTTTCATGTTGCACGTCCTTTCTCCTTTTACTATACGAGAAGGGGTATGGCGACACAAGGAGGATGACGATGAAACGATTTACAAAGGAAGGACGGACGCTCATCTGTTTTGATTTCGACGAGACGTACTTCCCGCATGCTTGTTCCGCAAAGCAGTTGGAGCACTTGCGGCAACTCGAAGATTTTCTCGATCATCATTCACATCGCTTATCGACGATGTGGGTGACGGGGAGTTCGCTCGAGACGATTATGGAGAAAGTGAAGCGGGCCGAGATGCGTTACTTCCCACATCGAATCGCGGCGAGTCTCGGGACAGAGCTGTATCAAGTGATGGCGTCCGGACAACTGGAGCTTGATTCCGGTTATTCGTCACGGTTTCCCGATGATTTTTCAGACCGCGTCACCCAAGTCGTCGACAGGCTAGGGCGAACACTCACGATTGAACCACAGACGAATCTTGGCACAAGCGGCTGGATGCACAATTATTATTACTTCGGCAAGAGCGCACAGGAGCTCGAGCATATTCGTTCGAGTGCCGGTGACTTCGGAATCGCGGTCAACGTTAGTCGTTGCAACCCGCTCGCCGGGGATCCGGCAGACGCCTACGATATTGATTTCATCCCACGAGGGGCGGGGAAAGTCGCTGCAGTCGACTACGTGTGCGACCGATATACGTTTCATACCGAGCACGCCTACGCGTTCGGGGACAGTGGGAACGATTTAGGAATGTTGGGGTATGTCGGTAACGGCTATGTGCTTGGCAACGGGACGGAAGAAGCCAAACGAGAACATGGTCGTGTCACCGAGGGCATGTATGCGGATGGGATTCTAGAAGTGTTGCATCGAGCGATGCGATAGACGAACTCAAGCGCTGGCGACTAGACGTAGCGCTGCGGTCTCCACCCGCTCGAACAAATGCGTTCTCAGCCGATGGGTCGTCAAATCGAGCGGCAGACGATGCTTCCAAAGCTCGGTGAACACCTCGAATAGGACGGCCTCGGCCCAGTCGGCTCGCGTCGTCAAGCGGAGGGTGAGCGAATATAAGATGCGCTCATAGCGGTCGTACAGCAGTTCGAGCGCGGAAGTGTCGCGGTTTAACAATCGTGCGTATAAATCGTGATCGGATATGAATGACATGGTGAACTCCTTTAGGAATGAGACTGTCTCGTGGTTTGACTTGCGGGAAAATGACGGAACCTTCTTATTTCACTTATAAGGTGAGCGTAAACGGTTACTTGCTGATTCGAGCACATTCAAAAAACACCCGAGGTCCGCGTCTAGCGGCCAGGCGGGTGTTTTTGGGTTAAAACGACGTATAACAGTGAGGGCATGTCTGGGTGTTCCCACCGGACCGTTTGAACGTTTTCTTACAGTTCGGACACGTGACGGTCTCGGTGTCTTGGCCGAACAGGCTGCCGCGGTTGAATAAGACATTTCGCAAATTTGGCAAGGCTTTGGCGGTATAAATCATGGAGATGAATAGGACGATGGCCAAAACGGCCAACATGACATATGTCATAACGGGCGTACTCCTTTCGCAAAAGATTCATTTCTTCTAGCATACGGCAAATCGCTCAAATGCACACCTCTAGACTGGAGTTACGAACAAATGTTCGATATAATAAAGGTAACAAAAGGAGGGAGATCAGATGAGGCAAGAGGTCATGCGTTGGATGCGGAACGGACAAGTCGTAGAAATGGTGTATATCGATCGGAACGGGGTCATTTCAAAGCGACGCGTCAAACTGATGAAGCTGCAAGGCGATCGACTTGTCGCGTGGGATATACGCAAGAAGGCCCGTCGGACATTTTGTATGGAACGTGTCCTCGCCTGTCTCCCGACGATCGAACGAGATTCAGGACGAGAGGAGGGAATTGGATGACACCACTTCCGAAATGTTCGGCGCCGGCCGAACGGGCGCTCAAGGCCGCCTATATCGATACGCTCGAACAGTTGGCCACGTATACGAAGCAAGAGATTGCGGCCTTACATGGGGTCGGGCCAAGTGTGCTGCGGATCTTGGAAACCGCGCTTCATGAGCAAGGACTTCGGTTCACCGACAGCGAAATACATTCCTAGTCCCGTCCTGGACTAGGAATTTTTTGGTTGGGCGATTGCATTGCACGTAAAAAGGGAAGTAATATATTTGTCATCTCCATTACAGCCTAATATCTAGTACCATGACGATAAGGTTTGCGAACCTAGCGACACCCATGAGAAAGGAAGTACACAGCATGAGGACGAAACGTTTATCCGCCATTCTAGAAAATGAGATGGATGACATCGAACGCGATCCATGGGTGACCGGAATTGAGACAGATTCCAGAAAGGTCAGTCCAGGGAATTTATTTATCTGTATCCGCGGTTATACGGTGGACGGACATGAATTCGCTGAGGATGCCGTCTCCAAAGGAGCGGTTGCTGTCATCTCGGAATACCCGCTTGATCTTGAGGTGCCGAACCTTGTCGTCGCGGACACGAAGCGGACAGCCGGCGTGGTGGCCAGTGCCTTTTATGACCACCCCTCACATCGGATGCGTATTTACGGTGTCACCGGTACGAATGGCAAAACGACGACCGCAACATTGACATATGATCTATTTCGTCTGTCCGGACGACCGGTCGGGATTGTCAGTACGATTGGAGCACGTTATAAAGATCAAACATTAAAAACACCAAATACGACGCCGGAAGCCGTCGTCTTACATCGTATTTTGGCCGAGATGGCGGATGCCGGCGTGACCGACTGTGTCGTCGAAGTCTCCTCGCATGCAATGATGGAAGGACGTGTCGAAGGCGTCCGATTTCACGCGGCGGCGTTCACGAACTTGACGCATGACCACTTGGATTACCATCGCTCAATGGACGAGTACGCCCGGGCCAAAGCCCGATTATTTGAACAAGTCGAAACGACAGACGGGGACGCCATTATTTTGAACGCCGAAGACCCGGCCAGTAAAACGATGGCCGCCTTTGCCCCGACCCGTCGACGTATCATGTATAGCACGCATGCGGACGTACCGGCCGATATCCAAGTCATTTGGCATGACCAAACGGTAGTCGTCAAAATGAACGCACTGACGATTGAGGCGCCGGTCCGCTTCATGGGCGCATTCAATGCCGCCAACTTGGCCGCAGCCATCGGTCTCGTCTCGACGTCGGAACTGATGTTGCGTGCAATCATCGCCAACGTGCCGGGACTCACGCTTCCGAAAGGTCGGCTCGAACGACTCGATACGGAAGACGCCGAGATTTATCTCGATTATGCCCATACGCCTGATGGTCTCGAGAAGTGTCTATCGACGCTTCAGCAAGGGGAACGTGAACTCGTTGTCGTCTTGAGTGCGGCCGGAGACCGAGATCCGACGAAGCGGGCAGAGATGGGTCGAATCGCGAGCCGCTATTCAGACGATTTAATCGTGACAGTACATGACGTGCGGACGGAAGACCCGAGGCACATCATCGATGGATTGCTCGAAGGTGTTGATTCGAACACGCATTACGTGACGTTCGAGGAACGGCGAGATGCCTTGCGCCATGCAGCGCAACAAGCGCTCGTCGGGAAACGGATCGTCGTCGTCGGAAAAGGTCATGACCATGTCGAACGAGTCGGACAAGAGTCGATTCCGTTCAACGAATCGGACATTTTGCTCGATGAATTAAAAAAATTAAAAGGCCAAGAACCGGCCGTTTAACGAAACGATGACAGCTGTCATCGTTTTTTAATGTGTCATTTTAGGAAAAGAAGGTAATTACTCTTACTGTAACGCTATCGAAGGAGGGAACTACACATGTCAGTTTTGTACAAAGAGTTCACAAATGATGAAGAAGTCGTGACCGCCATTCAATCGATGAAAGCGAAAGGGATTGAGGACAAGCACATTTATGTCATCACCCATGATGATGACCGGACCGACCGTGTGGCCGATAATGCCGACGCGAATACGGTGACGGCATCAGACGTCGGCCTGGGGACGGCCGCGAAAAATGTGTTCCGTAAAAAAGGGGACGAGCTTCGAGCCCAATTCGAACAGCTCGGCTTCTCATCGACCGAAGCGGATCAACTCGAGAAAAAATTAGACCAAGGCAAGGTGATCGTCGTCGTCAAAGACGCACCAGCCGGATTCACGTTATAATTCCACCACCATGGAGAATACAGAGACAGGGCTGAATCGATGGATTCAGCCCTGTTTGTTAGTCATGGATCCGAACGACGGTCCGGCCGCTCAGTTCGCCGCGCATCATCGCCTCAGCGTGGCGAGGGACGTCATGCAACGGAATCTCATGAATCATATGGTTGAGCACGTTAGAATCAAGCAGCTCATCCAGTCGTTCCCACGCCTTCAGGCGACGTACGATGGGTTGCATGACCGAGTCGATGCCGATTAATTTGACTCCGCGCAAAATAAACGGATAAACAGTTGTTGGAAGGTCGGAACCGCCGACAAGTCCGCAAGCTGCAACGGCACCTTCATAACGCGTTTGACTCAAAATATTCGCAAGAGTGGCCCCGCCAATCGAATCGATTGCCGCGTCAAACCGCTGTCGAGCTAACGGACGAACCGCTCCCTCAAGCTCGTGTCGATCGATGACGGTGTCAACGCCAAGTGCTTGCAAATAAGGGGAGTCTGTCTTTCCTGTGGATGCGATGACGTGATAGCCAAGTTTATGAAGTAAGATAATCGAAAAACTGCCTACGCCTCCAGTTGCACCTGTTACTAGCACTTCTTCCCCTGGTCGAACGCCAGCGGACTCAAGCGCATCGATTGAAAGCATGGCTGTCAATCCAGGTGTCCCGATTGTGATGGCATCACGCATGTCCATACCTTTAGGCAGTTTTACAAGCCAGTTTCCGGGAACTTGTGCAAATTGACTGAATCCGCCGAAATGTCGTTCGCCGATCCCGAAACCGGTGGCGATGACTTCATCGCCGGCTTTGAAGTCGAGATGATCGGACTCGACGACCTTGCCGACAAATTCACATCCAGGGATGAACGGGTATTGATTAATGATTTTTCCGGGTTCGGTAAGACCGAGGGCGTCCTTATAATTGAGTGCGGAATAATGGACCTCGACGAGGACGTTACCGTCTTCTTCTTTTGGAAGCGCGTCGAGTTTGACGTCCGTCACCTTGGCGTGAAGATGGTCATCCGTCTTGTCGAGGACGAGTGCTTGAAATGATTCGTTCATGGTCAATTGGCCCCTTTCGCTGATCCGTATTCTATTCCTTTGTTATGATTCCCTACCTGCCAAAATATATACACGAATGTTTCGTTCTAACAGGGAGTGGAATGGTACAATGAAAGAGATTCAACTAGAGTGAGGAGGAATGAAGCATGCGGCACG
The DNA here is from genome assembly GCF_018618085.1 of Exiguobacterium sp. s141. Classification (NCBI taxonomy): domain Bacteria; kingdom Bacillati; phylum Bacillota; class Bacilli; order Caryophanales; genus Exiguobacterium; species Exiguobacterium sp. s141. The sequence goes on along the minus strand of NZ_JACSLJ010000006.1, from coordinate 79,024 downwards.
ACGACTATGAGTTTGATGAAGAAGTAGAAGAAGGCGAATTGTTCAACGTATACGACATTCTGCCACCGGATGGTACCATTCTTGAGATGGCAACGGCCGAAGAGATGGTACGTGCGGCGGAACTCGAGGCGACACATAATGCGCTCGAGCGAATCCAAGACTCAAACTTTCAGTTGTCAGGGGTAACCTTTAAAGAGTTGCTGGCAGAGTTCGAACGATACGAGCAAGAATCGATGGAATTCTGGACAGGTGTTTATAGCCGATTGCGCATTCCATGGGCATGGACGATTCGAATCGATGTGGCCAACGGTCCGATTCACGTCGTCAATGACCGCGACATCTTTATCGATGAAGCGGACTTCGAAGAGTACGATTTCGAGGAATATGCTGATGATGATTACGAAGAAGAAGACAATCAATGAATCCAAAAACGTCTTTCCCTCATTCAGGGAAAGACGTTTTTTTGCTGTCGAGGAGAGCAACACGGATGCGCGTTACTTCTGTCGCTCCGAACCAAAGTCCGACGCTACATAAGATGGCGACACCGCTCACCATCGCTCCGACAATCGCCGTGTCCCCAATCATCGTGAACGACAATCCGAGACTGAACAAGCCGAAAAATAATAATCCTCCTGCAATCGTCTTCATGACTTAGCCACCCTTTCTCATTTCATCTGTCTCTAGTGTAGGCGGTTGAACCTAAAAAGGGTGGCTGAATTTTATACCAGGTGAAAAATCAGTCTAGGTCATACACCGAATACGTCTTGCCATTCTCGAACGGCTCGTCTAGCAAGTGTTTCGCCAAGATGCGGGCGACCGTTTCAGGGGTGCGCAATCGTCCTTCCGTCACATAGGAGCGGAACTGTTCAACGTCACGGAACGCGTCTTCTGACGAGGCTCGAATGCTTTCCTGCATCGCGGTGTCCATGACGCCTGGATTGAACAAGGCGACCTTGTCGTCCGTATCGGTCAATTCAAGGGCGACCGTCTCGGTGAAATGATCGAGCCCGGCTTTCGTTGCACAATAAGCACTCCAGCCCGAGATGGGGCGCTTGGCGGCCCCAGAGGTCACATGGATGAGCGAGACGGGCAGGTCGTATGCGAGCACCGCGTTTGTCAAGAGCATCGGGGCGAGCAGGTTGGCTTGGACGTGGGCGATGAGCTGCGCAGCGTCCAATTGACCGGCCCGATGAATCGGTTCAATCAACGCCGCATTTTGGACGACGAGCAAAGACGTTGCCGTCTCGATGAGCGGCTTCATCTGTCCAATTGCGACCAGTGTGCTTGTCGGATCAGCTAAGTCGACCTTGACGTGACGGAACGAGGCATCGGTCGCCTGCGTCCGTGAAAAATTGACGACCTCGTAATCACGCTTCAATAGTTCTTCGGCGATGGCACGGCCGAGGCCGCGCGATGCACCGGTCACAATGGCTAGTTTCATGACAGTTCCTCCTATTCGTGAATCGTCTTTCGATACCCGTAAAACGGGCGGAAATTCAATTTCTCGTAGTACGTGTGGGATGAAGCGCTCGCGAGCATCTCGAGGCGCGTTTCGGGGTAGAGCGCATGCACGTGTGACAGCAGTCGCTCGCCAATCCCGAGGCGACGGTGCGAGGCCGCGATGAGCAGTTCGCACACGTACAGGCTCACGGTCGTGTCGGTCAATCCACGCAAGTAGGCGATCACCTGTCCTTCTGACTCGACGACATAGGCGACGTTCGATTGCCGCCACGCCTGTTTCGTCAACTCGTGTTGTCGGACGAGTTGACTCCAACCTTCCGTTTCATTCAACGCTTGAATCTGTTCGAAGTCACGTTCTTCGTATGGGCGGATGTTCAAGAAGACACACCTGCTTTCTGTTCGATGACTTTCATGAGGTCGAACGCCCCGTCTGACTCGTTCGAACAGACGACCGAGACGATGTCTGTGGCCGGATAGTAAGCAGAATGAAAACTGACGCCGGGGTCATAGCCCATGACATGATATTTGAAGACGTGTCGATTCGCGTCCAATTGAATCCACAGACCGTAGCCATAATGTACGCCTTTGTCGTTTACCTTCACATGAGGAGTCAGCAGTCGTGATGTCATCTCCTCATCAAGTAGGCGATGAGCGAGCAGGGCGTTCCAAAGTTTGGCCATATCTTGTGCCGTCACGAACGCACCGCCGTCCGCGCCGCCTTTTATGGGAATCGAATAGTGGTTCGTCCGCCAAGAGCCGTTCGCGTGGTCGATATACCCGAGCGCCGTGTGCGCTGGTAAGGCATCGAGGGAGAAGTACCCCGAATCGGTCATGTCGGCCGGTTTGAACACGAATCGTTCGATATAGTCCGAGAACGTCAACCTGCTCGCTTGTTCGATGATGAGGCCGAGCAGGATATACCCGGCATTATTGTATTGGAACATGCCCTGTTCTTGTCGCATCGGTTCGTGCTGGAACATCGGGAGAAAGTCACGTAGCTGCCTGATGTGATACATTGGACGCTGTCGCCACAATTCCTCGAAATCGTCCATGACAGACTCGTCGAAATAGTCGGGGATGCCGGACGTGTGGGTGAGCAACTGTTCAACTGTCACGGCTGGGTCAAATCGGGGGAAGTCGATGTCCAAACTCTCGCGGAGTGTCGACGTAAACGACAATTTTCCTTGTTCGACGAGCTGGCAGATGGCAATCGCTGTGAACAGCTTACAGCCCGAAGCGATGCCGAAGCGGGTCGACGTTTGATTTTCGATTTGTTCGGCCCGATTCGCGTAGCCTTGCTGAAGTTCGAACAGGATGTCGTCTTGTCGCATGACGAGCGCCGATCCGGAAAAGGTAGATGAGACTCCATAGCGTGACCAGTCAGGACTCATGGTTGACCTCCAACTTCTAATTTTAAGTTTAAGTTTACATTCATCAACAAATGAACGTTACATTTAAACATTAACCTAAATAATGGAAAAGGTACAGGCGGCGTTTCGCTAACATGATACGATAGAATAGTACGTTTAGATGGGGAGCGGGAAAACATGGAACAATTTTGGTTAGGTTTATTAGTTGGATTGATTTTGGTACTTGTTGCGCAGAAGACACTTCAATCACGTAAAGAGGTGGACGGAGCGTTTGCACATTTCGGTAACCACGTTAAAGACGTCATTTATATATTTGAAGTCAAACCGACGTTTCGTTTTCGTTACATAAGTCCTTCCCTTGATTTGTATCTAGGTGAGGGCGTTGTAGCGGAAAACTATGAAAATCCAGATGATTGTTTTCGTCGTATTCACCCAGATGATTATCAAATTCTCATGAATAAAGTCTCAGGAAAGATGAGTTACGATGAGGCTATCTCGCAACGTTGGCGCACTAATGACGGTCGTTACTTGCGCTTTGAAGAATACACGACTCCGATTTATAAAAATGGTGAGATTGTAGCTGTACAAGGAATCATTCGGAATGTAGAAGCGGCTGTAATGAAACGTGAGGAGTTAGAATATGTGAGCCGTCATGACGAACTCACTGGGGTTTTGAACCGACGTGCCTTTAACGAAACAATTGATCGTCTTTCTTTAAAAAAAGTAGGGTTGATAGTCATCGATTTAAATGACTTGAAGAAAATTAATGACCATCAAGGTCATTCGGCTGGTGATCAGTTACTTCAGAAAACGGGACTCCTCTTGCAAGGGTTAAGCACAAACGTTTATCGGATTGGAGGCGACGAATTTGTTGTATTAATTGATCAACTAGAACAAGATGAATTGCTAGATTTGACGGTTTCCATTAGAAGCGTGTTTGAATCGAATGACATTTCAGCCGCTGTCGGTGCAGCTTGGGAGGAACAGTTAAACGATTTCAAGAAATTGTATGATCAAGCGGATCAAAACATGTATGAACAGAAGAATAGAAGTAAGACAAGTCGACACGTTCCTTGCTAAAAGATATCAGCAAGGAACGTGTCTGTTTGTCTAAATATATTATTCACCCATCGCTTCTTCACGCTCGGTGTCTGTCGTATCAAGATTGTTCAAATAAGACTCATAACGCGGTAACCAGTAGCGATACGACGTCCAGACGAGCCCGCTCGTCGTCGCGACCAACGCGAGCGTCGCTGGCCAGAACCAGCTCGACACGATCCCGTCCGCGTAGGCGAGACCGATTGGTGAGAAGACGAAGTAGACGAACACCATCGAAGCAATCAGGATGATTGACGTCGAGATGGCATGGCGCCAAGGTTTGACGCGACCGAGGTCGATGCGAATCGGATTGATGTGTTGCATCGGACGAACTTTCGCGAACACGAGCATGATGGCCGTCTCGAGGACGAACAAAATCCCGTAAATATGAATGAAGTTAATGCCGAGGTCGAAGCCGAACCACTGCTCCGTTCCCCAAACGAGGAAGTAATACGTGACGACGTGGAAGCCGATGACGAGTTTTGCGGCGATCGGTGGCACCCGCTTCACGAGCATCCCGATTAAGACGATGACGAGAATCGGGATGTTGAAGAAGCCGGTGAAACGGCGAATCAAGTCCCAAAGGCCGTCCGGTGCATACATCAAGTTTGGAGCGACGAAGAACGAGACAAGCGCGACGAACGTCCCGAACCATTTGCTGACCCGAATCAAGTCTTTGTCTGATGCGTCCGGTTTGAACTTCGGTTTGTAAATATCGAGCACGAATAGCGTAGCGATACTATTCAACAGCGAGTTGAACGAGCTGAACACGGCACCGAGCAAGACGGCGAGGAAAAAGCCCATGAGCCACATCGGCAACAAGTCGGCAATCAAGCTCGGATAAGCGAGGTCGGCCTTGTCGACGTTCGTGCCATACAAATGGAATGCGATAATCCCCGGCAGCAACATGAAAATCGGGACGAGCAACTTCAAATAGCCGGTGAAAAGCACTCCTTTTTGACCTTCGGCCAAGTTCTTCGCCCCGAGTGCCCGTTGAATGACATATTGGTTGAGTGCCCAATAAAATAAGTTCGCAAAAATCATCCCCGTGAAGATGGACAAGAACGGAACGGAATCGTTCTCTGAACCGATCGCGTTTAGTTTCTCCGGATTCTCGGTTGCGATCGTCTTCATCCCATCAACAAGATTGCCGTCACCGAGCGCGATAAAGCCAAGCGTCGGGACGAGGAATCCGATGATAATCAAGCCGATTCCGTTCAACGTGTCAGAAACGGCAACGGCACGGAGTCCTCCGAAAATGGCATACACGGCACCGATAATCCCGATGAACCAAATGACCATCCAGAGTGATTGCTCGAAGCTGATCCCGAGCAGGGCTGGTACGTCAAACAGTTGCAGGACGGCCAAGCCGCCTGAGTAGAGCATCGATGGAATCGTGACGCACATATAGCCGAACAAAAACAACAGGACCGTCAAGCGGCGGACGTCCTCGTCATACCGCTGGCTCAAAAACTCGGGAATCGTTGAAATTCCGATGCCGAGAAAACGTGGAAGTAAGAAGAGGGCCATGATGATGGCGGCGATGCCGGCCGTGACTTCCCATGCCATAGCGGACATATTGCCGGCAAACGATTGGCCGTTCAAGCCGATCAATTGCTCGGCCGACAAGTTGGTCAATAAAAGCGATCCGGCGATGAATAGACCGGTGAGACCACGTCCAGCCAAGAAATAATCGTCGGCACTCTCGACTTTTCCTTTCGTCATGCGGTATGACACGTATGCGACGAGACCCATGAAGAGAGCCCCTGTGATCAATATGTAAACAACTTGTTGAATGGTCAACGAATATCCCTCCCTCAATCTCTTCTTATTTATAAGTACTTTTCATGAATACCCGTCCTAAATCATGATTATTTCCCATTTTCTCTTTTGTAAAAGAACTGTAATAAACATCACGACAAAAAAGACACCTGAGATATCAGGTGTCAGAAAAAGCGAAGCAACGAAGTCGCGACCGTGAAATAAATGATCAAGCCGAGGTTGTCGACGACCGTCGTGATGAAGGGGCCCGACGCCACGGCCGGATCAAGTTTCAATCGATTGATGAGGAGCGGCACGAGCGTCCCGACGATGGTCGCCACGCTGAGTGACGCAAAGATCGACAGACCGACGACCATCCCGATCAAGGCACTGTCGTACAAAACGGTGATGACCCCAAAGATGACGACCATGCAGGCGAGACCGAGCAATAGCCCCGTCCCGAACTCACGGCGAATCATCTTCAACACGTTCTTTCGATTGATTGTGCCGAGCGCAATCGAGCGGACGGCGACGACGAGCGATTGGGTGGCAGCGTTACCGGCCGAACCCATGACGAGCGGCATGAAGACGGCGAGTAAGACGATCGTTTCAAGCGTGTCCTCGAAACCACCGATCGTCGACGCGGTGATCATCCCGAGGAACATGAGACTGATAATCCATGGCGCCCGTTTCATCGCCGCCTCGACCGGTCCCATGTTGATGTCAGACGAACCTTTCGTCGCCGACAGTTCTTCAAAGTCCTCGGTCGTCTCGCGTTCGATGACGTCCATGACATCGTCGACCGTGATGATTCCAAGCAGATGGTCCTCGCTGTCGATGACAGGCAAGGCCAATAGATCATATTTTTGAACGGTCCGCGCCAAGTCCTCTTGGTCGGCGAGGACGTGGGCCGATACGACGCGTCGGCCCATGATATCCGCAATTTGCACATCGAGCGGGGAGACGATCAAATCGCGTAGCGAGACGACGCCGACGAGCCGGCGATCGGTGTCGATGACATACAGGTAATAGATCGTCTCGGCTTCCGGTCCAAGTTCGCGCAAGTCTTCGAGCGTCGCACCGACGGTCTTGTCCGCTTTCAACACGATAAACTCGGTCGTCATGATGGCGCCGGCCGTATCATCCGGATAGCGCATTAAGTCTTTAACTTCGGTCGCCTCGGTCTCGTCCATCAACTCGAACAGTTCGTTCATGAAATCGTCCGGGAGCTCGGTCATCAAGTCGGCGGCGTTATCCGAGAACATGTCGTTCAACACGCGTACGGCGAACGGACGTGGCATCTCTTGGATGAACTGTTCTTGTTCATCGAGTTCGAGCTTTTCAAATAGGTCGGTGAACGCTTCCGGGGACAAGGCATCGTAGACGAACTGGCGACCCGGTTGCTCGAGCTCAATGAAGAGGTCGGCTTGTTCGCCCGGATGGAGTGTGAGAAACACGTCGCGGAAATCGACCGGGTCCCCTTTTTGGATGAGCGCTGTCACTTGGGCTTCATGACGGGCGCGTTCTGTACGTTCGATTGCCATCGACTCACTTCCTTTTCACATCATTTGTCTATATTATGTCACGACTTTAGTCGGGCTCAAACAAAATCAAAAAAATGTTATGAATTTTTTTCACAATCTATACAGTGTGTATACGTCTCTCTCCTCCGATTTGAGGGGACGCACCGTTTCTCGAGTGGTTGTTCATTCATGCCACGTCATCATCTATGCACTTTAGTGTGGAATCCACCACAGTCCAAACGTCGGACTTGCCCACCTCGGAATTGGGTAAGTTGATAATGTAAGGGTAGAAACACACCCGAATCACAAGGAGGAAGCGAGATGATATCGATGACGGATCAACAAACCGCACGGGATACAACGCTGAAACATCCGATCCACGTGTATTCAGAAATTGGTGAACTTAGGACGGTACTATTGAAACGACCAGGGCGTGAACTCGAAAATTTGACCCCAGAATATTTGGAACGACTCTTGTTCGACGACATTCCTCATCTTCCGGTCATTCAAAAAGAACATGACTACTTTGCGAGCGTGCTCCAAAATCGTGGCGTCGAAGTACTCTATCTAGAAAATTTGATGGCGGAAACGTTATCACTACCAGGGGTGCGCGAACGATTCGTCGCCGATATCTTGGCGGAGTCAAAATCGAATATCAACGGCTCGTACGAGACACTTAAAGAATATTTGCTCGCCTACGACAACGAAAAATTGATTGAAACCGTTATGGCCGGCATTCGCAAGTCTGAGATTAAGCCAGAGAAACGGCGCCACTTGCACGAGATGATTGAGGACACATACCCGTTCTATCTCGATCCGATGCCGAACTTATACTTCACCCGTGACCCGGCGGCAGCAATCGGCAACGGGCTATCCATCAACCGGATGAAAGAGCCGGCTCGTCGTCGTGAATCGTTGTTCACGCAATATATTATGCGCTATCACCCACGATTCGCGAAACATGACATCCCGATTTGGTCGGACCGCGACTACCGCTTCGCGATGGAGGGTGGGGACGAGCTCGTATTGTCGAAGGAAGTCGTCGCCATCGGGATTTCCGAGCGGACGACGGCCCAAGGGATTGAACGGGTCGCTCTCAACTTGTTGAAAAACGGCGGCACGTTCAAAAAAGTCATCGCCATCGAAATTCCGAAGTCACGTGCGTTCATGCATCTCGATACGGTCTTCACGATGGTCGACCATGACAAGTTCACGATTCATCCGTTCATCCAAGGGCCAGGAGGCAAGATGAATATCTTTGAACTGACGTTGAACGCTGAAGGCGAACTTCACATCACGCAGCATACGGATCTGTTGAACGTGTTGAAAGCCGCACTCGGTCTCGATGAGATCATCTTAATCCCATGTGGGGGCGGGGACCCAATCGCCGCTGCCCGCGAGCAATGGAACGATGGGTCGAACACACTCGCGATCGCTCCAGGCGTCGTCGTCACGTACGACCGCAACTACGTCTCGAACGAGTTGCTTCGCTCTGAGGGCGTCGAAGTCATCGAAATCATGTCGAGTGAATTGTCGCGTGGCCGTGGGGGCCCACGCTGCATGAGCTGTCCGATTATCCGCAAAGACATTTAACGAGGAGGAAACGAGCATGTCTACAACGTACAACTTTGATTTGAAAGGCCGTCATTTTCTATCATTGAACGATTTTTCAGGGGATGAGTTGAACTATTTGATCGATTTATCGGCCGCCTTCAAACGTCAAAAGAAACAAGGCGTCCCGCATCGAATCTGTGAAGGAAAGAACGTGGCGCTGTTGTTTGAGAAACCTTCGACGCGGACGCGTTGTGCGTTCACCGTGGCGGCCATCGATCTAGGCATGCATCCGGAATACCTCGGGAAATCGGATATCCAGTTTGGCAAAAAAGAATCGGTGCGCGACACGGCAATCGTGCTCGGGCGTATGTTTGACGGCATCCAATTCCGCGGCTTCGCCCATGACACGGTCGAAGGGCTGGCCAAAGACGCCGGCGTCCCGGTATGGAACGGTTTGACGGATTTGTATCATCCAACGCAAATCTTGGCCGACTTCTTGACCGTCAAAGAGCAGAAAGGCGAGTTGTCTGGCATTCGCTTCGTCTATGTCGGCGATGGACGCAACAATATGGGCAACACACTCTTGATTGGTGGTGCCAAAGTTGGGATGGACATGCGTATCTGTGCACCGAAATCGCTTTGGCCGTCGGATGAAGTCGTCGATTTTGCCCGCTCGGTCGCTGCTGAGACCGGGGCGAAGATCACGTTGACCGAAAGCATCGACGAAGCGGTCGCCGACGCCGACGTGATTTACACCGATGTGTGGGTGTCGATGGGCGAAGAGGCCGAGTTCGCCGAGCGCATCAAACTGCTTCACCCGTATCAAGTGAACATGGACATGCTCATGAAGACGAATAATCCGGACGTCATGTTCCTCCACTGTCTGCCTGCCTTCCACGACTTGGAGACCGAAGTCGGCCGGGCGATCTATGCGGAGTACGGATTGACCGAGATGGAAGTCACGGACGAGGTGTTCCGGAGTCGTCATTCCTTCGTCTTTGATCAGGCGGAGAATCGGATGCACACGATTAAAGCGGTGATGGCGGCGACGCTCACCGACACGAACGAATGGCTTGAACGCTGACGGATGGGAGGGGACCTCCCCTCCGGCCCGTACTAAACGAAAGGGATGAGTTCAATGTCTACGAAAATAGCGCATGACTCAAGTGGAACGGCTGGCGTACAACCGGAGAAAAAGGATCGACGATTAGGGCTCGGGGCGTTGACGGCACTCGTCGTCGGTTCGATGATTGGCGGGGGAGCCTTCAACTTGGCGGCCGATTTGGCCCAAGGTGCGAACGCGGGGGCGATTTTGATTGGGTGGGTCATCACCGGAATCGGGATTATCGCACTCGGTCTCAGTTTTCAAAATTTGACGATGCGTCGTCCAGACCTCGACGGAGGGGTGTACAGTTACGCCCGGGCCGGCTTCGGTCAGTTCATGGGGTTCAACTCGGCGTGGGGCTACTGGCTCTCCGCATGGCTTGGTAACGTCGCCTATGCGACGCTCCTGTTCAGTTCGGTCGGTTATTTCTTCCCAATCTTTGAAGGCGGTCAAAACATCGCCTCCATCATCGGCGCCTCGATTATGCTGTGGCTCGTTCATTCGCTCATTTTACGAGGCATTCATGAAGCATCCATGATCAACATCATCACGACGATCGCGAAACTCGTACCGATTTTTGCTTTTATCACCATCACCTTATTCTTCTTCAACCTCGATAATTTCACGTTCGATTTCTGGGGCCAGGGTGGTTTCTCATGGGGTAGTGTGAGAGACCAGGTCGTCTCGACGATGCTCGTCACACTATGGGTGTTCATCGGGGTCGAAGGGGCGGTCGTCTTATCCGGACGGGCCCGCAAGCGCTCGGACGTCGGGAAAGCGACGGTCATAGGATTGCTCGGGACGCTCATCATCTATCTGCTCATCTCGGTCATGTCGCTCGGTCTCATGAATCCAGAGAACGTGGCGAACGCCTCGCAACCGGCGATGGCGTACTTGCTCGAGTCGGCGGTCGGACCGTGGGGCGCGATGCTCATCAACGGCGGTCTCGTCATCTCTGTCCTCGGGGCGTGGCTCGGGTGGACGTTACTTGCCGCCGAGATTCCATTCGTGGCCGGGAAAGACGGCGTGTTCCCGAAATGGTTCACGAAAGAGAATAAGAACAGCGCGCCGGCTAACGCACTCTGGCTCACGAACGGATTGATCCAGCTGTTCCTCTTCACGTTCCTGTTCTCGGATGCGGCGTATAATTTCGCTTTCTCGCTCGCTTCGAGCGCCATCTTGATCCCGTACGTCTTCTCGGCCTTCTATCAAGTCAAAGTCGCGAAGAACGGCATCGGCTATAACGCCGGTGAACGCCGGACCCGCGACCTCATCATCGGAGCCGTCGCCTCGATTTACGGGATTTGGCTCATCTATGCGGCTGGAATCGACTATCTGCTCTTGACGACCTTACTGTACGCACCAGGTACGTTGCTCTATATCAAGGCGCAACGTGAGAACGGCATCAAGACGTTGACGAAGACGGAATGGATCGTGGCCGGGGTCTTGACCGCGCTCGCCATCTTGGCCGTCGTGCGCATCGTCTCAGGAAATATCTCAGTCTTTTGATCGGGGGAAACCAATATGCGGAATAAACGAGTAGTCATCGCACTAGGTGGAAATGCGATTCAACAAGGAAAAGATGCGACGGCCGAGGCTCAAATTCGAGCCGTCGAGGCGACGGCTGAATCTCTGGCCGCGCTTGTCGCCGAAGGGATTGAGGTCATCATCACCCACGGGAACGGGCCGCAAGTCGGGAATTTGATGTTGCAACAGGCTGCGTCAGATAGTCCGGCGACGCCGGCCTTGCCACTCGACGTTTGCGGGGCGATGACACAAGGGATGATTGGCTATTGGTTCGAGAATGCCCTCACGAAAGCTCTGAGATCGCGCGGTTTGGAACGTTCGGTCGCACCGATCGTCACGCGGTCGGTCGTCGACCCGAACGATAGTGCTTTCAGTCACCCGACGAAGCCGATTGGTCCCTTCTACGACGAGGCGGAAGCGCAGCAGCTTGAACGGACGACCGGTTATGTGTTCAAAGAAGACGCCGGTCGCGGCTATCGCCGCGTCGTCCCGAGCCCGTTTCCGGTGGCGATTCTCGAACACGCGGTCATCCGTGACCTCGTCGCCCATGAGCACATCGTCGTCGCCTCTGGCGGCGGGGGGATTCCTGTCATCGATACAGCCGATGGCTATGTCGGCGTCGAGGCGGTCATCGATAAAGATTTTGCCGCTGCGAAACTCGCCGATCTCGTCGACGCCGACATGCTCCTCATCTTGACGGCCGTCGAGCACGTGTTCGTCGATTTCGGGACACCGTCGGCCCGGGCGCTCGAGGAGACGACGAAAGAACAACTCGAGACGTATATCGCCGAGGGCCAGTTCGCACCGGGCAGCATGTTGCCGAAAGTTCGGGCCGCCCTTCAATTCGCCGAATCAGGACACGACCGGGTTGCCGTCATCACGTCGCTCGAACAAGCCCTTGCGGCGGTCCGAGGTGAGGTCGGGACGCGCGTCCGACTCGCCGCGACGCTCCAACAATAAGCTCAACGCCACAGACATCAGCGTCTGTGGCTTTTTTCCTGAATTGGCTGCTCGTCGTTTTTTATGGCCCGACATGGGGAAGGAATGTTGTATGTCGATTTAGACATTGCTATCATTTTGAGTGTAAACGTTTGCACAATTTAGAAGGGAAGTGACGAAGAGCGGCAACGCTCGAGCTTATGCGTCTATTTGAAGAGGAGAACGTCTATACGCAACAAATGAAACCGCAGGCAGATGATCGAGCGATCGTCCAAGGGAGCTGCTATCGCTTCACGGTACTGACGAGCCAACTGATTCGGATGGAGTATGCCGAGGATGGGGTGTTCGAAGACCGGCCGACCCAAGTCGTCTTTAACCGGGCGTTCGTAGTCCCAGAGTTTCGCGTGATTGAGGATGAGACGGAATTGCAAATCATCACGGAGCACGTCCACCTCTACTACACGAAAGGGCCGTTCGCGCCGAACACGCTTTACGTCGACGTGAAAGGGAACTTCAGTACGTATTATAGCCGCTATACGTTTAACGGACCGGAGCGGACGTTGAAAGGGACGGCGCGAACGCTCGACCACGTCGACGGGGCGACCGAACTCGGTGAAGGCATCGCCTCGAAACAAGGGTATGCCGTCATCGATGACTCTGATTCGTTCATCATGACCGAGGACCGTTTCGTCGAACCGCGGCGTAAACATATCCATGACTTGTATTACTTCGGGTATGGGCATGAGTATAAGCGTGCACTCCGTGACTTCTATCAATTGACCGGCCCGACGCCGCTGTTGCCACGAAAAGCGCTCGGCAACTGGTGGAGCCGCTATTGGCGCTACGACGAGACGGAATATAAAGAACTCATGCGTCGGTTTAAGACAGAAGACATCCCGTTCTCGGTCAGCGTCATCGACATGGATTGGCACGTCACCGACGTCCCCGAAGAATACGGGAGCGGATGGACGGGCTACTCATGGAATAAGAACTTGTTCCCGGACCCGAAAGGATTCTTGACGTGGCTCAAGCAAGAAGGGTTGCTCGTCACGTTGAACTTGCATCCGGCGGATGGCGTGCGTGCGTTCGAAGACCAATATGTGGCGATGGCCGAGGCGATGGGCATCGATCCGTCCCAAGGCGACCGCATCCCGTTCGACTTTTCCGATAAACGCTTCATTCAAGCCTATTTCGAGCAGATGCATCATCCGCATGAAGACGACGGCGTCGATTTCTGGTGGATCGACTGGCAACAAGGCTCGACGTCGAAAATGGAAGGGCTCGACCCGCTCTGGATGCTGAACCACTATCATGCGGCCGACATCGCCCGGGATGGTGATCGACCAATCATCTTCTCCCGTTATTCGGGCCCGGGCAGTCACCGCTATCCGGTCGGTTTCTCGGGAGACACGTTGATTTCGTGGGCGTCGCTCGCGTTCCAGCCGTACTTTACGGCGACGGCTTCCAATATCGGCTATGGTTGGTGGAGTCACGATATCGGTGGGCATTACCGAGGTTCAAAAGACGATGAGCTCGCCGCACGTTGGGTCGCGTTCGGTGTGTTCAGTCCGATTATGCGCCTGCACTCGACGTTCAGTACGTTCAACGGGAAGGAGCCGTGGCGCTTCGGTCTCGAGGCGGAGCGGTCGATGAAGACGTTCTTGCGTCTGCGCCATCAATTGATCCCGTACATCTATACGATGAACTGGCGGAACCACGCGGGTGCCTTGCCGCTCATCTTACCGATGTATTATGAACATCCGGATGAGGACGCGGCGTATGAAGTACCGAACGAATACTACTTCGGCAGTGAGCTCATCGTCTCTCCGATCGTCGAGCCGATGAATAAACAGCTCCACGTCGCAGCGACGAACGTCTGGTTACCAAAAGGTGACTGGTTCGATTTCTTTACCGGTCATCGCTATGCGGGAGAGAAGTCGGTTCGGGTGTTCCGGGGACTTGACGAACAAGCAGTGTTCGCGAAAGCAGGGGCCATCATCCCGATGGCACCACACCATTCGGGTCGAAACGATACCGACAACCCAGCCGATTTGGAAGTGCTCATCTTCCCAGGCGCCTCGAACACGTTCACGCTCTATGAAGACAACGGGTCGGACCGTGACTATGAGACGGGTGCTTACGCTGAGACGACGTTCACGCTTGATTGGGAGGAACGGAAACTCCACATTCACGTTACAGGTGACCGGACCGTCTTGCCGTCTGACCGTAACGTCACGTTACTCCTCCGAGGTGTGACCGGTTCTGGTGAATACAATCGAGAGACCCAGACACTGCGCCTCGAACTCGGTCCGATTGATGAAGAGATGACGGTGTCGCTCCCGGTCGAACTGACGGCAAACGATCACCGGCTCGATCGTTTGTATCGTTTCTTGGACCGCGCCGAGATTTCTTATGATTTAAAAGACAAGTTGTATCGATCGGCGGCAGCGAAGACGCGGCTCGAGGCATGGCTGTTCGATTTGCACGCGCTTGAACTCGACCGTGACCTGCAAGATGCGATCATGGAGTTGATGCTCGACTGAATAACGTGCTGTGACGAAGAGGGTGAAAGCCCCTCTTTTTTTGTCAGAAAATCGTTGGATTTTGTAAGCGTTTTCAAATTGAATCCAACTATACTAAAAGGAGAGGCAAGATAGATTGGAGGGTTCAACATGAAACCGAAATGGACCGTAGACGACTTGCGGCAACTCGATGTATTCACCAAATGTACCGCCCGTGAGCTCGAGGCACTGTTGCCCCATGTCTATTGTCGAACGTACCGGAAAGGACAGCTCTTATTCATGGAAGGCGATCCTCGGGAGCGCGTCTACTTTTTAATCAGCGGTTACGTGAAGCTTGAACGTTGCAACGAGACGGCGACCCATCAATATACGGACTACTTGAAACCGAAGCAACTGTTCCCGTATCGCGGCTTGATGACGGAACCGTATTATCAACATTCGGCGGAGGCGTTGACCGATATCGAGGTCATCTATATGCCGACGGACCGATTCGAACAACTCGTCTCTCGGAACGCGTCGATGTTACTCCATATCGTCGGACAGATGAATCGGATTCTCGACTTGCACGAACGACGGGTGCAGGACATCATCACTCCGAGTGCGACCGAACGCGTACTCAACACGATCCATTACTTGATTGAAGACCTCGGGGAACCGGAAGCAGAGGGGGTTCGCGTCCGGTGTCCGTTCACGACGATTGAAATCTCACGCTTATCCGGCACGTCACGGGAGACCGTGTCGAACATCTTATCGCGCTTACGAAAAGAAGAGGTGCTTCACTTCGATGCGCGTGAATTGATGATTGGCCATCCCGAATACTTTGAACAGTCGACCGTATGACGCCACGTGATATACGCGGCGTCTTTTGCATGTCTGGCTAAGCGAAGCGTTCGCCATGGTCGTGTGCATCAGTTATAATTAGTGAGAATCCTCACAAAGAAAAGTTTTGGATAGTATAGAAAGGATGAACGCAGTGAAACGACTGCAAGCTCTCGCTTTAGCTGAAAAACGCCATATCGTCGGACTCGTCATCGCCGCGGTGATGATCGGATTGTCGATTTTGGCGCAGGCGTATTTAATCGTCGATATCGTCGACCAGGTCTTTTTAAAAAATGCATCGTTTGAAAGCATCATCCCGGCGCTCGGCTGGCTCATTCTCGCCCTCGTCACGCGTGCTTTGTTCGGCTACATGTCAGGACGAATCGGAGCTAGTCTAGCGGAGAAAGCGAAACGGACACTCCGGTTGCAGTTGCTTGACCGTTATACATCGAATCCGATCGAGACATCTTTGTCCGGCCAGTCCGGAAAGAAAGTCAGCGTCTTCATGGACGCGGTCGATGAAGTCGACGCCTACTTCAGCCAATATTGGCCGCAAGTCATTCAAACGTCGATCATTCCGCTGCTCATTCTCGTCGTCGTCTTCAGCCAACATTGGATCTCGGGCGTCATCATGATGGTGACGGCGCCCTTCATCCCAATCTTTTTCATTATCATCGGGATTGCGACGCAGAAAAAATCCGAACAACAGATGGAGAAGATGAACCAGTTCTCCGGAAAGTTCTTGGACGTGTTGCAAGGATTGACGACATTGAAACTCTACGGTCGGACCGAGCGTGAGGCGCAAGCGATTGAAAAGAGCAGTCTCGACTTCCGCGACGCGACGATGGTCGTCTTGAAGACGGCGTTCTTGTCGGGTCTCATGCTCGAGTTCATCTCGATGCTCAGCACAGGGGTCGTGGCGCTCGAAGTGGCGCTGCAAATGGTCGTCTGGCAGAACTTGACGTTCTTCTCCGGCTTTTTGATTCTCGTCTTGGCTCCGGAATACTATTTGGCCATCAAAGACCTCGGCGGTGCGTTCCATACCGGACGCGGCAGCATGGGGGCGGCCGATCGTATTTTCGAGGCGCTCGACGCACCGGATGAACGTCTGCAGTGGGGCGACCGGACGTTGACGAGCCGGACACCCGACCTCGAGCTCGACGAAGCATCATTCGCCTATGAAGGGGGGCGTTTCACGCTCCAGCCTTTAAGCGGCGTGATTCCTGCCGGTGCCCACGTGGCGCTCGTCGGGGCGAGCGGGTCCGGGAAGACAACCGTCTTGAACGTGTTATCGGGGCTCGTCAAACCTGACAGCGGACGTGTCCTCGTGGACGGTGAACCGCTCGAGACGTACACCGATACGTCATGGTATGACACGATTGGCTATATCTCACAAAATCCGTATTTGTTCGCCGGCACCGTCGCCGATAATATCGCCCTCGGTGAGGCGGCGGACGAAGCGAAGATTCTCGAGGCGGCGACGGCAGCCGGGTTGAACGATGTCATCGCTCAGTTGCCGAACGGTCTTCATACCGAACTCGGTGAAGGGGGTTACGGCTTATCCGGAGGCGAACGGCAGCGGCTCGCCTTGGCCCGGGCCTTCTTGAAACGTCCCGGCATCATCTTGTTCGATGAACCGACGACCGGACTTGATTTAGTGACCGAACAAATCGTTCGGCGCTCAATCGATGAGTTGTCACGTGAGTCAACGCTCGTCACGGTCGCGCATCGTCTGCATACGATCAAACAAGCCGATGCGATTTGGTTCATGGACGAAGGGCGTCTCGTCGCCCAAGGCACACATGACGAACTGCTCAGCGTTCCGCAATACGCTGACTTATTCACGCTACAGAAAGGGGTGAGAGGATGAATTCCCTTTGGACGATCACGAAATGGATGATGCGAGAGAAAAAGGATATCATCCTCTCGGTCTTCTTTGGTTATGTCGCTGGCATCGCAGCCGTCGCTTTGTTCGCGGCGAGCGGATACCTCGTCTCACGGGCTGGGCTCGTGCCGCCGCTGTATGCGCTCATGGTGCCCGTCGTTTTGATTAAACTGTTCGGTGTGATTCGGGCGAGTGCGCGCTATCAGGAGCGTCTCGCCTCGCACCGGGCGACGTTCACGATTTTGAGCGAACTCCGGGTCCGATTTTATCGTCAACTCGAGCCGCTCGTCCCGAGCATCTTTGCCAAATATCGGAGTGGGGACTTGCTCGCTCGCGTCGTCGGTGACGTCGAGAGCTTGCAGAACTATTTTTTACGGGTGTTCTATCCGCCGATTATCTTGGTACTCGTCTTCTTGAGCACGATTTTCTTCGTCACATACTTCTCGGTCTGGGTCAGCGTTTGGATCTTGTTCGGCGTCTTCGTGACCGGTTTTTTGATCCCGGCCTTCTTCGCCCGTGTCCGTGCCAAGCATGACCGGGAACTCCGTACCTTGCGAGGAGACCTGTCGAGTGGGATGACGGAGATGATGTACGGCTATCGCGACCTGTTGTTGCACCATCGGCTTGGTCAAACGCGCAACGAACTGCTTGAACAGAGCGACCGCTACGCCGATGCCCAAAAACGAGATGTGACGAACCAGTTCTTCAACTCCTCGCTCGTCGTGGCGGCGTCCTTACTCGTCTCATGGGGTGTTTTGGCCATCGGGGCCTATCTTGTCGTCGACGGGGAATTAAATGGCCTCTTCTTGGCCATGCTCATCATGATGTCGCTCACCGCGTTTGAGAACGCGACACCGATGGCAGTCTTCCCAGGCCACTTTGCTGACAGCAAGCAAGCGGCCGATCGACTGCTCGAAGTGGTCGAGCCGAGTGAAGCGATTGTCGCTGCCGAGTCGGCCCGTACCGACGTAGCGCTCGAGACAGCACCTGACGTATCGTTCGAACGCGTGAGCTATCGCTACCCGGACACGTTCCGTGACGTGCTGAGCGGCGTCGACGTGACGTTACGAGGCGGTTCAAAGACCGTTATCGTCGGACCGAGCGGCTCAGGGAAATCGACACTACTTCAACTGTTGCTCGCTTTTGTCAGACCTGAGTCTGGTGAGATCCGATTGAATGGACAGCGGTTGGACGATGTGACCCAAGCATCGGTCTGGCGTGAAGCCAGCGTCGTCCTTCAAGAGAACCACTTCTTCTTCGGGACGGTGCGAGAGAACTTGGAGCTCGCCGGTAATTTCTCGGACGCTGAGATGGAAGCGGCACTCGCGAGTGTCCGCCTCGGTTTCTCGCTCGACGAGCCCGTCCTTGAGAAAGGGACGAACTTATCGGGCGGCGAGCGGCAACGTCTTGCCATCGCCCGAGCCTTGTTGAAGAATGGATTGCTCTGGATACTTGACGAAGCGACATCGGCCCTCGATGCGCGGACCGAGGCGGACGTGTTCGCCGAGATTTTGCGTCAAGCCGATGAAGCGACGCTCGTCATGGTCAGCCATCGTCTGACTGGGCTCGAACGTTTCGATCACATCATCGTCATGGAGTCCGGACGCATCGTCGAGACCGGATCGTATGATGAACTGATGCAGGCACACGGTGTCTTCTATGGCTTGAAACAAATCGAACAAGATATCTTTGCATGAAAAAACGAGCGGCTCCGTCGGAGAGCCGCTCGTTTTTTTGGATGGCAAATTTGGGTGCAACAAATGGGGGTTGTCGCATTGCTTTCAAAAAGAGTGTCGTGGAGGGGAATCCACGTGACGTATTGGTTTGGGGAACGTTTACGTCAAGCTTTGGGAGCTACAACTAAAGTATAAGTGATAACGATTCTCATTGTCAATTAGTAAAATGTACAAAAAAACCGCAAACCAAACTGTTTGCGGATTGTTGTCAGCTCGACGGTACGCCCTTGCGAAGCGTGAAGCGAAGTAAGCTGAACAAGTAACGAGTATAGAAGAGCGCGAACGCATAAAATACCGCGATGGCAGAAGCACCGAGTTCAACACCTGGAATGTTCATCAAGAACTCGAGGATGAGAATCGACAGCAAGAAAATGTAAAGACCTGCATCAAGATAGAGCGGCATTAATTTTCCGCGTTGGTGCCAGAACGTCCGGACGAGCGGTGCGACGATCATCCCGATGATGCGTTCCGCGAACCCGATGCTGAGCACGGCAATCATGAAGGCGGCGACCGTCTCGAACGATACGAGTTCTGAGAAGGCGAACATGGAGATGAGTAGGAGCGGACCGATAAAAATCATCATCGAGAGGGACGTGCGTAAAAAGATAAACAAGTTCCGTTTCATCGTATCGACTCCCCCGAAGAGCGACTGCCGGAACGTCTTGCCACGTTGATAGTCGAGGATGAACGATCCCACAAACATCAAACCGAATAGTGATAACAATACTGTCATGAAATGTGTTTCCCCTTTTTCTGTCCAAATCTATGATCACTGTAAGGATAGTCGAATCAAAGTCTAGCCTAGTGTACCGATTCACTAGTTGAAAGTAAAGCGGGAAAACTGCGGAAAATCGCAATCTTTTGCGAACATGAGGCGCTTTACGACGCCAGAATGAATCGATTTCGTCCCGATTCCTTTGCGTGGTATAACGCTTCGTCGGCATGTTTCAACACGCTGTCGACTTCGATATCGTTCGAATGGCAGGCCCCGAGCGAAACGGTGATATGGAGCGTCCCCGCGCTCGTCTCGAACGGGAACGTCGAGACTTTTTCTCGTATAGATTCAGCGAGGCGAGTCACTTCATCTCGATTGGCGTTCGGCATGATGATTAAAAATTCTTCTCCACCGAAGCGACCGACGAGATGTCGTTCCTCGCTCTCGGCGACGAGTAGCATGCCGAGTTCACGTAATACGTCGTCGCCGACGTCATGGCCGTACGTGTCATTCACGCGCTTGAAATGATCGATATCGACAAGGATCAACGCGTACTCTTTTGCCTCGACGTTCAGGTTGGCCATGGCTTCATTTAATAGACGCCGGTTGGCGATGCCGGTCAGTGCGTCCGTCCGGGCAAGTTGTTGCTGGTGCTGGACGTTCTCAAAGTGACGGCGCAGTTCTTGAAGTAACCGGTAAGCTGCATAGGCACCGCCGTATGCCATCACGACGTAGGCAAAGATAACGGGATAGAACAATTGAAGCGGTAACGCGTAATAGATAGCGGCACCGAAAACAGCGACACTGATTGTCGTGAAAGTGAGTAGCGTATTGCGAGTATTATCGAGTTTGAGTCGCAATAGACTAATAGGAAGGACGAGCCCGATCATCGTCAAGACGGCCAAATAAAAACCGATATATGCGCCATCGGTGACCATCAAAAATCGGGCGGTCAAAAAGATGACGGCTGCGACCGTTCCGCTGACCCATCCACCGAACAGGACGGCAAGTGAGATTGGTATGGAGCGCAAATCAATCAGGATACCTTCAAGCGGCAGTGCGTTCGCCAGTAAAATCAAGGCGACGACCCCGGTTTGAACGCCGAGCAGGATTCTGCCTTTCAACGGCGATTTCGGTGTGAGTCGTGGATGGTTGCGGAAAGGGAGAAACGAAATCGTGAATAACGTGAACAGGATACACAGATTCAGAAAAAATGAGTTGATGATTGTGAGCATGAACGCATCCCCTAACGTGAAATGGAAATAATTAGTTTCAGTTTAGCATATTCAAATCAAGTTGACGCTCTTTGAATGAAGGGAATGTGTTCACCATTCCCGCCATTCTTCCGTCACGTCTTCTGTTGTCTCATAACCAGCTAGAACGGCACCGGCTTGTATGAAGTCGTACAATTCCTCACGCTCGACCGTCTCGATGAAATGGTCGTGTTCTTCATCAATTTCGTTTAAACGCAATACGACGTCGCGGACGGCCGTTAACACGTTTACTTCCGTCCCGTCTGCATGTGTCAATGCGGTCACGTACCGTCGGAGCGCGGCGTCAACGGCAAAGATGATCTCGACGGTATACACGTCATCGCCTTCATTCATCCGGTCTTCCCACATCAGTGTCGGGCGATTGGCCCATAACCGTTCAACCTCCATACTAAGTGCCTCCTTCGAAATGAAACATCATCTTCCTCTCTATCATAGCAAACAAATTTGGTATGATAGAAAAAAAGGGGGACTGTCCGTGCGGTATTGGGATCATTTTAAGCGAGCGTTCATTCCGATCGCGCTCATCTTGATCGGGTTGGCCATCTTTTATACATTATCGGCTCGAGGGAATATGGCGTTGACCGTGCTCGGGGCGCTTATCGTCGGCGTCATCTTATTTTTAGTGATGCGGCACATGAATCAGGTCGAGGAAGACTAAGACGAGAACACGTTCGTGGTTCTCGTTTTTTGTTGTCGACGAGATTTTTTGGGTACACTACATAGTAAGGAGGGATTTATTATGGCAAAAGCTACATTTGCGGGAGGCTGTTTTTGGTGCATGGTCAAACCGTTTCATAAATACGAAGGGGTCGAGCGCGTCATTTCCGGTTACACGGGCGGGCACGTCGACAACCCGACCTATCAACAAGTCTGTTCGGAGACGACCGGTCACCTTGAGGCGATCGAGGTCACGTTTGACCCGGAAGTCATTTCATATGAGGAACTGTTGCGCATCTATTGGCGTCAAATCGACCCGACCGATGGCGGCGGACAATTCAACGACCGCGGTGAGTCTTATCGACCGGCCATCTTCTATCATTCGGAAGAACAGCGCGTGGCAGCGGAACGT
The DNA here is from genome assembly GCF_018618085.1 of Exiguobacterium sp. s141. Taxonomy (NCBI): domain Bacteria; kingdom Bacillati; phylum Bacillota; class Bacilli; order Caryophanales; genus Exiguobacterium; species Exiguobacterium sp. s141. The sequence goes on along the minus strand of NZ_JACSLJ010000006.1, from coordinate 56,666 downwards.
TCAAAGCAAGAAATCGAGGACTCAGGTCGATTCGACCGACCGATTGAAGTCGAGATTCGTCCCGCGAAAACGTTTTGGGAAGCCGAAGACTATCATCAAGACTACTATAAGAAAAATCCGTTCCGCTACGAAATGTACCGGGTCGGTTCAGGCCGTGCCAAGTTTGTGAAAGAGGCGTGGAGCGACAAGAAAATTCAGAAAGAACTGAAAGACCGCTTGACGCCGATCCAATATAAAGTCACGCAAGAGAACGGGACCGAACCCCCGTTTCAAAATGAGTATTGGGACGAGGAGCGAGAAGGATTGTATGTCGACGTGATTGATGGTACGCCGCTCTTCACGTCGCGCGACAAGTTCCAGTCGAATTGCGGCTGGCCGAGCTTCGCCCGTCCGATCGAGGAAAAGCGTATCGACATGAACATGGACACGACGCACCATATGGTCCGGACTGAAGTCCGCTCGAAAGGAGCCGACAGTCACCTCGGTCACTTATTCGATGACGGCCCGAAAGAACTAGGGGGTCTGCGCTACTGCATCAACTCGGCAGCGCTTCGTTTCATTCCAAAAGAAGAACTCGAGTCTGCAGGATATGGAGAGTACAAGCACTTATTCGATGTGTGAAGGAGAGAAGGCCATGTTCACATCCGTCAAACAACAGATCCGTCGTGAGACGCTCGCGACCGTCTTGGATTACTACGACAAATCGATTCGGAATCTATCGGAAGCGGCTAGAGATGAGAAGTACAACAAGATGAGCGCGACCCCGTTCTCGTTTTTCCGGGGGAGTTCGCACTTGTTCTATTATGACTTTGCGAAAGTGCCGCTCGCGTTCGATACCGACGCGTCCCATCCGACGTTCATTCAAGGGGACTTGCATTTTGAAAACTTCGGTGTGTTCGAAGATGGGGCCGGGACGATCATTTACGATGTGAACGATTTTGATGAGGCGTATCTCGGCTCTTATTTGTTTGACGTGCTGCGCATGGCCATCTCGGTCGACTTGTTTGCCGCCGAGTCAGGTTTTGACGCAACTCGGGCCATCGAGACGTATGCCGACACGTATGCGCGCGCGATGGAGCGCTATGCGAATGGGAAAGACGAGGATGTCCAATTCACGAAAGCAAACACGTGCAAAGCGATCAAGAAAGTGATTAAAAAGGCCGAGAAGAAGAAAGACGCGTTCATGGCCGAGCGGACGGAAGTGCGGGATGAGGAGCGTTACTTTGCGACGAGTGACGACCTCGTTCCGGTCAGTCCGAAGACGGCGAAGCAAATCAAGCAGGCATGGCCGGACTATTTGTCGTCGTTATCGGAGAAACATCGCCATCACGCCGACCATTACAAGATTAAAGATATCGCCATTAAACGTGAGAGTGGCACCGCTTCGATTGGACTCGAACGCTATTATATTTTGATTGAAGGCGCGGACGAGGAGCATGACGAGGATATCATCCTTGAAATGAAACAAGCCCAATCGGCCGTCCCGTCTCTCTTCTTGCCGACGCATCCATTGTTTGAGGACGGGCTGTCCCATCAAGGGGCCCGTGTCATCGCGGCTCAGCGTGCCATGGTGCACAGTCGTGACCCGTATCTCGGCTACTTAACGATTGATGGGAATGAATACTACGTCCGTCAGCGGTCACCGTATAAGCGAAAAGTGAAAGCGAAGCACATCAAGAATGAGGAATCGCTCATCGAGACGTTGAAAGTGCAGGCGGAAATCACCGCCAAGATTCATGCCCGGGCGGACGCGGACGCAAACGTGCTCGATTATGAGGCGAGTGAACGCATCGCGACGGCCATCGGTGTGTCGCGCCCACTGTTTATCCGTCAAATCACAAGGTGGTCCCAATTTTACGCTAATCAAGTCAGGTTCGACTTTGAGGCGTTCCAGACATGGCTCACGAAGCGCTCAGAGACTCACGTCTGACGAGCATCGGACTTGCGGCCAGCCCCTCGTTTGCCTCAGAATGGAACGGTAAAGGATGTGTGCGATAGATGATTACGGAACAACAGGTCATCCTGCAGATGAAGCAAGTGATGACACAAATCGAACAATCGAGCGGAGAGGCCCAGAAGCGCCACTTGGCCAAGCTGATGGGGTATTGCGAGCTACTGCTCGCCGATTCGGCTCCGACGCAACAAGCAGTGGTTCCTGTGGCCCAACCGGTCGAGTCGAAGCCGCCGCTCGATCGTCAGATGGCGGCGTTCCTTGGAATTCCGCTTGAAGAAGAGGATAAACCGAAAACTGATTCATTGCTCGACTTTTAAGCTGTGCCCTGTGGCACAGCTTTTTTTGTGAGGCGTTCGCGTTGACTTATATACCGTAGGGGGTATAATGGGGTTAACTAAACTATACCTAACGGAGGCGTGACTATGCTTGACTTCTTGTTTGTTGCAGTAGTGATCGGATTGATTTATTTTTGGTGGACGAAGCGAAACAGCGTCAAAACAGTTTCGACGGATGAATTGAAACGGAAGATTGCCGAAGAGCGAAACATTCAACTGCTCGACGTTCGCGAACCACACGAATACCGGGGCGGGCATATCAAGCAAGCGAAAAATGTGCCGTTATCGGGATTCGGGAACGCGAGTGCCCAATATCCGAAAGATAAAGAACGTCCGGTCTACGTCATCTGTCAAAGCGGGATGCGAAGTCAACGGGCCGCGGCCATGTTGAAGAGCGCGGGTTATACGGACGTCTACTCGGTCAAAGGCGGTATGAGTTTCTGGCGTGGCTGACAGTTCTCGGTTGAACATTTGTTCAGCCGTTTTTTTATGGACTCTGAATTTCACTTTTAGAGGTGAGATTTGCGTGTGACGTTTCCGCTTTCGGTTTTCAGGGGATTCTGCTACGGTAGGAACATAGGAAAGAGAGAGGGGACCAGACAATGGCAGTCATTTTATTTGATATCGATGGGACGCTCGTCGACACGACCGGACCGATGACGCAAGCGATTCACGAGGCGTTGGAGCAACTTCCGCATTTACCGAAACCGAGTGAGGATGCGGTCCGTTCCGGTTACGGGTTGGCCGGCAACGCATTTTGGGAACATGTCATCCCGGAAGCGACGATTGAAGAGATTCGCCAAATCCGCAAGTTACGGCATGAGACGCTCGAGCGGGCGATGGAAGGACAGCTCGTCTTGTTCGACGGGATTTACGAGATGCTCGAGGCGCTTCATAAAAAAGGGCATACGTTGACGACCGCGAGCAACTGCGGCGTCCATTATTTGAACCTGATTCTTGACTCGCAAAACATTCGCCAGTTCATGACGGCGCCAGAATGCCTCGAATCCGTAAGTGGTGAGAAAAAAGCCGACATTTTGACGGCGCATCGCCTCCGTCACGGCGAGAACGACTATGTGATGGTCGGGGACCGGAAATCGGATGTCGAAGCAGCTCGGGCCCATGACTTCCCGGTCGTCTTGACTGGCTTTGGGTTTGGAAACGAGGATGAATGGGCTCTCGCGGATCATGTGATTGCGACGCCGAACGACTTGATTACGTATATCGAATCATAAAAAAATCCGGTTGAACATCGCGTTCAACCGGAATTTCTTTAAAGGCCAAGCGAGATATATTTGATTTCCAAAAATTCTTCGATGCCATGGTGACCACCTTCACGTCCGAGACCGCTCTGCTTCCACCCGCCGAACGGTGCTTGCGGTGTCGACGGGAGACCGTCATTGACTCCGACGATGCCGTATTCGAGCGCTTCGGCCAAATAGAGGGCCTCGTTGATGTCTTGTGTGAACACGTAGGCGGCGAGACCGAACGGGGTCGCGTTCGCCCGCTCAATCACTTCCTCGAGCGTATCGAACGACGCGATTGGGGCGACGGGCCCAAACGTCTCCTCGTTCATACATAGCATATCCTCATTCGCATAGCGGACGACGGCCGGTCGGACGAACAATCCGTCGAGCTGTTCGCCACCCGTGATTTCCCCGCCCCGGATTTGGGCGTCTTCCAAGTGCTTCATGACTTTATCGACCGCAGCCTCGTCGATGAGCGGGCCGATGTCTGTCCCTTCATCGAGTCCGTTCCCGACTTCGAGCGCCGCGACGGCCTCGATGAATTTTTCGGAGAACGCATCGACGATGGACTGCTCGACATAAATCCGGTTGGCGCAGACACACGTCTGTCCGCCGTTACGGAATTTCGTGGCGACGGCTTGCGGGACGGCCTTGTCGAGATCTGCCTGCGCCGTTACGATGAGCGGGGCGTGACCACCGAGCTCGAGCGAGATTTTCTTCATTGTATCGGCGGCGCCGCGCATGAGCGTCTTGCCGACCTCGGTCGAACCGGTGAACGTCAATTTGCGGACACGGGGGTCGTGTTGCCACGTGTTCACGATGTCAGAAGCTTTCCCGGTGACAAGATTGATGACACCGGGTGGGAAGCCTGCTTTCTCAGCCAGTTTGACGAGTTCGATCGCCGTCAATGGTGTCGCTGATGCCGGTTTCAATACGACGGTACAACCTGCGGCAAGCGCCGGCGCCAATTTTCGGGTGATCATGGCGGCCGGGAAGTTCCATGGGGTGATGGCGGCGACGACGCCGACCGGTTGTTTAATGGCAAAGATGCGTTTCTTGTTCGACGATGCCGGAATCGTCTCGCCGTACACGCGCCGACCTTCCGCGGCGTACCACTCGATAAAGCCGTTCGCATAGCGGACTTCGCCGATGGCTTCTTGGAGCGGCTTGCCTTGCTCTTCGACCATCGTCCGAGCGATGGCTTCCGTATGTTCATCGATCAGTCGATTCCATTCGAGCAGGAGGGCGCCTCGTTCTTCTGCCGTTTTCTCTTGCCAGTCCTTCAAGGCGTCGTGGGCGGCATCGACAGCCTGTTTCGCTTCGGCGGTGTCGCTCTTTGTCACCGTGGCCATAATGTTGCCGGTCGCGGGATTCCGCACCACGATCGTGTCCGATGTATCAATCCATTCTCCGTTGATGAAATTGTTCTCCACTCGCATCTTGATTTCCCCTTTCGTCTAGGTGCACATTAAGAAGGTACCCGATTTCAAAAATCATACACAATTTTACAACGGGGGAGGGGTCGCTATGTGGGTCATCATCTTGGGCTATGTCGTCGGCAGTATACTTGGCGGGCGCTTATACGGCAGGTGGAGCGGTCAAGACTTGGCAACGAGTGGGTCGGGAAACACCGGTGCCCGCAATGCGTTACGGATTGGCGGGAAGCGAGCGTTCTTGTTCGTTTACGGATTCGACGTCTTGAAGACGGTACTCGTGTTGTCAATCAGCGGTCCATATTTTTTTGAGACCGGACTCGCCTTGACGCTCGGGCACATTTATCCGATGTGGCATATTCGCACCGGTGGGAAGGGGTACGCCGTATTTTCTGGAATTATATTAGCGTACAGCCCGTTATGGTTTTTAGCAGGACTTGCCATGTTGCTCATTCTCATCAAACTGACGCGTAACTCGCGCGAGACGGGGCTTGTCATGCTCATGCTCTTGCCGCTCGCGGCCTGGGGGGACGCAACAGATGTCAGTGTGGCCAGTTTGACGATGATTTTGATCATGTACCATCATATAAGGGGGAAACAACGTGCTTGAATTTCGAAGAGCGACGCCGGGGGATGCGGAAGCGATTCATCGATTGAACTATGAGACGTTTGTCGAAGAAATCCCGCAACACCATCCGAACGAGGAGCGACGACTCGTCGATCGCTTCCATGATACGAATACATACTGGATTGGGCTGGCAGACGGGCAGCTCGTCGCCATGTGTGCCATCCGTGACGAACACCCGTTTTCACTTGAACAAAAAGGTGTGACGCTGCCGCCGGGAGAGTGGATTGAAGTCCGACTATTGGCTGTGACGCCCGCCTATCGGAACACAAGGACGTTTGCCGGACTTATGCGAGCGATGCTCATGGAAGCGACAGACCGGGGTGTGGAAGGGATTGTCATCAGCGGAACCGTACGCGAACAGAAGCTATATCGACGGTTCGGGTTTATCCCGTTCGCACAACCGGTCGGGACGGCGGAGGCGTTATACGTGCCGATGCAGTTGACGCGCTCTGGGTTCATGCAGTCAGAGACCGCTCGAACGTTGCGGCCAAAGTTACTCCTCGCCGGTCCCGTCGAACTGTCGAATCAAGTGCGCGCTGCGCTTGCCGCTCAGCCGGTATCACATCGGTCGACTGAGGCCAGCCGTTTGCTCCATTCGGTCCAGTCGAGGCTGAGCCATCTCGTCAAGTTGCCTCATGTTTACACATTACTCGGGAGCGGGACGATTGCGAACGATGCCGTCGCTGCCCAGTTGCACGGACGTGGCGTGATCATCGACACAGGGGAGTTCGGACGGCGGCTGATTGACCATGCCAATCGGGCTGGTCTTGAATTTGATGTCGTCCCGCTTTCGGCTGGGCGTCGTCTCGACTTAAAGCGAATCGGACAACATGCACCAGATTGGATTTGGACGGTCCATTGCGAGACGTCGACGGGGAAGCTGGTCGATTTGGACCAGTTGCGTAAGTATGCACACACACATCCGACGAAGATTGCGATTGATGCCATCAGTGTGGTTGGGACGAAAGTGACCGACTATTCGTTCGCGCATCTGGTGACGTTCGTCTCGGGCAAAGCGCTCCGAAATGCCCCTGGATTGGCGTTTGTCGCCATGCGAGATCGAGCCGTCCCGAACCCGTCGATTCCGCGTTATTTAGACTTGGCAGGCTATGACCCAATCGCCTTCACGCAATCGGTCCCGCTCATTCAAGCGATGGACGTCGCCTTGCGCGAACTGACGGACGCGGAGATTGCGACCCATCAATCCAAACTTGATGCGTTCGTACATGAACTGGTGCGCCGCGGTATATCGGTTGAACTCGGGGACGATCAAGCGCCCGGCATTTTTTCGCTCGCGCTGCCAGACACACTGTCCTCGATTGAGCTAGGATATCAATTGGCGTTCCATGGCTATCAAGTGCAGTACGAGAGCGTTTATTTGCGGCGTGCGAACTGTCTCCAAGTCTCCACGATGGGATGGACGACCGACCGGGATTTGCAGCAAGTCGCCGCCTATATCGGTACGTGGCTCCAGAAAAAAACCGCCACTCCAGGGAGTGACGGGTTCAGACGCGGAAATCTTGGCGGGCCAAATGACGAATCTTTCGACCGAGGCGTCTTGAGTTGAAGTAGGCGACGACGGCGACGACCCCACCTGACCAAAACAGCCACTCATCCGGTCGGAGATAGCCGAATAGCCCGACGACGAGGCCGAGGATGATGACCCCTGAGTTGAACGTCTGGCGGTGGAGCAGTTCTTTCGACTCGAGCTCACGTTGGAACATCGCTTGTTCGGACAGGCGCTTCCGGGTCGGCTCTTTCAAATAGTTATCGAGGAGTGGCGGGGCGTTCAGCAACTTCTTGCCGTAGTTGAGCGCCGTCATGACGTAACGGTTCTGAATCGTCGTCCCATCGGACTCGAGCCATTGAATGACAATCGGTTTACCGAGCGTAAACAAATCGATTTTTGAATCAAGGATTTGCAGAATCCCGAGCAGCGTCGAAGCGGCCCGACCGAAGAAGGCGAACTCGGCCGGCAGTTGGATCGGCTCGTTCTTGACGAGCAGTTGGATATCTTGCAACACTTTTTCGATCAGCTTCGTATCGACCGTATCGATATCGGTCTCTAAATAGAACGTGACCGCTTTTTCAAGCGCTTGACGAATGTTATGCTTGTTCGCCGTCGGCAACAGGAAACGCAAGTCCTCAAGTCCGTCGACGACACCGTCATAATCAAGCGAGATGAACGCCTGCAAGATTTTACGGATCGTCGCCATGTCTTGGGCAGTCGATGACCCGACCATTCCGAAGTCGAGCAGGATGATCGTCCCGTCGGCCCGGATTTGGACGTTACCGGGGTGGGGGTCGGCGTGGAATTGTCCGCCGAACAACAGTTGCTCGGCTGCCATCGTGAACAACCGTTTGGCAAGTGCGGAGCGGTCGATATTATTTTCTTTTAAGAAAGCGAGGTCGGTGATGCGGCGGGCTTCGACCCAATCCATCGTCAACACCCGATTCGTACAAAGGTGGTCATAATAGTCCGGGATGTACACGTCGGGGTTATCGGCGTATTTCGCTTTGAAATAATGGGCGTTCTTCAATTCGGTTTGGAAATTTAACTCGTCCCCGATGACAAAAATCATTTGGCGATATAAGCTATCTAAGTCGGTCGATTTTGCCAGCGATGTCCGCTTGAGCATCGTCGTGACGATTCGCATCGCTTTGAAGTCGGTCCGAATGATCTTTTCAATGTCTGGACGCTGGATTTTCAAGGCGACGCGCTTCCCGTTCTCAAGCAACGTCGCGCCATACACTTCCCCGATTGAGGCAGAGGCGACGGCGTCGATTCCGACGTCTTTCACAACTTGTGTATACGGGACGCCCCATTCTGCTTCCAGGATGGCGCGGGACTTGTCCCAGCCTGATGTAGGGACACGGTCGACGAGCTCGGATAACTCGTTCAATACAGAAGGAGGCAACAAGTCGGCCCGAATCGATAGAAACTGCCCGAGCTTGATGAGCAGCCCTTCGAGCCGGAGTGCGTTCCGCTTATACTCGCGGGCAAGGTTCAACATGAGCGTCTCATACTCTTCGGTTGACGCGAGACCTTGTTGCTGTTTGCGGGAGAATGCATAAATTTTAATGATGAATCGGGCGAACATCGTGACGATAATCCATATGCGGAACAAGGCGATTCGTTTCATAAAAGTACCGACATCCTTTACAAGCAGTCGCTCGACTGATCTGATTTTTTATATCTTAACTTTACCACAGAATGCTTTAAAGAAAGGGCAAGGGATATTTATGGAGTGGGAATTACTCAACGTCGTCGGAACGATTGCGTTTGCGGCGAGCGGTGCCATCATCGCGATGGACGAGAAATATGATATTTTTGGGGTATGGTTGCTCGCTTTCACAACAGCTTTCGGTGGCGGGGCCATCCGAAACGTCTTGCTCGGAAACCCGGTCAGTTTGATTTGGCAACAAAACGATCTCTTCATCCTTTGTTTTCTTGTCGCATTGCTCATCTTCCTGCTGCCAAACGTTGTTTTGCCGCATTGGGAACGCTGGGGCGTCATCGTGGACGCAATCGGTCTCGTCGCCTTCGCGTTTCAAGGAGCACAGGTCGCCATCAAGCTTGATTTACCATTATCGGCCGCGATTGCAGCGGCCGTTTTGACGGGTGTCGGTGGCGGGGTCGTCCGTGATTTGTTGGCCGGCCGAAAGCCTCTCGTCCTACAATCGGAAGTATATGCGATTTGGGCGATCATTATCGCGGTCGTCACATATTATTTCCGTCTTGAAGGAGGACTTCCTGTCTATACGTTACTTGTTGTCGTTGCGGCGCTTCGAGTGATATCCTACTATCGAAAGTGGAATTTACCTGCACGTAAAGTGCGATAAGGGGGAAATTAGTGATGAAAGCTTTACTTATTATTGGCGCCGCTTTAATGGCGCTCGGCGTCGCGTTCGGTGCGTTCGGGGCCCATGCGTTGAAAGAACGTCTGGCACCGAATATGCTTGCGAATTGGCAGACCGGTGTGCTCTATCATATGATTCACGCTATCGGCATCATCGCTTTAGCGAGCATTTTGATGAAAGTGAGCATTAGCCAGTTCAACACAGCAGGATGGCTCATGTTTGCCGGGATTCTCTTTTTCTCAGGCAGCCTGTATGTCATGGCATTGACCGGAATCACGAAGCTTGGAGCGGTCACACCAATTGGTGGCGTGCTGTTTATCGCCGCATGGGTGTTCGTCATCATCGGCGCATTCAAATTGTAATCAAACGTTAACGTCTGATTAACAGTCTTCCTGTATCATTCAAGGTGTGAGACCCCTTGTCTCCACACCGACGAACAATTGGCCCGTTTAGCCTTTTTCGCCTGGAGCGAGAGACTAAATAGGCCCTTTTTACGTTTTTTGGAAATGGTTAGACTTAGAAAAATACCTGGATTATACTTTTTTAATATAAGGTCAATAATTTCCTATTTTCATCTATTATTACAACTATGTTTCGAGAAAAGAAAAGTGAAAAAATGTTGAAATATAAAGGGGTGGGGAGCCGTATAAGGTTTCCCACCCCTTCGTCGTAATAAAAGTGAAATATAACTTTAACAGGAAAACATTCGACACTTCGATATAATTAGTCGTGTTGAAACTAAAAAAATAATCGTTTTTGTTACATAGCAAAACGACTGACCTTTAAATAGTACGTGAACCCTAACCCCGTCAATAGAAAGGATGTCCCCATTGATCAATTGGAAACGCACCGTCTCGACACTCACGCTTAGCGCGCTTCTTCTTGGGACGCACTCGGTGGCTGATGCCTCGACGTCAATCAAGGAGAAACAAGAGCAGCAGAAGAAAGTGCAAGAGCAACGGAATAACGTCAAACAGAACCAATCGAATACGTCTTCGAAAATTAAGCAAAATAAAAATGAAATCTCGAAAGTTCAAGCTGAAGTCAACAAGATGGATGCCCAACTTCAAGACATCATCAATGATGTCGCAGCGAAACGCCAAGAAATCAAGCGTACTGAGTTGAAAATTGAAGACCTCGAAGCTGACATTAAAGGCTATGAGAAGAAGATGAAGGCTCAAGAAGCAATGATGAAAGAGCGTATGGCCACGATGCAAACGAATGGCGGCGGCTCAATCAATTGGGCTGAGTTCATCTTCGGTTCGAAAAACTTCTCGGACTTGATCACACGGATGATCACGGCCGGAACGATTCAACGAAGCGACCAAGAGTTGTTTGAAGACTATGAAGCGACGCGTCAATCGTTACAAGAAGCGCAAGCATCACTTAAAGAAGAACGCACATCGCTCTTGAAGCAACAAAAAGCGCTAGAAGTACGTCAAGCTCAACTCGAGAAGAAGATGAAACAGCGCGAAGCTCGCATCAAAGAGCTCGAGGACAAGAATATCAAATTCGAATCGCAAATCTTCGACCTTCAAGAAATCGAAGCGACGTTAATCGCGCAAGAAGAAGCGATTGCGGCTGAGATTGAAGCGCAACGTCGTGAGGAAGAAGAAGCGCGTCGTCGTGCTGAAGAGGCGGCTCGTCAAGAAGCAGCCCGTAAAGCTGAAGAAGCTCGCCAAGCAGAAGCGGCGCAAGCAGCAGCAGCGGCCCGTCAAGCAGAAGAAGCAAGAGCGGCAGCGGCTAAAGCCGAGGCAGAACGAGCAGCAGCTCAAAAACAGCAGAACAATAACAATAATACCCAGTCGTCTTCATCTTCAAACCAGACGACACAAAATAGCACACCGGCACCGAAACCGGCTGCGCCAGCACCAAAGCCGGCGCCGGCACCAGCGCCTAAACCAGCTCCGATGGCACCAACCACATCGGCACCGGCACCATCGGGCGCAATGTTCATTCAACCGACAACGGGACGTTTCTCACAAGGATGGGGACCGGCAAGCGGTCAATTCGGCTACTCGTTCCATAACGGCGTCGATATCGCTGGACCTGTCGGAACACCAATCCGTGCCTCGGCAACGGGAACGGTCATCCGTGCCGGCTGGGGTGGCGCATACGGGAATCACGTCATGATTGCCCACGTCATCAACGGACAAGTTTGGACGACGGTCTATGCCCACATGAACTCGGTCTCAGTAAGCGCCGGTCAACGTGTGACACAAGGCCAAAACATCGGCGCGATGGGTAGCACAGGGAACTCGACTGGCTCACACTTGCACTTCGAGGTTCATCAAGGCAGCTACTCGTACTCAGGAACGAGCGCGGGTAGCACAGTCAACCCACGTCAGTTCTTCTAATGATCAACGAGGACCCGTCAATCGTGACAGGTTCTCGTTTTGTGTCCCATCAAAACCAAAAAACAAGCGCCTATCCGTTGCGGACAGGCGCTTGTTTCAGTTGGCTTGTTCGATGTCGTTTAATTGTTCGTTCGCTTTGCGGAAGTGCTCACGCACGAGATAGATGACGGTCAATCCGACCAACCACGGAATCCCGAACTTGAGCAGAATATTGAAGTCGGTGAACCATGTCGTGATCATGAGGCTGAGCAATAGTCCGGCACCGAGTAACGGCAAGAACGGGTAACCGATCATGCGGACCGGTAATTTGCGTCCTGTCCACTTTTTGCGGAAGAACAGGTGCGAGACGAATACCATGAACCATGTGAAGATGGCTCCGAACATCGAGATCCCCATGAGGAACGGATACGACGATTCCATGAACACTTGAAGCAGCGCCGCGAGAATGATTCCGCCTGTAGAGACGAGCAAGGCGGGCATTGGAATCCCGCTAGTGCTGACTTTTTTAAAGAGACGCGGAGCATCACCAGCTTCGGCGAGGGAATACATCATTCGCGTTGAAGCATAGAGCTGAGCGTTCATCGCTGACAACGCAGCGATCAAGATGACAAAGTTTAAAATGCCGGCTGCGCCAGGCACGTCGAACTGCTGCATGACGAGAACGAATGGGCTTTGATCAATCCCGGCTTGCTGCCAAGGGATGAGCATGAGCATGATGGCGATTGTGACGAGATAAAAGAACGTCAACCGGAACACGGTCGCGCGCAACGCTTTCGGGACGGCACGGTCCGGGTCTTTCGCTTCGCCGGCCGTGACGGCGACGAGCTCGGTCCCGAGGAAACTGAAGAGGGAGATGAAAATCGTCACCCACATGCCGTAAAATCCGAAAGCGAAGAAGCCTTCATCGCCGGCTGTGATGGATTCAATCGGTGAAACGGGTTGACCGAACAGCGTGGCGGCACCGAGCACGATAAATAGAATGATGGCCGTTACTTTGATGAACGATAACCAGTATTCGGTCGTCCCGAACGTATGGACGTGCCGGGCGTTGACGTAGATGAGCAATCCGCCGAATACGGCGACCCAGACGAATCCGTTCACGTCGGGGAACCAGTACCGCATATAGATGGCGATTGCGCTCACTTCGACGCCGATGGCGAGGACGTTGGCGACCCAGTACGAGTAACGGACCAAAAAGCCGGCGAGCGGATGGACATAGCGTTCGGCGATTGTGCCGAACGAGCCCGAGGTCGGATGGGCGACGGTCATCTCAGCGAGACAGCCCATCAATAACAGGACGATGAAGGCTCCGATGGCGTAACTGACGAGCACACTCGGTCCTGCCGTTTGGATAGCGAGCCCGCTTCCGAGGAAGAGGCCCGTCCCGATGGCGCTACCGAGCGAAATCATCGTCAACTGCCGCGTGGACAGTTCACGTTTTAATTTGCTAGTTTCCAAAGTCAATTCTCCTTTAGTTGAGTGAAGTGTTGTTGGGGACGACTATAGCAGACAAAAAAATCGGGTGTCAACTCGCGAAATCGCAAAAGACGGTATCGATTCGGCCGCACCTATAGAAGCAAAGTTTTTTTACATGCTTTTGTTTGACAGGAGGTTTCTCGACCTGTATAGTACGAGTTAACTTAATTGAAACGAATAAAGGCGTCGACGAAGAGAAGTAACGACGGTCCCCGTATGACAGAGAGCTGATGGTTGGTGTGAATCAGTATGCGGGACGTCGCGAATGGACTTCCGAGCTCTAAACCGAAACTTTTAGTAGGCTTTAGCGGGTCACCCACCGTTACCATGGGAAAGCGGATGTTTGTCCGTGAAGTGGGTTCTACGGAACCAACGAAGGTGGCACCACGGGGTTACTCGTCCTTCTCATAGCGCAAGCTATGAGTCGGGCGGGTGACCCTTTTTCGTTTCAACACATCATAAATCAGTGATTGAGAAGAGTAGCGTGAACAAGTCTCGTTCAGAGAGCCGGGGGTGGTGGGATCCCGGCCGAGGCCATCACGTGAATGGGCTCATGAGAGCATGGCTGAATCAAGTAGGTCATGACGGTTTCCTCCGTTATCGGGATACGATGTGATAGCATCGGAAAGTGGGATCAATCGATCCAACGAGAGGTGGCACCGCGGTCCATACCGTCCTCCATACGACAGACGTCGTATGGAGTTTTTTTATACCCAAAATGCTTGAGGAGGAACGGACATGTTAACACGACTATTGACGAACCCATTGACGACGAATGAAATGAAACTGGCAGCGGCCGAGCTGTTCCAAGCCGATGAAGCGCAAATCGCCGAGGTGTTACTCGCCATGAAAGCGCGCGGTGAGACGGCTGAGGAGATGGCCGGACTCGCTGACTATATTCGTGAGGCGGCAACGTTCCCCGAGACGACGCTCCCTGTGCTCGACGTCTGTGGCACAGGCGGTGACGGGGCGAACACGTTCAACATCAGCTCGACGGTCGCGTTCGTCTTAGCGGGGCTCAACATCCCGGTCGCCAAACATGGGAATCGCAGCGTGTCGAGCCGGTCAGGCAGTGCCGACGTCCTCGAGTCATTGAATATCCCGATCGTCCAAAGTCATGAGGCGATGCTCGCCGACCTTGAGCGGACGAACTTGAGTTTCTTGTTCGCCCAACACATCCATCCGGTCATGAAACACGTCATGCCGGTCCGGAAACGACTCGCAACGGCGACCATCTTCAATCAAATCGGCCCGTTGACGAACCCGCTCAAGCCGAAGCGGCAATTGATCGGCGTGTACCATCCATCGCTCATCGAGAAGATGGCGACGGCGATGCGCCACCTCGGCGTCGAGCGCGGAATGGTCGTCCATGGGGCGGGCGGGCTGGATGAAGCGAGTCTCGCTGGAAGAAATGACGTCTTGTTCTTCAACGGCGACAAAGTGGCCCGTTACACCGTCGACCCGCGCGACGTCGGATTGATGCGAGCTCCGCTGTCGGCCTTGCAAGGCGGGACACCAGCTGAGAATGCGGCGACGCTCCTGGCCGTCTTGAACGGAGAGCAGGGATCGGCGCGAGACGTCGTCTTATTGAACGCCGCGCTCGCCCTCTGCACATATGGGACGGTCCAGACGCTTCGCGAAGGCGTCGCCGCGGCAACGGCAAGCATCGAAGAAGGGCACGCCATCCGCGTACTCAAACAATTACAACGAACGGAGGTTGGCGCATGAGCTACTTGACGAAAATCATCGGAACGAAAATCGAAGAGGTCAATCAAATGGAAGACATCGAGGTGGCGAAGACGACACCGATCTCGCTACAGCGATTGATGGGGGAAGGGTTTCATGTCATCGCGGAGATTAAACGGGCTTCTCCGTCGAAAGGGTTGATTCGCGGCGAAGTGGACGTCGCGGAGCGAGCCCGCACGTATGAACGGGCGGGAGCGACAATGATTTCCGTCTTGACGGACGAGACGTATTTTCAAGGTTCGTTCGACGACTTGCGCGACGTCGCGGCCGCCGTTGAAATCCCGGTCCTCTGTAAAGATTTCATCATCGACGAACGGCAACTCGACCGGGCCAAAGCGGCCGGGGCGAGTGCAGCACTGTTAATCGTCGCGGCGCTTCATCCGAGCCGAATCCACGCCTTGAAGACGTATGCCCGATCAATCGGCCTCGACGTGCTCGTCGAAGTGCACGATGAGGCCGAGCTCCAGACGGCACTTGAACTCGGAGATGTGTTGATTGGCATCAATAATCGGAACTTGAAGACGTTCGAGGTATCGCTCGATACATCGGTCGATTTGATGACGAAGTATCCCGATGTCGCTTTCGTCAGCGAGAGTGGTGTCAGCACAGGCGAGGCGGCCCGACGTTTACAGACAACCGGGGCCCGAGCGATTCTCGTCGGAGAAGCGCTCATGCGGCAAGACGACCCGACAGCCTTGATCGAGGAGTTGACGTCATGTTCGTTAAAATATGTGGACTGAAAACTGAGGCTAGCGTGACTGTCGCTGTCGAGGCCGGAGCGGACGCCATCGGATTCGTCTTTGCGGACAGCCCGCGCCAAATCGATATCGCGACGGCGCGGCGGCTTCGGGGGTTAATCCCGGAAGATGTCCGAGTCGTCGGCGTGTTTCTCGATCCAACAGTCAAAGAGGTCGAAGCTGCCGTCGCTTGCGGGTTGACCGATATCCAGTTGCACCGCCGGACGCGGCCGCTTGAAACGTTCCGTCAGTTCGGTCTCCCGATCATCGAAGCGGATCACCAGTCAGAGGCCGACGTCATTTTACTCGACGCACCGACACCGGGCAGTGGGCAGGCGCTCGATTGGGCGAAGCTCGAACGGCCGCAGCAGACGTTTTGGCTCGCCGGTGGATTGAACATCGACAATGTCGGTGCGGCGATTCGCGCCATGCGACCGGACGGTGTCGATGTCTCGAGCGGTGTGGAAACGAACGGACAGAAAGATCACGATAAGATTCGCGCGTTCATCCGACGCGCCAAGGAGGAAGCATCATGTATACACAACCAGTGAACGGAAAGTTCGGCCCCTATGGAGGGAAATATATACCGGAGACGCTCATGCAAGCGGTCGAAGAGCTCGAAGTGGCGTACGAGGAAGCGAAACAAGACCCTGAGTTCCAGGAACGCTTCAACGATCTCCTCAGTGAGTATGTAGGACGGGAAACGCCACTCTATTATGCGGAGAACATGAGTCGCCGTCTTGGGACGAACGTCTATTTAAAACGAGAAGATTTGAACCATACCGGTGCTCATAAAATCAACAACACAATCGGTCAGGCACTCCTCGCCAAACGAATGGGCAAACGAAAAGTCGTCGCCGAGACAGGGGCCGGGCAGCATGGTGTCGCCACGGCGACGGTATGTGCGCTCCTCAATCTCGAATGTACGATTTTCATGGGTGAGGTCGACGTCGAACGTCAAGAATTGAACGTGTTTCGGATGGAGCTACTCGGTGCGACCGTCGTTCCCGTCAAGTCGGGGAGCCGAACGCTGAAAGATGCCGTCAACGAGGCGCTCCGTTACTGGGTCAAACACGTCGATGACACGCATTACGTGATGGGGTCGGTGCTCGGACCGCACCCGTTCCCGACGATGGTCCGCGATTTCCAAAGCGTCATCGGGACGGAGACGCGTCGCCAAGTACTCGAGAAGACAGGTCGTCTCCCTGACGCGGTCGTCGCTTGTGTCGGTGGCGGGAGCAACGCGATGGGCATGTTCTACCCGTTCTTGAATGATGAAACGGTCGCCTTATACGGTGTCGAGGCAGCAGGGAGTGGCGTCGATACGGACAAGCATGCGGCGACGCTCACGAAAGGTGAGGTCGGGGTGCTCCACGGGTCGCTCATGTACGTCTTGCAAGACGCGGCCGGACAAATCCAGGAAGCACACTCGGTCTCGGCCGGGCTCGATTATCCGGGTGTCGGACCAGAGCACAGCTTCTTAAAAGACATTGAGCGGGTTCGCTACGCGGCGGTAACGGACGAAGACGCACTTGCGGCCTGCATGTCGCTCAGCCGCCAAGAAGGGATTATTCCGGCACTTGAGTCATCGCATGCGCTCGCTTATGCGGAAACGCTCGCCCAAACGATGGACGAGGACGACGTGCTCGTCATCTGTCTATCTGGTCGCGGGGATAAGGATGTTCATACGATTCGAGAAAGGGTGACTCAATGATGAGATTAGATGAAGCGATTCGACAGCGGAGTGAAGGGACGGCGTTCGTCCCGTACATCATGGCCGGGGACGGCGGACTCGATCACTTGATTCCGACGATTGAACGGCTAGAAGCGATGGGAGCGACGGCCATCGAACTCGGAATTCCATTCTCGGATCCGGTGGCAGACGGTCCCATCATCGAGGCGGCTGGAATGCGCGCCCTCGAACAAGGTGTGACGTTGACGGACGTGTTGGACCATTTAATAGAAGGAACGGGTCGTTTTTCGGTGCCGATCGTCTTGATGACGTACTTGAATCCGGTGTTCCGGTTCGGGGTCGAGCGTTTCTTCGAGCGGGCGGCAGCGTCTGGGGTCAGTGGCGTCATCATTCCCGATTTGCCGTTTGAAGAGAGCCTCGATTTGTTCGCTGGCATCGATCGTCACGGAGTCGCGGTCGTACCGCTCGTCACGTTGACGAGCAGTCAGACCCGCATCGACACGATTCTGGATCAGGCGGAAGGATTCGTCTATGCGGTGACGCTCAAAGGGACGACTGGGAAGACGGACGTGTTCCCGGATGAGTTACTCGAGCACTTGCGTTCGTTGACGGCACGTTCGCCCGTACCGGTGCTCGCCGGTTTTGGTGTCCATCGCACCGATCAGGTCCGGACGCTCGGATCAGCCTGTGACGGGGTCGTCGTCGGTAGTTTCATCGTCGAGGCGCTCCATGCGGGACGTGAACAGGACGTGGCCACGTTGATTGCATCGGCGCGGACGGTCAACGCAAAAAAATAAGGGTCGTGCCTCGGCACGATCCTTATTTATTCTTCGATTTCAATGGTGCGGGTGCTCGAGCCGTCATCGGCTTTCGGTACGGTCAAGTGGAGCACGCCGTCTGACAGTTTCGCTTTGATGGCATCTTCTTTCACGTTCGGTAGATAGAGTGAACGTTGCATCGATGTGACGCGGCGTTCCCGATAGACGTAGTCTTTGTCTTCTTCCCTCTCTTCACGTTGGTCGACCGAGAGGATGAGATAGTCTTTGTCGTAGCGGATGTGAATGTTATCTTTTTTGATACCTGGCATCTCGGCCTCGATGACGTATTGGCCGTCCTGGTCCCGGACGTCGAGTTTGAACGAGTCGAGGAACGACGTCGCGCCGTCTTTCGGATCGAACAGTTGATTCATCCGATCAAAGACGTCGCCGAACAAATCTTTGCGCAATCGCTCGAGCTCATTCTTCCGGAATGGCGTCAAATCGAACATACAAATTCCCCCTTCAAAAAACGGACAGAGTAGAAGTGTTGTCACTTTTACTCTGTCCGTTTTTAGCTAAGGATAAACGTAATTGACGTGACAGTTCAATGAAGAAAAGAGGGTCACAATTCGACGCGTTCTAACCCGTCTTCCCCGAACTTGCGGTCGAGTTGGTCGTGGCGATACGTCGAGGCGAGGACGTATAACAAGTCGCCTGGCTCGATTTTCGTCTGGCCCGTCGGCGGGATGAGATAGTCTTGACGGACGATTGCATTCACGACCGTGTTCGGTGGCAAGGTGATATCGGCGAGCGTTTTTCCAATCATTGATGATTCTTCGGTCGCCACGTAAGGGACGAGCTGATGTTGCGATTGCTTGCTCGAGACGAGTGCGATCGTATAGGGCGATCGAATTTTATCCGGTCCGAGCAAATCGAGTTTCGCCGCGAGCGGTGTTAATGTCGTTCCTTGAATCAAGGCACTCGTCACGACGACGAAGAAGACGGCGTTGAAAATCAATTGGGCGTTGTCGATGCCTGCGATGAGCGGGAACGTAGCGAGGACAATCGGCACGGCGCCTTTCAGTCCGGCCCACGAGATAAACAGTTTTTCTTTGTGGGTAAACTGCATCTTGATTGTCGATAAATAGACGGCAATCGGCCGGGCGATGAACATCAGGATGAATGAAATCAATAACCCTTTCCAGATGAGCTCGGGGTCAAGCAACTGTCTCGGGAAGACAAGCAGACCGAGGATGACGAACATGATGATTTGCATGATCCAGGCCAAAGCCTCAGAGAATTGAACGATTGTCACTTCATGGGCCGTGTGCGCATTCCCAACAATCATCGCGGCGAGATAGACGGCAAGTAGTCCGCTACCGGCAAAGTAAGCAGCGACCCCATACGTCATAAAGGCCATCGAAATCATGAGGACGGCGTGCAGACCACTCGACTCGAGACGCAAATGGTTGAGCATGAGTCGGGACAAGTTTCCGAGCATGTAACCGACGAACGCGCCGACAATGATTTGCAGGATGAACATCCAAATACCGTCCCAAATCGTCGTGTCGGGTTTTAACATGAAGTCGAGGGCGAGAATCGTCAAGAACATCGCCATCGGGTCATTCGTGCCGGACTCTGCTTCGAGTGTCGAACCAACTTTCGGTGAGATATTCTTTCCTTTGAAGGCGGCGAAAACAGCAGCCGCGTCAGTAGAGCCGATAATGGCGCCAAATAGGAAGGATTCCACCCAGTCGAAGCCAAATACGAAACGAACGGCCACAGCGATGAGCCCGGTCGTCAACAGCACACCAATCGTGGCGAGTGAAGCGGACGGGGCGAGCACGCTCCGGATCGACGACCATTTCGTCTGTAAGCCACCTTCGAACAAGATGACGACGAGGGCCGCGACCCCAATCATTTGAGCGAGGTTGGTGTCATCGAAGAAAATCAGCCCGGTAATATCGCTGCCCATCAGCATGCCGATGCCCATAAACAAAATCAGGGCAGGTAAGCCGAAACGCGTCGATACGCGTGTGGCTAACACGCCGGCGACAAGGAGCAGACCAAATAAAAGAATCAAAAAATCGGTACTCAAAATCGGTGCGGTCAAACACATCACTTCCTTCTTCACGTTAATAGTCGCATTGTATTATTAAGTTCATTATACCATGAAATGGTTATGAAGTAAGAATCAACGCACTGTCGATTATGCAGATTGGAATAATCGGATATGGATATGGTAAAGTAAGGACAATCAAAAGGGGGATTCACATGGCCAAAATTCACGTACTCCACGAAAACAACGAATGGACGGACCATCTCGTCCGACGACTCGAGGAATTATCACTTCCATATGAGCTGTGGCATCTCGATCAAGGCATCATCGACATCGCGGCCGAGCCGCCAGAGGGCGTCTTCTATAACCGGATGAGTGCCTCGTCGCACACACGGGGGCACCGGTACGCGCCGGAGTTGACAGAAGGTGTGCTCGCTTGGCTCGAGGCGAACGGACGGACCGTCTTCAACGGCACACGCGCGATTCGGCTCGAAGTGAGCAAGGTCAATCAGTATACGGCGCTCCGCCAAGAGGGAATTCGGGTGCCGAAGACGATTGCGGCCGTCGGGAAAGCCCAAATCATCGAGGCGGCCGAGAAGCTCGGGATGACGCCGTTCATCACGAAACACAACCGGGCCGGTAAAGGGCTCGGGGTTCAGTTGTTTCATTCCGTTGATGCGTTGAAGGCATACGTGAACGGACCGACGTTCGAGGAATCGATTGACGGGATTACGCTCATCCAACAATATATCGAGGCACCGAAACCGTTCATCACACGCTGTGAGTTCATCGGGGGCAAGTTCGTTTACGCGGTACGAGTCGATACGTCAGACGGCTTCGAACTCTGCCCGGCCGACGCCTGCTCGATTGAAGACCAGTTTTGCCCGGTCGGCGAGACGCCACCGGCGAAGTTCGAGATCGTCTCTGGTTTCGACGACCCGATTATCAAGCAGCTAGAGGCGTTTCTGAAGAACAATCACATTGCCGTTGCTGGAATTGAAATCATCGAAGACGAGGATGGAAACGTGTACGCGTATGACGTCAACACGAACACGAACTACAACTCGGACGCCGAAGCGAAAGCAGGGCAGTACGGTATGCTCGAACTCGCGACATTCCTCGGGGACGCCTTGACGGTCACGACTAAATAAAGACAGAAGAAAGGGTCAGGCTTTTGCCTGACCCTTTCGCTGTGTATGTTGTAATTGCTGTTCAAATCGAAGTTGGACTAGTTCTGCCGTCGGTGCCATTCGTTCGATGAACGAATCTAAACGTTTCGCCGTGTCTCGATCTGATTCCTTGAACACGCGCATCGTTGTTCACCTCATTGATCATTGTTATGTTGCTTCTACAACAAGGATTCCCGAGGGCATGATAGCGTAAACCTCGATTACCCGAGGAATGTGCCGAGTTCTTCTTTTGGAAGGATGTTCCCGACATAAAAGTCGCCGAACTCGCCATATTTGGCACTGACTTCATCAAAACGCATCTCATAGACGATCTTTTTGAATTGGAGCGAGTCTTCCGCAAACAAGGTGACGCCCCACTCCCAACCGTCAAAACCGGTCGAACCGCCGATGAACTGTTGAATCTTGCCGGCGTAGCTGCGGCCGATCATGCTGTGGCGATACATGAGGTCTTTGCGCTCATCCATCGACAACGTGTACCAGTTGTCCCCGTCGCGACGAGCCTTGCTCATCGGGTAGAAGCAGATGTGGGCCGCTTTCGGGAGTGTCGGATAGAGGCGGGCCCGAATGTGAGGGTTCTCGTACGGGTCACCGTCTCCTGAACCACGGTACATGCCGAGTTCGATGACAGACACGTATGAATAGCTTGGAATCATGTAATCGTACAATTTCGTCTTCCGAAGAGCGAGTTCGACTTGCTCGAGCTCTTTGAACGTCGGACGAAGGACCATCAAGACGACGTCCGCCTTTTGACCAAGGATCGAGTAAAAGGCATGGCTTCCTTCACCGCGTGTCTCGACCTCTTCGAGTGAGCCGAGGAAGGCGACGAACTCGTCAATCATTTCTTGACGGGCGGTTGGGTCGACTGCTTTTAAACGAGTCCAATCGATGGAGCGGAAATCATGGAGCGTATACCAACCGTCTAACGTGGCGGCTGCGTGTTGCGTTTCGGTTGTCGGTGCTGGACGTTCTGACATTAAAAAAACTCCTTTCGAGACTAGGCTTCGCTGACTATTTTACCATACACGTTTGACCGTCTGGCAAATTTGACGCCGCCGTGAGGATAGTCACACTCCGGGCGGGGTAAAGAGATAGGGAGCAAGATTTTTGAAAACGGCTTCACGATGGGCTGTATCAGTCGGAAATGGTAAACTGTTCTATTCATATAATGATTGATTTCAAGCGATTTATGACGAAATGGGCAGAATAGTTTATTTTAAAAATCGTACTGTGTATAATAAAACTCGCATATGGACGAGAGCGTCCGAGAGAGAAAAAATCCGATTTCTTCTAATCGAAAAGGAGTTCATTCACTATGAAACTATTTGACACGTTGAAACAAAAAGTCAGCCCGATTCGCCCGACCATCGTCTTCCCAGAAGGGATCGATGAGCGCGTCCTCGGTGCCGCTGTCCGTTTGAAAAATGATGGCATGGTTGAACCGATCGTCATCGGACCAAAAGCTGAACTCGAAGCGGTCGCTTCGAAGCACGGCTTGGACATCTCAGGTTTGATGCAATACGACCCAGCGACGTACGAAGACATCGACACACTCGTCGAGTCGTTCGTCGAACGCCGTAAAGGTAAAGCGACACCGGAACAGGCACGTGAATTGTTGTCTTCAGACGTGAACTACTTCGGTACGATGCTCGTCCACACAGGAAAAGCAGAAGGTCTCGTCTCAGGCGCGATGCACGCGACAGCCGACACGGTCCGTCCGGCCCTTCAAATCATCAAGATGCAAACAGGCATCAAAAAGACGTCAGGCGTCTTCATCATGGTACGTGACGACGAGCAGTACGTCTTCTCGGACTGCGCGATCAACATCGCACCGGACGCGGCTGACCTCGCCGAAAACGCCTACTTGTCAGCGTTGACAGCGAAGACGTTCGGCATCGAGCCGCAAGTCGCGCTTCTCAGCTTCTCGACAAAAGGCTCAGCGAAATCGCCAGAGACAGAAAAAGTCATCGAAGCGACACGTCTCGCCAAAGAGAAGGCACCAAACCTTCCAATCGACGGCGAACTTCAATTCGATGCAGCCTTCGTCCCGAGCGTGGCGGCGAAGAAAGCACCAGGCTCTGAAGTAGCCGGAAATGCGAACGTGTTCGTCTTCCCAAGCCTCGAAGCCGGAAACATCGGCTACAAGATGGTTCAACGTTTCGGTGGATTCGAAGCGATCGGACCGATCCTTCAAGGTCTCAACAAGCCGGTCAACGACTTGTCGCGCGGCTGTAACGAAGAGGACGTCTACAAATTGACGCTCATCACAGCGGCACAAGCCATCGACGAGCGTAACGAAGCGTAAGTCGCAAGCATCCTTCCTGAGCGGAGGATGCTTTTTTTGTGGTCACATTGTAAACTATTGGAAAGGGGGCGAGGAAATGGATGAAGAGGAAGGCATCATCACATTGCCGGAAGGGCATCGGTACGCCATGTTCGGTGGCGGGGATGATTATCCGATCAAAACGTATTACAAAGGGGTGTTCGAAACAGTATTCGTCGTGTTTCATCCGTTTCTGATCCCGAAAGACGACCCGACCGCGGTTGACCGTTATGTCGAGTTGGATAAAAACGAGGTCGAACAGCAATTTCGGGCCATCACATGGGCAGATATGTGTCGCCGACTTGATTTCGATGACATCAAACGCATCGATCACGCGCTCCGGACGATGATTGCGGCGCTGAAACCGCATGCCGAAGATCAAGAAGGTGCGAATCGAATCATCGAATTTTGCAATCGCGAGAACGTACTTCCACCAGGCGAAGGAGAGCTGTCGAATCTTTTAGAGAATCAGGTGTTACGAGCACTTCTTGGGATGGGAGAAGAGTGGATGTGGAGCGGAGACGAGTTCTGCACGGAACGGCATCTCATCAACATTCGGGAGACGCTAACCTCCGATACGTGGGGGATGCGGCATCGGACGTTCTTCGGACATCAACATGATTGGCTCATCGTACCGCCTTGGGATAGCCATTTCACGTTGATTTGTGGCAGCCGAGCTTGGGTCGAGCAGGTGGTCGAGCGGTGCGAACTCGAAGGCTTCTATTGTGATGAAAACACGACAATCAATTGGAGTTTGCTTGATCGAAAACTGAGGTAAACTAGTAGGGGACAACACTATTAAGGGGGAACTACCATGCAAAACATCCATGCAACTGAATTACGTGAAAAGCTTGAGAACGGCGAAACGCTCCATATCATTGACGTGCGCGAACAAGACGAGTACGACGCGGGCCATATCCCGCACGTGCCGCTCTATCCGCTGTCTGAATTTCCTGGTGTCACGGACAAGCTCGCGAAAGATAACGTTTATCACGTCATCTGCCGCTCAGGCGGCCGCAGTGTGACGGCATGCGACTATTTGGAGTCGGAAGGCTATAAGGTCGTCAACGTCGAAGGCGGCATGCTCGCGTGGGACGGCGATATCGAGGCGTGATGCTCGACAATCCATGGGTCGTCATCCCGCTGTTAATCGCACTCTATTTGACCGTCTATACGTTCGTCAAACGAGTCGATGGCGATAAATGGAGGCTCGTCTGGGCTGTCTGGCTCATCGTCATCGTCATGATGTTGACGATTCAGCTCGTCCAAAGTCTATAAAAAATGAGTGAAGCCCGCACAGGCTTCACTCGTTTTTAGTTATCGCGCTTATCGAATGTGATTGAGGCAATCGCATCGTGCTGATGAATCGACTCTTCGTTGCGGCATTCGACGAAGAAGTTGACGACTTGTTTCATTTCATACAAGTCAGCCGCGATCAAGCGGACCATGTCTTCGACGAAACGCGGGTTCTCGTAGGCGATTTCCGTGGCACGCTTCTCATCCGGACGTTTCAAGACAGGGTGAAGCGGGGCCGATGCGTTCGACTCAGCTGCCTCAAGAAGCGCGAGACGCCAGTCGAAACCGTCGAGCGATGCTTCATCGAGACCGGCTTCAATCGTGATGTAGCCGCGTTGGTTGTGGGCGCTGTACTCGCTGATTTCTTTCGAGCATGGGCAGAGCGTTGTCACGTTGATGACGAGACCAACCGTCACGCTTGCCATCCCTGTCTCGAGGTTGTACGTCACGTTGTGCATGACGTCCGCATTCATGAGACCGCTGAGACCTGTGGCCGGGGCTTTCCGGCTGAAGAACCATGGGTAACGGACCGTCAATTGACCTTCCGTCTGTTCCATGCGCTCGGCGAGTTCTTGCGCGAACTCGATGAGCGAGCGGTTCGATAACGTCCAGCCTTGCGTGTGGTACGCGTCGAGCTGTTCTGTCAGACGTGACATGTTGATGCCTTTACGGTCTTGGACGAGCGAAGTCGTCAACTCGAACGTGGCGACCGTCGCTTGGATGCCGTCTGGCGTCTCGATGTTGACTGGGTGTTTGACGTTTGAGATGCCGACGCTGTCAAGCGCGAACAAGAAGTTTTTTGGTGTGTTTTGTAGATCGACCATTTTATCTTTTTCAGTTGGTTTCGTGCCTTTGATGGGCGGGACCGAACCGAATAATTTATGTCGTTCTGCTTTAGTAGGTAAAGCGACATGGCTTGTAGACATAATCGGATTCTCCTTTTTTGAGAGGGCAAATGACTGCCACTCGTTCTTGTTAGGATTTTATCACGAAATGTACATCGACCGGGTACCATTTTGCTCTCTGAACATGCTTTGAACGTGCTTTGCATTGTTACTTCAAATTATATTTTGCGTTTTATTTGACAAACCGTCCTACAATATAAAACTATCAGTAGTTTTATATGGGTTATAGAAGTAAGTAATAATAGAGTAGTAGTAATTTTGAATAGAATTTTAAAAAACCAGTAACCTTAAAAAAAGAAACTGGTTTTTAAAAATATAAACTCTTTTATAAAAGCTTCCAATAATCTCTCATATGTTAACTAAAAAAGAAATATTGTAAAAATGGTATTTACCCCTTGAACCTTACGTAAGGTAATGTCTTATAGTGAAACTAGCTTACTTTTGTAAAAGGAGGAATTATTGTGGAAAATACCATTGTTAAGGCATTGATCTACGAAGAGCAGATACGTTTATATTTTATTGATAATACCCAGCTGCTTCGAGACATCTTTGCCTTAAACCAGGAACTTCCTGAATCTCTTAAACTCATGTTGGGTAAAACGGTATCAGCGATGAGCATACTCTCTGGCACGCTCAAAGGGAACCAGCGCATGAGCATCCAGGTAACGTTGAGTAACCCTCACCATAAGATTTTTGCGGAAGCCGAAGCGAATGGAAATGTCAGAGGATACTTGAACGATGAACTTTTGAGATCTTCTGATACAGAAGAAAAGTCGATGCAAGATTTGATCGGACCTTCTGGGATGATCCGTGTCATAAAGGGTTCTGAGATGAATCAATTCACCAGCATTACCGATATGCCAAATCAACATATCACGGATGATATCGCCAACTATTTTGTGCAGAGTGATCAGACGCCGACCTATCTTTATTCCGACATTCAGTTGGATAATGAAGCTTCCCTTCTTTCCAGTCATGCACTGTATGCACAACTTCTTCCCGGTGCACCACCACAATTGCTTTCAGAAGTGAAAATGATTGTAAAAGCCAATCCAGATATTTTCAGTAAACTAAACGCTGAAGAAGCGAGTGACAGCGAAGAAGCGTTAACCCAGTTGTTTGGGGATGCAAAAATTATCGGCCATAGCTCCAGTCAATTTTTCTGCGGATGCAGCAAAGAAATGTTTTATGGCATGCTTTATTCCTTGAGTGAAGAGGAGATCAAACGGAGCATGGATCAAAATGAAGGCATTGAAGCTTTTTGCCATATTTGCGGGAAAACCTATACGTTTGAGCAAAAGGAGATGGAGCAACTCCTCTAACTTCGAATTTCTCGTTTTTAGTTGGTGAATAGAAATGTTGTTAAATGGAGGCTAAGCGAATGAAGGAATATTGGAAAGTCGGAGAAGTTGCAGAATTGGCGGGTTTAACGATTCGAACTTTACGCTATTACGATCAAATCTGTTTATTTTCACCTTCTCAGTATACGGAGTCAGGGCATCGGCTTTACACGAAAGCAGATTTGGTCCGTCTTCAGCCCATTTTGTCCTTAAAGCAGATGGGAATGTCGTTAGAAGAAATACAACTTCTGTTGTCTAATCCGGAGGAACAAACCGTTGCGGAGATTTTGCAAACCCAAATTTCTCGAGTCAAAGAAGAGATAGAGGTTCAGCAAAAACTAGTAGCGGAGTTGGAAAATGCGTTATCGGCTGCACACAGCAATCGGACCCTCTCGATTTCAGAACTTACTAAATTAATGGAGGCGCTGAAAATGAATAAGGAAAAATACTTTTCGAAGCAGCAATTGGATACCATGGAAAGCAGCTATGAAAATGCGGACAAACAGTTCTTGAAGCGTACAGAACAAGAATTTGAAGCTCTTATCATGGAAATTCGTTTGGAAAAAGATAAAGGCACTTCTCCCGCCGATGAAAAAGTACAGCATTTAGCGAAAAAATGGAACGACATCGTGAATGTCTTTTCCGAAGGCGATATGGCTTTCCGTAAGCAAGCCGAGCGTTTCCACGCTGAAAACCCAGGGAACGAACTGCAACATGGAATAGATGGCGAGCTATACCAATTCATCAATAAAGCATTGAATCCTAAGTAATGTTAGAGAAAAAAGGAAGAGGAAAAGCTGGTTATAAAGCTTCTCCTCTTCCTTTTTTTGTTGGTTTTTAGAGAACTGCTGATAATCTCGTGATATGTAAACTACTCTTTATAGGTCGCCTTATCCTTAGATTACAAACTCAAAACTGAAATAGGTCTCAAATACAGATATGGTATAAATTATTAATCTATTAGTATATTGTGGAAGCGTTCTTTGACTTGTGGCCAATCCTCTTTTGTCACACTATACATGACGGTATGTCGAATTGTTCCTTCTTTGCGAATCATGTGGTTCCTTAAAATCCCTTCTTTAATGGCTCCGATTCTTTCAATGGCGCGTTGTGAACGGATGTTTTCATGACCTGTCTTGATTTGAACGCGATTCAATCCCAGTTCTTCAAAACAATACGTCAACAGTAAAAACTTGCAATTGGTGTTGATGTTCGTTCGCCAACTTTTGGGATTTAGCCAAGTTGAACCAATCTCTAGTCTTTTGTGTGGCATGGAAATGTCGAGAAACCAGGTGGCCCCAATGATCTTCTTTGTCTCGATATCTACAATCACAAAAGCAAACTCTGTTCCAGCTGCTCTCTTTTTTTGAGCGTCTTGTACATATTGTTCAACGTTCCTTTTGTCCGTCAAATCCACCGACATATGTTCCCAAATTTCATGGTTATTCGCTGCGTCCCAGATTCCTTCTATATGACTGATTTCCATCGGCACTAGCTTGACAACTTCATTCTCTAAGGTTTTCATTTCCCTCACTCCTTTCTATCATTACACTTCATTTCTGGTATGCTTAACATAACCAATTCGGAGTAAAATTTACATACCAAGGAGTGTTTGGAGTGGAACTGCAAGTAACGTTTCCATCGGGAACCACAAAATATATGGCCATTTATGAACACATCAAACAGCTCATTCTACAACAACAGTTAAAAGCGCATTCAAGAATGCCCTCTAAACGCGAATTAGCCAATCAATTGAATGTCAGTGTATTTACCGTACAGGAAGCATATGCCCAATTACTGAGTGAAGGTTACCTGTATTCAACAGAGAGACAAGGTTATTTTATAGGGGAGATTGAAGTCCCCTTCCAAGAAAAAGCTGCCCTTCAAAAAGAAGAATTACTGCCAACGATAAAAGAAGAGTCCTTAAATTTTAGAAACGGACAAGTTGATCCAACAGAATTTCCATACAAAATTTGGAACCGCCTGTATCAAAATTTTCTGGCTCCTGCCCATATTGCGAATGGTGCTTGGCAAGGGGAACCGGAATTACGGAACGAAATTGCAAACTATTTGCGCCGATCCCGAGGATTGCATTGCCATGCAAAACAAATTTATGTTTTCAGTGGTACTCAACAACAATTAAGTTGTCTGTGTCAATTCCTCATTCCTTCTAAAGTAGGAATCGAGGAACCTGGCTTTATTCGGGCAAATGCGGTTTTTCACCAATTAAACATACCTGTTTTACCTCTAAGGTTGGATTCTGAAGGCTGTACCGTACCGAAACAGCCAGTGACACTTCTTTATACAACTCCAGCTCACCAATATCCACTTGGCACCATAATGTCGATCAACAGGCGCCTTGAGTTGTTGACATGGGCAAAAGCTTCTTCCAGTTACATCGTGGAAGATGATTATGATTCGGAATTCCGTTACCGAGGAGCCTCCATTCCAACGTTGGCTCATTTAGACTCTTTAAATCAAGTTATTTATTTTGGTACGTTCTCAAAAACCTTACTGCCTTCTATTCGAATCAGTTATCTTGTCCTCCCCTTATCTTTAGTGAAAGAATATGAAGCATTCCATGCACTGCAGAAATCCACTGTTTCCAAAATCGATCAGTTAGTTGTTGCAGAATTCATTAAGACAGGTAGATATGAGAAGCACATCGCCAAAATGCGAACCCTTTACCGCTCAAAGAGAAAGTGCTTGATTGAAGCGATAGATGAATTTTTAGGAGAAGATTTTTCTGTTAGAGGAGATGAGGCTGGATTGCATATCATTGTCCAATTACCTGCCTTCTTAACGGAACGAGAAGCAATTGCAAGGGCGCATTCGCTTGGCATTGCAGTTGATGCCGTATCCCATATGTATCAAGAAACCAAATCCACCGACCGAGTGATTATCGGATACGGGGCTTTGAGTGTTGGAGAAATTCGGAAGGGCATTCAATCGCTTGCATCGGTCTGGAAAAGTCCCTAAGTTAAAGTCTTAAGAATAGGTTTCATATCTATCAAGCGTTCGTAAATGTGTCAAATCATTTTACGAACGTTCGTCACCTAACACACACTTTTAAGTGCAAGATAACGGTTAAAATCATCGCAAAATAACAGTAGAAGTAACACTTTGCATGTCCTCATAAATAAAAAAACTTCAGCAATTGAAGAAAAGAAGATTGATTTCGATATGAATCGGGAATAAAATGTTCCTGTGAACTTAAAAAATAGATCACTGTTAAATATGAAGGAACACAACAAAAAAGGGGATGTTTTTAATGGATTGGCAGTTAATTCTGCAGTACGCCTGGATCATCGTCGTACTCGTCGGTCTCGAGGGGCTACTTTCTGCAGACAACGCGCTCGTCTTGGCGGTCATGGTCAAGCACTTGCCGCGGACAGAACAGAAGAAGGCACTATTTTACGGATTACTTGGAGCGTTCGTTTTCCGCTTCATCGCCTTGTTCTTGATCTCATTCTTGATCAACGTCTGGCAAGTCCAGGCGCTCGGTGCGCTTTACTTGATCGGAATGAGCGCACGACATCTGTATATGACCTATAAGGCTCGTAAAACGGAGCCGAAACAAGATCTCGCTGCTGAGGCGAAAGAAGAGACGGCTGTCACAGAGAAGCCGGTCACGAAGAAAGAGTTCTGGTTGACGGTTGCGAAAGTCGAGTTTGCTGATATCGCCTTCGCGGTCGATTCAATTCTCGCAGCGGTCGCGCTCGCGGTCAGCTTGCCGCCGCTCGGTCTCGGTGAAATCGGTGGGATCGACTCTGGTCAGTTCTTCGTCGTCTTGACAGGTGGACTCATCGGGGTCATCTTGATGCGTTTCGCTGCTCGAATTTTCGTCAAGCTGTTGCATCAACGTCCGACACTTGAGACAGCCGCCTTCATCATCGTCGGCTGGGTCGGTGTGAAGTTGACGGTGCTCGTCCTTGAACACCCTGGCTTCAAGGAATTGATTGCCGGTACACCGTTCGCGTTCATGGGTCTTCCGGACGGCTTCGTCCACTCGACGGCGTGGACCGTGTTCTTCTGGTCGGTCATGGTCGGGATCGCGGTATGGGGTTGGTTCTCTTCAAAACCGACAGCCGCTGCCAAACATTAAAAAAATGGTCTCTCGCCTTTGAGCGAGAGACCATTTTTCATGCGGTCACGTCTTGTTTCTCGTAAATCGGCACCCAGCCCTCTGTCGTCACGAAGATGCGGACGGCGACGACTTTGCGGTCGTCTTGGAGCGTGAAGTAGTGGCGCGTGTTCACCGGCACCGAGATGAGGTCGCCGGGGTTGAGCTCGATGTTGAAGTAGCCACGCTCGGCGTCATCGATGGCGAAGATGCCATGGCCGCTGACGATGAAGCGGACCTCGTCATCCGTATGATGGTGCTCCTTTTGGAAGTTGACGAGCAATTCGTCCAAGTTCGGCGTCGCGTCTGACAATGAGATGACGTCTGCCGTCTCATAGCCGCGGCGCTCCGATACATCACGAATCTCGTCACGGAACGTCGACAAGATCGCTTGTTTGTCCTCGTCCGTCAACTGATAGTTCTCTTGCAGGTTTTCCGGTAGCTTCGTGATGTCCCACTGCTCATATAAAATCCCGCGAGACTCTAAAAAGGCGCTCACTTCAGTTTGATCGACGTAACGCTCTTCGGTTTGTTGGAAATAGACAGTTGCCATGGTTGGTTCCTCCTTATGAATGGACGCCTAGGGCGCGTAGTTTTAATGTATAGCTGAACAAGAACTCGTAAGCCTCTAAATAGCGTTTGGCCGCGGCCGGGGTCTCGCCCCAGACGGTGATGCCGTGATTGCGAATGAGGACGGCACCGGCGTTTGCGTGAATGTGAGGGGCGAAAGCGGCCGCAAGAGTCGGAATGTCCGCATGGTTCTCGATAATCGGTACGCGGACGACCGCATCCTCGTCCCAGAAGCCGAGCGCTTTGATGATTTCTTGACCGGTGAAGACGACTTCGCCGGTAGCGGCATGGAGCTCGGAGATGACATTATTGTCGACCGTATGGACATGGAGCGAACACGTCGCATCCGTCCGATTGAACACTTCGACATGTAGCAGCGTCTCGGCGGATGGTTTTCCTGTCTGTTCGCCGATTAAGCGTCCGCCCGCATCGACATGAACAAAGTCGTCTGGCGTTCGTTTCCGTTTATCGCGTCCACTCGCCGTGACGAGAAATTCGAGCGGGTCGTCAGAGACGCGAATCGCCAAATTCCCACTCGTTCCGGGGAACCAGTCGCGGGCGGCGAGTTCGTCTTTAATCTCGGCCAGTTCAAGCCAACGTGCCGTAAGGCTCATACGGGCACCTCCTTCAAGTGATGGGTGATGTCGTCGAACGTCTCGAACGGGGCGTAACGGATGCCTGCGTCTTCGCAGAGCGTGATGAGTTGACCCCGGGCGTAGACGAAGTCGGCACGCTTCGCGACCTCGAAGTCGGTCACCGAGTCGCCGATGATGATTAAACGGTCACTCGGATTGACGATACGGCGGGCAATCGTCGGCTTGCAACAGCCGCAATCGTTCGTACACTGTTCGTCACAAGCGTGCGGCCACGTGACGGTTACCGTCTCGTCGGAGAAGTCGGCGACGTTACAGTAGATATGCTCAGGGGCGACGTGACCATCTAAGACCGGCTGGACGAAGAAGTCCATCCCGCCGCTGACGACGTCAAACTTCCAACCGTGCGCCCGAACCTGTTCTAAAAATGATGGGAACCCTTGGCGGAGCGTGATCCGCTCCAACAAATAATCGTGGTAAGCCGGGGCGGCCTCGCTCGGCAATAGTTGAAACAGTTGACCGACGCCGGAGCGGATTGAAATCCGTTGCTCGAGGACCGCATCTTTCAACTCGACCCAAGCCGGCGGGGCGAACGCTTTCATCAACGCGATGATATTGTCTTCCGCCGTGATCGTCCCATCGAAGTCGCACAGGATGTGGACCGTCATCGTGACGCCCACGCCTTTAACGCGGTATCGAGTTCGTCCGTCTGTCCTGCGGTGTGACCGAGGACGTGAGTGATGGCTTGGCGGAAAGCACGGGCCCCGGCGGCTGCACCGTCCGGGTGACCATGAATGCCACCGCCGGCGTTGATGACGACCTCCGTCCCGAAATCACGAATGATATCGGCGACAAGCCCCGGATGAATCCCGGCTGACGGGACCGGTAAAATTGGTTTCGACCAATGCGGTTCGGCGCTCAAGTCACGAATCGCGAACGCCTCGTCCCGTGGTGTCGCGAGCGAACCGTATGGAGACGGGAAGAGCGTCAAATCGGCCCCGGCGAGACGTGGGAGTTTACCGAGTAAGAGCGAATGACTGATGGACCCGGTCAAGGCGCCGGCAAAGGCCGGGTGGGCCAAAATCGGCACACGGATGTCTGGGTCGTTCGCAAGTTCGCGCAGTGCGTCAAGACCGTACGTATAGACGTTGAATAGGAGCGCCGTCGCACCGGCCTCGATCAGCCGGAGCGCCTGATCGCGAAGACCGAACACAGGGCCGCTCAGCGTGATGGCGTAGAGGACACGTTTCCCGGTCGCCTCAAAGTGCGCTTGAATGACGGCCGCTCCGATCCGGGCCCGTTCGAGCGACGGCGTGAGCGGATTGTCGTATAAAATCTCGTCGTCTTTGACGATATCGATGCCGCCGGCGAACTGATCGCGGAGTTGCTGCTCGAGAAACGCGAGGTCACGCCCGATGACGCCTTTGAAGATGCTCATGACGAGCGGACGGTCATGGACACCGAGCAACTCGCGAATCCCGTCGACGCCGAACTTGGCGCCTTTGAAATGAGGGGCGAGCGTTTCGGGCAACGTCAAATCGATTAACCGAATAGAATCGTCGAGGGATAGTTTCCCGAACGTCGTCGTCAAGATGGATGAAAAGTCAGGGCTGACATTATGTAACGGATAGCGGATCGTGAACCGGCTCGTCGTCTCCGTATGGGTGGTCGATACGACCTCACCCCGGTACGCCTGTAACTGCTCTTGCTCTAAATGACGCAGCTCGGTCCATGTGCCGACGGTCAGCTCGAGGGCGATTTTGTCGGCAATGCTTGCGACCGCATCCGTCCGTTTGATTTCATATGTGGCAGTGATACTCATATGGTTCCTCCTTCCAGGCAAACAAAAAATGACCCCATGCCGAGGCAAGAGGTCATCATAAAAAATGAACTCTTATCTCTCAGCTTTCGCTGCAAGAATTAGCACCGTGCCATCTCTGGTCGGTTGCTGCGACATCATCGGGCTCGTCCCTCCGTCTGCTCTTGATAAGAATGTGATTTGAAGTTGTGAAATTTAATTGAATTTTTACACAGATTCGTCACGTCGTCAATTCCTTTTTTTCCAAAAAAAATATTTTGGGAAGTTGTTTCCATATATGCACAAAAAAAGACGAGTGGCACGGAGAAAAGGACGTTGACAATTGTGACGTCGAGTCCGTAATATTCATCACATAAGTTCACCGAATCGAATAAACCACTCTTATCGCGAGTTGGCAGAGGGAATTGGCCCGATGACGCCGCAGCAACCGACCATTAGGCACGGTGCTACATCCACCAGACGAATGTCTGACAGATGAGAGGAACAACCATTTTGGCTGTGCCTCTTTCTCGCGGAGAAAGGGGCTTTTTTTGTGGGCAACGTACAGGAAGGGGAAAACATCATGTCATATCAACCATTTACAGAACAGTCTGTTGTCGAGCACGTCCGTCAATTAGGATACTTGCAAGACGGAATCGCCGAGTGTGAGGAAATCGGGGACGGCAATTTGAATCTCGTGTTTCGGATTCGCCAAGGCGAACAGCGCCTAATCGTCAAACAGGCGCTCCCATACGCTAAAGTCGTCGGTGAGAGCTGGCCGCTTACACTCGAACGGGCATGGATTGAACAGTTGGCACTCCGTGAGTTTGCGAACGTGGCGCCGCGTTTCGTCCCGGACGTCCTCGGTAGCGACCGGACGCTCGCCTACACGATTTTAGAAGATCTGTCTGATTATGAGATTGTCCGCACCGGTTATTTGAAAGGGGAGAGCTATCCGGAACTCGCGCGTCATGTCGGTGAATTTTTAGGCGAGACGCTGTTCGCGACGTCGGATTATGCGGCCGGCCCGATCGCGAAGAAGCGGATTGAACGTGACTATTACAACCCGGAACTGTGTGACATCACCGAGAAGCTCATCTTCACCGACCCGTTCAAAGACGCGGAGTCGAACAACATCGAGGCGGCGCTTCGAGAAGATGTCGAACGCCTTTGGCAAGACCAGGCGCTCAAGGTCGAGGTGACGAAACTGAAAGTCGGATTTGTCACGAAACATGAGGCGCTTCTGCACGGTGACCTACATACAGGCAGCATCTTCGCGACCCAACAAGAGACGAAAATCATCGATCCAGAGTTCGCATTTTACGGACCGTTCGGCTTTGATTTGGGCCAAATTATCGCCCATTTGACGCTGTCGACGTTCCATGACCCGCTCAAACGCTTCGAACGTTTCACGGACGTCTTGACGGTGTGGGAGACGTTCGAGAAGACGTTCCGGGCCAACTTTGAGCGCGCTGTCGAGCCGTTCAATACGGACGGTTTCGTCGACGAATTGTTGCGGACAATCTTCAGCGACACGATCGGCTATGCCGGTTGCGAACTCATTCGCCGTGCCGTCGGACTCGCCGGTGTCGCCGATCTCGAGACGTTGCCGGAAGCGACGCGGCTCGAACGAAAACGTGACGCGCTTGCCCTCGGGACGGCGCTCATTAAAGAACGCCACAGCGTCGAATCGATTGACGACTTGGTGACGCTTTTGTCGGGGGTGCGCGTATGACGGTCCAAAACATCCGCTTTAATTCGCAAACGGACGAACTCATCCTATTGGATCAGACGTTGTTACCACATGAAGAGCGTTACGTGACAATCGAGACGCTCGAACAGGCCGAACATGCCATCGAGACGCTCCAAGTCCGTGGTGCCCCGGCCATCGCTTACTTCGGGGCGTTCGTCCTCGCCAAAGAGGCAGGCCGGTTAGTCGACGACCCGGACTTCACCCGTCGACTCGACCTCGTTGGACGCCGCTTGATTGCGACAAGACCGACGGCGGTCAATCTGCAAAACGTGATCGAATCGCTCCTTGATTTAAATGTCGGGGACGACTTTGAGGCGATTGCCGAGGAAATCAAACGCCGCGCCATCGCTTTGTACGACCGGGACGTCGATACATATCGGGCCATCGGCGAGCATGCGCTGACGGTGTTGCCGGCCGGGGGGAACGTGTTGACAATCTGCAACGCCGGTGCCATCGCGACATCGCGATACGGCACAGCGCTCGCGCCGTTTTACGTCGGAAAAGAACAGGGCGTATCTTTCAACGTCTTCGCCTGTGAGACGCGGCCGCTCCTGCAAGGGGCACGCCTCACTGTCTGGGAACTCGACCGGGCCGATATCGACGTGACGCTCATCACCGACAATATGGCGGCTTGGACGATTCAGTCAAAACGAGTCGACGCCATCATCGTTGGAGCTGACCGTATCACACGGACGGGTCACGTCGCCAATAAAATTGGGACGTTGCAGCTCGCCGTCCTTGCCAAACATTACGGCATTCCGTTCTATGTCGCGGCGCCGCATTCGACGTTCGATTTGACGGCGGATGACACGATTGAAATCGAGGAGCGGAACCCGTCAGAAGTGACACATATCGGTGGTCAACCGACGGCACCCGTCGGCATCACCGTCTTCAATCCGGCGTTCGACGTCACCCCACCGGACCTCATCACCGGACTCATCACCGAGGCGGGTGTGTTCGAGCCGACAGAGACTGCCATCACACATCATGTAGGGGGAACAATTCATGTCTAAAAAACTATTAATTTTACTATTCACATTCGTCTTGGCGCTCGTCGGTTGCACGAACGAACAAGCGGCCCCATCGAAGCCGGCTGAGAAGACACCGGAGACGAAACCCGTCTCGGTCTCGAATGCCACACTTCCGAAAGATATCGATGTCGCCCTGATCATGCAGATGTCGATCGGGACGTTCTCGTCGCAGTATATCAACGGGGTGACGGAACAAGTCGAATCGTTCGGCGGCAACGTGAAAGTGTACAACGCCGACAACGACCTGTCGAAGATGGCGAGCTATGTCGATACGGCGACGACGCAAGGCGTCGATGTCATCTTGATCGACCATGGCCGTGCCGATGCGTTGAAAGAACCGGTCCAACGCGCGCTCGATAAAGGCATCAAAGTCGTCGCGTTCGACAACGATTTGACGAACGAAGGCGTGACCATCATCGACCAAGACGACTATTCGCTCGCTTGGCGTTCACTCAAGGCACTCGCCGAAGATTTGGACGGTGAAGGCAAAATCGTCACGATTTGGGTTGGTGGCTTCACACCGATGGAACGTCGCCACACGATTTATGATGCGTTCTTGAAGCGTTACCCGGGTATCACAGAAGTCGCCAAGTTTGGTTCGGCGACGAACAATACGGCGCTCGACACACAGAGCCAGATGGAAGCAATTTTGAAGAAGTATCCGGAAGGTGAGATTGATGCCGTGTTCGCGATGTGGGACGAGTTCGCTAAGGGTGCGAGCCGTGCCATCAAACAGGCCGGACGCGATGAGATCGCCGTCTATGGGATTGATTTGAGCGATGAAGATTTGCAGCTCATGCAAGAGGACGGTAGCCCGTGGAAAGTGACGGCGGCGACCGATCCGGCTGAAATCGGACGGATTCAAGTCCGTTACGCGTATCAAAAATTAGCTGGTGAAGAGACGCCGTCGATTCATTCGGTCGACCCATATCTCGTCGACCGCGACGTCTTGCCGGACGAGAAAGTAACGATGGACGACCTCGGTCAATACGTCCCGAACTGGGGCGCATCAGACGCGGCCTGGTCGGACTGGATGAAAGGGACGGACTGATGTTACGGCTTGAACGCGTCACGAAACGCTATGGTGATGTCACGGTGCTCGACGACGTCAGCTTCACGCTCCGCCGTGGCGAGATTCATGGCTTGCTTGGGTTGAACGGGGCCGGGAAGAGCACGCTCGTGAAGCTGTTGAGTGGCGCCATCATCCCCACATCCGGGACGATCGAGCTCGACGAGACACCGGTCACATTCACACCGGCCGAGGCGATACGCCGTGGGATCATCACGGTGTCGCAAGAAGTCGATGACGCCCTCTATCTCGATTTACCGATTTATGAAAACGTCGTGCCGTGGCAGGCGGTCGAACGGATTCGTCCTCGTGAACTAAAACAGCGAGCGGCCACCTACTTGGAACGTGTCGGACTAGAGATTGACGTGACCGAACCGGTCGGACGATTCCCGCTCAGCGTCAAACAACGTGTCTTGATTGCCCGGGCGCTCGCGAGTGATGCGGCCTACCTCTTGCTCGACGAACCGACGGCCGCCTTGTCGACGGAAGATGCGACGTCACTGCTCACGTTATTGCAGTCGCTCGCAGAGGAAGGTGTCGGCATTCTTCTCATCACGCATCGGTCGGACGAACTGTCGCGCGTCACCACGACGACGACGTTCCTCCGGGATGGCCGTATCGCCTATGAAGGGCCGTTTCAGGCGTTGTCAGAACGGGATATCCATACGTATTTGAGCGGATCTGACATGGCAGAAGCGGTAGAGAAAGCCGTTCCGGAAACCGAGATGCGGATTCAGGCAGAGCTCACGTTACCGGCGTTCGGGACGAGTTTGCCGTTCACGGCGTATAAAGGCGAAGTCGTCGGCATCGGCGGTGTTACCGGGAGCGGGAAGACGGAGTTGATCGAGGCGCTATTCGGTCTCTCCGGCGTTGAACAACAGATGACGTTGGACGGAAAACCAATCAAGATTCGAGAACCGCGTCAGGCGGTCCGGTCCGGGTTCGCCCTCGTACCGGAAGAACGCCGGAAACAGGGACTCTTCCTCGACGATTCGATTGAACGGAACGTCCTCGCGATCGAAGGGAAGGCGAACGCAGTCACGCGCGTCTTGGCCTCGCTCCGTGTGAAATACGACCAGGTCGGGCAACCGGTCCGAGAGCTGAGCGGGGGGAATCAACAAAAAGTTGTCCTCAGCAAATGGCTCCTCGAGGACCGGGACGTCTATCTGCTCGACGAACCGACGAAAGGCGTCGACGTGACGGCGAAACGGGATATTTATGAACTCGTCACCCGCCTCGCGAAAAGTGGAAAGACTGTCATCTTTACGTCGAGTGAACCGCATGAACTAGAATTGATCGCCAACCGGACGCTTTGGCTCGACCGCGGCCGTTGGCAACAGAAAGGAGGGGTTTAACATGGCCCAACTCGTCATCAAACAACGCACGAAACGCTTCAGCGGCATCGGTCAATACGGGACGTTGTTCGCGATTCTCGCACTCATCGCCGTCTTCGGCGTGACGAACGACCAGTTTTTGACGTACGCGAACTTCAGCGACATCATCAAGTCCGTATCGATCGTCTCGCTGCTCGCCCTCGGAGTGACGTTCTCGCTCATCGTCGGCGGGTTCGACTTATCGGTCGGCTCAACGGCGAGCCTCGCGACAATCGGTGCGGCGTCGAGTCTCGTATTACATAGTCAAGAACTGCTCGTCGCTTTGCTCGTCCCGATTGCCCTCGGCGTGCTCGTCGGACTGTTGAACGCGCTCGTGACAATCAAGTTTCGGTTACCGGATTTGCTCGCGACGCTCGCCATCATGTACGTCATCAACGGGGTCCAATTGACGTATACGAAAGGTTTTTCAATCTACGACAACATGCCGATTGAAGGAGGGACGGCACCGGGACGTTTTATCCCGTCGTTCCTCTTCATCGGCCAAGGTTCAATCGGACCTGTCCCGTTCGTCGCCATCTTGATGATTCTCTTCTTCGCCGGAGCCCATCTATTTTTGACGTATTCGAAGACGGGACGCGAGTTTTATTACGTCGGCTCGAACGTCGAGGCGGCCCGCCGCTCCGGCATCGCCGTCACGCGCATCAAGCTGTACGCGTATGTGTTGAGTGGTCTGTTCGCAGCCATCGGCGGCATCATCTTGGCGTCGCGCATCGGTACCGGACAAGTATCGGCCGGAGCACCGCTCCTCATGGACGCTGTCGCAGCCGCCTATATCGGTTACGCCGTCTTCGGGACCGGACGACCGAACGTCGTAGGTACGTTAATCGGTGCCGTCTTGATTGGGATTTTGTTGAACGGACTGACGATGTGGGACGTGCCGTATTACGCACAAGACATCGTCAAAGGCACAATTTTGATTGCGGCGCTCGGCTTGTCATACATCCAAAAGAAACAGCTCACATAGGAAAAGTCCTCAGAACGGTTGGTTCTGAGGACTTTCTTGACGTTCCATCTGAATAAAATTGAACGTGCTCCCGTTCGTCGGTTGTTGAAACGAACCGGTCTGCTTGAACCCGCACGTCTCATAGACACGAATCGCCCGCGCGTTGAAGGCGGCGACGGACAAGGTGATGCGATGCGATGAGTAAGTCGCTTTGACGAAGTCGAGAATCGATGTGACGAACGTCCGTCCGCTCCCGTTCCCGGTCAAATCGGGCTTCATGCCGAGACCGATATCGACCGTTTCAGCATCCGTTTGCGTGACGCTCACGAACCCGACGAGTGCACCGTCAGACGTGATGGCGAACACCGACTGTCCGCGCTGTTCGACGTCTAAAAATTCGGCTAAATCGTCTTTGTCGGCCGCCATATTGTAAAACGCATAATCGCCTTCGTAGTGCCATGTGTAGGCGATTGTTTCCGCCTGTGGCTGGGTCAGGACAGCGAATTGATGGGTCATTTGAATTTCCTCGTTTCACGAGCAGGATGTAGTGCTACACTCATCATAGCACCACCAACTTGGAAAATGAGGTGATCACATGGGAATCAAGCTAGATATGATTGGCATCGTCGTCGAAGACATGAAACGGGCGCTCGATTTTTACCGTTTGCTCGGCCTATCGATCCCGGAAGCGATGGATGGGGAAGCGCACGTCGAAATCGATGACGGCGGTGTCCGGCTCGCCTTCGATACGGTCGAAGTGGCGGAGTCGGTGTATGGGGAATGGAAACCGGCGACGGGGCACCGGGTCGAACTCGCCTTCTTGTGCGATAGTCGGGATGAGCTGGATGCGCGCTATGAAGCGATCGTCGGAAACGGTTATGCCTCGCACCGCGAACCGTGGGATGCGTTTTGGGGACAACGTTATGCCATCGTCATCGACCCGGATGGAAACCTCATCAGTCTATTCGCCGCATGACAAAACCCGCGCCGGATTCGGCGCGGGTTTATTCGTCGTGTGTCTCGCCCCAAGAGCAGAGCGCCTTCATGGCTGGTTGCAGGCTGAGTGCGTCCTCGGTGAGCGAGTATTCGACGTGAAGCTGTTTCTCGGTCGAATAGTCGATGCGACGGACCATACCGAGCTGTTCGAGTTCGCGCAGTTGATCGGTCAACACCTTGCGGCTGACGTCAGGGATGGCGCGTTGAATCTCAGAAAAGCGGCGCGGGCCGTTTTCGAGCGTACAGTACACTTGAGGCCGCCATTTACCGCCGATGATGTCGAGCGCCTTATTGACGGGGAACGGGGTCGTCATGTTCAATTCGCCTCGCTTTCGGGTAGTTACTTGAATGTGCGTACTTTTTTTTATTGCTTCGATGAAGGTATCGTATCGTTATCCATCAAATTGAGCAAACAAAAAGGAGCAGATGACAGTGACATATCCACGTACATTCTCACATATCGGGCTATCGGTCCCGAGTGTGACCGAAGCAGTTAAATTTTATGAGGACGTGATGGGCTGGTACACCATCATGCAACCATCGGACGTCGTCGAGGACGACTCGCCGATCGGTGTCATGTGCACGGACGTATTCGGACCGGGCTGGGGCAGCTTCAGAATTGCCCACATGTCGACGGGTGATAAGATTGGCATCGAGCTGTTCGAGTTCCCAAACAATGAGAAGCCGGAGAATAATTTCGAGTTTTGGAAGACGGGTATTTTCCACTATTGTGTTCAAGACCCGGACATCGAAGGGCTCGTTGAGAAAATCGTCGCCCATGGCGGAAAACAACGGATGCCAATCCGGGAATATTACCCGGGCGATAAACCGTACCGGATGGTGTATTGTGAAGACCCGTTCGGCAACCTCGTCGAAATCTACTCGCATTCCTATGAACTGACGTATTCGGAAGGAGCGTATTGAGCATGAAGGCTTGGCTACTTGATCAACCTGGATTAGAACATCTGCACATCGGTGAGGTGGAGCGACCGACACCAGATGCGGGCGAACTGCTCATCAAAGTCGAAGCGGTCGCCTTGAACCCGGTCGACTATAAAGTCGGCACGAACGGCAACCCGAACTGGTCCTATCCACACATTCTCGGCGTCGACCTGGTCGGGGAAGTCGTCGAAGTCGGTTCGAGCATCGCCAATATCATTACCGGTTCACGTGTCGCCGTCCACACGAGTCTTGGAAACAACGGCGGCTTCGCCGAGTATGCGGTCGTCGATGCGCGTGCTTGCGCCGTCGTCCCGCCGGAAGTGAGCGACGAGGCCGCTGCGGCCATCCTCTGTGCCGGCATGACAGCGTATGAGGCTATCATGCAGAAGTTGAACACGCGCGACAAAGAGACGATTCTCGTCCACGCCGGAGCGGGAGGAGTCGGTGGTTACGCGATTCAACTCGCCAAAAAACTTGGGCTTAAAGTGTTCACGACGGCATCGCCGGAAAACTTTGACTGGGTCACATCACTCGGTGCCGATGTCGCCATCGACTACAACGTCGAGGACGTGACGGAGAAAATCATGGAACTGACAGACGGTCGCGGTGTCGACCTGATTTTGAACACGGTCGGACGCGATGTGGCGACGGCCGATCTCGACCGGCTCGCATTCAGTGGACAGCTCGCTTATATCGCCGGTCCACCTGACATGTCGAACATGAAAGGGTTCACGCTGTCGCCGTCGATTCATGAAGTCGCCCTCGGTGCGGCCCATGCGAGTGAGAACGAGCGGGCCATCCGTAACTTGTCGTATATGGCCGAAGAGATGATGAAGCTGCTCGAGGCGGGTGAATTGAACGACCTCGTCACGGACGTCTTGCCGTTCGAACGGTTAAAAGATGGTTTGGAACAGCTACAAACACGAAAAGTACGCGGCAAATTAATCGTCCGCATGCGCGACTAACTGATGGCCTCCTGTCTATGGACAGGGGGCTTCTTGTGGAGGGGATGACATGGATTTACGGACATCGTATCAACAGACGTCACATCAACTGAGCGGTCACGGGAAACGAACTGTCGGCGTCTTGCAACAGGCGTTCGCTGAGGTCGACCCGAATCAGGTGAGCGACCACTATGGGACGGGCGAGGTCATCATGCGGTTCGAGCAAAAAATGGCGCAAGAACTGGGTATGGAGGATGCGATTTTCTTCCCGAGCGGCACGATGGCACAACAAATCGCCTTACGGATTTGGGCGGACGAGACCGAAAATCGAAACGTCGCCTATCATCCGCTCTGTCACTTGGAGATTCACGAACAGGACGGGTTGAAGGAGTTGCATCACCTCGAACCGATTTTGCTTGGGGATGACGACCGGTTGATGACGCTCGACGAAGTGAAGGCGTTACCGGATGTCGCCTGCCTGTTGATTGAGTTGCCACAACGGGAACTCGGCGGTTACTTACCGTCATTTACTGAACTTGAGGCGATTAGTCATTTGTGCCAGGAGCGAGGGATTCGTCTGCATCTAGATGGAGCGCGCCTCCTCGAGACGCTCCCATATTATGAGAAGACAGCGGAGGAAGTATGTGCGTTGTTCGATAGCGTCTACGTCTCATTCTATAAAGGCATCGGCGGTATTGCAGGTGCCATCTTAGCAGGACCTAAACCGTTCTGTGACGAGGCGAGAATATGGAAACGGCGGTACGGCGGTGACTTGATTGGACTGTACCCGTACATCATCCCGGCTGACTATTACTACGAGCTACGGAAAGACCGAATGGGGATGTATGTCGAGCAGGCGAAGGAACTGGCGCGCCGCTTCAATGCGCTCGACGGAGTGTGGACGACACCGGAAGTCCCGGTGACGAACATGTTCCATCTTCATCTCGAAGGGGACGACGAAGCGGTCGCGGCACGGATTCAATCCGTTCAAGAGACGACAGGGGTCGGCGTCACGGGCTATCTCGTATCACATGACGACTATTGTTCGACCGAGATCAGTATCGGGGATGCGTATGGAGAGATTGATGAACATCAACTCAATCGATTATTCGAACAATTAGAGCAATGATGAGCTAGAAAGAAGGGATATCGGTGAAACTAGATTTAGAGAAGACGGTCGATTCGCAGTACATCCAGCAACATCTCGCCAATGAGCGGACGTTCCTCGCCTGGATTCGGACGGCCATCACGGTCATCGGAATCGGCTTTCTCGTGACGAACTTCCACTACTATCGAAGTGAAAATTTGAACGGGGCCGAGCACCAATTGATTACGGCGATCGGCATCTTGTCGATCATCTTTGGGATCGCGACGATCCTCGTC
Organism: Exiguobacterium sp. s141; assembly: GCF_018618085.1. Classification (NCBI taxonomy): domain Bacteria; kingdom Bacillati; phylum Bacillota; class Bacilli; order Caryophanales; genus Exiguobacterium; species Exiguobacterium sp. s141. Next base: position 11,792 of record NZ_JACSLJ010000006.1, on the reverse strand, counting down.
GGGACCCGGTCGTATTTGAAAAAGGTGCATACGATCAACTCTCAGCAGTTCAAATCGGCGAAGATGAGCCTTGTCGCGCTCGCCATCGGGATGGTTTTCATTTTCACGTTGATTTTGATTGTCAGTTACTTTTTATTTTGACGACAAACAAGCACCGTGCCTCGAGAGGGACGGTGCTTGTTGTTATCGAGAGATGATGGCGTCGAGCCGTTCGAGTTGCGAAGAGAAGCCTTCGACGGCCCCCATCTCGACGACTTGCTGGAGCGACTCGGCGTCCGTGAATTCGGAGCGGCTGATGAACAGTGTGCCGTTCGGGATGTCGACAAACTCGTTCGTGATCGTCATGACGGGAAGTTCGGGATTGACGTGTCCGTCCGCGTCCGAAAATGCGTCCGTATAGACGATTTTTCGGTGCGGATCGATTTCGAGGAACGTCGATTTCCCCCATGACTCCATACCGTAATAGTCACCCTGCTCCTTGTCGACACACGTCATTTTGTAATGCCATGTGCCACCTGGTTCGAACTCGAACGTACGAACCTCTGTCTTCCATCCGGCCGGTCCCCACCATGCTTCGAGGTGGGCCGGTGTTGAGAATGCCTCGAACACGAGCGCACGCGGCGCGTTAAAACTGCGTTCGACGACTAATGTTTTGCCTTCGATTTGAGATTTCACTTTTTCCATTAGAAAGACCCCTTTCTCGAGAAAGAAGATACATCTGTCTAATCAATGTAGTCTCTATTCCCGATTCATGGACCTCTTCAACCTCTTCCGTCAAATAACAAATCGAGCACGGTCTCGCCAATCGGTCGTTCCTTGCCTTCGTAAGGGAAGGCGTGGATATGGATGGCCGGATTGAAGTTCAGCTCGATGATGCCGTAGTCACCTTCACGCGCGAGCGACGGAATCATCATGTCGACGCCGCAAATCGTCGCGCCAATCGCTCGGGCTGACTCGACCGCGATCCGTTTGTATGAATCGGAAATCTGGTCTGTATAGTCGATACTGTCACCGCCCGTGCTGATGTTCGAGTTCTCACGAAGGAAGACGAGTTCGCCATCGGCGAGGACACTGTCTGGCGTCTTGCCTTGTGGACGCAGGAACGCGACGACGATGTCATCGATGTCAATTTTTTCGAGCGGTGTCTTATAGCCTTTCCCGCGGAGCGGATCCTCATTCTTTTTGGCGACGAGTTCACGAATCGTCGATACGCCGTCCCCGGTCACGTTCGCCGGGACACGGTGCAAAATGCCCGCGACCTCGTCTCCGATGACGAGGAAACGATACTCGTTCCCAGGCAGGAACGTCTCGAGCAGGACGACGTCGTCAAACGCAAGAGCGTGACGAAACGCCTCGAGCGCCTCCTCGAACGTCGTCCCGTCCTTGAAGATGTGAATGCCGATCCCGAAGTTCGTCGATTTTGGTTTCAAGACGATTGGTTCATTCGCGAACATAGTCCAGGCGTCCTGTAAATCGGCTTCACTGCGGAGTTCGATTCCTCCCGGAACACGGATGCCATGTTCGGCGAGCACATGTTTCGTCACCGTCTTGTTTTCCATCATGAGGACCGACACGTAGTTGTCTTTCGACGTCTTCGTCGCTTGTTTGACGTACTCGGTCTGGTTGCCGTTCCGGATTCGGATGAACTGATCATCCCGGTCAATCACGTCGACGGCATAGCCGCGTTTCAGGGCCGCCTTCATCAAAATCTGCGTCGACAGCTCCATATCCGTGTAGCCGTGCATCCGGAACCGGTTAGCGTATGCGTCTTGATAGAACAGTTCGGCTTGTCGGAGCGACCACTTTGTATAGCCGTCTGTCATCATGGCGGAGGTGAGGCGTGACGCGTAAGTCGCCTCGACACGGTCAATCCGATCCCGGACAGAGGCAAAGACGTCGTCGAACCCGAGTGTGTATCGGTCATTGAACGCTTCAATTTCGTCGAGCAAATCGCGTGCGTACGTCTGAAGTGGCACCGCCTCGCCATTGCGGTACAGCAAAAGCGTTGGAGATAGGCCTTGTTTCGCCACGCGTTGCTGGTTGTGGAACGCCTCTGCCTGCCAATCCACAAATCGTGTCTCGTCTTTCAACGTCAAGTAGAGCAAGAAGACGTGCAAGAACTTCAAATCGGACAGGGCGATACCGGTCTTCTCGAACGGGTTCAAATCGATATTGCGAATCTCGATGTAATCGATGCCGTTCGTCTCGAGTCGTTCCAAGTCATTGCCGCCTCGTGACGTCTTCAGCCGAATCGGGGAGTAGAGCTCGTTCGGGTTGGCGATGTCGCCTTGAACGATGAAGCGACGCACGCTCGCGGTGTAGTCTGAGAGTGTTGAATAGTCCGGATAGAGCGGCTCGACATTCGTGTAGCCGCAGTCACTATTCCGGTACGATAACGCCGTCGTATTCGAATACACGTCCTCGCTGAGTGCCTGCATTTGACTGACGCAACGTTCTTCATAGCTCGTATGGACAGCCGGTGTCCCGCCTAACAGATAGACGACGAGCCAACGCGTCCGTAAATAGTTGCGGACGAGTTTTAAATAAAGGTCGTTCTTGAAACGGTCGTAGCGTTCCGGCGATCCTTCATAGAGGGCGGCAATCAACTCGTCTGCGAACGAGAAGTTGAAATGGATGCCCGAGATGAGCTGTTTTTTCGCCCCGTATTTTTGGAGCAGGTGTTCCCGATAGCGGCCGGCCTCGAGTCCTGAATTGCCGAAATCCGCGAGCGGGATGACCCCGCCGTCCGGAAGCGCGCACGGCATCGATTGCGGCCAAAGCCGTTCGTCACCGATATTCAGTGCCGTGATGTCGTACAGTGTCTCTAAGAAATTGTGCGCCGCTTCGACGGTCGGAAACGTCGGGGTAATCAGTTCAATCTGACTTTCCGAGAAGTCGGTCGTAATATACGGGTGCGTCGCCTTGTCACCGAGTCCTGTCGGATGTTTCGTTACGGCGAGCGTCCCTTCAGGTGTCACGCGGAGCATTTCACGCTCGATGGCGAAACGTCCGTGCAACAATTGTTTGGTTAGTTGATTAAATCGCTTCTGCAAGGGAAGTCACTTCCTTTTTCATTAGTCGGACATAGAGGACAGAGACGAGCCCTTTGACGATGCTTGAGATGGCGATGCTCCACCAAATGGCATCGAGACCGAGATAGGGCTCGAGGGCAAGCGCGAGCGGGATGCGGGCGACGGTGAAGACGATCGAGATCGTCGCCGGAATTTTCGGTAGCCCGAGTCCGGAGAAGTAGCCGTTCCCAATCATCTCGAAGGAGGCGAAGATGAGCGAGATTCCGATGATCCGTAAATAGTTCGCACCGATGTCAATCGTTGTCGGGTCATCGACGAACAGCCCGATTAGGACGTCCGGTACGAATAAAAACACGAGGGTGATCAACCCGGTATACAAGACACCGAGTCGTGTCGTCACCCGATAGCCCTCATGGACCCGGTCCACTTTGCGGGCGCCGAGATTTTGTCCCGTGTAACTTGCGATGGCACCGTTCAATCCGCCGATCATCATATAGGCGATCGACTCGACTTGAAGCCCGATGCGCTGGGCCGCGATCGCTTCGGTCCCGTATGAGCCGATCATGCGGGCGAGGAAAATACTGATGACCGTGAACAAGACGCGCTGGGTCGCCATCGGGAAACCGAGGCGAAGAATTTCTTTATAGTCCGTGCGATTTGGTTCGACCGTCTCTTCCCAATCGAACAAAGCGCGGGCCCGGTGCCAGAAGAAACCGAACATGACGACGTTCGCGACGAGCGTCGCGAGACCGGCTCCGACGACGCCGAGTCCGAGCGGATAGATGAAGAGCGGTGACAGGATCATATTGAGGGTGACCCCGGTCGCGTTGATACGCATCGCCGTCGTCGTATTGCCATAGGCACTGAACAGACGGGCGAACAACAAGTTGAAGAACGAAAAGATGAGCATCGGTGCACTGACGAGCAAATAGCTGTAAGCCAATCGTTCGACAGCCGGTGCGTCCATGTTCAAAAAGCCGATAAGCGCCTGGCCGAACGCGGCGAGGACGGTGACGAATAACAGGCCGAGACCAAGGTTCATCCGCCTCCCGGCCCGGACGTAGCGCTGAATCAACGCCTGATCCCGCCGTCCGACGGCTTGCGACACTTTGATGCCGGCGCCGACGACGATAAGGGATTGAATCGCCTGACCGAGCATGATATAAAAGCTGGCCGCGCCGATGCTGGCGACGGCGTCGCTACCGAGCGCACCGACCCAGAACATATCGACGAGACTATACGTGAACTGTAAAAGCGAACTGCCGACGAGCGGGAGGGCAAGCGCCACGATGACGCGTTGAACCTGACCGGTCGTCAAATCGATGGTTTTCACGATGAAAGACCCCTTCAATACATTTAGTATATAACCGTTTAGTTATATATAAGCACGACGTGACCGAATTCGCAATCGTAGGGAACGACTCGACGAAAAATCGACACAAAAAAAGGAATTCGATGTGAATTCCTTAACGGGTATAGGCGCGGATCCAAGTCGTCATATAGACGAGTGTCGAGATGATCAGTGTCGAGGCGAGCGCGTAAATCGGATAGGCTGGGAGCGCGTTCTCGAACAGCGGATAAAACATGAACGACGCCATGAGGAGCGGTACGGTGATCCCGAATGAGACGTAGGCCGCTTTCGTCGCTTTCGCCGTGATAATCTGTTCCCGCTCGTCGACTTCGCTAAATTCCGTCATCCGGACCGACCATTGGCCGAAGCTTAAGTTTTGGTTCGGGCGTGTCTTGAACGAATAGATTGTCCAAATGATAAAGAAGCCGACTAACAGCAAGAGCGGTAACAGGTTAAACTCAATCTCGAATCGGTCGGTCTCGATGACGGTCGACACGTTAGACAAGAACGAACTGAACAGAAAAGCCATCAGGACATACAAGATGATGCTGGAGATGGATTGGATGACGACGTGTTTCAATTTGTTTCCTCCTCGATTGTGAAAATAGATTCGACCGGTTCCTCGAACACGCGGGCGATTTGCATCGCCAGCAGAAGCGACGGGGTGTAGCTCCCCTTTTCGAGCGAGATGATCGTCTGTCTCGTCACACCGACCTTGGCTGCCAAGTCGCCTTGGGTCAATTGATGCCGGGCCCGCAACTCTTTGACGCGATTGATTAATGGCATGCCGCCACCTCATTTCTTGTTTCTATCTTCAGTGTAAAGTAAACTTTACTTAATGTAAAGCTAACTTTACTTACTTGTGGATGGTACAATATAATCAAAGTTGAAAGGGGAGAAGTGGGATGAAGGCGATTTTAGGACAACATCACGTATCGGCGATGACAGGGGACGCGTTGAAGAACTTGCGATTCTATACGGAGGTACTCGGGATGCGACTTGTCAAAAAGACGGTCAACCAAGACGATCCATCGATGTATCACTTGTTTTACGCAGATGAATCGGGGACACCGGGGACGGATTTGACGTTCTTCGAGCTGCCTTTTCTCGGGCAAACGTATAAAGGGTCGAGCAGCATCTCGCGGACAGCGCTTCGGGTGCCGGACGGGACATTGTCGTACTGGCTTGAACGATTTTCCGAATTCGGTGTACTCCATGATCCGGTCGAGGAAGTGCTCGGTCGTCCGACGCTTTACTTCGAGGACGAGGAGGGGCAACGGCTCTGTCTTGTCGAGGGCGGATCAGGGACGCCGCGGAAAAACGGACCGGTGCCGGCAGACGTCGCCGTCTTCGGCCTCGGATTTAGCGAGTGGACGGTGCGGCGGATCGAGAAGACGGAGCGGGTACTGACGGACGTGCTTGGTTATCGGTTCACGTCCGAGTTCGAACGGAACGGCCAATCGGTTCGTGTGTTCGAGACGGGGGACGGGGGTGTGGCGACCGAGATTCATCTCGTCGACCGTCCAGATTTACCGTCGGAGCGTCCAGGACGAGGCAGTGTCCACCACATCGCGATCCGCGTCGAGGATGATTTGGAGATGGCGCGTTGGGTCGAGCGGCTCGATTCATTCGGCATCAGTCATTCGGGCCTGATCGACCGTTATTATTTCAAATCGATTTATTTCCGTGAGCCGAGCGGGATTTTAGTGGAACTCGCGACGGACGGGCCGGGCTTTGCGACCGATGAGCCGGTCGAGTCACTCGGGGAACGCTTGGCGCTGCCGCCGTTTCTCGAGCCGCGACGAGCGGAAATCGAGGCGAAGTTGAAACCGCTATAATTGGTTACACGGCTAACATAAGTGAGAGGATGAAACGATTGGACGAGCAGGAGATTAGTCTTGTCATTTCTAAACTGTTAGGGGACATCATCGAGAAATATCCTCCGTATCAATGGGTCAAAACAGTAGAGTCGTTTCCACACCCCTACCAATTCAATAAAGTCAGCTATGACTATTCTGGGGACGTTGAGCCGATGACGAAGGAAGTGTTTCAAACCATCGTAAAAAACCTTGGAGAAAAAGAATGGTATTCGTCTCCATTTGAGGAGTTGTTGCACAACATCCATATTAATCAATGGAAACCGACTTTCATCTCAAATTTCGGAAAGGATTGGATATCCTATCACGATTTGCTTCAAGACGCATATGATGATTGGAAATATGAACACTTCGAATTGTACGACGAGGACGGGAATGAGCTTGATGAAAACCTCGAGATTGATTTGAACAATTGTTTATATCATTTCCTGGAACATACATCTCCTGAGTTATACGTGAAGAAAATCATGAAACGTTGGTGGGGATGACATGCAAACATCATACCGACATACAAAACCCGACGGACTATTCAGTCTGTCGGGTTTTGTATGCCTAGCAACATGGCGAGTTCGTTCGTCCGGTTGGCGACGAGGTCGGCGATTGTGTAGCGGTCGAGCACGTGCAGGAAGGCGAGCATCGCCTCGTTCAAGACGCTCCGCAAATCGCATGCGGGCGCGATGACACATCGTCCCTCGCCGAAACATTCGACGAGCTCGAACGGTTCCATCGTCCGGACGACGTCGCCGACGTTGATGTCCTCCATCGGTCGGGCGAGTCGGAAACCGCCGCCACGGCCACGCACCGATTCGAGATAACCGTGCTTGCCGAGCTCATAGACGACTTTCATAACGTGGTTCTTTGAAATCTGATATTGATCCGCCACTTCTTGAATCGTCACGAGACGATGGGAGAACGTGGCGCTATACATGAGTGTTCGGAGTGCGTAATCGCACGTTTGCGTGAGCCGCATGATGTTTCACCTCTTCATCCGTTCATTGTACAAGACATCTGACGAAAGCGCGACGATGGAAGATGTGAAAAAAGCGTGGCGGATTCAAGGCGGAAATTTGAACTTGTGTCTAAACAAGTATTTTATATATTGCTTTTGAAGTGACTTACCTCACATAATGGACGTGTACTTTCAAAAAGGGGGAAACAATATGTTAGATCAACAAACCATGGATATCGTCAAAGCAACCGCACCGGTCTTGAAAGACCACGGCGTTGCCATCACGAGTCACTTCTATAAGCGCATGTTCGAAAACAACCCAGAAGTCCGCCACTTCTTCAACCATACGAACCAAAAACGCGGTCGTCAGCCAGAGGCGCTCGCCAACGCTGTCTACGCGGCAGCCGTCCATATCGATCGTCTCGAAGCGATTCTTCCAGCCATCCAACCGGCGCTTCATAAACATAAGAGCTTGAACATCCGTCCGGAACATTATCCGATTGTCGGCGAGAACTTACTTGGCGCGATTCAAGACGTGCTCGGTGAAGCAGCCACGCCGGACATCATTGACGCGTGGGCGAAAGCATATGGTGTCATCGCCGACGTCTTCATCTCACTCGAGAAACAGATGTATGCCGATGCGCCATGGATCGGTTTCAAACCGTTCACGGTCGCTGAAGTGATCGAAGACACGCCGGAAGTGAAACGATTCCGGATCAAAGCGAACGATGGCGTCGTCGGGACGGCCATCCCAGGTCAATACATCTCGGTCCAAGCCCGTATCGCTGGGGAAGACATCTTGCACCATCGTCAATATAGCGTCGTCGAGACGACAGAAGACGGCTACTGGATCGCTCCGAAGGCGGAAGGTCTCGTCTCAAACTGGCTCCATGAGCAGACGGTCGGCACGGAAATTCCAGTGAGTGCCCCAGCTGGCGAATTTGTCCTCGAAGAGACAGATCGTCCGCTCACACTCGTCGCTGGCGGCATCGGCATCACACCGCTCTTCAACATGGCGAAAACGGCACTCGGCCAAGGGCGTTCAGTCACGTTATTGCACGCGGTTCGCAGCACGAACCTCCGTCCGCTCGGTGAAGAGCTCGATGAACTCGTAAACGCTGGTCTCCAGCTCATCACACACGTCGATGACGTATCAGGCTGCATGAGTGCGACACAACTCGAAGCACTTGATGTCGAGGGACACGACGTCTACACGTGCGGTCCGACCGCGATGATGGAGACGGTCGTCCAAACGATTCCACAAGCCCGTTATGAGTTCTTCGGTCCATCGGCCGTACTTGCCAAAGCATAAGAAAAGACGACTGCCAAAACAGTCGTCACATCACCGCAGACCGGTCATCGGTTTGCGGTTTTTATAATTGTTCAGAATGAAGCACATTTTTTTCACGGTCGAGCGTTTCGAGTGTCCAGTCGCCAAGTAGCGTCTTCTCTAGAGTAATCAAGTAAGTCCTTATATATCCTTCGTCTTGAGGATTGTTGACCATGTAGGTTTTACTCCAATCGGAATTCTGTAACCGCAAGTACACGACGTCTTCGGGTTGATTGTTCAACCGAACCCCAAGGTATTCGTCTGTTCCATTGCCAAGATGAGCCCAGTCGAATGGTGTTTCTTCAATTGTGTCACGTGTCGAGCTACTAAACTCACCGTTCGTTTTCATGATGCCTAGACCGAGAATCGTGTCGTCTGCGTTCGTGAATAGCGAGACGGTCGATCCTTCTAATTTATGGTATTCGTAAGCAGACCACCCTTGGGCAGTCATCTGGTCGTTCAATTCTTGTTGTACCTGTTCGGATGCTTGCTTTTCATGTACATCGTTATACGATTGGATTCCGGCGGTCACGGAAATGGTGATGACGGTGAGCATTCCCAGTAGCAAGATTAAAAATCCACGTGCAGACATTTCGTCCCTCCTTTATAGCAACAGCCCATGCCTCAATCCTGAGCGCATGGGCTGTTTGATTAGTACGTCAAGCTCGCGGCGACGATGATGCCGACGACGAGTGAGGCGGAGAAAAGGCTAATCCCGATGGCGAGGTTGCCGTTCTCGACTTCTTTCTCTAAGTTCACGCCTGGCGTCAGGACGTATTCAAACGTCCAGAAGGCGAGCACTTGAGCGAGAATCCCGACGAGTCCCCAGATGAAGGCATCGAGCAAGTTAACGCTGTTCGCCCACACCGTGTAGATGACGATGGCGAGTCCGATTGCTTTCCCCCAAAGTTTCAAGGCGACGGCGACGTTACCTTCTTTAATCAATTTACGTTCCGAATACTTCGTCGTAAGGGCGAAGACGACGAGTCCGGCTAAAATCAGGCCAAACCCTGTGCCGAGGTGAGCGAGGAAGCTCAAGATGGAATCGAGCGTGATGAACGTCATAAGTTATTCTCCTTTGTTGTGCCGATGGCTAAGTAGTAAGACTGGTTGTTCGTGATCATGCTGCCGGCGCGGACACCGAGAGCGGACGGATGGCCGTTCAAGCAAAAACAGCCGACCATGTAGTGCGTCTTAAGCGGACCGTTGACCGTGTTCGTCAGACGGGTCGGCAGCTCGATGAACTGTTGATACACCGCCGTCTCGTCCGCGTACGTCTGGAGCGCCTCTTTATGGAACGGGACACCGGCTTGGTCGTATAGGATGACCGAGTCGCCTTCCCGGCCGAAGGCGGGCTTTTGTACGTATGCGCTCTTGCCGATAAACGGCTCGGCCTCGAGATACGTCGGTAAAAAATACGTCTCGATGATAGAACGCTCCGCTTCGTCGAAATATGTATCGGCCTCATACAGTTCCCAAATGAGCGCTTGGACGCCTTTGGACTGCATGAGAAACGCCGAGAGCGGATTGAGGAGCGAGACGTGTTTGGCCGCGTTCAGTTCGAGCAGGCGGATGCCGATTAAATCGCCATCGGGTGCCCGGTCGTCGATCAGATGTTCAATCGGGTACGTCTGACGATACAAGACGTCAATCCGCTCCCCGGACGGTGTGAACACGCCGTCCGTATCGACGAGCAAACGGTCGAGCGGGACGAACTCCGACGGCAAGTCGAGCGTCTCTTGGAGGAAACGCGTCGTCCATTTGTCCTCGATGTTGTCATCGTGGGCCGTGAAGACGATTTTCGGTGTCCCGTCCCGGCCGAGTCGTTGCCACGCCGCGATGACGGCTTTTCGAAGTTCGGTCTTGAGCTCGTCGGTCGACGTCGCGTTCGGGTCATCGAGTCCGAATTCTGTCGTCACATAGCCGTTCACATCGAACAGTTCTTTGATGAACGTCGGCGTGTCGGCATTGAACTCCATCAATTTGATGGTGCCGTCTTTGACAATCCAGTCATAGCGGCCAATCACCGTCTCTTGCGGCAGCGCCTTGTCCCGAAGGAACGGCAAGCTCGCCTCGGGATAACCGAGCAAGCGGAGCGTATCGTCCGGGAGCGTTCGCAACAGCCGGTTCGTCTTGCGGAAAATCGTATCGACGTCACGCGTCGCCGCCCGAATCTGCCTCACCGCGTCCGTGGACATGGTGAGACAGTCGTAAAGGGCGTATTCCTCGTCGTTCAAGTCAGGCCAAAAGAAAGGGATTTGGCCGAATAATGCGTCCCGTTTCATCCCCCGAAGCCGCCTCGTGAGCCGCTCCCGAGTCCCGATTTGGAACTTGAGTTTGATTTGTTCGGGGTGATGCTGTTGGCGCCGCCATTCGAACGGTAATTCTTATAAGACGAGGAGTTCTTCAATGCACTCTTTGAATTGAACAAGCTACCGAGTAAGAAGAAGCTCCCGAAGTGAGGGGAGCGCTCGTCGTCACAGTAATATGACTCCGTCTCATCATCCCAGTCCCAATCGTCGCACTCATAGCCCGTCGGTTCTTCCGGTAACGTTGCTTGTTCGGTTTCGTCGGTGCCACACGCCGCGAGTGAAGCGGTTAATACCGCGGCTGACAGACTGCTCAAGATTTTTTTGCTTGTCTTCATGTTGATTCCTCCAATGTATAACCTGTAGGGGTGACGTAAATGACATAGACGCCACGATCTTCGTCCGCCTCGGCCGAGTCACGTTCATATTCTTTGCCGGCGACGTACAAATACTGACTGCCGATCATGGCGAGTGCGTCGAGATGCCGATCGACGTAATACGCCTCGAGCATCGGGTTGTCGAACCGGTCGTCGAGCGTCCGGATCTCCACTTTAATGTCGGTCGTCTCGTGCTTGTCGACGGGGCCTTCCGTGTAGCGGTCGACGTAAATCAAGAAATATTGTTCGCCTTCAAGCGCCGATGAGCGCTGTTTGTAGGTCATGCCGTCCTTGACGAAAAATTCGCATTCGCGGCGGGCGAGTACTTCATCGAGGCCGAGCGATGTATAATGGTAGAGTGGCTCGAACGAAAGTTCATTTTTATAGAGTCGATATTCTAAAACGATTGAGTTCATGACGTCGTCCTTTCTTTTTTCTTTCTATACGAAACCGAACTTGACACTCCCACGGCTAAAGCCGCAAGCCCATCCCTTCAGGATGGGTGGGATTCTGAAGTGCCCGTGCGGACGCAGGCCATTTCTGTTTTGTCCGAGCCTTCAGATGAGG
>NZ_JACSLJ010000005.1:0-193604 GCF_018618085.1 Exiguobacterium sp. s141 | reverse complement strand
CTCGGGCAGAACACGAAATGATAATGGAGCATCGACACGGTGGTGTTGGTTCTTCGATAGTTGTTCATACGTTTATCGTATCACTTTGTCTATTTAAGCGATACATTTTCTCGGGATAAGATCACACGTGTTGATCTCTGAAATTCCGACTAGCGGAATTCCGAAATCAAGCTCACGTTCATCCCACACTGAAGCAGTGGGCTTTCTCGTTCGCAAATTCTGTAAATCAAGTAAGTTGTCTCTAGTATATAGGAAAAGGAGGGAATTTTCTGTGCATATCTTTTTTCGTGTCTGGCGCGGGTTATCGAAATTATCGTTTTTGAACGTCGTCTTGGCATCGCTAGGCATCATCTTGACCGGTACCGTCCTCGGGTTTGTGCTCGAGCCCGAGACGTTCCCGTCGATGTTCGACTCGTTTTGGTGGACGATGACGACGCTCACGACCGTCGGATACGGTGACTTTTTTCCGACATCGGTCGCGGGACGTTGGCTCGGGATATTCTTGTTCCTGTTCGGGATTGGGATTATCGGGGCGTTGATTGGAAAACTCGTTGAAGTCGGTGCGACGTTTCAACGGTTAAAACGGGAGGGAAAGCTCATGTATCGAGGAGAAGGACATTACGTCTATATCGGCTGGTCGCCGAAGACAAAGAAGGCCATCGATGAAGTGCTCGTCTATGAGCCAAAGGCCGAGATCGTCTTAATCGATCAGTTGAAGCAAGAACCGTACGACCACGATCACGTCCACTTCGTCCACGGTGACGCGTCGGACGAGTCCGTGCTCTTGCAGGCCAATATTTTAAAGGCGCGCCGGGTCGCCATCTTCGCGGATGCCCGCATCACGGAGACACTCCTCGCCGACGGGAAATCATTGCTCATCGCGTCAGCGGTCGAAGCGCTCTCGTCTGAACGCGGCGTCGATTTGCATACGGTCGTCGAGGTGTGCGAAGAACGGAACATCTCGAAATTCAAACACGTCCGAATCGACGACTTTATTCTCGCGAACGACTCGGTGTCACTCCTCATGGCGAAAGCGACGCTGCAGCCGGGGACGACATCGATTTTCCGTCAGCTGCTTAGTAAACAGTCAGGCGGCAACATCCAGGCGCTCGCGCCGAAACCGGAATGGACGACCATCCGGGACGCTGCGGAAAGCTTGTTGCATCAAGGCGTCACGTTAATCGCCGTCAACGACCGTCTCGATTACGCGACGGTGCTCGATACACCGCTTCAAGCGAACGATATGTTGTATGTCGTCTGTCACGATGACTCGTGGGAGCGACTGAACCAAGGGGGAATTTGATGTATAACGGAACGTTTATCCGCAAGATGACACGTATGCAGAACGTGCAACGTTGGGACGAGTATGCGCCGCATTATCATGACAATGCGGCAAGCCACAGTTTCCGCGTCGCTGTCTTCAGCTTGATCGCGGCGTACTACGAAGAGAACAATGGACGGGACGTCAATTTGCTCGACGTGCTCGGCAAGGCGCTGTTCCATGATATGAACGAAGTGCAGACCGGTCCAATCATGCACCGGACGAAAAAAGAATCGACGCTCAAAGAACATATCGAACGGATGGAGCGGACGGCGAGTCTCGGACTCGTCGAGTTGTTGTCGCAGTCGCTCCGGCCGCATTTTTATCGTTTCCTCGTCGAGGCGGAGGACGACTCATTCGAAGGACGGCTCGTCGATGGAATCGATTCGTTCGACGCGATGCTGTTCGTCCGCCGGGAAGTCGGACACGGCTCGCCCCATTTCGTCGCGAAGCTTGAAGAGATGAAAGCAGCCCTGCGCAATCATCCGCTCGAATCGGTCCGCTGGCTCTATGAACAAGTCGAGGCCGAGACCGACGTGGCGACGTTCATCGAGAACGTCATGCGGATGGACAGTGTAAGACGGTGGAAAGGCCGTTTCAATACGATCGACGATAACGACGCCATCCATGGATTCCGGGCGGCCGCGCTCGGGCTGTTCAGCGGCTTGTTGGAGCGCGAGAAGTATGATGTCGACGTCGATGTCGCCGAACTGACGGCCCGACTTCTCTGTCACGACCTCGTCGAAGGGGTGACCGGGGACGTGCTCGGACCGGTAAAGCATTCGACCGCCGAGACCGGGACGGCGTTCGAGGCATACGAACGGGCTGAGAGCGAGGCACTGTTGTCGCTCCTTCCAGACTATATGCAGCCGGCGTTCCGCCGCTATATGGCCGATTCGAAAGATGACACGTATGAAGGCATGCTCGTCGATATGATGGACAAGCTCGACGCGCTCATCAAGATGAACATGGAGAGGAAGATGAACGGGGCCGAATATGAGGTCACGTATCGGGAGCAACTCCGTAAAGTGCAGATGCGTTATGAGAACCCGAGCATGTTGTTCTTCTTGGCGTACATCTTGCACGATTTAGATTACGTCACCAGTTAAGGAGGCCGCAGACAAATTGTCTGCGCCTTTTTTTATATCATTTATTGACATATATCATTCAACGATATATATTAAGGGTAAGATATATCAATGAATGATATAGGAGGTGGCGGGATGCCGCGCAATGACACGATCGAGCTCGGAGAATTGACCGACAGCATGCTCTATATCCTGCTCGCCTTGACCGAGGCGCGTCACGGTTATTTGATTATGCAGTTCGTCGAGGAGCTGACGAACGGACGGATCAAGATCGGTCCGGCGTCGATGTACACAATCATCAAGAAGCTCGTGAACGCCCAGTTGATCGAGCCGATCGACGGGGACGGGAAGCAGAAACGCTATGTGATCACGAGCCGAGGACGCGCGCTCGTGGAGGAAGACGTAAAACGACGGCAAACAATCGTTGATGATGCACGCTTCATTTTAGACGGGGAGGTACACCGATGAAACGGAAATATATGTCGAGTTGGGGCTTGGCGTTCGCGGAAGAAAAAGAAATGAAAAAGCTAGGAGAGATGGCAGCCCGGGGCTGGCATTTAGAGAAGTTCGCACCGCTCGGCTATACGCTCGTCGAAGGGGAGCCGATGGACGTACGCTACAGTCTCGATTATCGCAAACAGCCTGACGAGGATTACTTTGAGCTGTTCGCCGCGAGCGGGTGGGAGCACGTGACGTCGACCGGTGATGAGATTCACGTATTCAAAGGCAGTCCGGACGCGACACCTCTCTATACCGATCGCCAGACGACCCAAGAGAAATATGGGCAAGTCGAGCGTGCGATGGGGCGGGGTGCGCTCATCTGCTTGCTGTTATCACTTGGATTTGTGTTCATGCTTCAACTAGATTGGCCGCAGACGGCGGAAGCCATCATTTTGGTGTTACAGACGCTTGTCGTCATCGGGCTCGTCTTCACAGGACTCCCGTATCTCGGTTTCCTCGTGAAGCGAAAACGTTTGGAACGGAATGAATGACTAGGCGGATGGCATAAGCCATCCGTTTTGTTTTGGTCGACTGAACTATTCAAGAAAAAAATAGTTAGGTGCAGAGAACTGTTTTATGGAAATCCTCTATTCAACCAAAATAGAATCGGGCATGATAATTAATGAAATCGCTTGCATTCATTTTGAAGAGGAGGAACGGGCATGGGTAAAAGACGGAAAGGGTTAGCGATGACGGCTGGTGTCACCGCGATTGCACTGCTCGCCGGGCAACCGGTCGCACAGGCGGCGACGCCGCAAAACGGTACGATGATGCAGTACTTTGAATGGTACGTCCCGAACGACGGGCTGCATTGGAACCGACTATCGAATGACTCGCAGCACTTGAAAGACATCGGGGTGACGACGGTGTGGATTCCGCCGGCGTACAAAGGCACGTCACAGAACGATGTCGGGTATGGGGCGTACGATTTATACGATCTCGGCGAATTCAACCAAAAAGGGACGACCCGGACGAAGTACGGGACGAAAGCGCAGCTCCAGACCGCCATCTCGAACTTGCGCGGTAAAGGGATCGGTGTGTACGGCGACGTCGTCATGAATCACAAGGGCGGGGCCGATTATACCGAATCCGTTCAGGCGATCGAGGTCAATCCGTCGAACCGGAACCAAGAAACGTCCGGTGAGTATGGCATCTCGGCCTGGACCGGGTTCAACTTCGCGGGGCGCAACAATACATACTCGCCATTCAAATGGCGCTGGTACCATTTTGACGGCACCGATTGGGATCAGTCACGCAGCTTGAGCCGCATCTATAAATTTAAGAGCACGGGCAAGGCGTGGGACACGGACGTGTCGAACGAGAACGGCAACTATGATTATCTTATGTATGCCGACGTCGATTTCGAGCATCCTGAGGTCCGCCAAGAGATGAAGAACTGGGGTAAATGGTACGCCGACTCGCTCGGGCTCGACGGCTTCCGGTTGGACGCGGTCAAACATATCAGCCACTCGTATTTGAAGGAGTGGGTGACGAGCGTGCGCCAGACGACCGGGAAAGAGATGTTCACGGTCGCCGAGTATTGGAAGAACGACCTCGGTGCCATCAACGACTATCTGTATAAGACGGGCTACACGCATTCCGTCTTCGATGTGCCGCTCCATTACAACTTCCAAGCGGCTGGTAACGGCGGCGGGAATTACGATATGCGAAACATCTTGAAAGGCACCGTCACCGAACAGCATCCGTCGCTGTCCGTGACGATTGTCGATAACCACGACTCACAGCCGGGCCAGTCGCTCGAGTCGACGGTCGCCAACTGGTTCAAACCGCTCGCCTACGCGACGATCATGACGCGCGGTCAAGGCTATCCGGCCCTCTTCTACGGGGACTATTATGGAACGAAAGGGACGACGAACCGTGAGATCCCGAACATGTCGGGCACGCTCCAACCGATTCTGAAGGCACGAAAAGACTTCGCCTACGGGACGCAGCATGACTATCTCGATCATCAGGACGTCATCGGCTGGACACGTGAAGGGGTGACCGACCGCGCCAAATCGGGTCTCGCGACAATCCTATCGGACGGTCCGGGCGGTTCGAAATGGATGTACGTCGGCAAACAGAACGCCGGCGAGGTATGGAAAGATATGACGAACAACAACTCCCGTCTCGTCACGATCAACGCCGACGGCTGGGGCCAGTTCTTTGTCAATGGTGGTTCGGTCTCCATCTATACGCAACAATAAGAAAAAACGAGTCGCGAGACTCGTTTTTTAGCGTTTCCAGACCCATTCGTCACTCTCGTACTTGGCGACGAGTTGCTGAATCTCTTGTTGCTGCGTCTCGGTGAACGTCAGCGGTTCGAACGTCAAATCGAACGCGTCACGGAACCCGTCCGTGAACGCTGCCGCGACCTCGTCGAAGGCGACCGGTCGTCCGAGTGTCTCGTTCAAGGAGACGGCCTTGTCACCAAAGCGGGCTTTCGCCTCCGCCTTCGCATCGGCCTCGAGATTGAAGCAGTCGAACAAGACGTCATCGTCAATCGACAATGGGATTGACCCGTGTTGCAAGACGGCGCCTTGGTGGCGCACTTGGGCGCTCCCGGCAATCTTTTTCCCGCCGACGGCGAGCTCGTAGTACGAAGCGGCGTCAAAACAGACGGCCGACTTCGGTTTTCGGAGCGCCTCGCGGTCTGCCTCGGTCAATGGTACCGAGAATTCGGCCGGGACGCCGAGCGCGTGGTAGCCGCGACGCACCCCTTCGGTCAGGAGGCGATAGCTCTCGATGACGTTCGTCGGCAAGGACGGCATCGTCTCCGGCAAGATGACGCTATACGTCAGTTCATCTGCGTGCAAGACGGCCCGCCCACCGGTCAAACGGCGGACGACCGGGATGCCATTCAACGCGAGCGCGTCGCGGTCGAGGTCGCGCGTCGCCCGTTGGAAGCGCCCGACGCTGATGGCGTGCGGGGCCCAGGCGTAAAAACGGAGTGTCGGTTTCATGTCGCCGCGTGCGACCCAGCCGGCGATGGCCTCGTCGATGGCCATGTTCTCGGCCGGGGACAGCGGGGCGGTGTGAAGCAAATGCCATGTCGTTCCAGTCATATGTGTCTCTTCTTTCTCTTAGTCGATTGGCAACATCGTATGACGACGCGCCTTGTGGACTTGTTCGTCCGCATGATATGAAGAACGGACGAGCGGTCCGGCTTCACAGTGGGAGAAGCCTTTCGCCAAGGCGATCTCTTTCAACTCGGCGAACTCATCTGGATGGTAGTAACGCTCGACGTCGAGATGCTTCTTCGTC
Organism: Exiguobacterium sp. s141; assembly: GCF_018618085.1. Classification (NCBI taxonomy): domain Bacteria; kingdom Bacillati; phylum Bacillota; class Bacilli; order Caryophanales; genus Exiguobacterium; species Exiguobacterium sp. s141. The sequence continues at coordinate 187,430 of NZ_JACSLJ010000005.1, read as the reverse complement.
GGCTGCAAGTATTGGCCAAGCGTGAGGATATCGACGTGGTGGGCCCGCAGGTCATCCATCGCCTCAATCAACTCTTCGCGTGTCTCGCCGAGTCCGACCATGATCGACGACTTCGTCGGGATGTCCGGGTTCAGCTCTTTCGACCGTTTCAAAAATTCGAGCGTCCGGTCGTACGTCGCTTTGGCGCGGACTCTCGGCGTCAAACGGCGGACCGTCTCCAAGTTGTGGTTCATGATGTCCGGTCCGGCATCGATAAGCGTCTGGAGCGCCGAGAAGTCACCCATCATATCGGACGGGAGCACTTCGATTGACGTCTCCGGATTCATGCTACGGACAGCGCGGACTGTCTCGGCGAAGACGATCGCCCCGTAATCGTTCAAGTCGTCGCGGGCGACGGCCGTGATGACGACGTGCTTCAAATTCATGAGACGGACCGATTCGGCGACGCGTTTCGGTTCTTCCCAGTCGAGCTCGTTCGGTTTGCCTGTCGTGACGGCGCAGAAGCGGCAAGCCCGCGTACAGATACTTCCGAGAATCATGAACGTCGCCGTACGGCGGACGGCCCAACATTCGTGGATGTTCGGACATTTCGCTTCCTCACAGACGGTATGTAGATTTTTCTCGCGCATCATGTTTTTGAGACCGGTGTATGTCTCGTTCGTGTTCAGTTTAATCTTTAACCATTCCGGCTTTCGTTTGATTTCCCCTCGTGCCAAGATGATTTCCCCCTTTGTGAAAGTTAACCCCTAACGGAATGAGTTTACCAAAGATGGGGCCGAATTCGAACCAGCGAAATTATTGGCTTTGCCAATACAGGTCAGCTGTGTGTCAAAACAGAACATATATTTCAAAATGGTTACGCTTTCACGTGAAGTGTTGTTTCCCATTTTTTGAATTGCTATACTGACGTTGACCACCTGAATAAGGACCATATGTAACTGATACGATCAGGCATGGGGTGAACGAGCGTTGGTGAGGCAACGCTTCTTCCTCCATGCCTTTTTGTTTGGGGGTCGGGGAAACTTTCAAAAAGGAGTGGGGAAAACATGAACAAAGCACTGAACTGGACGGCGACACTGGGGCTAACGACAGCACTACTCGTCTCATCGGTCCCGATGGCGAACGCGGTCGTGGCAGAGGAGACGCCGGCCCCGTCGATTGAGCAGCGTGTCGACGCCAAGCTCGATTCGATGACGCTTGAACAAAAGCTCGGCCAAATGATCATGCCAGACTTCCGATTATGGAACGGGGCGAACCATACGGCACTCGCGACAGACGTGGCGCGGGTCGTCGATCGGTTTGACCTCGGGGGTGTCATCTTGTTCGCGGAAAACGTGACCGAGACCGAACAGACGACGAAACTCGTCCACGACCTCCAAGAAGTCGTCAAACAAGACGAAAGCAACGATATACCGCTCTTCATCACGATTGACCAAGAGGGTGGGATCGTGACACGGCTTGGCACGGGCACGAACTTGCCGGGTAACATGGCGCTCGGGGCGACACGGAGCAGCCAGTACGCATACGACGCGGGGAATATCATCGGTTCGGAGTTGAACGCTCTCGGGGTGAACGTCAACTTCGGTCCGGTACTAGACGTCAACAACAACCCGGCCAACCCGGTCATCGGCGTCCGCTCGTTCTCGAGTGACCCGGAACTCGTCGGCGAGCTCGGCTCGGCGATGACGCAAGGGATTCAAGACCAGGGTGTCGCTGCGACGGCGAAGCATTTCCCGGGTCATGGTGACACGGCGGTCGACTCGCATTACGGACTTCCGATTGTTGACAAGTCGCTCGAAGACTTGCGTGGGCTCGAACTGTTACCGTTCAAACGGGCCATCACGGAAGGCATCGACATGATCATGACGGCACACATCGGGATGCCGCAAATCGAGGATGAGGTCGTCAACTCACCGCGCGGCACGTTCCCGCTCCCGGCGACGCTCTCGGATGACGTCATCACGGGCGTGTTACGGGAAGACATGGGCTACGACGGCATCGTCATCACGGACGCCTTGAACATGCAGGCGATCGCCGACAACTTCACGGAAGCGGAAGCGGTCATCAAGACGTTCGATGCGGGCGTTGATATCGCGCTCATGCCGACGATTTTACGGTCGAACGCGGACGTCGTGAAGCTCGAGACGATTTTTGAAGACGTCATGGGCGCTGTCGAGGACGGACGCCTGTCAGAAGAGAAGATTGATGCAGCGGTCGAGCGGATTTTGACGCTCAAAGCGAAACGTGGTATTTGGGACGAGTCGGTCGACACGACGACGCTCGAGGCGAAACTCGCCGAGGCGAACGCGGTCGTCGGCAGTGCCGAGCATAAAGCGAAAGAACGTGAAATCGCCGAGGCGGCCGTCACGCTCGTGAAGAACGACGACAAGACGCTTCCGTTCAAACCGAAAAAAGGTGAGACGGTCCTCGTCTTGTCACCGGCGAAAGACCAGACGGACAGCATGATCAAGACGATCAAGTCGCTCGAGAAGAACGCCGGCAACATGAAAGACGTGAACGTCATCGCCGCGAACTATACGGCATCGACGAAACACTTAGATCAAAACCCAGACTTGAAAGCGAAACTCGATGCGGCCGACTATATCATTGTCGGTTCGAACGTGAACAACAGCGCCAAGCTGAAATCGACGTCGGCTGACAACTACGTGCCGGCCGAAGTGTTCCGTTACGCGAACGAGACGGGCAAGAAGTCAGTCTTGCTCAGCCTGCGTAACCCGTACGATGTGGCAGTTCAACCGGACGCACCGGCCCAGCTCATCATCTACGGCTTCAAAGGTGACCCGAACGGACCGGACTCAGAGGCGGGCAATGCCAAATCGGCAGGTCCGAACCTCCCGGCCGGCATTCGCGCCATCTTCGGTGAAGTGAAGCCGACGGGCAAACTCCCAGTCGACGTACCGACGTTCGAGAACGGCGTGTTCGGCGACGACTTGCACCTCGAGTTTGGTGACGGATTCCGTAATTGGAATAAATAAAAAAGTAGCTGGTTTCCTTTTAGGATACCAGCTACTTTTTTATCAAAATTATGTATATAATTGTATTATATTCACTATTTTGATACAGGTATTAAAATAGTGAATTTTTTCATTAATTTTATTAAAAGGAGCTTAATCTTGAAAACAATTAATTTAATTTCATTGTTAGACGCAAGCGAAGAATTATCTTCTGATTTATTTGAAACATACAAATCTCAGTTCGGAATTTCAATTAAAAATGGTGAATTAAATGTATTAAAAAGTTTTGTTAGAAATCTTGCTAAATTTTCAAATAAATTTAGAATCTTAGAAAATTATTTTGTTGGATATACAATTCCTCAAATTAGTAAAGAATTTGATCTCCTTAGATTTTATGAGGACAAGATTATTAACATTGAATTAAAATCTCAAAGCACTTTAGAAAAAACTCATAAGCAACTGCTCGGAAACAAGTATTATTTAACAGCATTAAAAAAAGAAATTTACCAATATACATACGTAGAACAAGAAGAAAAATTATATAAAATCGAAAATGATAACGTAGTTGAAGCTCAATTTACTGAACTGTTAACCATTCTAAATGACGGTGATGTTCATACAGACATAGATTTAAACAAAGTTTTCATACCATCGAACTATTTAGTATCTCCATTTAACTCTACTAAAGAGTTCATTTCAGGTAATTATTTTTTAACTGATCATCAAGTAAACATCAAATCAGAGATAGTAAATGACTCCACAACGAAATTTTTTTCAATTCAAGGTGCAGCAGGTACTGGAAAAACTTTGGTTACATATGACATTGCCAAAGAGTATAAAGAAAATGAAAGAAAAGTTCTGATTTTTCATTGTGGAAAACTAAACGAGGGGCAGCATAATTTAAATCAAGAATACGATTGGGAAATATCAATGGTGAAGAATTGGCAAGGAAAAAAGATTAATGAATATGATTTAATAATATTTGATGAAGTACAAAGAATAAGAACGAATCAGTTGGAAAAAATTTGTGATGAAATTATAAAAGCATCACATGTAAAATGTATTTTTTCATATGATGAAAATCAGTGTTTAAGCAGTATAGAGATAAATAATAATATTCCGGATTTGATAAATAAAGTTTACAAACCAAAACGATATAAACTCAAAAATAAAATTAGAACAAACTATGAAATTGCAGAATTTATTAAATCGTTTTTTAATTCTACTAAACCTGTTACACGAATAGAATATCCTAATATTTCTGTTCAGTATTTCAAACGAAATGAACATGCGCAGCGGAAGCTTACAATTCTCTCGAGAGAAGAATGGAAGATAATAAATTATACTTCTTCTCTTTACGATTCTCACCCCTACGATAAACTAGAATTTAAACTCGAAAAAGATACGGCGCATACTGTCATTGGTCAAGAATTTGAAAAAGTTGCGGTGGTTATCGATTCTCACTTTTCTTATGATGAAATTGGGAACTTGTCTATATATGGCGACGGTTATTATTATGATCCAGTAAAAATGTTGTTTCAAATGATAACTAGAGCTAGAACAAAATTAATGATAGTAGTAATTGATAACCCAAATGTACTAAAGAGAATAACTGACATTACGATAGGAAACAAAGAAGTCAAAGTATAAGTATTAGAAAATGTTATTAACAGAATATAACTTTAAACGCTTTTAGTATAATTTTTTAGGAGTTTTATAAAAGACGTCTAAAATGAATATTTTTAATCTAAACTTCAATTTATATGGCTGTATACAAAAACAAGCGACCAGATTTAAAGGCGCTTGTTTTTGTATACTTAGATATAAAAACACTAGATGTGAAAATTAAATTCAATGTAATTGAAAAGCAATATTCTATCAATAGTAAATTTAAGCAGATTTCGCATCTATGAATATCAGCTTATTTCATTTCGAAATAACCGACGACGAGCAAGCCTGGGCCTGTGTGCGCCCCAATGGCCGAACCGACGATTGTCTTCGTGACGCTCGCTGGGTTCACATGTTCCCGTAACAACGCCTCGAATTGGTCGGCTTTGACTGGATCATCGCCGTGGCCGATGAAGACGTGCCCACCCTCGACGAGCGGTTTCGACTCGGTCATCCATTCGACGATGCGGCGTAACACTTTCTTGTGACCGCGCACCTTCTCGATTGGGACGAGCTTGCCGTCTTCGACTGTCAAAAGCGGTAGAATCGTCAACAAATCCCCGATGAACGCGCTCGCTTTTGAGACACGACCGCCGCGCATCAAATATTCAAGCGATTCGACCGTGAACAAATGCCGGATTTTGCCGACGAGCGACGTCGCGTAGGCGACCGTCTCTTCGTACGTATGGTCTTGACCATACTCGGCGACCGTCTTGACAAACAGTCCTTGGCCGACGGAGGCGGCACGCGTATCAAGAATATGGAACGTGCTGTTCGGGTATTCTTCTTTAAGTAGGTTGCCGATCATGACGGCCGTCTGATAGGTGCCTGAAAGCTCACCGGAGAAGGCGAGGTACAGGAACGGGATTTCCGATTCGAGATGTTGACGGAAACATTGTTCGAGGCGGGCCGCCTCGATTTGGAACGTCTTCGGCGTCTTCCCGGCACGCATCGCGTCGTACACGTCTTTTGGTTGAATCGTCTCACCGTCTAAAAATTCGTCGTTGTCGATGACGACACCGAGCGGTAGCATTTCGAGACCGTACTCGACGATCTGGTCTTGGGTCAAATCGGCGCCGGTATCGGTTATGATTTTAAACATGCGGTCACTCCTCTATTAATTGTTGTTCAATCTCACGGATCGGTTCATTGCGCTTCCACATCCGGTCGAGCTGGGTCACGAGCGTCGCCTGCTCTTCCGCATCGAGAGTGCCAGGTATGAGCCGGCTCACGTCACTAAGGACGGTGTAGGCGCGGCGCAACACGTCATCGACGGTGAGCGGGATACCGAGCAAGTCCTCGAGTGACGCCATCGTCTCAGGGACGATGGCCGGGTAGGTGAATTTTGTCGCTTCGCCTTGGATGGCGCGCTCATAAAAATCACGGATGAGGGTGGCGCGTTCGCTCCCGCTCTTGCGGACGCTCAAATAAATTTGGACGGCGACACCGCCACGGACACGGCGCTGTGAGATGCCGGCGAACTTCTTGCCGCCGATGGATAAGTCGAAACTGCCGGGGCAGTAAGACCCAACGATTTCGCCAGCGACAATGTCTGTCGTCACGTCTTGAAACATGAGTTGGATGAGCGACGTCATCGCCTCGTAGCCGCTATCGATTTGAATCCCGTCTTTTTCAGGTAAAATCAGGGATAAGTTCAATATGTCTTCATCCAAGACGACGGCAAGCCCTCCTGAATTTCGCACGACGGGACGGAATCCATGTTTATGTAGAAAACGGATGCCGTCTGACAAGTGAGGCAGGCGGGCGTCTTGAATGCCGAGCACGACCGTGTTTAGATGAACCCAGGCCCTGAGGACGGCACCAGACGTTGCGGTCGACGCACAGAGCGTGTCGTCCGTCGCGAACGATTGCTCGGCTTGGAACGCCGGACCGAGCGAAGACTGGTCAATGACACGGTAGGTCGGTTGTCGTAATAATGGATGGGTCATATACATAATTCCTTTTCAATAAATAATTTCCTTCCCATTATAACATGGGAGGAACAACGTGCTAGAAGTCGAATCCAATCATTAATGAAACGTAGGGGGCAACGTCATGTATACGTCACGAGGTCAATTGTCAGGATCGAAAGTGTTCAAAGATCCGGTTCACCGCTATATATATGTCTACGATCATCTCGTCTGGGAATTGATCAACACGAAAGAGTTTCAGCGCTTGCGGCGCATCAAACAGCTCGGGACGTCGTTTTTGACGTTCCACGGGGCCGAGCATACGCGTTTCCATCATTCGCTCGGCGTCTACGAAATCGCCCGACAGCTAATCGATCAGTTCCATGAGTATCCGGAGTGGGATGACCGCAACCGGGAGCTGTTGCTCGCGGCGGCGCTGCTGCACGATGTCGGACACGGTCCGTTCTCACACGCGTTCGAGCACGTCTTCGCCGTTCGTCACGAAGTATGGACCGAACGAATCATCCTCGGGGACACGGAAGTGAACAAAGTGCTGTCGGAGATGGGGGTCGGCTTCCCGGAAGAAGTAGCGGCCATCATCAATAAGACGCACCCGAACCGCTTGCTCGTCAATATCCTCAGTTCGCAACTCGACGTCGATCGGATGGACTATCTGCTCCGTGACGCCCATTTCGCCGGTGTCAGTTACGGTAAGTTCGACCTTGAGCGCATGCTTCGGGTGTTGCGTCCCGATGAGGACCAAGTCGTCGTCAAACAGTCGGGCATGCATACGATTGAGGACTATATCATGCGGCGCTATCAAATGTATTGGCAAGTTTACTTGCATCCGGCGACGCGATCGAGCGATTTATTACTCAAAGCCGTGCTCGAACGGGCGCAAGAACTATACGAATCGGGTTATTCTTTCGAGATGACTCCAAAGCATTTCTTGCCGATTTTTAACCATGAAGACATGACGCTCGAGCATTATTTGAAGCTCGATGAGACGATCGTCTATTTCTATTTTCAGGAATGGATGGATGAGGCGGACCCGATTTTGGCCGACCTTGCGAGCCGCTTCGTCAACCGTCGTTTGTTGAAATATAAGAACTTCCCGGAAGCGAACCGCGTCCGCTATATGGACCGCTTGCGTTCAACGATGGAGGCAATCGGTTTACCGACGCGCTACTACTTGCTCGAGGATCAGCTCAGCCAATTGCCATACGATTTGTATAAAGGGCACGGGACATACGAAGGCATCTATCTCAAGATGAATGATGGCGACCGCCGGGAAATTTCGGAAGTGTCGATGCTCGTCCAATCGATTTTAAACTCACGACAGTCCGACGAGAAAATCTATTATCCGGAGGACGTACTGCTCAACTTGAAAGATCACGCATCAGAAAAAACATGGATGTTGTCAACGTTACGAGGCGATTGAATCGTTGAAAAGGAAGTGACACCATGGGAATCGGCACATTGGTCGGGGGAGTCGGCATCTTCCTACTCGGGATGATGCTGTTGACGGATACGTTAAAAAGCATGGCCGGGGAACGCCTCCGGCAACGATTGAATCGCTTGGCTGAAGGACCTGTTTCGGGTGCCTTTCTCGGAGCGACGATGACGACGTTGTTTCAGTCCTCGACCGTGACGACGCTCATGACAATCAGTTTTGTCAGTGCCGGCCTGCTGACGTTCACCCAAGCGCTCACACTCGTCATCGGAGCGAACGCGGGTAGCGCGACGACCGGATGGATCGTGGCGCTCTTAGGTTATAACGTCGATATCCGCGAGCTGTTGCTCCCGCTCATCGGGGTCGGCATGGCGCTGCGCTTGATTGGGCGGCGCGTCAAACGCATCGGCATGCTCATGGTCGGACTTGGCCTCATTTTTGTCGGCATCGGAACGCTCCAAGAGGCGATGCGGGAAGTTGTCACGTTCTCGTTCGCCAGTTGGGAAGCGGACACACCGCTCCACCAACTTGCGCTTCTCGGTACGGGCCTGTTGATGACTGTTTTATTGCAGTCTTCAAGCATCGGTCTCGTCTTGACGATGACGGCGCTCGCGACCGATACGGTCACCCTTGCCCAAGCGTGTCTGCTCGTCTTAGGGCAAAGTGCCGGGACAAGTCTCGTCGTCGCGCTCGGGTCGATCGGAGGTTGGAAGTCGGCCCGCCGCATCGTCTTGGCGCACGTGCTCGTCCACGGCTCGATTTTACTTATCGGCTGGCTAACCTTCCCGCTCTTGTTCGGCGTCGTCAACGGTGTGGCCGACCGTCTCAATTGGAACGAACTGTTGCGGCTCGCCTTGTTCCACACGTCGTTCCATCTGCTTGGTGTGTTCACGTTTTTGCCGTTCCACGAGGCGTTCAGCCGTCGGTTGCTGAAGTGGGTCCCGAGCCGAGCGGAGAAGCTGACCCGGTTCTTGAACCCGAACATGGCCCGCATCCCGACGGTCGCGCTCGAAGCGGCCCGACGCTCGTTGATTGAAATCGAGCGCTATCTCGCCAAAGAGACGAAACTGTTGCTAGCGGAAGGACGAAAGCGCGACGACGAGCTCCAACTCGTGGAGAAGACGCTCGGGGACGTGCGTGTCTTTTTGAGCACGATTCAATTGGAAGAAGGGCGGGGCCGCAATGACTATGGGCAACACTTGTCGCTGCTGCATACAATCGATCATTTGGAGCGGTGGCTGTTCGTCATGCGAGAAGTCGAACCGGTCGACGCCCTTCGGGATACAGACTTCCTGGTCGCGCGCCAGCTCGTCTTGCATGAACTCGACATGTTGGAGACGCTCAACCATCACACGCCCCCGGAAGAGTCTCGGCAGTGGAAGACAGCCTCGAAACAGCTTGCCGAATATCGAAAAGCGCACCGGGCCGAACTGCTCGAGGAGACGGCAGCCAATCAGCTTGAGATGGACCAGACGATTCAAAAGGTGCAAGCTCTCCTCTGGCTCGACCGAATCGGCTATCACATTTGGCGTGCGACGCGTCATCTCATTAAACCGACCGTCCCGAGCGAGCGGTTTGAAGTGAATCTGGAAGACTGACCACATTTGTAAAATTACATCCAACATTTATTATGTAATTGAAAATATATGCCAAAAAAATAAAAATCCATACATCGTTAACATCTATATTTGTATAATGATTATACATTAGACATTATAGGAGGATTTTTTATGCCATTTAGAAAACCTGTTTCAACAATGGGCGGATTGAATTTTTGGAGTAATGTTCAACAAAATGAGCACTTTGTCATGCAAAAACACAAAACTGGGCTCTGGCCATATAAATTCCGTATTTTAATGAGAGCAACGTCTAAAGAAATTGCCAATGCGAATGATTTAGAAACGATTCAATATGATTGGAGATTCCTTGAGACTAATGCGGTTCCACGGATTGATGAGAGCGGCTTTTTAGAAATCACTAAAGTCGAAACAATCGTAGAAGATTTGATTATGAAAACTATTTCTAATAAAATGCCGTTTTGAGGCAAAAAGAATGCCATGTCCACAACAGGGACATGGCATTCTTTTTACATCATTACTTCTTGTCCGCGTGCATAACGCCGGCTTGACCGTAGTGCGTCGCGTCCATTTCTTCGATGAAGACGGTGATGTTTTCTTTCGGTGCGTTCGTCGTCTCCGAGACGGCTTCCGTCACTTTTTCAATCAACGCACGTTTTTGTTCGACCGTGCGGCCTGGGAGCATTTTAACCGTTACGTATGGCATAACATTTCCTCCTTTTAGTTCGTTCCCTTTCATTCTAGTGAAAGGTGGGGCGGGTGGAAAGCAGAAAATCGATTGAGCGGACAGTACAAAGAAAAAATGCAGGTGCGAAATATGTGAAAACGGGGTAATGAACAAGACAGACTAGACGTAGGAGGAACAGGCTGATGAAATGGAAGGGTAGACAAGCAAGTCGTAACGTTGAAGATCGACGGGGACAACGTGTCGGAGGGAAAGGGATTGCCGGGATTGGCGGAGGCTTCGGTCTCATCTTGGTCATCGTCTTCACGTTGCTGAACGGGGGCAATCCGGCAGACATTGTCAACAACATCGGGATCGGCGAACCACAGTCGTCCGAGACGTACCAAGGGTCGGCACGGGAAGAAGAGATGGCAGACTTCGTGTCGGTCGTGCTAAGGGATACCGAGGAAGTATGGACCGATATATTCGCAGAGAACGGATTGACGTATCGGGAACCGACGCTCGTCTTGTATAAAGACCAAGTTGAATCTGCCTGCGGTATCGCGGGATCGGCTGTCGGACCATTCTACTGTCCCGGTGACCAAAAACTATACATCGATTTAAGTTTCTATGATGAACTCAGTCAACGTTTCAACGCACCGGGTGACTTCGCGATGGCGTATGTCGTCGCCCACGAAGTCGGCCACCACGTCCAGACGTTGCTCGGCACGACCGATGAGATCATGCCGCTCCGTAACGAAATGAGTGAGACGCAATTCAATAAATATTTGGTCCGCTTCGAGCTTCAGGCCGATTATTATGCGGGTGTCTGGGCCCACCACGCCCAAGGCATGGGCTACCTCGAGGCTGGCGACGTCGAAGAGGCGATGAATGCGGCGCACCAAATCGGGGATGACACGCTTCAAAAACAGGCACGCGGCTATGTGACGCCAGACTCGTTCACCCATGGGACGTCCGAACAGCGGAAACGCTGGTTCGACAAAGGGTTCCAAAACGGGACGATTCAAGGCGGCGATACGTTCAATGCCAAAAACTTATAACGATCAGGTCAAGCTTCGGCTTGACCTTTTTCATATCCAAGTTGGCTTGTGCAGAAAGAATCCGCTATCATGGAAACAGAAACTAGAAGTAGGAAGGGGATGACCCGATGGAATCCTTACTCAAAAAAATCGAACTCGCTAAAAGTGAGATGACGTCTGTCGAGAAGAAAATCGCAGACTATATTTTGACCCACTCGACGCTCGTTCCGAACATGACGACGAAAGAACTTGCTCAAAAGACGGATGTGTCAGAGGCGAGTATCGTCCGGTTCGCCCGCGTCGTCGGCATCGACAGCTTCAAGGCGTTCAAGCTCGCCCTCGTCAAAGACTTGGCCATCACCGAGACGACACTCACCGACTTCAACGTGTTACAGCAGAAAGACACACCGTACGATTCGTTTCAAAAAGTCATCCATGTAAACAAGATGGCCATCGAGGCGTGCGCCGAGGCGATGGACAAGCGTGAGCTCGAGCATGCAATCGATACGTTTGCCCGAGCGAACCGGGTCGTGTTTTATGGGGTCGGCGGTTCGTCAACGGCTGCCTATGACGCGCAATATAAATTCACAAAGCTCGGCTATGCGGCCCAGACGTCGCAAGACTTCCATTACATGTTGTCACTCATCCCGCATCTCGGACCGAACGACGTCTTTGTCGCCATCAGCACGTCGGGTCGGACGAAAGATGTACTCGAACTCGTCCGCTTCGCCAAAAAGAAAGGGGTGCCGGTCGTCGCCATCACGGACCTCGATAAATCTCCGCTCTATCGGGAGGCGGACGTCCGTCTTTGCACGCCGAGTGTCGAACGTGACTTCCGGATCGCGAGCATCGCGTCACGGATGACCCAGTTGACGATCATCGATACGCTCTATATGGGTCTGTTGCACCGAAAAGGCGAAAGTTTGATTGACCGTTACGCCGAGGCGCGTGACGAGATGGTGAAGTTGCGCCGATGATTCACGTCTATGATGCGACGTGGCGCGACAAGGTCGCGACGTTCTTATTGCGGCAGTCGGCGTTCGCGAGCTTGAACGGACAGACGCCTGAAGCGTTTCGAGACGAGAATTTGACCGACTTTGAAGCCGAAGGGACCGTCAGCCTCGTGTTTGAAGAAGGGGGCGTCATCGCGGTCGCTGATTTGTTGAAAGAACATCCAGTCGACGGATCGCTCTGGCTCGGCCTGTTCGTCGTCGACGAGCAATTTCATGGTACCGGTGTCGCGCAACGGCTGTATGAGCAACTTGAACAGGAATATATGCGCCCTTTCCAGACGGTGTTTCGGCTCGGAGTCTTGCCGCACAATGAACGGGCACATCACTTTTGGGAACGACAAGGTTATGTGTACGAAAAAGATTCCGTCACGGCACGGGGCGACCACGTCCACGTGATGAAGAAACTGGTCGAATGAAGGGCTCGGTCCGATATGGGCTGGGCTTTTTCTATGGAATGGGTAACATCCTCATTTCTTTTATGAAATTTTACTTCCTTATTTTTTTAAATAAATTTGACTTTTAATTTCAAGTTAGTACAATGAAATCAGAGAGAAGAAAGGATGGTGGCGATGTTAGACAAACTGGCTACTGAAAGACGGAATGAACGAACGATGCACTTGGACGAGATGGCGGTCGAGGAGTTCCTCGCGGTGATGAACGAGGAAGATCAGTCGGTCCCCCACGTCATTAAAGAAGAGCTATCGGTCATTGCCGAAGTGACGAAGCGTGCCATCGCATCCTTCAAACAAGGCGGGCGTTTGATTTATATCGGCGCAGGGACGAGCGGACGGCTCGGTATCTTGGATGCGGCAGAATGTGTGCCGACGTTCGGCGTATCACCGGACATGGTCGTCGGACTCATCGCCGGAGGCGAGCGTGCGCTCATCAAAGCCGTCGAGGGAGCAGAAGACAGCAAGGATTTGGCAGTCAACGATTTGAAAGCGCTTCACTTGAACGAGAAGGACACGGTCGTCGGAATCGCCGCGAGCGGCCGGACACCGTACGTCATCGGCGGGCTCGATTACGCCCGTGAAGTCGGGGCGACGACAGCTGCGTTATCATGTAACAAAGGATCAAAAATCAGCGACCACGCCGAGTATAAAATTGAGGTCGAGACGGGACCGGAAGTGTTGACCGGTTCGACCCGTTTGAAAGCAGGGACGGCGCAAAAACTCGTCCTCAACATGATTTCGACGGCGTCGATGATTGGAGTAGGGAAAGTGTATCAAAACCTGATGGTCGACGTGCAGCCGACGAACGAGAAGTTGGAAGTGCGGGCCAAACGGATGATTGCGGAAGCGACAGGGGTCGACGAACAGACGGCCGCGCGTTATTTTGATTCATCCGGTGGGCACGTCAAGACGGCGATCGTCATGATTTTAGCCGATGTCCCGCATGCGGAGGCAGTCGAGCGATTAGAGCGTGCGAACGGATTCGTCCGTGACGCACTATAAGGGGGATTCGAGATGAAGAAAGAAGAGGTTCTTGCGCATGCGATACTCGAGCATGTCGGGGGGAAAGACAACATTCGTCAACTCGCGCACTGTATGACACGTGTGCGTTTGGCGCTCAAGGATCCGACGAAAGCGGATCTTGCCGCCTTGAAACAAATCGATGGTGTCATGGGTGTCATCGATGATGAGACGTTGCAAATCGTCGTTGGCCCGGGGACGGTCAACCGCGTGGCGGACCATCTCAGTCGTGAGACGGGGCTCGCCATCGGAGAAGAATCGGTCGACGCGAACTTGACTCCGGACGAACGGGCCGCCATCGAACGTCAAAAAGTGAAAGACAAACAGAAGTCGCCGTTCAAGCGCTTCTTGCGTCGCTTAGGGAATATTTTCATTCCGCTCATTCCAGGACTTGTCGCTTCAGGTATCATTAACGGAGGAGCCAACTTCGCGAAGAACGCCGGGGTCGACCCGACGGAAACGTGGATGCAAATCCTCTTGTTGCTCGGTAGCACGGTATTCGCCTACCTCGCCATTCTCGTCGGTTGGAATACGGCAAAAGAGTTCGGCGGGACGCCGGTACTCGGTGCCATCGCCGGGGGGATCCTCTTCAACCCGGTGCTCGCGGACATCACCATTTATGGGGAACCGCTCGTCGTCGGGCGGGGTGGACTGTTCGGGGTCATCTTTGCCGCTTGGCTCATGACGTACATCGAGAAACATGTCCGTCGCTTCATGCCGACAGCGGTTGATATCATTTTCACACCGCTTCTTACGGTACTCGTCGTCGGTTTCACGGCGCTCTATGCGATTATGCCGGTCGCAGGCGTGTTGTCGGACGGTATCATGCAAGGTCTTAACGCCGTGCTCGAAGTCGGTGGACCGGTCGCAGGGGCTGTTCTTGCTGGATTCTTCTTACCGCTCGTCATGGTCGGATTGCACCACGGACTCACACCGATTCACTTGGAGTTGCTCAACACGGTCGGTAACACGGCACTCTTGCCGATCTTGGCGATGGCCGGGGCCGGACAAGTCGGGGCAGCACTTGCTATCTTTGTGAAGACGCGCAACCAACGTCTCCGTAACATCATCAAAGGGGCGATCCCGGTCGGATTCCTTGGCATCGGTGAACCGCTCCTCTACGGGGTCACGCTTCCGCTCGGTCGTCCGTTCTTGACGGCTTGTATGGGGGCCGCGGTCGGCGGTGCCTTCCAAGCGACGATGAAGACGGCAGCACTCGGGATTGGGGTCTCGGGTCTCTCGCTCACACCGCTCATCGACAACGGCATGTACTTGACGTACATCGCAGGTCTTGTCATTTCGTATACGGCTGGCTTCATCTTCACGTATTTCTTCGGCTTCAAAGAAGAGATGGCAGACGGGATTTAACAACCGAGGCGGCTCTTTGGAGTCGCCTTTTCATTTGATGAGGAGGGTTTTCTGATGAAAGGATTATCGGTTTATTTGAGCGAACCGCTCACACCGCAGTTCAAGATATGGATCGGACGCATGCGCGAGATTGGCTTCACCTCGATGTTCACGTCACTGCATATCCCCGAGGACGACACGTCGGTGTATACGGAAAGGCTCCGTGATCTCGGGACGCTCGCACGAAAACTCGACATGGAGCTGTTTGCGGATATCGCACCGATGTCGCTCGCCGCGCTCGGCAAGACGTGGGACGATGCCCATACGCTCACCGAGTGGGGCGTGACGGGGCTGCGCGTCGATTACGGCGTGACCCCAAAACAAGTCGCCGACTTGTCGACCCGGATGACGGTCGCCTTGAACGCGAGCACGCTGTCTGAAGCGGAACTCATAGAGATGAAGCAACACGGCCTCGTGACGGACAACGTCGAGGCGTGGCACAACTTCTATCCGCGCCCAGAGACGGGGCTTGATCGAAACTGGTTCGATGCCAAGAACGATTGGTTGAAACGCCAAGGATTGAGCGTTCAAGCGTTCATCCCGGGAGATGGGTCACTCCGCGGACCGTTGTTTGAACGGTTGCCGACGCTCGAAGACCATCGAACGTTATCGACGTTCGCTTGTTACTTGGACCTCGCCGATTCGGTCGACCGCATTTTAATCGGCGATCCGGGACTTGCCGACGAGACGATCGAACAGTTCGCCTCACACGCGGACGGGATGCTCGTCCTCCGGGCCGAAGCGGAGACGACGATTGAGGCCGCCTTCTATCGCGTCCAGACGAACCGGATGGATCCGGCCCGTGACGTCATCCGCTCGGTCGAGTCTCGGGCTTACGGCCGACCTGGGTACCGCTTGCTTGAACCGATGGATGCGAGACCGCGTCCGCTTGGGACGATCACGGTCGATAATGCGGATTACGGGCGCTATGCCGGCGAGATGCAAATGACGAAACGGGATCTTCCGCCTGATGCACGAGTCAACGTTCTCGGCCGGGTCATCGAGGCAGACCGGCCGCTCATCCGTGCCATCGGACCGGGTACGACGTTTCGGATTGAATGGTGCTGACGTTCCGGATTGCCACATTCCCTCGTCTTTGTGTACAGTAGAGAGGGAGGGAAGTCTATGAAAGAGATTAATTTTAACATCGTCGCTGACGATTCGACCGATGGCCACGGCGGTTTTGGGGTCGGTTCGCTCAGTTTGAACAATATGTCTCCCGTCATCATCGATGTCGAGGCGGGGACCGCGGTCATCGATATGGGGGCCATGCATGCTAAATCGGCGATCGAGAAACGCATCAAGTTTTTGACGGATCCGGAAGCGGTGCCGAACAGCAAACCGTACTGGATCGTCTGGGTCACGGTCGGTCGAAAGCCGGAAGGGTTCTATTATGGCGGTGTCGCGGCCTGTGACATGTCGGTCGACCTTGAGGCACGGCGCGGATACAAGCTGTTGCCGTACCACGTCAACCAGATGGACAAATCGCTCAAAGGCCGTATTCTCATCGATATGATGGATGCTCCGTCACGCAACGTGCTAGCCGCGTTTTTGAAAGAACATCGTCCTGAGATTTGGGAGCAATCGACCGAACTTCAAACCGAACTTGCGCGTCTCGATGCCGAGTGAAAAGATTGGACCGTTTTGGTCTCCAATCTTTTTTGTTTTCGTTCAAGTGAAGATGGGAATATGAACTTGTTATGATGTTGTGATTTCACCGTAATTGTATGAATATTCAGCATTATGCTATACTAAACGCACTGTGCAAAAAAGAAAGGGTGACACGATGAGTGAAACGAAGAAAATTTTAATTGGTCTCGCCTTAGGGGTCCTTGTCGGGCTAGGGCTCGCCGGTCTGTCCGGTAACGTATATGACATCGTCAATACGTATATCCTTTCCCCAGTCGGTACTGTATTTTTGAACTTGATTAAAATGCTGGTCGTTCCGATCGTCTTCTTCTCGATCATTCTCGGCGTCATGGGTCTCGGGGACCCGAAAGAGCTCGGGCGGGTCGGATCGAAGGCGCTCCTCTTCTTCTTGACGACGACAGCGCTCGCCATCATCTTGGCGATGGGTGTCGCTTCGGTCATCAAACCGGGAGAACGTGGTGACTTCCAAACGGCAAACCTTGAATTCGAATCGGGTGCGGCTGAAGAGTCGTCAAACATCGTGCAGACATTCGTCAACATGATTCCGACGAACCCGATTCAAGCGCTCGCTGAAGGCAACATGCTTCAAATCATCGTCTTTGCGGCTCTCATCGGATTTGCGATGATCGCTCTCGGCGAACGGGCCAAAACGTGGCGCCGTTTCGTCAAACAAGGCGACCGCATCATGATGCACTTGATTCACTTGGTCATGAAGCTCGCCCCATACGGCGCGTTCGCTTTGATCGCCTCGGCCATCGGAGGGATCGGTTTCGATGCTGTCAAAGCGATGGCGTGGTATATGTTCGCGGTCGTCTTGACGCTATTTTTACACTCGGTACTCGTCTACGGCGGGGCGCTCGTCCTGCTCGGGAAGATGAGTCCGGTCTTCTTCTTTAAAAACTTCTACGAAGCGATCACGCTCGCGTTTTCGACGTCGTCTTCGAACGCGACGCTCCCTGTATCGATGGAACTCGCCCAGAAGAAACTCGGCGTGCCGCGTTCCATCTCCTCATTCGTTCAGCCGCTCGGCGCGACGGTGAACATGGACGGGACGGCGATCATGCAAGGGGTCGCGACGATTTTCATCGCCCAAGTATTCGCTGCTGATTTGACGATGACCGAACTCGTGACGGTCGTCATCACAGCGGTACTCGCCTCAATCGGGACGGCGGGTGTACCTGGTGTCGGGCTCATCATGCTCGCGCTCGTCTTGCAGTCGGTTAACTTACCGGTCGAAGGGATTGCCCTGATCATCGGTGTCGACCGTATTCTCGACATGCTCCGGACGTCGGTCAACATTACCGGCGACGCGACATGCGCGGTCGTTGTCTCGAAACTTGAAGAGAAACACCTTCCACCTGTCGACGAAGACGCGTGGGATGAAGTCGAAGCAAAATAAACAAAAGGCTGACCCGTCGTTGACGGGCCGGCCTTTTCACATGAAGTGAGGGAATTGTATGGAATGGGCAGCTTTGCCGATCCCGTTGTTTGTTGTGATCAGTATCTTGTTGAATATGCTCATCGCCGTCGCCGGTATATTACCGAGCGCATTTTTGACGGCACTGAACGTGCAACTGCTAGGATTTGGACCGGGCGTCGCCGTCTCTATCGTCGGCGAGGCCGTGGGCGCTGTGCTCAGTTTTATTCTTTATCGCAAAGCGCTCCACCGGTTCACGTCATCGGATGGGGAGCGTTTGAAACGGCTCCGCGAAGCAGATGGCGTTGAGGCATGGTTTCTTGTCCTCGGGCTGAGACTGATGCCGTTCGTCCCGTCCGGACTCGTCACGCTGTCGGCCGCGTTCAGCCGAATGTCGCTCCCGTCCTTCGCCGTAGCGAGCATGATTGGGAAAGTGCCGGCATTGTTGATCGAGGCGCTCGCGGTCGCGGCGGTCTTACACGTGGCCGCGGGTTGGCAACTCGGTCTCATCGCGTTGCTCATCGTCCTGTATGCGGTTTGGCGTGTGTCTCAAAGGAGTGGCGAGAAGATATGACAGAACGCTTCGATGAAACGTTTGCCGCTCGATTTCTTGCGAAGCATTGACCAGTCGATGAGAATCGACTCATCAAAGTCTTTCAAGAACGCTTCTTGCAGCTGTTGGATGGACGACGTCTCATACTGGGCGATTGTCATCTCGTGGTTCAAATACATGCTCCTAAAATCAAAGTTAGCCGTCCCGACGAGCGCAATCTTGCCATCGATGAGGACGGTTTTTGCATGGATGAAATGGCGATTGTATTTATAAATCCGAATGTTCCGTTTGAGCAGTTGTTCGAAATAATATTCGGTCGCATGGAAGCTGAACCATTCGTCTCCTTTTCCGGGGACGACGATTCGCACATCGATGCCACGCCGGCCGGCGACTTCTAACAGCGCGAGCAACTCGGGAGGCGGAATTAAATATGGTGTCGTGATCCAAATCGACTCCTTCGCCTCCATCAAAAGCGTAATGAGCCCGTCTCGGATTGTGACATCTTTTCCAGGAGACGTGACGAGTAGCTGGGTCGCCCCGTTATCCGGTTGCGGGTCGTCGATGAAGTATTCTGGCAAATGTTTGCTGTCGGCGAACAAGTCCCAGCGTTCTGTATCGTCTTCATGACCGGCATACAGCCAATTCTCGACGAACAAACGCTGAAGTTCCCGGACGAGCGGTCCTTCGAGGCGCAGATGGGTATCACGCCAAAATCCAAGTTTTTTATGTTTCCCGAGATATTCATCCCCGACGTTCAGTCCGCCGGTGTAAGCGATTCGCCCATCGATGACGATCAACTTTTGATGGTTGCGGAAGTTGGCGTTAAAGACGAGGAGCGGGTGGACGACCGGGTCGAACGCTTCGACGTGGACGCGGGACTTGCGGAGCGGTTCGAGAAACGCTTCGCTAATCTCTTGACTGCCGAGGCCGTCATACAAAAAACGGACGGTGACATTCTCGTTGGATCGTTTAATGAGAGCGTCACGAATCTTGAGCGAGATTTCATCGGTCCGGAATAGATAATATTGGACGTGGATATGATGGGTCGCTTGCTCGATATCTTTAATCACCGCATCGAATTTTTCCTCGCCGTTGACGAGCAGTTTCGTCGACGTGTGACCATCCGCACCGGTCGCGCCGAGCTTCTCGAGTGTGCGCGTGAGAGGAAAGCGATCCGACACGTCGTTTGCCGTCTCGATCCGTTCGGCCTCGATTGCTTGCCGGAACATCCGAATCTCGGTCGAGGTCCGTTTGATGCGTCGGTGTCGTCGAGGTGTTCGGCCGAACAGTACCCAGGCGAGGGCACCGAGGAACGGAATGAACAAGACGGCGAGCAGCCAGGCGAGCTTGGCCTGCGGTTGGACATGGTCAAATAAGATATGCCAGCCGACGATGAGCGGAATGAGAAGGGCGGCCCCAATTAGGAACGGGATGAGCCCATCGATTGAGTAAAGCAAACCAAGAAAGAAGATGCCGAGTACAATCATGATGAGGAGTTGCCAGACGCGTCGTTTCAACAAGTACACCTTCTTTCTGTTCAGTTGTCATCACTAGATTCATTCCACCGTTTACACGTTCTTAACCTAAAAAACGTTTCAGCATGAAGCGCGAGGGAATTAACCGTACTGTACGACACAACGTAAAAAGGGGTGTTCATGATGAAAAAGAAAGGTGCATTGGCTGCGTCGCTGTTGGCGACGGGCATCATCCTCGGGGCTTGCGGGGGAGCAGAGGAAGAACCGATGAACAACGAAGATACCGAGATGCAAGAAGATATGGACGAAGAGGAAGACGAGGATTAAAAAAACGGCCTAGAGCGGGTGCTCTAGGCCTTCATTGCGTCAAAGCGCATAAGGAGACGGTTTACCGAAGTAATAGCCTTGGGCGAGGTCGAACCCGAGTTCGCGACAGACGTCGACTTCTTCGGGGCGTTCGATGCCCTCGGCGAGGATGGTGATGCCCATTGAGCGTGTCAATTGACGTACGTTTTTCAAGAACGCTCGTTTCTCGGCGTCTTGGTCGCAGAAGGAGATGTACGACCGGTCGATTTTGACATAGTCGGGCTCAAGTCGCTTCAACATATCGAGCGTCGAGAAGCCAGCGCCGACATCATCGAGGGCGACTTTCATACCACGCTTCTTATATGTAGAGAACACATGTTGCAAATGGGCGACATCTTGGACTTTCTCCGTCTCAACGACCTCGAAGATGAAACGATCAGGACTGAGTCCGTACCGGTCGATAAGCTCGAACGTGTGTTGGAGACAATAGTCTGGGTTATAAATCGTCGAGGGCAAGAAGTTGATGAACGTCTTCTCGTGCGGCTCGACGGCGTGATACGTCGCTTTGATCGCTTCGGCGCGAGCACGTTGATCTAGCTTCGAGTGAAGCCCGAATCGGTTCGCGGCCCGGAACAGTTCGCCCGGTGAGACGTTGTTCTGGCTTCTGAGAAGAGCCTCGTAGCCGAACCGTTCTCCGGTGTCGAGATGGATGATCGGTTGCAAGTGGCTCTCGAAGTCACCGTGTTGAATCAATTCGATCGTGTCGCGGTTGGCGATTTGTTCGAGCAGGTCGCTCGCCGAGACGACGGCGGTCTGGCGTTTTGTGCCCGGGTCGACACAGTATACGTCTTCCTCGACGGCGGCGAGGTGTTCCGTCAATTCGTCAAACGAGTCGTACGGGTGGGGCTTGTCATTGACGACGACGAGGCCCCGTTCAAAAAATGGGATGGTCGTGGAGCAGGCGGTACAAGGAGACCACATAGGATCCCTCCTTTCAAATAATCGAAATACTCTTTAATCAGTTTATCGGACAAAACTCACCTAAAACTCACACATCGAGGTAAATAAATAAAAAAATCGTGCAAAATGGGTACAGTTTTTGTATACTTCCTATCGTATGAATAAGAAGCGCCTCAAAACGCCACTCGCATACGAACAACTTTTTGAACAGAAAGGGGTTCTATCGATGGACCAAAAATTAAAATTATGGTTTACGGAGCACCAAACAGAAGATTACGGAATCACGTTCCGTGTAAACCACGTTTATGAGAGCGAACAAACGGAGTTTCAACGACTAGAAATGGTCGAAACGGACGAGTTCGGAACAATGTTGTTGCTTGACGGAATGGTCATGACGACGGATAAGGACGAATTCGTCTATCACGAGATGGTGGCTCACGTCCCACTCTTCACACACCCGAATCCGAAGCATGTGCTCGTTGTCGGTGGCGGAGACGGTGGCGTCATCCGTGAGATTATGAAACACCCATCAGTCGAAAAAGCAGTTCTCGTCGACATCGACGGGAAAGTCATTGAATATTCGAAGAAATACTTACCAAATATCGCAGGTGAACTCGACAACCCGCGTGTTGAAGTCATCGTCGGTGACGGCTTCATGCATATCGCCGAATCAGAGAACGAGTATGACGTCATCATGGTCGACTCGACAGAACCGGTCGGCCCAGCGGCCAACTTGTTCACAAAAGGATTCTACGCCGGCATCTCGAGAGCGCTCAAAGACGATGGCATTTTCGTCGCGCAGACGGACAACCCATGGTTCACGCCGGAGCTCATCCAAACGGTTCAACGTGACGTGAAAGAGATTTTCCCAATCACGAAGCTCTACACGGCCAACGTACCGACGTATCCGAGCGGCATGTGGACGTTCACGATCGGTTCGAAGCAGTATGACCCGGAAGCAGTGGCTCCGGAGCGTTTCCACGACATCGAGACGAAGTACTACACGCCGAAGCTTCACAATGCGGCCTTCGTCCTTCCGAAATTTGTGGAGGACTTGACGAAATGATTAAACGTTTCGATGAAGCCTACTCAGGCAAAGTGTTTATCGCGAGCTTGCCGGAAGTGACGGACGCGAAGACGGTCCTTTATGGGATGCCGATGGACTGGACGGTCAGTTTCCGTCCAGGCTCACGCTTCGGTCCGAACCGAATCCGTGAAGTCTCGATTGGACTCGAAGAATATAGCCCTTATCTTGATGGTGATTTGACGGAAGCAGCCGTCTATGACGCCGGTGATATCCCGCTCCCGTTCGGGAATGCCCAGAAGTCACTCGACATGATCGAGTCGTTCGTCAAAGACATCATCAAAGAAGGCAAGTTCCCACTCGGTATGGGGGGAGAACACCTCGTCACATGGCCGGTCATCAAGGCGATGCATGATGCGTACGGGGATGATTTCGTCATCTTGCACCTCGATGCGCACACGGACCTCCGTGACGACTATGAAGGTGAGCCATTGTCGCACTCGACACCGCTCAAAAAAGCGGCCGAACTCATCGGACCGTCGAACTGCTACTCGTTCGGAATTCGTTCTGGGATGAAAGAAGAGTTCGACTGGGTCAAAGAAGTCGGCTATAACATGTATAAATATGAAGTGATTGAACCGCTCAAACGCGTGTTGCCGACGCTCGCCGGGAAGAAAGTGTACGTCACGATCGACATCGACGTCCTCGACCCGTCGGCGGCCCCGGGAACGGGTACGCAAGAAATCGGCGGCATCACGACGAAAGAGTTGCTTGAAGCAGTGCACGCCATCGCGAACGCCGACATCGACATCATCGGTGCCGATCTCGTCGAAGTGTCACCAGCATATGACCAATCGGACATGACGGCCATCGCCGCCGCGAAGATTCTTCGCGAGATGATGATCGGATTCGTGAAGTAACGATGCCGAAAAAAGGTCAGCTCGAAATGGAACTGAGTGCTCGGATCACACAATGGGAGAAAGAGTATCTCGGGCGCGGCTCTTTGACGTGTAAAGCAGACCTGCTCCGCGACTTGGCCATCGTGACGCTTCAGGGCGTCTTGACCCCGGCCGAGTATGAACTGGCCGCCAAATCGGCCGGTCGTGAGCAATTGAAGAAATATCGCAATAACCTCGTCGAATCAGGGCGGGCCCAACTCGAGGCGATTTTACATGACGTGCTCGGTCGGCGTCTCGTCTCGCTTCACACGGATATCAGCACGAAGACAGGGGAACGCCTCATCGTCTTTCGACTTGATGCACCATGGGATGGCGGGATTGACAAGCCGTGACGACATTTTTACACTAGAAGCAGAGACGGTTCAGGATTGGGAAGTGTCCGTGCGACATTCCCGTCGTCCTGTTCCGGAGCTGCCGAACTAAATACCCGACAGTTGTCGGCTAGACGGAGCGAACGTGTTCGAGCCGTCGGCATGCAGCGCACACCTCTCTTTGGTGTGCGCTTTTGTCGTCCAGGAGGAAAAGATGGAACAATTGATGTTTTTATTGACGAGTGCCCCGGTGCTCCTATTCGTGACAGGTGTGATTGCCGCTCTCGGCAAATCGAATTTGAAGATTCCTGAGTCACTCAGCATCACGCTCAACCTATACTTACTGCTTGCCATCGGATTGAAAGGAGGGATGGGGCTCGCCTCGGTATCGATGGACGAGTTGGCGTTCCCGCTCGCCGTCACGCTCGTGCTTGGTCTCGTACTTCCGCTCGTCGCGTTCGGCCTTGGAGCGTTCTTGAAGTTCACGTTTCCGGAGCGCATTGCCATGGCCGCGACGTTCGGTTCGGTCTCGCTCGTGACGTATGTCGCCGCGACGGCGCAGCTCGAACGTCTCGGCATCAGTTATGAGCCGTTCATGACAACACTCGTCGTCGTCCTCGAAATTCCGGGTCTCGTCGTCGCACTGTTGTTATACAATCAAAGCCGCGTCCTCGGCATCACGGCGGCACCGACCCAATCACTCACCGTCATCCGTGACAGTCTGCTCTCGAAAAGCATCTTGCTGCTTTTGGCTGGTCTCATCGTCGGGCTGGTCACCCCGGATACGTCGGCATTAACTCCGTTTTTTGTCGATTTGTTCCCAGGCGTGTTGCTGTTGTTCTTGCTCAGCCTCGGCGTAAAGGTTGGTCATCAGCTGAAGACGCTACCGTCGTGCGGGATGAAGTTTTTAGTCGTCGGGATGACGTTTCCGCTCGTCGGCGCGGCCATCGGTTTTCTCGCTGCCGGAATGGCTGGACTGTCTGATGGGGGAACGATTCTGCTTATGACGCTCGCGGCGAGCGGGTCGTACATCGCCGCACCGGCTATGCTCCAAGCATCGGTCCCGGAGGCGGAGCCGTCGTTTTATTTGACGCTCGCCCTCGCCGTCACGTTCCCGTTCAACTTGCTCATCGGCATCCCGCTATTCATTTCGATCGTCACTTGAACAAAAGCCCTGTCTCACGATGAGACAGGGCTTTTGTTATTGGGTGATCGTCTGTTCTTCCATGCATTTTAATGCGGCCGTCCAACTGCCGAAGAGGGCGTTGATGGTCGACGTGCTCGGCACGTTGCGTCCTTCGGCCCATTTCCGGTAATGCAGAATACTGAAGTGGGACAATTCATGTTTCGCGACGCGGAGGGCTTCGATGACATCTTCTTCGTCCCATTTCCGTTTCGGCGGGGCGATGTCGAGGACGAACAAGGCGTAGCTCCAAGATCCATATTTCCGGGCGATCGTCGCGACTGTCGGATAACCGCGTTCTTGGGCCCAGATGGCGTAGTGCTGGGACGTAAGACGTTCGAGTTCTTCGGACGCTTCAATCAAGGCTTGGATGATGCGCTCTTCATTGTTTTTCGCGGCGGTCGTCTGAAGTTTCGCTTCCCGGAGCGCGTTCGACCAAGAGCCGAAACGACTGCTGATCAACGTGAGCGACGGGGAGCGTGTCACTTTCGACCATTCCCGATACGTTTGGCTCGTGAAGAGCGGTAACTCCTCGGCGGCTTGATTCAACGCGCGGAGGATGTCTTCATCCGAGTAGTAATGGAACGACATTTGGATTTGGGCAGCGGCGAGCGCCTCGCGCCAAGACCCGAACTGATGGATGACGGTGGAAAGGGACGGGACATTTTTGGTTTGCGACCATACACTATACCGTTTCGAATCGAGCTCGGCATGTTCTTGAGCAGCTAACTGCAACGCTTGTACGATTTGAGGGCGTGTCCATTTTTTCATCTTGGTGTCTCTCCTTTGGAGGGAGACGCAGCGAGCGTCTCGGAAGGTCTCTTGGTGTGAATGAACAGCATGTATTGGTTGAAGAGTCAACGAGCTAGTCAAAAAGGATGCTTACGATCGATTTCTACCTCCTTATGTGGCGTTTTAGCCAAGTTCAAAATAATGTAAACGATACCCAATTCGGGTTATATGTATTTCCATTTCCCGTTTGTCCGACAATTATTCATTATGTGAATGAAATCATGATAATAATTTCGTGAACTCCTTTTTCGCATCTATGTCGTTAATGAGAAAAAGCTCGTTTTATCTTTAAACTTGTTGAGGATAGTCGGGTAGTTTACTAGCATCGACGCATCTTTTGCGCATTCCAACTTACACCACGAACGAACAACTCAGACTCTTGGAGGTGCGAACTACCATGGCAACACTTGTGAACGTCTATCGGAAGAATCAACGCAATTTGCTCTTTTTATGTCTCGACATCTTGATCGTCTCGTTTGTATTGTACGCGACGTTTGAACTGATGTTCTCCACGATCACGTCGTACGCGGCACTCGAATCGAGCGAGATGTTGATGATGGTCGCCATTAAAATCGTCAGCTTCAGTCTCGTCGGAAGCGTCTTGAAGATTCATCGCATCGACTGGCGTTACGCTTCGGTCCATGAGATGAAACAAGTCGCCATCGCCTTACTGAGCAGTGACTTGGTGTTGTACGCCTACAACCAGTTCCACTTCGGGGCTGGCCTTGGGATGATCATCGCCGTACAAGGGTTGCTCGCATTCAACCTCATCTTGTTCACCCGCTTCTTAGCCCGCAACCATGTGTTTGACGTGTTCAAACCCCATTCGAACCATCCGGGACGAAAAGCACTCATCATCGGAGCCGGGGATTCCGGACAGTTGATTGTCCGCGAGTTGAAGGAGCATCGGACGACCGTCCTCTGCGTCGTCGGTCTGCTCGACGACAACCCGCAACTGCAGACACTCTACGTCCACGGCGTCCCGGTCCTCGGGATGACGGACGATTTGGAACGCATCATTCAAGAACATGGTATCGAAGTGGTTATTTTGGCCATTCCAAGCTTGCCTTATACACGGCGTCTCGCCTTGCTGAAACGAATCGAGAAGACAGGAGCCGAATCCCACGCCTTGCCGATGATTTCGGAACTGGCGACCGGAAAAGTCTCCATCAACGAAATTCGCGAAGTGAAAATCGAGGATTTGCTAGGACGTGAGCCGGTTCAATTGGACATATCTGGAATATCTCGCCATGTCGAAGGCGCGACTGTGCTCGTCACTGGCGCCGGTGGATCAATCGGCTCGGAGTTGTGTCGCCAATTGATCAAATTCGCCCCGGCAGAAATGATTCTCCTCGGTCATGGGGAGAACAGCATTTACTTGATTGAGCGAGAGTTGCGTGGGCTCGGCACGGAGACGATCCTGCATCCGGTCATCGGGGATGTGCAAGACGAAGCTCGGCTCGAAGATGTGTTCCGCACGTACCAGCCGGACATCGTCTATCATGCCGCCGCTCACAAACATGTGCCACTCATGGAAGACAATCCGCTCGAAGCCGTCAAAAACAATATTTACGGGACAAAACATATGGTCGATGTCGCGGCCCGGCATAACGTGAGCCGCTTCATCATGGTCTCGACCGACAAGGCGGTCAATCCGACGAACGTGATGGGCTCGACAAAACGAATCGCCGAGATGGTCGTCCAAGAGAAAGCCCGAACGAGCGAGACGATCTTCGCAGTCGTACGCTTCGGAAATGTCTTAGGCAGTCGCGGCTCGGTCGTACCGCTCTTTAAAGAACAGATTCTCCGGGGCGGACCGGTCACCGTCACCGATCCTGAGATGACCCGCTACTTCATGACCATCCCGGAAGCGAGCCGGCTTGTCATCCAAGCGAGCGTCTTGTCCAGAGGGGGAGAGATTTTCGTGCTCGACATGGGCGAGCCGGTCAAAATCATTGACTTGGCGAAGAAAATGATCGAGTTGAGCGGTTTTACGACCGAACAGATCGACATTGAAGTCACCGGCATTCGTCCGGGTGAGAAGTTATATGAAGAATTGCTCGCCGCGAGCGAACTCGGTCCAGAAGCGAACGTCTTCCCCAAAATCTTTGTCGGCCGGACCCGTCCCTTCACGACCGTCGCTTCCGTGCTGCACCTGATTGAGACGTTACGAGACGACCAAGAGGCCCTGATCTACCTGCTGCTTTTTATCGCCAATAGTGACGACCTCGACCGAGACATCGATCGTCTCTTTACACATGGCGTGAAGCGAATGCGTCCTCATATCGCCGGGACACGCCTCGCTGACGGAAATTGAAGGTCATAACGAGTGAAGAGGGGGAGAATGATGGTCGATCAAACGGTTCTTATTGTCGGGGTAGCCAGTTTCCAAGGGTTTCATATCGCACGTCGGCTATTGCAGGAAGGATTTGATGTCGTCGGGATTGACGATGAAGGGCGGCACAAGACGCGAATCGCCAAACAGCGGCTCTACGTTCTCACCCACCCGCAGTTCCATTTGATCCGTTCAACGCTCGCGAACAAGACAGTCATGCGCAGCGTTTTGAATCGACACGAACCGAGACACATCATCTTATGTTCGACCCGTCGCCATAACGGAAGTGAAGAGCCGCTGGAACGTTACGAGTTGATGAAACGCTACATCGCCATCCAAACGAAACGGGTCCCGGTTGAATCGTTCATCACGTTCGACTTGCCTGTGAAACAGGAGGACGGGGAACGTCCGGTGATCCATCTGTTCACAGAAGACGTCTTCGGACCTTGGGACGATGCCTCGACGCTAGTGTCAAAGGCCATTGTCGCCGTCGACCGCGGTGTCCGACTCTCAGGGTATTACGCGACGGATATCATCAACGTCTCTTATATCGATGATGTCGTCGAATCGGTCGTCCGCTTGCTTCGCTTGATTCAAACCGGGATGTCGCCAGTCGGATATTTCCAAATCCCGGCCTCCGACTACGTGAACGTCCAAACGTTACTGTCCGACATCGGACATATCCTCAACAAATCGGCGAAGACGTCGTTGCCGATGCGCGAGTCGGTACTTCGGCAGTCGGCCGTTCCGACGCTCGACACGCTGATCGGCTTCAGCCCGAGCACATCGCTGTTTGAAGGACTCGAGCAAGTCGTCGATTGGTATATCTCGTATAAAACCATGATGAAGGAGGGCATCAAATGAACATCCTATTATCGAAGCCCCATATGTCGGGCCGTGAGATGGCCTACATCGAAGAGGCGTTCGCGAGCAATTGGATCGCCCCGCTTGGGCCAAACGTCAACGCGTTTGAGGCGGAAGTCGCCGCTTACGCAGACCATCCGTACGCCTTGGCGACAAGCTCAGGGACGGCTGCCCTCCATTTGGCGCTACTTACGCTCGGCGTCGGGACAGGGGACACGGTCTTCTGTCAGTCACTCACGTTCGTCGCATCGGTCAATCCAATCCGTTACGTCGGCGCCATTCCGGTCTTTATCGACTCGGAAACGACGACGTGGAATATGTCGCCAGACGCGCTTCGGAAAGCGCTCGTCCAAGCCGCGACGAAAGGAAAGCTTCCGAAAGCGGTCATCGTCGTCCATCTGTACGGCGTCGTCGCGAAAATCGGTGAGATTCGCCACATCTGTCGTGAGTTCGGTGTCCCATTGATCGAGGACGCGGCCGAATCACTCGGCTCGACGTGGCACGGGCAAATGACGGGAACCATCGGGGACATCGGGTTTTATTCGTTCAACGGCAATAAAATCATCACGACATCAGGCGGCGGCATGCTCATGGTACCGAATGAGGAAACGAGACAGTTGGCGCTCAAGTTGGCCACGCAAGCTCGGGAAGACGCGCCGCATTATGAGCACGAACAAGTCGGCTATAACTATCGATTGAGCAACGTCTCGGCCGGGATCGGTCGGGGACAGCTCGAAGTGATTGAGCAGCGCGTTCAAGCACGACGTCGCGTGTTCGCCCGCTATGAGCATATGTTCCGTCAGCTCGGGACGACATATCAGCAAGAAGTCCCGCACTCACGGGCCAATCGTTGGCTGACCGCCATGCAGTTGGATCAGACAGACTTGCACCGTGACACGGTGATGGAGCGACTTGCCAGTGCCGGCATCGAATCTCGTCCTGTCTGGAAACCGATGCATCTGCAACCGGTGTATCGCGATGCCGAATATGTGACGGTCGATGGAGAAGATGTCAGTCGGCGTCTGTTCGAGAATGGGATTTGCCTTCCATCGGGATCCGACTTGACCCTCGGGGAACAACAGCAAGTCATCCAGACCGTGCTCGATACGCGCTCGATCGTCACGGAACAAAGTGTCTGAGGAGGACGAACGATGAACCGGGAAGCAGAGATCATTCAAGCGCTTCGAGCCGCTGCATCTCTGACTCCGACCCTCACGGTTAAACAATATCAGCTCTGGAGCCGAGACCGGGACGTCCCGACATTTCTCGACGTTCTCAATTTTTACGGGTCATGGACCGGCGCCTTGAAAGCAGCCGGCCTCTTAGAAGCCCGAAAGCACTATACCCAACAAGAACTCGTTGCAGCGCTTCGGCTCGCACTTGAACAGGAAGGGAAGTTGACGAGCACCCATTACCAACAATGGGTCAAAGATCATCCCGGTCCTTCCCTAGGTGATATTATTTCCCATTTCGGGTCTTGGAGTCTGGCCGTGAAAACGGTAGAGCGTTTAGAGGAGCTCCATTTTACCGTCCAGCCAGAACGTGAAAAAGCAGAAATCGTTCAATCGTTGCTAGAAGCAAGTCGGGTCGTCGTGCCATTCAACGCGATCACCTATCAAAAATGGGCGAAACAACATAAACGACCAAGTGTCGCCAAAGTATCCCGTCGGTACGGCTCCTGGAAACGGGCGCTCGCCGAACTAGAGCTTCGTGAGTCGTGTGAAGGAAAGAAGTGAAGACAGAGGAGGGGTCTCGATGAACGGAGCGTTTGTCATCTCACTAGATTTTGAATTGAACTGGGGCACGTTTGACGGTACGACGATTGAGGCGTATGGCGATAATTTACTCGGGGTCCGGCAAGTCGTACCGAGCTTGCTCGACTTGTTTGCCGCGCACCAGATTCATGCGACTTGGGCGACGGTCGGATTCCTGTTCTATGAGACGAAAGCAGAGCTATTGAAAGATTTGCCGACGATTCAACCGGCGTATCGGCATCCCGAATATTCTTCGTACAATTGGATGCAGCACGTCGGGGCGGACGAGGCGGTCGACCCGTATCACTTCGGGAAATCACTCGTCGATCAAATCGCGGCGACACCTGGTCAAACCATCGGGACGCATACGTATTGTCATCTATCTTGTTTAGAAGAAGGAGTGACCATCGAGGCGTTCAAGGCCGATCTCGAGGCGGCGAAGCGGGTGGCCGCACGTCGCGACTTATCCATTCAGAGCATCGTCTATCCGCGCAATCAATCGAGCCCGGCGCATTTCCAAGCGGCACAAGAAGTCGGAATCGATGTCTATCGCGGCAATGAGACCCATTACATTTATCGGGCCGATGCGAGAAGGGATGAGGGATTAGGACGACGGGCTCTTCGTCTGCTTGATGCCTACGTCAATTTGACGGGCCACCACACGGTCTCGTGGGCAGCCATTCGGCAATCATCTCCTTATAACGTCCCATCGAGCCGATTCCTGCGACCTTACGTGCCGGCGCTTCGCTTCCTCGACCGACTCAAAGTGCGGCGCATCAAACGGAGCATGACGCATGCGGCAAAACGGGGGGAAGTGTTCCATCTTTGGTGGCACCCGCACAACTTCGGCAAACATGTATCCGAAAACATGGCCTTGTTGGGTGAAATCATCGCCCATTATGAAACGTTGCATCAAACGTATCAATTTGAAAGTTTATCGATGGAAGAAGTGGCGGACCGTTGCCGCCCGGCCGTCGTCTCGACGCAGGAGCGACACGGATGAGAGGCGTTCGGAGGAAGAGAAAGGGGAGGGACAAAATGGGCCGACCGATCGTACTACTCATTGGAGAACACCGGACATCTGCCTACGTCTATCATGCGATCCGCAACTTAGGGGTAACCCATGTCGTTCAGGAAGATGGGTCGAGCGAGCATCGTCCGGAATCCATCAAGCATTGGCTGACGCATGTATACGTCCGGCTGACGTCGCCTGTCATGCGCCTTTCGAGCCGGACGCGGATCCGAGAACTGAAAGGTCGCTATCCATTGAACGATGAGCCGATTCCGTTCCACCACATTCTACGTGTCACCTCATTGAACGATACGAAGACGACGATGTGGCTCGATCGTCTCGACCCGCAGCTCATCGTCACCCATGAGACGGGGCCGATTGACCCGAGCGTCCTCGCCCGCTTCGACTGCCCGGTATTGACGGTCGCACCGACGATGGCAGAAGGACAACTCCAAGCGTACTGGGCGTTCCGGGCCAAACCGGACGTCTGTGAGGCACGAATCGAACAGTGGACCGAGCGGGGCTGGTCTGTGGTCGACCGGGCCGTGCTCTACATCGGCGGGACGGATAATTTTGCCACGTATCCGTACTTACAGCTCACGACGGCGCTCCCGCTCTTGAGACGTCAAATCGAGTTATTGCTAAAGGAAGATGTGTATGACCGTCGAACGGCAAAATAACGGCCAAAGCGCGATGCTTTGGCCGTTTAGCTTTGGGTGATGCAATAGTGTTGGATGGCGTCATTATAATAGACGGCCAGTCCTGGCGCGTACTTGTCATAGAACGCGGTGAAACGCTCGTCCGTGACGTACATCTGACCGAGTCCGCTGAACATGTCGAGCGAGCAGTCATAAAACTGGTCATTGATGAACAGGTGGTTCGCCCGGACGGCCGCTTGGACACGCGGGTCTTCGACCGGGACGCCGGCAGTGAACAAGTCGACGAGCGGCTTGACGAGATCGACTTGTTGTTGACTGAGCGCTTCCCAGTCTTCTTTCGATCGCTTGTCGGCGCGCGCACGTGACGTCTTGTACGCCTCACTTTCGCCCCAACGTTCTTCTGTCTCCGCCTCATGCTTCGCTTCATGGGCTTTCAGTTCGTCAAACGATAATCCCTTGAACAACGATTTGTCTTCCATTGGAATTCCTCCTCTCAGTGAGGTGAGCGTCGATTCCGCCGTCTCGGCGAGTGTCGCAAAATAGGCGGCTTTCGCGCGCAGGGCGGTCACTTGCTCCTCGAGGGCACGGGTCCGATCGAACGGTTCGGCTTCGAGTAAGCCTTGAATCGTCTCGAGCGGGAAGTCGAGCGAACGATACAGCAGAATCGTCTGCAACCGCTCGGCATCATGCAACGAGTAGCGCCGATAGCCGTTGACGTCACGTTCCGGGACGAGCAGACCGACGGCGTCATAATGACGCAACGTCCTTGTGGTCGTGCCAGAGAGCGTCGCGAGTTGTTGAATCGTGTACATGTCCTCACCTCCTTGAAGTCAGCGTACACGTTGACGTCGCGTCAAGGTCAAGCCTCTTTTTCGAACAAAGAGAATCCATCTCGTTCGCCGACATAATTGAAGCCGAAGCGAGGATAATAGGCGTTCAAGAAGTGATTCGTGGCGACGCAGTCGAGACGGATGCGATTCGACGTCGCTGCAAGCGCATAACGCATCAACTGTTCACCGACTTGTCGGCCTTTCATCCGGTCATCGACGACGAGGCGGTGTAAATAGACGGCCGCGTCAGGATCGTCCCACAAGTTCTCGTCCCAAGACGTCGGTGGGATCAAGCTGACCGACCCGGCGATGTCTCCGTTCGCTTCGTATACATAGACGGTTCCGTTCGTGACGTCATGGGTCACAAAATCGGTCCGACTCGGCTCTAAATATTTTTGCCATTGCGTTTTTCCGGCGGCCCGAAACGATTGCGCTTTCGTTAAAATCAGTTGATCGATTGCCGAGAGATCGGCCTGTGTGGCCAAACGGATCATGTAAGTCGCCTCACTTTCATTTCATTTCAAATTCGTGTAGGGTACACGATGAGTAAGCTGTTAAAAACATCTTTGTGTCGTGGAATGATTTTTGGTAAGATAAACTTACTGCAATCGTGCAAACGATTGCGCTAACGAGATAAAGAGATAACAGCACTAATATTAGTATATAGGATGCGCAGTGAGTTTAGGGACAAGGGAGTATCATTGACACATGCAACTTTTACAACGTGACCAACACACACAAACGAAAACACTGAAACGAAACTGGTGGAAAGAAGCTGTCGCTTATCAAATCTACCCGCGCAGTTTTTATGATGCGAACGGGGACGGGATTGGCGATATTCAAGGCATCATCGACAAACTCGATTACTTGAAAGACCTCGGCGTCGACGTCATCTGGATTTGTCCGATGTACAAATCGCCAAATGATGACAACGGCTATGACATTAGCGACTATCAGGACATCATGGACGAGTTCGGGACGATGGAAGATTTCGACCGTCTGTTGACGGAAGTCCATGCGCGCGGCATGAAATTGCTGTTAGACCTCGTCGTCAACCATACGTCGGATGAGCACCCATGGTTCATCGAATCGAAGAGCTCAAAAGACAATCCGAAGCGTGACTGGTACATTTGGCGTGACGGCAAACCCGACGGCTCGAAACCGAACAACTGGGAGTCCATTTTTGGCGGGTCGGCTTGGGAGTTTGACGAGACGACGGAACAATACTTCTTGCACGTCTTCTCGAAGAAACAGCCGGACCTGAACTGGGAGAACGCCGAGATGCGCCAGACGGTGTACAACATGATCAACTGGTGGCTCGACAAGGGGATTGACGGTTTCCGTGTCGATGCAATCAGCCATATCCGCAAACACCCGTCGTTCGGCGACTTGCCGAACCCGGAAGGTCTCGACTTCGTGCCATCGTTCGAAATGCATATGAACGTCGACGGGATTCACGGTTATTTGGAAGAACTTCGCGACGAGACGTTCAACAAGCACGACATCATGACTGTCGGCGAAGCGAACGGCGTCTCACCTGACGATGCCCACCTTTGGGTCGGCGAGAAGGAAGGCAAGATGAACATGGTGTTCCAATTCGAACACATGGATCTCTGGCGTGAAGACGCCGAGTCGAAGCTCGACGTCGTCCATTTGAAGAACGTCCTCACGAAATGGCAAAAAGGTCTCGAAGCAGACGGCTGGAACGCCCTTTACGTCGAGAACCATGACCAAACGCGGACCGTGTCATCATGGGGTGATGACGAGCGCTATTGGAAAGAGAGCGCCAAGTCGATTGCGATGATGTATTTCCTCATGCAAGGGACGCCGTTCATCTATCAAGGCCAAGAGATCGGCATGACGAACGTGAAGTTCGACTCGATTGACCAGTACGATGATATCGCGACGCGCAACCGGTATTACATCGGTCTCGAGAACGGCAAGAGCCATGACGAGATGATGGCCATCACGTGGAACTCGTCACGTGATAACACGCGCACACCAATGCAGTGGAGCGACGCCCCGAACGCGGGCTTCACGTTCGCGGAGACGCCGTGGTTCGGCATCAACCCGAACTACACGGACATCAACGTCGGCGCCCAGCTCGAAGACGACGACTCGATTCTCAACTTCTATAAAGAGATGATTCATCTTCGCAAGCAAGATGAGACATTCGTCTATGGGACGTATGACATCGTCTTGCCTGAGCACCCAGAGATTTACGCGTACACACGCACGCTCGGTGACTCGCAATACCTCGTCATGACGAATTTGACAGGGAAAGAAGCCATCTTTGCGACGGAGATCACGCTTCGCTCAGAAGACGTCGTCTTGAAAAACATGCCGCTCGAGCCGCATGACGAGACGACACTGCTTCATTTGAAGCCGTTCGAAGGTCGCGTCTATAAGCTAAGTTGATTCAAAGACAGGGGGAACCCTGTCTTTTTTGTAGTGTGAACGGTCCGCGAACCGGGAAAGAAAAAGTTACCGATTCCGGACCGTTCGCGAGATATGGTACGATGGGACAGCGGAAAGGGGAA
Organism: Exiguobacterium sp. s141; assembly: GCF_018618085.1. Lineage (NCBI taxonomy): Bacteria > Bacillati > Bacillota > Bacilli > Caryophanales > Exiguobacterium > Exiguobacterium sp. s141. The sequence goes on along the minus strand of NZ_JACSLJ010000005.1, from coordinate 151,627 downwards.
TCACCATGGCAATTGAACCGAAACGCGTACGTGTGCGCCAAAAGACAATGATCAGTGAAATCGAGGAGCCGATTGAGCTGCAAGCCGACGGGCTCTATTATGAATTGAAGACCGGCTTCGTCTTGACGTTCGATCAAGAACGAGAAGACGGCGTCGTGCCGACAACGATCAAATATACGACGGGCCGGCTCGCGCTCATCTGTAAAGGACCGATTGAGATGAATCATTCCTTTATTGAAGGGCGCTTGACCCAAAGCCTATATAAAAACCCATACATGTCGATGACGATGGCGACGACGACGGAGCGGCTCGCTGTCGCGGACGGACGTTGCCGCTTCGCCTACGAGTTGTCGATGAACGATGACTTGGCAGGTAACTATGTAGTCGACGTCACGTGGACGTTCGAAGGAGGAGAGTTCGCATGAATTTTGCAGAACGCGTGAGAAAGATTGAAGAGATGTTGAACGAGGATTGGTTCGAGATGCTCGAGACGAATGAGGACGAATATGAAGAGTGGCGCGGCCGCCTCGAGGACCACGCCGAACAGGTCGTCGGGCACTACGATAACGAGACCGGCGTCGATATGGACTCGGTCGATAAATTGCTCCAATTGAACGATGAGTTCCCGCTTCTTTACGGGGAAGACACGGTCCGGCTTTACGTCGCCTTGATCGAGGCGCGACCGGAAGATAGATCGGTATACGACCGCTACATCGACTACTTGGCCGCCATCGGTGACGCGACGCACGAGGAGTTTTTACGGTTCCATACGCTCGTCGAAGCGGGCCGTCTTGACGAGGCACGTGAGCTCGCCCCGCAGATGCCAAAACGATTAGGACTCGAAGATTAAGGCCGCTTTGCGGTCTTTTCTATACATAAAAATAGGGGGAAGCGTTATGTTGCGACTAGTGAAGACATCCATGGATCAGGAAGCGAATGTGCTCGATTTTTTAAAGGAATGGCGGGAACGCTCCGAGACGATCGTCCCGAACGCCGTCGACCGTGACGCGTCCGACTTTGCGTCGTACGTTAAACAGATTCGTGATAAAGAAGTACGGGTGAACAACGTCAGTTGGGTGCCGAGCACGACGTATTGGCTGACGGATGGGGACGAGTTGCTCGGGGCGACGAATATCCGTCACGAATTGAATGACAACCTCCTCAACTTAGGGGGACATATCGGGTACGGCATCAAGCCGAGTGCCCGCGGACGTGGTCTCGCTACGAAACAACTCGAGCTCGCACTCGAGAAAGCGAAAGAACTCGGGATCGAGCGGGCGTTGATTACGTGCGACCGGACGAACGAAGCGTCACGCCGAGTCATTTTGAATAATGGCGGCGTGCCGGACACGCCGTTCACAGCGGAAGGCGGGAAAATTGTCGAGCGGTTTTGGATTGAACTAAAGGGGTGACATGAGATGGCGAACTGGATCGTGGTCTATTTAGCGCTCATCAATTTTTTCGGAATTTATCTGTTTCCGCGAGACCGGGTGCCGTCTCAAAAATGGTTCTCGTTTTCGAGCGGGATCGCCATCACATACTTTTTCATGTATCTCTTGCCGTCCTTGAACAAGCGGCAAGACACGCTTCAAGTGGATTGGCTCAACCTGGCCTTGCCGTCGGAGATTTATGTCATCAGCCTGCTCGGTTTCACCGTCTTTTACGGGACGATGCGTGTCGTCCGGACGCCCCATTTCAAAGACGAAACGATTGAACAGAACGTGTCGTACTGGCTCCAAGTGACGCTGTTGACGGCATATATGTCGTTCTCGGCTTACGTCGTCACAGCGTCATCCGTCACGTTCGTCGCACGCAGCTTCTACGCGACGGCACTCGGCGTACACTTCCTCGCCGTCGGCCACGACTTGTATCGCCATTACGGGGAACGGTACATCCGGCAAGGGCGTTATTTGTTGAGCGGCGGGATTCTTGCTGGCGGTTTCTTCTCCCGCTTGATCGACCTCGCCTCGCACGTCGAGGCCATCTTGTTCGCGTTCGTCGCCGGGGCGATGATTCTGAACATCGTCAAGTTCGAGCTCCCGGCCGACCGCAACCTTCACTTCCGGACGTTCGTCCTCGCCGTCGTCGGGTATGGCGGCATCCTCTTATTCTTGAAGCATGTGCTCAATTTTTGACCCCTTCGATAAAAATGAATGACTGTTCATTCATTGTTTGATATACTGAACTTAAGATTGAATCCGTTTTCATAAGGGGGAGTTTTGGGGATGTCTACATTTTTAATCGTCAACTGGATTCTATTCTTGCTCGTCCTCGGCTATGGACTATATTTGTTCGCATCGTTGGTGTACCAGCGCTATACGTTCATCAAGCTCGGGAAAAAGGCAGAGTGGAGCCAAACGAATAAGGAACGGCTTGAACAGGTCATGATCAACGTGTTCGGGCAAAAGAAACTGTTGAAAGACAAGAAGAGCGGCATCATTCACGTCATGATGTTCTATGGGTTCATCCTCGTCCAGTTCGGGGCCATCGACTTCATCTGGAAAGGACTTGCTGTCGGGACGCGTTTCCCGCACATCCCGCTCGGTCCGCTCTATCCGATTTTCACGTTCATGCAAGAAATCGTCATGCTCATGATTCTCGTCGCGGTCGTTTGGGGATTCTACCGCCGTTACGTCGAGAAACTCGTGCGTTTAAAACGAAACTTTCTGGCCGGTCTCGCCCTCATCTTCATCGGTGGGTTGATGGTATCGGTCTTGTTCGGGAACGGGTTCTACCTCGTCTATAAAGAAGAGCTCCCGATGTGGGGCGAACCGGTCGCGACACTCATCGGTTCGGCGTTCGCTTGGGTACCGGGAGGGGTCGCCTTCGCCTTGTTCGTCGTCTTTTGGTGGCTTCACCTCTTGTTCTTGCTCAGCTTCATGATCTATATCCCGCAAGGCAAGCACGCCCATTTGATTGCCGGGACGCTCAACGTCTGGCTCGGACGGACGCACCAGGTCGGTCGTCTCGCACCGGTCGACTTCTCAGCGATGGAAGAGGCCGAGGAGTCGGATGAAGAAATCGTCTTCGGCGTCAATAAGATCGAAGACTTCAACCAAAAACAACTCGTTGACTTGTATGCCTGTGTCGAATGCGGACGCTGTACGAACGTCTGCCCGGCGACCGGGACTGGTAAAATGTTGTCGCCGATGGACCTCATCGTCAAACTGCGCGACCACATGAACATGAAAGGGGCCGCCATCACGCGTAAATCGCCGTGGGCACCGGCGCTCATGTTCCAAAACACGCAAGGGGCCGAGATTGCGGCCGCGGCTCAAGACGGGCATATGCTCGTCGCCGACGAGTTGATTGGCAACGTCATCACCGAAGAAGAGATTTGGGCATGTACGACATGTCGCAACTGTGAGGACCAATGCCCGGTCATGAACGAGCACGTCGACAAGATCATCGACCTTCGCCGTTACCTCGTCATGATGGAAGGCAAGATGGATCCTGAGGCGCAACGTACGGTTGCCAACATCGAACGTCAAGGCAACCCGTGGGGGATGAACCGGAAAGAGCGCGAGAATTGGCGCAAAGACCGGGAAGAACTTGTCATTCCGACGGCGAAAGAGAAGAAGAAGGCCGGTGAAGAGTTCGAGTTCCTCTTCTGGGTCGGGGCGATGGGCTCATACGATAGCCGCAGCCAAAAAGTCGCGCAAAGCTTTGCGAGCGTCTTGAACAAGGCCGGTGTCTCGTTCGCCATCCTCGGGAACGAAGAGAAGAACTCAGGGGACACGCCGCGCCGCATCGGGAACGAGCTGTTGTTCCAAGAGCTTGCCGAAGCGAACATCAAACTGTTCGAAAAGTATGGGGTCACGAAAATCGTCACGGTCGACCCGCACGCGTACAACACGTTCAAAAACGAGTATCCAGACTTCGGACTGAGCGGTGTGAAAGTATATCACCATACCGAGCTCCTTGCCGAGCTGCTCGATACGGGCCGGGTCAAGCCGGACTTCTCCGTGAACGAGCGTGTCGTCTATCACGATTCGTGCTACCTCGGGCGCTATAACGGCATTTACGACGCCCCACGTTTCGTCTTGGAACGCATCCCGGGTGTCGAACTCGTCGAGGCGGACCGGAACCGTGAGAACGGCATGTGCTGCGGTGCCGGCGGCGGTCTCATGTGGCAAGAAGAGAAAGTCGGGACGCGCGTCAACGTGGCACGGACCGAGCAGCTGCTCGAGACGAAGCCGACCGTCATCGGCTCGGCATGTCCGTACTGTTTGACGATGCTCTCGGACGGGACGAAAGCGAAAGAAGTCGATGAGACGGTCGGCACGTTCGACGTCGTCGAATTGCTCGATCGCTCCCTCGCTCCAATCGAAGTACCAGAACCGATTGTCCAATAAAAGCAAGGCACGGTCCTCGGACCGTGCCTTGCTTTGTCGTCAGTGCATTTCGGACGTAGCTAGTAAAGAAGACGTCAAGTGCGATAAGCCTTGCGTCGTCTTGTTGATGGCTGAGATCGTCTCGACCATTTGGCCGAGGTCTTGCTTGTTCCGTTCGAACGACAGGACGTAATTGCCCATCTCGTCTTTGACGGTCGAGAAGCCTGCTTTGACGGCACTGAGTTGACGCATCGCCTCGTCGTTCGTCCGATGCATCTGTCCCATCTGGTCGAGCAGGGCGGCGATGTTCGTCTCGTTCTCATGGATGAGGACATTGATTTGACTGCTCAACTGCTTCGCGTTCTCGGCGAGCGTGCGCACCTCGGTGGCGACGACGGCGAAGCCTTTACCGTGCTCACCGGCCCGGGCCGCTTCAATCGATGCGTTCAAGGCGAGCAAGTTCGTCTGATTGGCGATCTGTTCGATGCTCCGGGTCATGCTGACGATGTCTTGTGAACCGTCCTTGAGGGCGGTGATCCGTTCGAGCGAGGCATCGACGTACGTCGCCGATTGCTTGAACTCGGTCTCCATCTGTTCGATTTGTTCGCCGTTCGTATGCGTCAAGTTCATCAAGTGGCGGCTCATCTTCTCCGTCTGTTCGGTTTCGGACAAGACTTGATGGGCCCGCTTGCTCGTCTCGGACATGGCGTGACCGGTCTGTTCCATCGTCGTCGCGACTTCGGTGCTGACGCGGCTCACGTCATGAAGTAGCGTCGCCCGAGCGACGTTCGCCGATTCGATTTCATCGAGGCGGGCGTCGACATATTGTTCGGTGACGATTTGAGCGTCCAAGTTCATCGCGTGAGACAAAGCGAGGAGCGACTCAGTCATCGTGGCCGGGTCGTGTTGATACGCCTCGACGATTTTGGGGATGAGCAACGTGTTGAAGGCGGAATACGTCGCGAGGAACCAGACGACCGGTACCGAGAAGTGATGATGCGTTTGTCCCATCCGCTTGCGCATGGCGAGGAACTTGTCATCGATCTTTCCGGTCAACAGGCTACGGAAGTAGTCGGCGAACACTTTTTTCAGACGTTCACGCGTCGATGAGGCGTTGGCGAGTTGGACCATCTCGGGTTGCAACATCAAGTGGTCGAGCACGTTTTCAAGGACATCGTCTAACACGGACTCGACGAGCGGGGCCATGTTTTGAAGTTGTTTCACTTGCGACGCCGTATAACCCATATAATGGGTGCGTCCGTTCAAATTCGGGTCGGTTGGTTGCGCGATCGTCGCCACATCGGGAAAGCCGATCGACGCGGCATAGGCGGCAGGTTTTGCTTTACGGAACAGTGCCATGATTCATTCTCCTTTTTCTCATACAGCTAAAATAGCGTTCTCCTTTATATCGGCAAACATGTGAAAAAACTGAGAAATCGATGTGCGATGAAGCTTGTTGTTTTCGCACTAGAAGCGGGAAAGAGAAGAAAGTGAGATGGATTCGGCCATTTTTGAGAAATGAGGTGTTCCGTTTGAAGAACACGGTCGTGTTATTGACGATTGTCAGTGCCCTCAGCAGTCAAATTTTGCCTCAAATCTTATTTTTATCACTTATGGCAGTGGAAGAAGGCTCAGGACGATTGATTCCGTTCATGATTTTTTATATGGCGAGTATGTCGGGGCTATTGTTATGGGTGTATGTCATCGGGCGGCTAGGCTCGAAACGGACATTCTTGTTGGCATTATCCGTCTTGGTCGCGGGCCTTGTCTGCTTCTTGTGGCCGTTTGGCTGGGCCATTGAATTGAACGCCTTTCTTGTCGGTGTCGGCTCAATCGGTGTCGGGTCGATTATGACGACGATTCTATCACAGCTAGGCGAATTGTCGGCACCGAAACAACCGTCAGACGAGAAAGGGAGTTCGTTACCGCTTGTGCTCACGCTCATTGCTTGGATTGTCGCCTTCTCCTATATCCTGACGCAATCGTATAACGGGGCCGTCCTTCTATTCCTCGTCAGCCTCGTTCTTCCATGGTCGTTTGTCAGAAAGTTGCCGCTCGAGAAAACGGCGACGTGGACGTGGGCGACCGGGAAGTTCGTGCTTGCCTTCATCACCGTCACCGTGTTCACGTTGGTGAGCCGTCTCCTCAGCCTGTTGGAAGGGGCGAGCGGGTACGTGGAAATCTTTTTATTGATGATTATTCTGCTCGGGTACGTCGGATGGGTATTGTTCCAGGAGCGGACGAGAACGTACGTCAGTGCGACCAAAACACGGCAAGTCCAGTTGCTCTCGTTCGTCGTCGGCTTGTTCGGCGGTTGGACGTTGATTGGCGCCGTATTCGTCAGTCTGGCGCTATATTCGTTTCAAGTGTTCTTGTTCTATGTGTTCCTTCCGTTCTTGGCGGGCGTCATCGGCTGGATATTATTGAACCGTGTGTTCGACGTGGCGCGTCATCCGTACTACGTCCTGCTCGTCACGTCGCTGCTATTCTTCCTCGGTTTCTTGGAGCCGCGCGTGTTCATCCCGGTCTTGTTTGTGAGTGGGTACGTCCAGACGATGTATGCGAGTGCGGGTCACGTCTATCTATATGCATCGTATGGGGGCAATAAAGAGTTCGCCTCGTTGCTGTTGCAACTATGGAAACGGTTCGGGATGGTCGTCGCGTATTCCGCGCTCATGGTCGGATTGCTCGGCTACGGTCTATATACCGGCCAGTCGGTCAATGCGGAGTTGTCCTTCAAAGTCCCACGCGATTGGATGCTTGTGGTGCTCGGACTGACGTGGATCTTCAACGTTGGATTGATTACACTCTATTGGTTAAGCATCCAAAAAAACGTTGAAACTTCAAAATAATTTCCTCTAGCTTTTTCATATCGGTTTTGTTTATAATGAGGAGTGATGTTTAACTAGTGACGGAAAAGGAGTGTCCTTTAATGAATAAATCGTTGATTGATTTCGTTTACGAAATTCTTCAAAAGACTGGCGAGCAACCAGTGTCATTTGATGAGATCCGTGAGCTGATCAGACAAAACTATACGTTCGCAAGTGAAGAGGAAGAGCTCGAGAAAATCGCGCAACTCTACACGGACATGAACATCGACGGACTATTCGTCAACTTGGGAGCTAACCGTTGGGCGCTTCGTGTTTGGTATCCGTTCGATAAGTCAGACGAAGATCTCGTCATCGAAGCACGCCAACGCGGTGAGCTCGATGAGTTCGAAGAAGGGATCGATGAGACAGATGAAGGCATCGTCGACATTGAAGACGACCTTGACGTCTTTGCAAAAGGTGAAGATTTTGACGCATCTGAGTTCGATGCCGAGGATGAAGCCGAAAAAGTGGAAGGCCTTGACGAGTTCGAGGACGAAGACTTGGACGACGACCTCGACCTTAAAGACGAGGATGATTTATAAGAGACCGCAAAAAGCCGGGCATTTGTCCCGGCTAGGCGTGTCTCTTTTTCTTTTTTGACAGTTGAAAAAAAAGAAAAAATAATGACTTGACGACTGCATCGTCTCTGACGTAAATTAGTCATGGGCTAGTTTAGCACGTAACGATGCAGCAAAAGTGTCCTCCATTTCAGTGGGGGCACTTTTGCTTTTTTTGTTTTTTCGTTTCCCGTTGTGGCATTTAAGAGAGGAGAATGATGATGACAAAGTATATTTTCGTAACAGGTGGGGTAGTATCTTCACTCGGTAAAGGGATCACAGCCGCTTCACTCGCACGTCTACTCAAAAACCGAGGTTTGAACGTGACGATTCAGAAGTTTGACCCGTATATCAATATCGACCCAGGAACGATGAGCCCGTACCAGCACGGAGAGGTGTTCGTCACAGATGACGGCGCTGAGACGGACCTTGACCTCGGTCACTACGAGCGCTTCATCGACATCAACTTGTCGCAAAACGCCAACGTGACGTCAGGTCGCATCTACTCGACGGTCTTGAAAAAAGAGCGTCGTGGCGATTATAACGGGGGAACGGTCCAAGTCATTCCACACATCACGAATGAGATTAAAGACCGCGTCTTCCGCGCCGGTCGCGAGACGAACGCAGATGTCGTCATCACAGAGATTGGTGGAACAGTCGGGGACATCGAGTCGCTTCCGTTCATCGAGGCCATTCGTCAAGTGAAAAACGATATCGGCAAAGAGAACGTCATGTACGTTCACTGTACGCTCGTCCCTTATCTCCGCGCTGCCGGTGAGATGAAGACAAAACCGACCCAACATAGCGTCAAAGAGCTCCGCAGTTACGGGATTCAGCCGGATATCATTGTCCTCCGTACCGAGCACGATATCCCAGAAGAGATGCGGGAAAAGATTGCCTTGTTCTGTGATACACGTAAAGAAGCGGTCATCGAGGCACAAGATGCGTCGACGCTTTACGAAGTGCCGCTCAACCTTCAAAAGCAAGGAATGGACCAACTCGTCAACGATTACTTCGGCTTCAACACGCCGGCCGCTGACATGACGGCTTGGAAAGAGCTCGTGCACACGGTCACGCACCTCGAGAAGAAAGTGAAAATCGCCCTCGTCGGGAAATACGTTGAACTTCGTGACGCGTACATCTCGGTCGCGGAATCGCTCAAACACGCCGGTTACGCCTTCAACGCGGACATCGATATCGATTGGGTCAACGCAGAAGACGTGACGGCGGAAAACGTCGAGACGATTCTCGGGGATGCTGATGGGATTCTCGTCCCAGGCGGATTCGGAGAACGCGGAATCGAAGGGAAAATCGAAGCGACACGTTATGCCCGTGAGAACAACGTCCCATTCTTCGGGATTTGTCTCGGCATGCAGCTTGCGACGGTCGAGTTCGCCCGCAACGTCTTGAAGCTCGATGGCGCCCATTCGGCGGAGATCGATCCGACGACGGACTACCCGATCATCGACCTTCTCCCAGAGCAAAAAGATATCGAGGACCTCGGTGGCACGCTCCGTCTCGGCCTCTATCCATGTAAGCTCGAGCCAGAAACGAAAGCGCACGCCGCTTACAATCAAGAGCTCGTCTATGAGCGCCATCGTCACCGTTACGAGTTCAACAACGAGTACCGTGAGGCGTTCGAAGCGGAAGGGTTCAAGTTCTCAGGAACGAGCCCGGACGGCCGTCTCGTCGAAATCATCGAGATTCCAGAGCACAAGTGGTTCGTCGCGTCACAGTTCCATCCAGAACTCATTTCGCGTCCGGAGCGTCCACAACGCTTGTTCCACGATTTCATCCAAGCTTCACTCGGCGAGTGAGTGTTAGGTCACAGTCTCTCATCAGACTGTGGCCTTTTTTCTCGGGCAAAAGGCTGATACATTCCGTAGCCCCAGATGGATACATCGAGGCAGGAATCCGGGTACACTAAGAGTAGAACGGGGAGAGGGCGATGCGACATGCAGAAACGAATGATGGTGTATATCGGATACGGAGGCGCGCTCGTCGCGCTCAGCCTGTTGCCGTTCGTCGTCTTGCCGACGCTATTGCTCCCTTATCAACTTGGATGGACCGGGATCGTGTTGCTCGCACTCTCAATCGGTCTATTGCGATCGATTCGTGAAGGGTCGAATACGTACTTGAAACAGATGTTGAAAGTGACGTTTACACTATTTCTTTTGTTTGTCTTCTTATATTACGTTTCATTTGGACTCGTCCTGTACGATTCATATGGACTTGAACGATTGCTCGAACAGTATGGGGAGCAGGCCATGTGGGTGTTCGCCGCATTCAGTTTTTTACAACCGATTGCACTCCCTGTACCAGAGGCGGTTAGTATCCCGATTGGGAGCGTCGCACTCGGTCCGCTTCGAGCGGCTTTGATCGGTAGTATCGCCACGACGCTCGGTATTCTCGTCATGTACGGGATCGCGCGCTTCGGTCGAGAGCGAATGATGCGGCTTATCGATGCCGACAAACTTGCGACGTATGATCGGTACGTCGATCAATATGGGCTCGGTGTCCTGCTCGTCTTGTTCGTCATTCCGATTTTGCCTGATGAAGTGATTTGTCTCGCTGCCGGATTTAGCCGGGTTCCATTTCCACGCTTTGCATTGATCGCAATCGGGGCGAAACTTGTCACGTCGTTCGGGCTCGCTTACTCGGTCGCACTAGGCGAGTTATTCCTCACCGGGGCAAGCCCGTTCGCGATCATTTCCGTGATGGCGAGTCTCATTCTTGTTATCCTTGCTTTTATCTGGCGTCAACGCAGGAAAGGGAACTCCAACTGATGGTTATAAAATGGATGTGGAGCGAGAACGCGATTCAAAACGCAACGTCTCAATTGGAGGCGTTGCGTTTTTTCTGATTTGGAATAGTGACGTAAGCGTCTTTTCTTCCATAATTGAACCACATTGATCGTAGCGCATTGAATGAATAATTGATGCCAGATTGATAATTTTTCTAGAATTGGATTTGGTAAACTCATAACGTCTAGATGATCTGTGAATAGGAGAGAGAACGATGAAACGCAATAGGTGGATTATGCTCGCGTTTTTATTGATTAGTGCGGGCACATGGTATTACATGGCAGATGCTGCCCCGACAACGAAAAAAATTCAGACGCCATCCTTTACAGGGAGCTATCCTGGTCTCTATTTGACCGTCGAAAGCGTTCAGACAAAAGCGTATACGATGGCAATGTCGGTTCCAAGAACTGACCATGATGCAGTGAACGAGAAACTTGATGCTTTTATAGCAGAAAAACGAGCACTATTTGAAGCAGAACTAGTAGAACACGATAAGCGTCAAGGGCATTTGAATATTCAAACCGACACGGTTCGAGTGAGTGAGACGGTCTACGCACTCGTCGTCCATACATATGCATTCACTGGAGGTGCAAACGGCACGGCAACGGTGAACGTATTTCGATTTGACGTTGCGACAGGGGAATGGATCGGATGGGACGACGTATTTCAAACAGGGAATGAATCGAAAGACTGGTTCAAAAAAGTGGTGTCCGAAGAAGCTCAAAAAAATGACTACGTATTCGAAGAGCTCTTAGACGAAGCACTTAGAACACCCGAAACGACGAACTGGTTGCTCACGTCGTCTGGACTGACGGTCTGGTTTGATGAGTACGAAGTAGCAGCTGGGGCGGCTGGGGCCATCGAAGTGAACATCCCGTTCGAGGTCGTCAAACCGTATGTTACGATGGATGTGGATGAGGAAAAGAATGATCGAGAAGATGTGGTGACGCCATATCCGGATCGGAAACCGCTTGACCCAGACGGAAAGTATGTCGCTTTAACGTTTGACGATGGTCCGCATCCGACGGTGACGCCACAGGTGCTCGCTGCGTTAAAACAGTATGACGCTCGGGCGACGTTCTTCATGCTCGGTAGTCAAATGGCATTTTATCCAGATGTGGCAAAAGCAGTCGCTGCGGCAGGACATGAATTGGCGAACCATACGGACCATCACCCAAACTTGGCACAACTATCAGCCGATGCGATCGATGTCGAACTTACTGCTGTCGACACTCAAATCGAGGCGATCATCGGTGAGCCGGCTCATCTCGTCCGTCCACCATATGGTTCAAAAAATGAGGTGGTGGAACGAACGATCGAGTCGAGAGGACAGACGCTCGCCTTGTGGACTGTCGACTCGCTTGACTGGAGTCATCGTGACGCTTCACAGATGCATGAGTTGATCATGGGAGGGATCCATCCGAACGCAGTCGTACTCATGCATGATATTCATGAGTCGACAGCAGAAGGGCTCCCGCGTGTTCTTGCTTCCTTGCAAGAGGAGGGATATGTATTTGTCACGATGAGTGAACTGTTGACGATCAAATGACAGGAGAAAACCCGCTCGTTGGCGGGTTTTCTTGTTTACTTCACTTCTTGGTCTTTGATTGGGAACCAGCCGGCACGTGTTGTGATGGCGTTCCAGAGCGGAGCCGGGACGGCGAGTTCGGCTTGTTTGTTCAAGTCGAGTTCGGTCTCGATTTCGTCTTCACGACCGTCTTTCACTTTTTCGAGCCAATCCGGGTCGATGATGAGTTCGCGGCCGAGCGCGGCGAGGTCGATGACGTTCAGTGCGTCTTCGACTTGACCTGGGCGCTGGAGCTGTCCGACTCCGATGAGCGGGACGGCACCGTTGATGCGTTTAGCGATGCGATCAATCGACCGCTCCGTCACGTTCTCGTTCCGCATTGAACCGATATTGAAGTTCCAGAGCGAGGCGTGGAGGTAGTCGAGATTTTCTTCGAGCAACATATCGATCAATACGTCCGTATCGTCGAGCGTGATGCCTGGCTCTTCGACTTCTTCAGGCGAGAAGCGGTAGCCGATTAAGAAGTCGTCTGTGCCTTCGGCCGCACGTTTGACCGAGCGAATGACTTCACGCGGGAATGTGAGGCGTGCGTTTACGTCGCCACCGAAGCGATCGTCGCGTCGATTCGAGTGAGGTGAGAAGAACTGTTGAATCAAATACGTGTTCGCCCCGTGAATCTCGACGCCGTCAAAACCGGCCTCAATGGCACGACGTGTCGCTTCGCCGAACGCCTCGATGATGGCTTCGACTTCTTCAGTCTCAAGGGCGCGTGGTGTGGCGGCACCTTCACGGACCGGTGCGATGGCGCTGGCGCTTACTGGTTGTTCGTTCGGAACGAGTTCCGGAGGAGACATGCGTCCTGCATGGAAGATTTGAAGAATCGCTTTCGCGCCTTCCGCTCTCAAACTTTCAGCGAGCTGACGAAGCCCAGGGATGAACTTGTCGTCATTCACACCGAAGGCGTTCGGGAACCCTTTGCCGTCTTCGGTCACGTAAGCACACGCCGTGATGGCGAGGCCGACGTTCTTCGCTCGCTTCCGGTAATAGGCGAGTTCGTGTTCCGACACTTCACCCGTCGGTTCTGACGAATAATGGGTCATCGGCGCAAGTACGAGCCGATTGTGGAGCTCGACGCCGTTTTTAAATTGGAAAGGTTGTAACATGCGTTTCATAAAAACTCCTCCTTGTTGGTGATACCTTGAAGTCTAGTCGTCTCTTTTCGAAATTGCGAGCAGGACGCTTTCTGAGGAGCACGTTGCACACTTGGTGAGCGGGTCGATGGTTGAAGACGTGAGAATAGGGTATAATACAGGAGAAAAGTTGATAACCGGTTGGAGACTATAGAGAGACCACGACATGGGGGGCGAAGCCTTGTTTTGTTGTGGTCTCTTTTCATATACATCTGACCGGATTCATTATAGGAGGGGACAAGATGGAAATTAGAAATTTCTCAGCGAAAGAACGTGCCAAACGATACGAACAATTGACGGGGGAACGCCATGATATTCTCGTCGTCGGCGGAGGCATCACTGGTGCCGGGATTGCGCTCGATGCCGCATCCCGTGGGATGAAGACGGCCGTACTCGAGATGCAAGACTTCGCGGCCGGAACGTCGAGCCGCTCGACGAAACTCGTCCACGGAGGTTTACGTTATTTGAAACAGTTCGAAGTCGCACTCGTCGCCGAAGTCGGTAAAGAGCGGGCAATCGTCTATGAGAACGGGCCACACGTCACGACACCGGAGCGCATGCTGTTGCCGATGCATAAGGGCGGCACGTTCGGACCACTTTCGACCTCGGTCGGCTTGATGGTGTACGACTTCTTGGCCGGCGTCAAACGCGCAGAGCGCCGCGTGATGTTGAAACCGGATGAAGTCATTCAAAAAGCACCACTCGTAAAAAAAGACGGTCTTGTCGGTGGCGGATATTACGTCGAATATCGGACGGATGACGCTCGGATGACGATTGAAGTTGCGAAAGAGGCGGCCAATCACGGTGCCCTCTTAATGAACTACTCGAAAGTGACCGGTCTCATCTATGAGCAAGGCAAAGTCGTCGGCGTGCACGTCGAGGACCAAATCGACGGCAAGACGTATGAGGTCTATGCGAAGAAAGTCATCAATGCGACCGGACCTTGGGTCGACGTGCTCCGCGAGCAGGACGGCTCGAACAAAGGGAAGATGCTCCGCTTGACGAAAGGGATTCACCTCGTCATCGACCAATCGAAATTCCCGCTCAAGCAAGCGATTTACTTCGATACACCGGACGGACGGATGGTATTCGCGATTCCACGTGACGGCAAGGCGTACGTCGGGACGACGGACACGTTCTTCGATAAGGATAAGGCTCACCCACGTATGACGACCGAGGATCGCGACTATATTTTAGAGGCGATTCACTATATGTTCCCAGATGTCAATGTGACGGCAGACGACGTCGAGTCGAGCTGGGCCGGAATTCGTCCGCTCATCTATGAAGAAGGCAAAGACCCGTCTGAGATTTCACGTAAAGATGAGGTCTGGCAGTCAGAGAGCGGTTTGATTACGATTGCCGGCGGGAAGTTGACGGGTTACCGCAAGATGTCAGAGACAGTCGTCGATTTAGTGGCGAAACTGCTCAAACAAGAAGAAGGTATCGTCTTCCTCGCCTCGCGTACGAAGCATATGCCGATGTCGGGCGGCCATGTCGGTGGCTCGAAAGGGTTCGATGACTTCTTGACGAAGAAGAAGGCTGAACTGAAAAACCTTGGTCTCGATGACGTCAAAGCCGAGCAGCTCGTTCGTCTATACGGATCGAACATCGATCGTGTCATCGAGCGGATGGACTCGAACGCGTACGACCTTCCAGAGTACGTCTATGCACAACTCATGTACGGCATCGAAGAAGAGTCGGTCGTTCGGGCCATCGACTTCCTCGTCCGCCGGACCGGGGCGATGTTCTTCGACATCGATTTCGTCCGCGACCATAAAGATGGCGTGCTCCGTTGCATGGCTGACGTCTTCAAATGGTCGGATGCTCGTCTCGCTGAAGAGCGGGCCGAAGTCGAGAAAGAGATTGATCTCGCCGTTGTCCCCGTGACGGTTGAATAATGAAATGAACCAAAAGGAACCTCGCCGCGGCGAGGTTCCTTTTCATATGCCCAGTTCTTCATAATACGCCATGATGCGTTCGTCGAGCGCCTTGACGACGTCTGGTTCACCGAACAAATAGAGATAAAGATACGTACCGTCCTCACGGTACGCTTCTGTTTCGAGTGTCAGCGTGGTCGGTCGTCCTTCGAAAATCACATCGATTGTGCCGAGCGCGTGCACGTCCGCTTCGTCGAGGTCCGGGTTAGAAGCCAGCTTTTTGATGCGGGCGATGTCACTGTCTGCGATTGGCTCATCGAACGTCTCGGACAAGACGGCGAACGTCTCCGGCAATTCCTCGAGATCGGTCTCGATGGCCGCGGCGAGCGGTGTCTCTTCTTGGTCTTCCCCGAAGACGTTCACCACAAGTGCGACCATGCTTCCAAGCGCCAAGACGAACAACACGTATAACAAATATTGTTTCATGATTTAGCTCCTATTCGTTTCATGTGTTCAGTATATCAACGTACCGGGTGTTTAGAAATAGGTAGACAATGGTATTGAAAAAGATGGAAATGGGAAAGGCGGGAGAGTTACGATGAAACGAGTATTTGCAATCGGTGGTGTCGTTTTCGTCTTGATTCTCGGATGGCGGTTTATCGATACAGACCGGCTGTTCGCCGACGTCTACTATGCAAAAGTGCCGAGCGCAAACGTCACCGATCAAGGGAAGACACATAAGTATGACACGATTGGCTATAATAAAGACGGCAAGAAACGACCAATCACGTTCGAGGCACCGGTCCGATTGGCTGAAGGCGATTTTTTGAAACTGTACGTGAAAGATGAGCGGATGGTTACCGCCTACGATTCGGTGTCTGAGTCGGAAGTGCCGGTCCAGTTAAAGGACGAACAAACCGAGCAACCGGTATCGATTCCGTTGCCTTGATTTCAAAATAGTCGCGTCGTCAAATGAAATTGGATTTGGTATGGTTAGAGTATTGCAAACTATGGAGAGAAGGTAGATGGATGTCACGGATGTTGATCGCAGACGACCAAGACGGGATTCGGTTGATGTTGGCGCAGGTGTTCCAAAACCTCGGCATTGAGGTCGACACGGCAAATGACGGACTGAGTGCCTGGGAAAAGCTTGAACAGAACGGATATGATTTAGTATTGCTCGATATGAACATGCCGCGCATGTTCGGCCATGAGGTGCTTCGAAACATGCGTCAACGAGACATCGATACCCCGGTCATGATCATGACCGCGTTCGGCGAGAAATCGACACTCGAAGAAGTACAGCGCCTGGGCATCACCGCGCAATTCGAAAAGCCGTTCGATATTTATGGCATGATTGAAAAAGTGAAAGAAGTCCTAAAAATCTAGTGATTCGTCACGAAGATGACATATGTAAACGCTTGCGCAGAGCCATTTCTATGCCCGAATAGCATAGGCACACGTTTCGACGTGTGTTATAATGGGAACGAATTGCACGGGAGCACTTTTCCCATAGTGCACAATAGCGAACAGACAGGAGGATGTCATTATGCCATTAGTATCAATGACAGAAATGCTTAACAAAGCATTCGAAGGCAAGTATGCAGTCGGCCAATTCAACATCAACAACCTCGAGTGGACGCAAGCGATTCTTCGCGCTGCGGAAGACGAGAAATCACCAGTTATCCTCGGTGTATCAGAAGGTGCAGCGAAGTACATGGGTGGCTTCACAACAGTTGTTAAAATGACTGAAGGTCTCATGCACGACTACAACATCACTGTTCCAGTTGCAATCCACCTCGACCACGGTTCATCTTTCGACAAGTGTAAAGCAGCGATCGACGCTGGTTTCACGTCTGTTATGATCGACGGTTCACACCACCCGATCGAAGAGAACATCGAAATGACGAAACAAGTCGTTGAATATGCACACGCTAAAGGCGCTTCAGTTGAAGCGGAAGTCGGCACAGTCGGCGGCGAAGAAGACGGCGTTGTCGGCGGCGTACAATACGCTGACCTCGACGAGTGTGTACGTCTCGTTAAAGAAGCGAAAGTTGACGCTCTTGCGGCAGCACTCGGTTCTGTACACGGAGAATACCAAGGCGAGCCAAAACTCGGCTTCAAAGAGATGGAAGAAATCGCAGAAGCGACTAAAACTCCACTCGTTCTTCACGGCGGTTCAGGTATTCCTGAGCACCAAATCAAAAAAGCAATCGAGCTCGGTCACAGCAAAATCAACGTTAACACAGAGTGCCAACAAGAATGGACTCGTGCCGTACGTGAGAAGCTCAACACGGACTCGAAAGTATATGACCCACGTAAAGTCATCGGCCCTGGTGTCGAAGCGATCTACAACGTCGTTACTGGCAAAATGCGTGAGTTCGGTTCAAGCAACCAAGCATAATCCTGTCACATCAGTCGGTTCTCCCTGTGAGAACCGGCTTTTTTTGTTGAAACATACAGGAGTAGGGGAACGTATACATATGAAAAGGGGGAGTTTTATGGTTTATCAAGAACGTCAAACGGAATTGTTTTGGCGCGTATTTTATGTGTATGGAGCGATTGTATTGATTGGCCTTTCTTTAGCGTTGGCGGTGGCTCCGCTCGCCTTGATTTATTATTATCCGGTCGCCTGGCTCATCCCGTTGTTGGTGTTTGTGGCTATCGGTGGGTTTGGGGTGTACTGGTTCACGAATACGTTTCGTCGCTTATTTTGGAAGGAACGACATCATTCTCGATACGAAGTGACCGCGACACACATTGAAGGCGTGACATATCGGCACGAGCCAGGCGATTCGGTCGAGCAAGTCTTTCCGCTAGCTACCATCCAACAAGTCGTCTTCTTCCCGGCCATCGTCCGGAAGACGCAGCCGTCGCCGACGGTGCGAATCGGGCGACCGACAGTGGAGTATACGCCGATGCTCGCCATCATGACCGAAACGGATTCGATGGAAATCTTGTTCGATCAACGCGATCTTGCCGCGTTCGAACAGTGGATTCAGTATTTTGATGAACGTGATGTCCCGCTCTTCTACACGCCGAAACGGCTCTACTGGATAGGTGCGAACATCTCGACACGGCGCGAGCGGTTCGAACGATTGTCTCGGTCGGAAGAAATCATCCCTTTCACATACACGGGCGACCTCGTGGCAGATGAACAGACGGCAGCCACGGATTGGGTCGAGACACACGGCTCAGAGCGCTTGAACGAAGGGCCGCACGAGGCGTACTACGTGAAGCAGCGCAAGATCATGAAGTGGACGTTCTTCGGGACGATTGCTGGGATTGCACTCCTCGTCGGCTCGATGCTCGCTATTGCCGCCTTCACGTAAAGGGTGTAGCAATTCCATGACAATTTCCTCATAATAAGAAGTGTAAGCGATCACAACACCATTCGAGGAGGAATTGTACATGCGTTTTTTCATTGACACGGCAAACGTGGAAGACATCAAGAAAGCTCATCAGATGGGCGTCATCGGGGGCGTGACGACGAATCCATCGCTCGTCGCCAAAGAAGGCGTCGATTTCCATACACGGCTACGCGAAATCTGTGAGATCGTCGGGGATCTCTCAGTCAGCGCGGAAGTTATTGCGCTTGACGCAGCGGGTATGGTGGAAGAAGGAAAGGAACTTGCGGCCATCGCGCCGAATATTACTGTCAAGGTACCGATGACGCCAGCAGGGATGGAAGCGGTCAATACGTTTTCACAGCTCGGCATCAAGACGAACGTGACGCTCATCTTTAACGCCAACCAAGCGCTACTCGCGGCTCGGGCCGGCGCGTCATACGTCTCGCCATTCATCGGTCGCCTCGACGATATCGGTCAAGATGGCCTCGACCTTGTCGAGACGATTGCCAATATCTTTGCCATTCATGGGATCGAGACGGAAATCATCGCGGCTTCCGTTCGCCATCCGGTTCACGTGACGAAGGCGGCCCTCCTTGGAGCCGACATCGCCACGGTACCATATAAAGTCATCGAACAGATGATGAAACATCCGCTCACTGACAAAGGGATCGAGCAATTCTTAGCGGATTGGAACAACGCTCAATCCAAATAAGTTTGTCGCAGAAAGGTTTGATCATCGTGGAAATTCTCCATATCGTAGGACAGCAAAAGCTTGAAGGAACAGTTGACATTAGCGGTGCCAAACAGAGCGCTTTGCCTTGTCTCGTCGCAGCACTGTTGACGGAAGAACCGGTGACGATTGAAAACGTCCCCGTGATCGAGGACGTCGAAGTGATGCTCAGTCTATTACAAGAACTCGGGGTCGCGATTGAACGGGACGGGGAGCGGATGACGCTTCATGCGAAAGACGCTGTCGCCATGCCGCTACTCGGCTCAGAAACGCGTAAAGTCCGAGCCGCTGTCTATTTGCTCGGGGTGTTTGCGGCTCGTTTTGGGAAAGGGGCCGTCGGGCTTCCCGGTGGATATGCGATTGGTCCACGACCGATCGATTTACATTTGAAAGCACTCGAACGTCTCGGGATTAAAGTCGAGAACGAATCGGGACTCTATCATGTGAACGCTGAAAAGTTAGAAGGGAATCGGATTTATCTCGACCTTCGTTCGTTCGGGGCGACGGTGAGCGCCATGCTCGCGGCCGTGCTCGCAGACGGGACGACCGTCATCGAAAACGCGGCCATCGATCCGGAAATTGTCGACGTCGCGACGATGCTCACTTCGATGGGGGCACATGTCATCGGGGCAGGGACCGACGAGATTCGCATTAAAGGGGTCGACAAATTACACGGCTGCACGCACACGCTCATTCCTGACCGCTTAGAGGCCGGGACATTTATGATTTATGGCGCGGTCGCGGGCGAAGTGACGGTACGAAACGTCATCCCGACCCACTTAGAAGGCGTCATCCAAAAGTTGATGGATTACGGGGCTGAAGTCGAAGTGGACGAAGAATCGATCACGGTGCGGGCGAACGCCTTCCGTCCGATCGATATTCGCGTCTTCCACTATTCGGGATATCCGACCGACCTGCAACCGATCATGTCGGCCGCGCTCCTAAAGGCGAACGGAACGAGTGTCGTCACGGATAAACTGTACGCCCAACGCTTCCGCCATATCGCGGAAATGCGACGGATGAACGCACAGATCACGCTCGAGGACGCTTCGGCCGTCATCCGTGGTGGGTCGACGCTCGCCAATGCGGAGATGGAATGTGCGGACGCGAGGAGCGGGGCAGCACTCGTCTTGGCAGGACTTCAGGCGAGTGGCGAATCCACGGTGATCCATGCGGAAAAATTGAACGATTCTTATGTCGAT
This sequence comes from Exiguobacterium sp. s141, assembly GCF_018618085.1. Taxonomy (NCBI): domain Bacteria; kingdom Bacillati; phylum Bacillota; class Bacilli; order Caryophanales; genus Exiguobacterium; species Exiguobacterium sp. s141. The sequence goes on along the minus strand of NZ_JACSLJ010000005.1, from coordinate 131,185 downwards.
TTCGTCGGCAAACTAAAACAACTCGGCGCCCTCGCCTGGGTCGATGAGGTGTCCGAGTAACAAAGGGGAGAATTCGGGTGGAACGTAGTTTATCAATGGAATTGGTCCGAGTCACAGAAGCGGCAGCGCTATCTTCGGCTCGCTGGATGGGTAAAGGCTTGAAAGAAGAAGCGGACGACGCGGCGACGACCGCGATGCGTGAAGTGTTCGATACGATCCCGATGAAAGGGGTCGTCGTCATCGGTGAAGGTGAGATGGATGAGGCGCCGATGCTCTATATCGGTGAAAAAGTCGGGAACGGCTACGGCTCACGCCTCGACGTCGCCGTCGACCCGCTCGAAGGGACGAGCATCGTCGCGACGGGGACGTGGGGAGCGCTCGCCGTCCTCGCTGTCGCCGATGCCGGTGATTTGCTGCACGCGCCGGACATGTATATGGACAAGATTGCTGTAGGTCCGGAAGCGGCCGGATTGATTAGTCTCGATAATTCGATTGAAGAAAATATCGCCATCGTCGCCAAGGCGAAGAACAAGAACGTCGAAGACGTCGTCGTCACGATTTTACATCGTGACCGTCACGAAGAGATGATTCAACGCGTCCGGGCGACGGGTGCTCGCATCAAGTTGATTCCAGACGGTGACGTGGCCGCGGCCATCAACACGGCGTTCCCGAAAACGGGGGTCGATTTGTTGCTCGGTTCGGGTGGTGCGCCGGAAGGCGTCATCGCGGCCGTCGCGATGAAGTGTCTCGGCGGTGACTTCCAAGGCCGTCTGCTTCCTGAAGACGAAGCCCAAGAGAAGCGTTGCCAAGACATGGGCATCGCCGACACGGGCCGGATTTTGCTTCTAGACGACCTCGTCAAAGGTGAAGACTGCATCTTCGCGGCGACGGGCGTGACGGACGGGGAGTTGCTCCGCGGCGTTCAGTTCACCGGACAGGGCGGTCAGACACATTCGGTCGTCATGCGTGCCAAGTCGGGGACGGTCCGCTTCGTTGAAGGCATCCACTCCTTGAAGAAAAAACCGAAAATGGTCATGAAACCTTAATTCTCTCGAGTCGCGGACGTGATGTCCGCGGCTTTTTTGATGTGTTCCTACATATTTACAATGCACGCAGAACGGGAAAGGAAGGGCAGGAGGTGTGTGAGGATGATTGAAGTGGAGTCACTCGTCAAGACGTTCGGAGATGTCCCTGCCGTCGATGGCATCTCGTTCTCGGTCCAGGAAGGGGAAATCTTCGCATTTTTAGGGCCGAACGGGGCCGGGAAGTCGACGACCGTGCAAATGTTGACGACGCTCGTCCGGCCGACCGAAGGGAAGGCGCGGGTGAACGGATTCGATGTCGTCAAACAAGAGAAAGACGTCCGGTTGTCCATCGGTGTCGCCCTGCAAGAGACCGGGATCGATAAAGTATTGACCGGGCGGGAACTGCTCGTCTTGCAAGGGCGGTTGTTCAAGATGACCAAACAAGAGGCGGAGATGCGCGCCGAGGAACTGCTTCGTGTCGTCTCGCTCACCGAAGCGGCCGACCGGAGAAGCGGCACATATTCGGGCGGGATGCGGCGCCGTCTCGATTTGGCGCTCACGCTCGTCCATCGCCCGACCGTCTTGTTTTTAGATGAACCGACGACGGGTCTTGACCCCGCGAGCCGCATCGAGATTTGGAACGAGGTGCGACGGCTCAACGAGGAGTTCGGCACAACGATTTTTTTGACGACCCAGTACTTAGAAGAGGCGGACGAATTGGCCGACCGGATCGCCATCATCCATCATGGGAAAATCGTCAGTGAAGGGACAGCGGAAGCGTTGAAACGACTCGTCGGCGGCGAGACGATTGCGATGACGTTTCACAGCAATCAAGAGGCGGCCGCAGCCGCTGCGCTGTTCGGTCATGCGGCGACCGGGCAACACGTGGCGTTCGAGCTCGTCGATCATACGCTGATGGAAGTCGTGCGCCAACTCGATGAGCGTTCGCTTCAACCGGAACGTTTGACCGTGAAACAGCCGTCACTCGACGACGTCTTTTTGAAAGTGACCGGGGAATCATACGAAGGTGGTGTGCCCGATGTGGACTGAGACATGGCTCTTCACGAAACGGAGTCTCGTCACGACGATTCGAAATCCGTTCTCGTTCATCCCGAACTTGATCATCTCTGTCTTCTTCTTACTGGTTTACACGAGCGGACTGTCGAGTGTCGCTTCGCTTCCTCAGTTTGATGGGAGCGCCTATTTGAACTTCATCTTGCCCGTCTCCATCGTCTCAGGGGCGGTCGGTGGGGCCGGTGGGACGGGACAAGCGCTCGTCCGTGATATCGAGAGCGGGTACTTCGCCCGGTTGCTCCTCACGCCAGCGACGCGGACGGCGATTGTGCTCGGACCGATGATTGCCGGCATGTTGCAACTGCTCGTTCAGACACTCCTCATTTTCGGCGTCGCGTTCTTGCTCGGCTTGTCGATTCCGGTCGGTCTGCCTGGCTTCTTGTTCACGGTGTTGCTCGCCATCGGGTTCGGTCTTGGCTTTGCCGGGTATTCGGTCGGTGTCGCGCTGAAAACACGGAACGCTCAGGCCGCGCAGGCGGGGACGTTACTCTTCTTCCCGCTTATCTTCTTGTCGACGACGTTCGTCCCGAAAGAGTTGATTGAGGCCGAGTGGCTGAAAGTAGCGGCGACGTTCAATCCGACGACGTATATTTTTGAAGGGATGCGTGCCGTCTTGACGCAACCGACAATCGATTGGAGCGCGTTATCGGCTGGACTCGCCGTCGCCGGAGCGATGAGCGTCATCATGGTCGTGTTCGCGGCGACGAATGCGCGCGGCGCCTTAAAACAAAAATGACGAGCAGGATTTAACCCCGCTCGTCCTGGTCGATCATAAACGTGACAATCAAAAAGAGAATGAAACTGATCAATGAGACTGTGCCCCCGACGATGAAGTAGACAAGGGTGACGGTCTCATTCCATTGGAACGGGTTCATCGTATAGAGCCACATCCCGCTCGTCAATCCAATCGATCCGAGCACGGCCGTCCATCCGTGAATCGTCACGAGCAGTTGGTTTCGGACCGAATAGACACGATAGAACACACCCCAAGCGAAGGCCGATAACCAACCGGCGAGCAAGATATGGGCGTGAATCGGGCGGAAGGCGTAACTGCCGGCCCCCGACATATGCGAACCGAGCGCCGTCCCGATGACGCCGAACAGAGCGGCGAGGCGAATCAAACGAAGACTCCAAATCTTTTCCATGGCGTAGAACAACTCCTTCAAGGTGATGGCTCCATCGTAGCGAATCAAGATGAACGGAAGATGAACAGGGATTGAATCGATGCGCTTCGTGGAACAGCAGTAGAGAAGGAGGGAGACGATGGACCAACTGCGAACGATGCTACAAATCATACTGACCGGGGTGGGGGCCTATTTGGCGATCATCCTCATCTTGCGAGTCTCCGGAAAGCGGACACTCGCCAAAATGAACGCCTTCGATTTTATCGTCACCGTGGCGCTCGGATCAATTTTGGCGACGACACTCACGAGTCGCTAGACGCCGCTGCTGAACGGACTGACCGCGTTTGCGACGCTCGTGTTCATGCAATACGTCATGGCCAAATTGGCGACCCGCTCGAAACGTGTGAATCAACTGATCAAGTCGACGCCGGCACTGCTTTACTATGACGGGACATATTTAGAGGAAACGATGCGCCGGGAACGGGTGCTCGAGATTGAAGTGTTGCAGGCGATTCGATCGAGCGGGACGGATTTCGATCAAGTCGAGGCTGTCGTCTTGGAGACGGATGGGACGTTCTCGGTGTTGACGAGCACGGATACGGTGTTACGAAACGTCCAGACGAAAAAAACGACTCGGTTCCGATGAACCGAGTCGTTTGATCGTTTAAATTAAAGGTACGTGCCTGCACCGACATAACGTGGTGCCCAGTAACCTGATGTGAAGCTCGCGTATTTAACGCCGCCTGTTTCAGAGCTGATCATTTGTGTTTTGCTGAGTGCCATTCCAACGTGTTGGATCGTGCGGCCGTTGTGTGAGAAGAACACGAGGTCGCCGGCTTGAATCGCTGACTTCGAAACTTTTTTCGATTTTGCGTATTGCGAACGTGAATCACGTGGAATCGATTTGTTGATGGCTTTTTTGTAGACATGACCTGTGTAGCCTGAGCAGTCAAATCCTGAAGTTGTCGTTCCGCCGTAACGGTAAGGTGTACCAAGGTACTTCTTCGACTCGGCTACGAGTTTCGTACGAGCGCTTGATGTAGAAGACGTTGTTACTTTCTTCGCAGTCGCTGTTTTCGTGTTTGGCTTCAAGTACGTATATGTCGATGAAGCTGAGATATAACGGTGAGACCCTTTGTAGTTGATTTTGTAGAACGAACCAACTTTACCGAGGTATGTATAGCGTTGGCCTTTGTTCATCGTTGTCGTGACTTTCGATTTGAGCGACGGTGCTGTGCGGATGTTCAAGCCGTTAACTTTCGAGTAAGCGAATGTTCCAGTAGCGGCTTCTGCTTGTTCACCTGTTGTGAAAGCAAGACCCGAGAAAGCGAGAGTGGCAGCGACAATGATAGATGCGAAACGCTTTAACATAATATATTTCCCTCCGTTTTTTAAAATAAAACCCTAAGTGGCTGTATATGATCGATGTGTGTAAACAATAGTCGAGCACAAGTTGCGGATATTACCCGGTTTCCTGTGCAAATAAACTATATCATGCGCAAGACCGATGGCATTTTTCAATCGCGAGACAAAAACGGTTTTCTTGTAACATATTTGAAACAATATGCGAGAATAGAGACTTGTTTGTTACATAGAAAGGGAAAAGACTGTTATGTTTTCAACAATAGGGGAATAGACTGTCATGAAGCCGTTTTTCAAACAGTGACGGCTCGACAGAATTGTGATTAGATGAATGAGGATTGAACGTTTATTTTTGAAATATAGAATCATGAAAGACAGGTGACTTGAATGAGTCAAACGACAGAACCGGCTAAAAATTACACGCTTCGGGAACTCGAGACGAAGACGTTGAAAGAATTATATGAAATCGCGAAAGAAGTGAACGTGCCCCAATATCGAGAGGCACGCAAGCGCGAGCTCATGTTTCGGATTTTAAAATCACAGGCTGAATCGAAAGATCTTTATTTCCTCGAAGGCATCCTTGAGATCATCCCGCCAAACCCGCAGTCCCAAAACGACGGGGGCTTCGGTTTCCTCCGACCGATCAACTACTCTCAATCGTCTGAAGACATCTACATCGCCGCCTCGCAAATCCGGCGCTTTAATCTTCGCAACGGGGACCTCGTGACGGGGAAAGTCCGGAAACCGAAAGAGAATGAACGGTTCCAAGGGCTGCTCAGTGTCGAAGCGGTCAACGGTGAGACGACCGACTCGACTCGGAATCGGGATTACTTCCCGGCGCTCACGCCGATTTACCCGGAACAGCAGATGGTGCTCGAGACAGAGCCGAATCACTTGTCGGTCCGCGTCATGGACATGATCGCGCCTGTCGGATTTGGACAGCGTGGGTTGATTGTCGCCCCGCCGAAAGCCGGGAAGACATCGCTTTTAAAAGAGATCGCCAACTCGATCACGACGAACCATCCGAACGTCGAGTTGATCATTCTCTTGATTGACGAGCGGCCAGAAGAAGTGACGGACATCCAGCGCTCGGTGCCGGGCGCAGACGTCGCCTACTCGACGTTTGATGAGACACCGGAGAACCACGCCCGGATTTCAGAGCTCGTCTTAGAACGGGCGATGCGTCTCGTGGAACACAAGAAGGATGTCGTCATTCTGCTCGACTCGATCACGCGTCTGACACGAGCGTATAACTTGTCTGTCCCACCGAGCGGGCGGACGCTCTCCGGCGGAATCGACCCGGCCGCGTTCCATAAACCGAAGAAGTTCTTCGGGGCGGCCCGTAACATCGAGGACGGCGGCAGTTTGACGATCCTCGGTACGGCGCTCGTTGACACAGGGTCACGCATGGACGACGTCATCTATGAAGAGTTCAAAGGGACGGGCAACATGGAGCTCCATCTCGACCGGAAGCTCGCGGAACGCCGAATCTTCCCGGCCATCGACATCCGTCGTTCGGGAACGCGCAAGGAAGAATTGCTGCTCGGCAAAGGCGAGCTCGACTCGCTTTGGACGATTCGACGGACGATGAACGAGTCGCCAGATTTCGTCGATCAGTTCTTGCGGCGGGTCCGCGAAACGAAAACGAACCTCGACTTTTTTGCGGCGCTTGAGGCCGATAAGAAAAAGAGTCGACGCCCGGTGAAAAAAACGAAAACAGACTTGTAAATCCGTGAGCCGGGTGCTATTATATTCTAGTGAACTTTCTCTAGGTTGAAAGAATACTTAGGGCCGAAGGAGTTGAAAAGCAATGAAACAAGGAATCCACCCAGAATACCGTAAAGTCGTATTCATGGACTCGACGACTGAGTTCAAATTCATCTCTGGTTCGACTCGTTACTCTAACGAGACAATCACGATGGAAGATGGTAACGAATACCCACTCATCCGTGTCGATGTATCTTCTGATTCGCACCCGTTCTACACAGGTCGCCAGAAATTCGCATCTGCAGACGGTCGTATCGAGCGCTTCAACAAGAAGTACCAACGTTAATCGTCAACTTGTATGCACACCGCCTAGGGATTGCCCTTGGCGGTTTTTTGTTGTCTTCTGATGGGTAAAGAGACGAAAGACTGACGTGAGGGGGCTTTTATGGAATTCATACTGATTAGTATCAGTTTATTGATTGGCGTCGGTATTCTGTCACAATGGTTGGCCTGGCGCTATCAAATCCCGGCCATCATCGTCATGACGGTCGCCGGTGTACTGGCCGGGCCGATGCTCGGATTGTTCGACCCGCGAGAACTGCTCGGTGAACTGTATAGCCCGATCATTTCTTTTGCCGTCGCTATCATCTTGTTTGAAGGGAGCCTCGGCCTCCATTTCAGTGAAATCAATCAATTTCGCCGTTCCATCGTCCGCATCGTGACGATCGGAGTGACGCTGTCGTTCGTCGGGGCCTCACTGTTGATTCAATACGTCGGAGGTCTCCATTGGGTCGTCGCTTGGACGATGGGCGCACTTTTCGTCGTCACCGGTCCGACGGTCGTCATCCCGTTATTGCGCCAAGCACATTTAAAGGATCGGGTCGGTGCCATTTTGAAATGGGAAGGGATCATCGTTGACCCGGTCGGCGCCCTCCTCGGTTTGTTCGTCATCCGCATCGGTTATATCGTCTATGAAGGAATGGACTTGTGGATGCAACTCTTGTTCGCGGGCGCTTGTCTCGTCGGCATCGGTCTCGGTTATTTGTTCGGGCACGTGTTGATGGGCTGGTTTGTCGGTGAGAAAATCCCTCGCTATCTCCGGGCCTCGGTCACGTTGACGGCCGTCTTGATCTTGTTCTCATTGAGTGAATTCATGATGCACGAAGTCGGTCTGCTCGCCGTGACGGCGATGGGGATGACGATGGCGAACACGAAACATCGGGATGAGGAAATTATCGAGGAGTTGCAATCATTTAAAGAGGATATCTCGATCTTGCTCATCTCGTCGGTGTTCATCCTGTTGACGGCGTCGCTATCACGCGATGAACTGCTCAACATCTTCCAATGGCCGCTTCTTTTGACGATTGCCGGCATTTTGTTTCTCGTTCGTCCGCTCGCGATTTATGGATCGACGATCGGCGTCGGTCTTCCGCTCAGCGAACGTGGTTTCATCGGATGGATTGCCCCGCGTGGCATCGTCGCCATGACAGTCGCCGGTTTCTTCGCAGAAGAAGTGGCGCATCTCGGGATTGACGACGCGTCGCAAATGCTACCGCTCACGATCGGACTGGTCTTTATTTCTGTGACACTACACGGGCTGACGATTCGACCGCTCGCTCGAAAATTGCATTTGATCGATAATAAAAAAGAAGAAGCGGCAGACGAATGAAGCGAAATCGGGACGGGAGCATGCCGTTCCGATTTTTGTCAGAAGTCAACCCTTTTCCTGTGACCGAAAGATGGTTATAATCGGAAAGCGATTAACGAAGGAGAGGGCGAAGTAGAATGATGCATGTGACGAACCGTTACGGTTGGATAGAAGTGATTTGTGGGAGTATGTTTTCTGGGAAATCGGAGGAACTGATCCGCCGTGTCCGTCGGGCGCATTACGGGAAAATCCCTGTCCAAGTGTTCAAACCGGCGATTGACGACCGTTACCATGAGGAAAACGTCGTTTCCCACAGCGGCAATTCGGTCGTGGCCGTACCGATTCAATCGAGTCAAGATTTGTACGATGCGGTGCGCGAAGAGACACAAGTCATCGCCATCGATGAGGTTCAGTTCTTCGACGAAGGGATCGTCGATGTGATTGAACAATTGGCGTCAGAAGACAAACGTGTCATCTGCGCTGGACTCGACATGGACTTCCGAGGCGAGCCGTTCACGATGATGCCGGAACTGTTGTCACGTGCCGAATTCGTCACGAAACTGCAGGCGATCTGTCTGTCATGCGGGGCGCCGGCTTCCCGGACGCAACGATTGATTGACGGGGAACCGGCCCGTTTCGAGGATCCGGTCATCTTGGTCGGTGCCTCGGAGTCGTATGAGCCGCGTTGCCGCCATTGTCATGACGTCCCGAATAAACCACGCCCAGTCCGCCATACAATGGCCGACTGACGTCCACGAACCGCCCTCGGCGGTTCGTTTTTTGCTATAATGAAGACAGTTCGATTTGACGGAGAAAGGACGGATCATCATGTTTGACCGTTTGAGCGTATTAGAAGAACGCTATATGCAATTAAATGAGATGCTCGCTGACCCTGAAGTGCTCAGCGATGCGAATAAATTACGACAATATTCAAAAGAACAGTCTCAACTCGAGGAGACGGTACAGGCATATCGCCACTATAAAGAAACGAGCACGGCGTATAAAGAAGCGAAACTCATGCTTGAAGACCGCACACTCGATGCCGACATGCGGGAGCTCGCCAAAGAAGAGATGGCGCTCCTCGAGCCGGAAGTGAAGGCGCTCGAAGCGAAACTTCGCGTCTTGCTGTTGCCGAAAGACCCGAACGACGACAAGAACGTCATCGTCGAGATTCGCGGAGCGGCCGGTGGGGACGAAGCGGCACTGTTCGCAGTCGACCTGTACAAGATGTACACGCGTTTCGCCGAGCGGCAGAACTGGAAGACCGAATTGATCGACGCCAACTATACAGAACTCGGCGGCTTCAAAGAAGTGACGTTCCTAATCAACGGGACCGGCGCCTACTCGAAATTGAAGTTCGAGAATGGGGCGCATCGGGTTCAACGCGTCCCATCGACCGAGTCGGGCGGACGCATCCATACATCGACGGCGACCGTCGCGGTGTTGCCGGAAGCCGAGGACGTCGAAGTGCATATCGATATGAAAGACGTCCGTGTCGACACGTTCACGTCGTCCGGACCAGGGGGGCAGTCGGTCAACACGACCCAATCGGCCGTACGGTTGACGCACATTCCCTCGGGGCTCGTCGTCTCATGTCAGGATGAGAAGTCGCAACATAAGAATAAAGATAAGGCACTCAAAGTGCTCCGGGCTCGGCTCTATGACAAGATGCAGAGCGAACACCTCGAAGAACTGTCAGCGCAGCGCAAGTCTGCAGTCGGGACAGGGGACCGCTCGGAGCGGATTCGGACGTATAACTTCCCACAGAGCCGCGTGACCGATCACCGCATCGGACTCACGCTTCAAAAGCTCGACCGCGTCCTCGCTGGTGAACTCGAGGATATCATCGACGCCCTCGTCATGGACGAACAGGCCCGTCTCATGGAGGACGTGGATTGATGCGAATCGCCGCGAGATTGAAGCAAGCGGAGCGGGAACTTCTTGACGCGGGGCGCGATGCCTCGACCGCGGAGTGGTGGCTCATGCACGTCCTTGACGTCGATCGGACGGGACTGCTCATCCGTTTATCCGACGAATTGACAGATGATGAAGAATCTGAATTCCGAACAGGATTCGAGCGCCTGCTCGCAGGCGAGCCGGTCCAGCATTTGATTGGGCACGCCCCGTTTTACGGGCGGATGTTCGAGGTCAATCGAGACGTCTTGATTCCGCGTCCGGAAACGGAAGAGTTGATCGAATGGGTCGTTGAGCATGTGACCGACGTGGCCGATGATGACATCGTCGATATCGGGACCGGCAGCGGGGCAATCGCCGTCACGCTCAGTCTCGAACTCGGTGTCCGCGTCCAGACGGTCGATATTTCCCGGGAAGCGATTGCTGTCGCCAAGCGGAACGCAACAGCGCTCGGGGCGGACGTGTCCTTCCATGAAGGTGATTGCCTCGCCCCGATTGCCGACGACTCGATTCGTGTGCTCGTCTCGAATCCGCCCTATATCGAGGCGGACGAACTGCTCGATGAGACGGTCTCAGGCTATGAGCCGCACCTCGCCTTGTTCGGAGGAGCGGACGGGCTCGATTTTTATCGGAAGATTATCGCCGACTCGATGCGCGTCTTGTGTGCCGATTGGCAATTGATTGCATTTGAAATCGGGTATAATCAAGGACAAGTTGTGAAATCGTACCTGTCCGAACGTTATCCTGAAGCAGAAACGGGTATTTTAAAAGATATAAACGGCAAAGACCGAATCGTCTACGCCGTGAGGGAAGGGATTGCGCATGGAAACGAAATGGATCAAGCCGACAGAAGTTGAGGAAGGGGTACGTCTCTTGCAGGCGGGCGAGGTGATCGCCATGCCGACGGAGACCGTCTACGGACTCGCCGGAGACGCGACGAACGACGTCGCCATCAAAAAGATTTTCGAGGCGAAAGGAAGACCGTCGGACAACCCGCTCATCGTCCACGTGGCCTCGGTCGAACAGGCCGAGCATTTCGCGCAAACCATCCCGCCGGTCGCCAGACGCTTGATGGAAGCGTTTTGGCCTGGTGCCTTGACCATCATCTTACCGTCGAACGGCCGAGCGTCTTCGTTCGTGACGGCTGGTCTTGATTCGATCGGACTCAGAATGCCGAATCATCCGGCCGCGCTGGAATTGATTCGTACGTCCGGTCTTGGACTGGCGGCACCGAGCGCGAACCGTTCTGGACGTCCATCACCGACGTCAGCCCGGCACGTGGCAGATGATTTGACTGGCCGGATCGCGGGTATTATGGATGGGGGACCGACAGGCATCGGTGTCGAATCGACCGTGATCGACTGCACGACGGAGCCGGCGATGATTTTACGTCCGGGCGGCGTGACGAAAGAAGCGATTGAGGCGGTCATCGGCCCGGTCATTCTCGATGCCAACTTGAGCGATGAAGCAGCTGCGCCACGATCACCAGGAATGAAGTACACCCATTACGCCCCGAGCGCCCCTCTTTATTTAGTCGAAGGAGGACGCGATGACCTCGTCCGTGTCATCACGACACGACAGGCGACGGGCAAGCGAGTTGGCGCACTCGTATTCGATGAAGCGACGACCCCGGCGGACGTCACTCTCTCCCTCGGTATTTCGATGGAGACAGCGGCCCAGCGTTTGTATGAGGCGTTGCGAAAGTTTGATGAGACGGATGTAGAAGAGATTTACGTGAATCGGATTGAACCGACGGGAGTCGCTCTTGCCGTATATAACCGCCTCTACAAGGCGGCAGGCGGTAAAGTCATCCGTCCATAGGAAGAGGCTTAAGGACATAGAGGAGGATCACGCGATGTCGATGAAACGCGTATTATTCATATGTAGTGGGAACACATGCCGAAGCCCGATGGCGATGGCCCTGCTCCGCTCGAAAGTGACGGGGGACGAGTTCGATATTCGTTCAGCCGGGCTTCGGACGATGCAAGGGTTTGACGCATCAGAAAATGCACTCCAAGTGTTGCGTGAACGAGGAATTGAACTCGATCACGTGACCCAGACATTCGACGACGTCCTCGGACGTTGGGCGGACGTCATCTTGACGATGACACGGACGCATCGTGAACAGATTCGGGACACGTACCCGGATTTGGCCGACCGCACGTTCACGTTATACGAGTTCGTCACCGGACTCGAGCGCGACATCAATGACCCGTTCGGAGGGTCGATGAACGTCTACCGCCAAGTCCGAAACGAACTCGAACCACTCGTGAATCGACTTGTGCTAAAATTGACGAATGACGGGTCAAAGGTGACAAAACCACCGAGACGCCTACCAAAGAAGACGGGGGAATGAACGAATGAAAATCGCAATTGGCGCCGATCATGGCGGATTTAACTTGAAAAAAGACATCATCGGACTATTGGAAGAGCTTGGTCACGAGTATAAGGACTTCGGGACACACTCGGCCGAGTCAATCGATTATCCAGACGTGGCGATTCCGGTCGCTGAAGCCGTCGCGGCTGGTGAGTTCGACCGTGGCATCTTGATTTGCGGGACAGGGATCGGCATCGGGATTGCCGCCAACAAAGTGAAAGGCATTCGGGCGGCACTCGTACATGACTCGTTCAGCGCGAAAGCGACACGTCAACACAACGACTCGAACATCATGACGATGGGCGAGCGCGTCATCGGACCGGGTCTTGCACTCGATTTAGTGGCGACATGGCTCGATACAGATTTCGAGGGCGGACGTCACTCGAACCGTGTCGATAAGATGAGCGCTTACGAAACGAAGTGACGACGATGAAGGCGGAACTTTTGAACTTATTGACGGAGTTGCACGAACGGTTTCCGTTAGATGAGGACAAGATTCTCGTCATCGGTTGTTCGACGAGCGAGGTCGTCGGTAAGACGATTGGGAAAGCGGGCTCGATTGATGTGGCGTCGGACTTCATCGAAGCGTTTCTGACGTTTCGCGACAAGACCGGCGTCCATCTCGCCTTTCAAGGCTGTGAACATATTAATCGGGCGCTCACGGTCGAACGACGGACGCAGAAACAGTTCGGGTTGACAGAAGTGACGGTCGTCCCTGTGCGCGCAGCGGGCGGGGCGATGGCGGAGAAAGCGTACGAAAGCTTCGATACGCCTTGCGTCGTCGAATCGATTCAAGCGGATGCAGGGATCGATATCGGGTCGACGCTGATCGGTATGCATTTGAAGCCGGTCGCGATCCCGGTCCGGTTGTCGGCGAAGCAGCTCGGTGAGGCGTATGTCACGTTCGCCGTCACGCGGCCGAAACTGATTGGCGGCCCCCGGGCCCACTATCCAGCGAAATAAACGAAAGCCGGTCGCGAGGACCGGCTTTTTTTTGCGTTATAACTCTTCACTGAACAAGTAGGAAAGGACCATCGGGAACCGTTCACGCCAAGCGAGCTCGTTATGCACGCCTTCCTCGATGACCTCGAAACGGATATGGTCGACTTTGTCGCGGAGGAGCGCATAGACGCGTTCGCTCGACTCGAGATACATCTCGTTCGTCGGGCCGTCCGCTGACGGTTGTTCGACTTCTTTCCGACCGACGTCCATATATAGACGTTCGACACCGCTCAAATCACTCGACTCGATCAACTGTTCAAGCTCGGTCTGGTTGAACCAGAACGCCGATGATAACGAGGCGACGCGTTTGAAGATGTCGGGATAGACACATGCGGCGTAAATCGAGATCAAGCCGCCCATCGAACTACCCATCATCGCCGTCTCGTCCGGATTCGTCCGATAGTTCGCATCGATCATCGGTTTTAACTCTTGGGCGATGTATTCGATGTAGGCCGACCCTTGGCCGCCGAGCGTCACGTCTTGACCGAGCAAGCTCTCACCGATGTATGGGTTTTCCCACGGTCCGTATTCGTCGAGTCGCATCTCGCCGGGGGCACTGTCGATGCCGACGATAATCAAGTCGCGTTTCGAGGCGTCCACATACTCGCCGGCGCGCCAACTCATCTTATAGCTCGCGTCCTCGTCGGCGAACACGTTCTGGCCGTCATGCATATAGAGCACGGGATAACGTTTGTCCGTCGTGTCGTAATCCGCAGGTGTATAAATCCGAACCGTCCGCTCGCGTTCAAACGGGGTAATCGTGATCTGTTTTGTCTCAATCATAAACATCCTCCTCTGATCGTCTTCTTCATTATGATACCCAACTTGACCTCTGATTAGACGATACCCAAAAAAAGAAGCATATGTTACGATGGGGGTGTTGATTTTTAGACATTCAGAGGGGGTTTCAACATGGTAAACACGACGAAGTTGAAAGTACAGGATGCGGAATTGTTTGAAGCGATGCAACACGAGCTCGGTCGCCAACGCGAGAACATCGAACTCATTGCCTCGGAGAATTTTGTCTCAGAAGCAGTCATGGAAGCGCAAGGTGGCGTGCTCACGAACAAGTACGCGGAAGGTTATCCAGGCCGTCGCTACTACGGTGGTTGTGAGTTCGTCGACGTAGCCGAGAACTTGGCCCGCGACCGTGCGAAAGAGCTGTTCGGTGCAGAACATGCCAACGTGCAGCCGCATTCGGGTGCCCAAGCGAACATGGCCGTTTACTTTACAGTACTTGAAGCCGGTGACACGGTGCTCGGCATGAACTTGTCGCACGGTGGCCATTTGACGCACGGAAGTCCGGTCAACTTCTCAGGCGTTCAATACAATTTCGTCGAATACGGTGTGGACAAAGAGACAGAACACATCGATTATGACGTTGTCGCAGCCCTCGCGAAAGAACATAAACCAAAACTCATCGTCGCTGGTGCTTCGGCGTACCCGCGGACAATCGACTTCGCCAAGTTCCGTGAGATCGCCGATAGCGTCGATGCTTACCTCATGGTCGACATGGCGCATATCGCCGGTCTCGTCGCGGCCGGGCTTCATCCGAACCCGGTCGAGCACGCGCACTTCGTGACGACGACGACACACAAGACGCTCCGCGGTCCACGCGGCGGCATGATCCTCTGTAAAGAGGAGTTCGCCAAGGCGATCGACAAGTCGATCTTCCCAGGGATTCAAGGCGGTCCGCTCATGCACGTCATCGCTGCGAAGGCAGTGGCGTTCGGAGAAGCGCTTCAACCTGAGTTCAAAGATTATCAGGCACAAGTCATCAAGAACGCACAAGTGCTCGCGCAAGGATTAGAAGAAGAGGGACTCCGTATCGTATCGGGCGGCACGGATAACCACCTTCTCCTCGTCGACCTCCGTGGCATCGATATCACCGGGAAAGCGGCCGAGCATGCGCTCGACGCGGCCGGCATCACCGTCAACAAGAACACGATCCCATTCGATCCGGCCTCACCGTTCGTGACGAGCGGGATTCGTCTCGGGACGGCCGCGATGACGACGCGCGGATTGAAAGAAGACGATATGCGTGAAGTCGCTCGCTTGATTGGACGCGTCTTGACGAACCATGAAGATGAGGCGGTGCTCACCGAAGCGCACGAAGCCGTGCGCGCGTTGACGTCGAAGTTCCCGCTCTATCCTGAACGAGGCTGACGAATGGACGTACGGACACTCGCAGATCGGGAACTCGCGGAACTGCCGCTCATCGATATGACCGAATGGCTCGTCCGAAAAGGCGAGCACGACCCGACGTTTCGCCTCGTCGCGAACGAGTTCGAGGTCGTGACGACGCTGCTCGATCATGACTATTATATCGAGGCAAGTGAACGGATTGTACCGCTTCTCGGGATGAAAGTGCCGGCGGCGTTTCATCGGCTCGGGCTCGCGCTCGAAGTGAAGGCGAACGGAAAGAAGGCGGCCAAGCGCCGCTTTCGTTCGTTCTCGCCGGCCGTCATCGGTCATGCGGACTTGTCAGATTGGAAGAATGCGTTCAAGTGGGACAAGACATGGCTCGGCCTGCCGCTCGTCGTCGGGCTCGGGCTGGTCGCGCTCGCCTTTTGGCCGGACCCGGCGCCACCCCCAGTGACGCCGTCCGCTTCCGACGAGCGGGTCGTGACGGTGACGGAAGAGGAGGCACTCGCGAAACGGTTAGAAGAACTCGAGAAAGAAGTCGCCCGGCTTGAAGAAGCGAACGAGGCGCTCCAAACCGAGGATGAGACGACCGAGTCGCCTGAGGCACCGGCCGTCATCTCGCTCGCTAAAGTCGAGACACTCGTCTCGGACAAACGATACGAGGAAGCCGATGCGCTCCTCGTCGGCAAGGCGAAAGCCGGTCAAGAACAGGCGGTCGGATTTTATCGCTTGCTCGTCGACAACAAGCTCGGTGAAGCGGAGATCCAAGACTATGCCGCTTACGTCGAGACGTACCCAGAATCGGGATATAAAGCGGACGTCTTATGGATGAAAGGCATCGCCGAGAAGAAGGCCGGGGACGACACGTACCGGACGACGCTCGCCGAGGTCGCCGCCATGGATGGAACGTATTGGGCGCCGATCGCCAAGTCGGTGCTTGAAGAAGATTGAGGTCGCAGCGTGCTGTGGCCTCTTTTTCTCATCAAATTCTAATCTGTTTCACCGCTCTTTCTCAGCTCGCTCCCGTACAGTAAAGAAAGAAAATAGACAAGGGAGAGGGACATATGCGCTCAACTAGCAGAGGTAAGATTGGAAGAATGGTTCGAGGAGTGGCCGTCGGTGCGCTCGCATTGACACTCATGGCGACAGGGGTCGCCGGGTTCTTATTATTCACCTTGACCGGTAACGCTTGGCTCGACCAAATCGCTCAAGTCGGGACTGATTTGGCGTTTCAGGCGGAAGGGATTGAAACGACGTTTGACCGGATGGGCGATTCACTCGAATTGCGCATCGAACAAGCGATTCCAGAAGCAGTTCGTCCGTTTTTTGACTGAGGAATCCGGGAACACTTAGAATGATGCGTCGGGCGGACTGCTCGGCGTTTTTTTAAGAAAGGATGAATGGAATGCCTACGATTCTCGTCGTTGAAGACGATGCTAAAATTGCCAGATTACTCGAACTTGAACTCATGCATGCCGGTTATCAAGTCGAGGTCGCTCATGACGGGCGGGCCGGGCTCGACCGGGCACTCACTGGTGGGATTGACCTCATGTTGCTCGATGTCATGCTGCCGCAGATGAGCGGACTTGAAGTCGTTCGCCGCGTCAAAGAAGAGCAGCCGCTTCTCCCGGTATTGATGGTGACGGCACGTGGGGACCGTTACGATAAAGTGAGCGGGCTCGACCTCGGGGCCGATGATTACATCACGAAACCGTTCGAGATGGAAGAGTTGCTCGCACGGATCCGGGCGTTCTTACGGATGCGGCAACACGTCCAAGTCGATACGAGTGAACGGGTCTTATCTTATGAAGGGCTGACCGTCGACGTCAATCGTCACGAAGTAATCTGCGAGGGGCAAAAAGTCGACCTGACCCGGAGAGAGTTCGATTTGCTCGTCTATCTGCTCGAACATTCGGAACGCGTGCTCACGCGCGACCAACTCGTCGAACACGTCTGGGGCTTTGACTATTACGGGGACACGAACGTCGTCGATGTGTACGTCCGCTATGTCCGCAAGAAACTCGGGGGCTCTTGGATTCAGACGGTCCGAGGCGTCGGCTATATGCTGAAGCGTGGTGAATAAAATGAAGCTACGGACGAAAATCGCTTTGGCGATGGCGGGGTTCATGTTGTTCCTCCTGATCACCTCGTTCGGTGTCGCCTGGCTCGTCTCGCGTCAACAGATCGTCGACGCCCGCTATGACGTCTTGCGCCAGGCACTCAGCTTGCTCGAGGAGGACGAGCGGAATCGCCAGGCCGTCTTGTCGTTACACGAGGACAGTGTCGTGCTCGAACGGCAAGCGAACGGTGACTGGGGCATCATCGGCGGAGAGGCCGAGGAAGGATTGCGGTTTCCCGTCGATTTCGGCGAGCCGGCCCTCATCGACGACTGGTTCGTCATCGCGACGTCGAATGGGCTCGGCTACGCGTTTCAAGACGCGGCGGTGAGTGAGACGCTGCGGACGCTCGCGACCATTTTTCTCATCATCTTTTTGATCGCCGTGGCGATGACGTTCATCGGCAGCCTGTGGATCGTGCGCCAGGGACTCGACCCGCTCCGCCGGCTCGAGACGACGATGGAACGGATCACGGAATCGGGAACCCTTGAGACCATCGATGTCGGGACGAGCCAAGACGAAGTGTCGACACTTGCGACTGGCTTCAATCAAATGATTGGCCGGGTCGAAGGATCGATGGAGCAACAACGGCGTTTCGTCGCCGATGTTTCACATGAACTGAAGACGCCGCTCACGGTCATCGAAGGGTACGCCAAACTGCTCCGGCGCTGGGGACAAAGCGACCCGGCCGTCCGTGACGAGGCGATCGACCATATTTTGACCGAATCCCGGCAAATGCGCGAAGACTTGATTGAACCGATGCTTGAACTGAGCCGCTTCTCCTCACTTGAAGAAATCGAGGCTGAAGCGATTGAATTAGCCGAGCTCGCCGACCAATTGACCGAGCGGTTCGAGCGTTCGCATGGCGTCCGGGTTCCAATCGAGGCGACAGGAACGTGGTACGGGCACCGTGATTCGCTGCAACGGCTCGTCGTCATCTTCATCGACAACAGCTTGAAGTACGCGACTGACACGCACGTGACGATGACACCGAATCGAATTGAAGTGCGTGACCATGGGACGACGCTGAGCGATGACGCCAGGGCGCGTCTGTTCGACCGCTTTTATCGACTCGATGAGGCGCGGGACCGGAGCGGCAGCGGACTAGGGCTCGCCATCGCCAAGGAAGTGGCCGACATGAACGGTTGGTCGATCGGCAGTTATGCGAACGCGCCGGACGGCAGTATTTTCTTCGTCGCAAAATGACAAACCTTTCGCAGATTCTCATCGTTTTCTAATGGAATCCTCGTGGTGCTCTAAGGTCACCGTTCTATGATGAAGATGTAGAACAAGTTCACCACATGAAACGAGGAGGAAACATCATGAAACTAATCGGATGGATTTTAGGCGTCGGCTTGGCGGTCCTCGCCGTCGCAGGAATCGGGTTGTATGTTGCGAACGACAACACGGACACGGTCATCGTCCCACGGTCGGTCGACAGTGTGAACAGTGGGACGGATGATGCCGCAGATGACGCACAGGACGGTGCGAACAAGGAAGCGGCCGCGTCGACAGAAGGATCAGCATCGAGTGATACACCGGTCCGCTCGGTCGATGACGATGATTATAAATTGTATGGTACCCTCGTCAGCCTATCAGACCGTGACGTGACGATCAGTTTCAGCGGAAAGGAAGCGACGTATCCGCTCGCGGCCCGTCACGAGATTGACGATGATACGCCGAAAGCCGGAGACCGTGTCAAACTCGAGTTCAATCAAAACGAGGAAGTGAAGGAAGTCGACCGCGAGAGTGACGACTTTGACATCTACGGCACGTTCGTCAGCTTGTCGGACCGTGACGTGACCATCGAGCGTGACGGCAAGTCCGAGACGTTCAAACTCGCGAGCCGCTACGAGCTTGACGATGAGGCGCCAAAAGCCGGTGACCGCGTCAAACTCGAGTTGAACCTTCAACAGCAAGTGAAAGAGATTGAACGTGACGATGACCGGGATGACCAAGACGATCAAGATGATCAAAACGACAATCAAAATGATGACGACCAAGATGACGATCGGGACGATAATCAAGACGACGACCGAGATGACGACTAAAAAAGTGCCACGCAAGTGGCATTTTTTGTTTGTTCTTCTAACTATATAAGTAATTATTATTGTATGATAAAGTGAAAAAGAAAATTTTAGGTGATAGTACCCAAATAAATGTGAAAGGAGGGGGCGGAATGAAACACGTCTTATGGATGATGATCGGTGCCATCATCTTTTTAAGCGGATGTGGCGCAAACGAGACGAACGCGCTCAACTTGCGGTCATTGTCGACGTATGCGATTCACCAAGACCGAGACATCCCGTTGACGTCTGCGCTGAAGTCGCGATTATTAAACTACTGTGAGCAAAAACCGACGGACGTGTTGCCGATGCGGCGGGCTGAAGTGGCCTCCATTACATTCCGTCATCCTTTCTACGACGAATTAGGCAGCAAGACCGTCAAATATTGGCGGAGCGGGGACGAGCGTTACGTCTCTTGTTTGAAGAGCAACGAACAAAATGAGCGCGTCTTCCGTACCGATGCCATTGAGGCGTTCGAGTCCGCAGCGGGGTCAGAACCGAGGGAGGTCGATGTCGGCAACACGCTATCGTTCATTCCTGAGTCTGACGTCACGACCGTGGCGCGCGCCTTCGCGGTCAACGAGACGCATGAGACCATTGTTCCCGGTTCGGTCTTCCGGTATCACACACCGGACCGAGGCGCGCTTCATGTCACCTATCACGTCTATCAAGACGGTGCCGAGACGGGACAGTTGATTGAGCCGGGACTGTTCGTCTTCGAGAGCGGTAAGAATGAAGGCGTGGCGTTCTTGACCCAGTTGGCCGATCAACGGATTACGCTCCAAATGGGTACAGAACAGGCGTGGGACCGAACCGTGTTACCTAGTTCGCTTTCGGGTGAGTACGTGCAAATCGACTCGATGGAAGCCGTCTTTAATTTAGATGGCGAAGGACGGCGGCTCTTGAAGCGAATCGTGCTCGCAGATGAGCCGATCGAAGACGTCTCGGATCAGGACTCTGCCGTCTTATCGACTCGTTATGATACCGTGATTGAGGTATGGGGGGCCGTCCAACGGCCGGGCGCCGGTGAATTGACGATCAAATCGGAGCAAAAAGATGCGATGCGTTTGGCGACATACGAGACGGAGACGAAAATCGCCCATCTTGGTGGACCGAGTACGAGCGAGCTATTTGAATTGTTGTCCCATGTAAAGCCGAGTAGTGGACAGCCGACCGGGGAACGATGCGGGACGCTCGCGCTCTATGAGCAGTTGACCGAACAACGGTTTGACGTCTGGATGGAGGAAGGGCAAGACACCCTTCAATTGATGGACGTCGAGACGGAACGAGTCTATTTGATTGATCGTCTAGAATTAGAGTCAACGCTAAATACTTACATATGATCGAATAACTTATCGTTTTACCCGTTTCATGACACTTTCATGTCGTGAAGCGGTTTTTTGTTATCAAATTGACACTATGTTTTCGTGAAAAACTATCCTATAATTTTTTTTGCGAAGGTTCAACATTACATACACGAATCCGATACATCCATAAAACGCACAGCACTAACCTTCTCGTCATTTGAATATAAGAAAAGGGGGAGCCACGAGACACAACTCCATTCAACCATCATCGTCCGTCACCACGTTTTGTCAGTCATCAGGAGAGGAATAGGTAGTGAAATTGAAAAAGTTAATTATGTCTCTAATGGTAGTGTTGTTAATTGTTAGTCTGAACATGTCCAAAACGGGGGCACAAACCATGAACCCACTCGACGGCGTGAAGAACTATCAAGTGTATTATGGTCATCCAACGGCAGCGATTTTGAAAGATATGCAAAACTATGACCTCGTCATCATTGAGCCGCTCCATTACACGAAAGCGCAAGTGGAGCAAATCAAAGCACGCGGGACAAAAGTACTCGGATATATTAGCGTTATGGAAGTCGCGACATGGAACACAGGTCTCATGTCAAAACTTCAGTCAGGTGACTTCTTTACGCGTAACGGACAACGTGTCCATTACTCGGAATGGGATTCGTACTTGACGAACATCGCCTCACCGCACTTCCAAGGGTTGCTCCTCACGGAAATCCAGAACCAAGTCGTCGCCAAAGGCATCGATGGCGTGTTCATGGATACGGTCGGTGATATCGATAACGAACATTTGAACAATCCGACCGTGCTCAAGCAGCAACGGGACGGACTCGTCAACTTCTTGAAACAAGCTCGGGCGCGCTATGGTGATATCGCCATGGTTCAAAACTGGGGCTTCGACACGTTAGAAACGTCAACGGCACCTTACGTTGACGGCATCATGTGGGAGAGTTTCAACGCCGACACGATCAAGAGCGACGCTTGGTCACAAAACATGATTAAGAAATTACAAGCAGTCGACGCGAAGCATTCGGTCAAGACGCTCACGATTTCGACACGTCTTAGCGCGGACAGCCACAAGCTCGCCAAAGATTCTGGGTTCATCCATTTCCACGAAGCGGATGCTTACGTGAACTGGAACGCGGGACTTGTGACACGTACGAAAGACACGGCGCCGACACCAGCGCCAGTCGCGGTAGCACCGGCGACAAAGCCAGCTGAAACGACTACGACGAAACCAGCTGAAACGACAACGACGAAGCCAGCTGAAACGACTACGACGAAACCGGCTACAACGACAACGACGAAGCCAGCTGAAACGACTACGACGAAACCGGCTACAACGACGACGACAAAGCCAGCCGAAACGACTACAACAAAGCCGGCTACAACAACAACGAAGCCAGCTGAAACGACTACGACAAAGCCGGCTACAACGGCAACAACGAAGCCAGCCGCGACCAAACCTGCGACAGAAA
This sequence comes from Exiguobacterium sp. s141, assembly GCF_018618085.1. Classification (NCBI taxonomy): domain Bacteria; kingdom Bacillati; phylum Bacillota; class Bacilli; order Caryophanales; genus Exiguobacterium; species Exiguobacterium sp. s141. The sequence goes on along the minus strand of NZ_JACSLJ010000005.1, from coordinate 108,827 downwards.
CGGCAACAACGCCAGTCGCTAAGCCAACGACAACGACGAAACCGGCTCCGTCGACGAATGACCAGACTGCGTCAAAAGAGAAGTCGACACAAAAGACAAAAGCTGAGTTGAAACAAGAGAAGAAAGACAAGAAGAAGGCAAAAAAACTTGCAATGAAGCATGCTAAAAAACATGCCGCCAAGCATGAAACGTCAAAACACCATCAGGCCGCCAAAGGCAAGATGTGTGGAAAAGTGAAACACAAGACGGCCGGTTTTCTGAATTTCTTCAAATTCTGATCGACGTGTCATCTGAAGCCCGAGGGATCGATTCCGTTCCTTCGGGTTTCGTCTGACCTCTTAGAAAACAGAAGTTGACCCTACCTTTCTCAGAAAAGTTAGGGTACAATGCTCAAGAGAGATTGAGAGAGGAGTGAAGCATGATGGGCAAAGTACACGTTTATGACCACCCATTGATTCAGCACAAGATGACGATTATGCGCAAAGTAGAGACGGGGACAAAGCAGTTCCGTGAACTCGTAGACGAGGTCTCGTCACTCATGGCATACGAAATTACACGCGACCTTCCGCTTACTGATGTAGAAATCGAGACACCGGTCTCTGTATCGACACAGAAGATGATCGCCGGCAAGAAATTGGGAATCGTCCCAATTTTACGGGCAGGCCTCGGCATGGTGGATGGCTTCCTCAAAATGATGCCGAACGTCAAAGTCGGTCACATCGGTCTATACCGTGACCCGGAGACGCTCGAGCCGCACGAATACTATCTCAAGTTGCCGACGGACGTCACAGAGCGTGACTTCATCGTCGTCGACCCGATGCTCGCAACTGGTGGTTCGGCCGCTGATGCGATTGCCGCGCTTAAAAAGCACGGTGCCAAGTCGATCAAGCTCGCTTGCCTCTGCGCAGCCCCTGAAGGTGTGGAACGTGTTCAAGCTGAACACCCAGACGTCGAAATCTATCTCGCCGCACTTGACGAGAAGTTGAACGACCATGGTTACATCGTCCCAGGACTCGGTGACGCGGGTGACCGTTTGTTCGGAACAAAATAAGCACGAACCCGTACAGAGAGGATCCGAGTGATCCTCTTTTTTTTTGTGGAATGTGCCGCGATCGATTCAAAATAGTTGAGGTGAAGCGAGTCACGACCGATAGTAGAAAAGGAAGGGACCGTATGGCGGTCCGATCATGAAAAAGAGAAGAGACGCCGTGAAGACTAAATTCTCACTACTACAAAGATATTTGCTCATTTCTTTGATGGCGAGTTTTTGACGAGCATCTGGAGCTATAGCGCGTTTCAAGATATCGAACGAGAGAACCGTCGTATCGTCGAAGAGGCGATCCCGATTGCGAACGCCGCCTCAGAGCTGCTCCGGCTGTTGCTCGATCAAGAGCTGTCGGTCCGAGGCTATACATATAATCAAGACACCCTGTCACTCGAACAGTATGAAGCGACGAAGCGCTCGTTGTCGGAGACGATTCACGTCATCCGACAGATGGAGGCGTTCCACGAATCTCAAATTGAACTCATCAAAGCGGGGGATGTTCTGACAGCGAACGCGCGTCGCTATAGTGGAACCGACTATATCAACCAGTTCCGGGACGTCGATGCGGCGATTCGTGAGGATATCGACAACATTATTCAACAGGCGTCAATCCGGAGTGATAACGCCTCGAGCTCGGCGAAGTGGGTGATCGTGATCGTCGTCGGGCTGAGGCGGGCCAGGGCGGATAAGGCGATGCGCCGCGCATAGCGCAACGTCTCGGCGTGCGCTTCGTCCCGGGCCACTTCGACCGACAAGGCCCCTTCCTCGAGACAAACGGCGTGCATCGCTTCGATATCGCGCCGGACGACGTCACGTGGCCCGTCCTGTTCTAATAGAAGGAGAGCACCGACGTCTGTCGGCAGTCCGATGTTCGCATACGCCTCGACGACCTCGATCGTCTTCTTGTCCATGAACTCGAGTGTCGCCGGGATGATGCGGTTCTCGATGATGCGGCTCACCGTCCGGGCCGCGCTGTCCAAGTCCTCGAAATAGGCGAGCATCGTCTGTTTCGTCTCGGGGAGCGGGATGAGCTTGAGCGTCGCTTGCGTGATGACGGCGAGCGTCCCTTCCGAGCCGACGAGGACACGGGTCAAATCATAACCGGCGACGTCTTTCGCGAGCTTCCCGCCCGTACGGAGCACTTCGCCGTTCGGGAGTACCGCCTCGAGGGCAAGCACATAATCGGCCGTGACCCCGTATTTCAGCCCACGCAAGCCGCCGGAGTTCTCACTGATGTTGCCGCCAATCGTCGAGATTTTCATCGAACTCGGGTCCGGCGGATAAAACAGGCCTCTCGCCTCGACGGCTTGTGCCAAATGGGCGGTGATGCAGCCCGGTTCGACCGTCACCGTCAAATTCTTCTCGTCGATCTCGACAATCTTGTCCATATGACGGAAGTCCATGACGACACCACCTGAAAGCGGCGTCGTGCCGCCGGCAAGGTTCGTCGCCGACCCACGGGGGACGACTGGGATGCGGTATGTATGGCACAGCCGTAGTACAGTCTGTACATGTGAGCGGGGGGCGACGATGGCGTCGGGCATCGCTTGATAGTTAGGTGTCGCGTCAAACGAATAGGCGAGTCGGGTCGTCGGGTCCGTGAAGACGACGTCGGCACCGATTTCCTCACGTAATTGATTCATCCAGTCCATGGTAGTTCCTCCTCACACGCATCAAAATTTTCATGATGCGGGCGTCGGTTTCGAAAGTCACAAAATCGACACATTTTTAGATAGCGCTTACATCGTAATCGTAGCCATTCAAACTGGTATTGTCCACCCATTTCGGCTTGATGGGAAGGGATTTCCAGACGTGTGGACGACAAAAATCGCCCTGTGAGATTCATCACTACAAATTCGTCAGAACCCCTCGACATGACAAAAAGATAATCGGTATACTGATACAGGAAGATGAAAACGATTTCAAAATTGGGTCAACGTCCGTTTCAAAACCTTTTGTGAACGTAAGCCGTTTGTCATTGTGTTTTCCAAAACGTGGAGGTATAACTGAACTATTCTTCATCTGATTCGTAATGTGAAATGTTATAAAGTCAACATTTTTATTTCACCGTTTCTTCATACTTTCTTAAAATTTGATGATTTTAATTTAGTTTGTGAACTGCGTAAAAGCCTTGATACGACTTGATTTAAAGCGCTTTTATAATTGTGAAATCAATTGACTTCTTATGCCATTTCCAGTACTCTGAACTTGTGTGACTTTTGATGGTCACGCGAGTGTGAATCCGATGGAGAAGATGCATGGCTCGGCAGCTCGAAAGGGGGATGGGGATGACGAAAAAAGACAATCGTTACCTATCTTATGCCTCGCTCGCCTCTCAAATCTCGACCGCGCTCGCTGGACCGATCGTCATCGGTTATCTCGTTGGCCAATACGGGGCGAGACGTGAAATTTGGGGCACGTTTGGTTGGAATGTGTCAGTGCTTCTCGGAATGGCTTTCGGGATCACGGCGCTAGTTCTCACCCTTCGAAGTTTACTGACAGGAGAGGACGAATGAACTTACAACAAGTGCAAGCAGACAGAAAAGCACAACAGCAGTTGATGAAACGCTATACGAAGTGGTTTATCGGATGGTTCGCCATTCTCCTCATCGGAGCGCTCATCGTCCCTATGTACAAACCGGTATTTCTCGGCTTGTTCTTAGGCGGGGTCGCCAGTCTCATTATTCTACATATGCAGAATCGAAGCGTCATTCGGATGTTTGACGTCATCGAACATGGACGACGCCCGAAGTCGCACGGGACTGTTTCAAGGATGGCAGTCGGTGCACTAGCCGTGATAGTCGGTCTCTTTTATGAGGATCGAGTATCGCTGATTGCGGTGGTAACTGGTCTAATCGCCGGCCACATCATACAATTTGGCGAGTTCACACTTGCCCAGCTCAGCAGGAAAAGAGGTGAATACTAATGGGTCATGAGTTTCCCACATATTCTCTACAACTCGGAGATTATACGTTATATGGGAGCTGGACGAACGTCATTACGGTGCTGATCGCATCACTACTCGTATTTACGTTTGCCGTTTGGGGAACGCGACGCTTGGCTATGAAGCCGACTGGTAAGCAGAACTTAATGGAATTCTTCGCAGAATTCACACGCGGGATTATCTCGAGTGCGATGGACTGGAAGACAGGTGGCCGTTTTATCGGGTTTGGAATGACGTTGATTTTGTTCATTCTCTTCTCAAACTTAATGGGTCTACCGTTTAACGTCATTTCTGGTCACTATCTATGGTTCAACTCACCGACGGCCGATCCTTACGTCACGTTGGCATTGTCGACACTCGTCGTTGCAATGTCGCACTATTACGGCGTGAAGCTACACGGTTTGAAGCACTACTCGGCGGAATTCGTGAAGCCGGTTTGGTTCTTATTGCCGATCAAGCTCATCGAGGAGTTTGCGAACACCTTGACGCTCGGTCTGCGTCTTTACGGTAACATCTTTGCCGGTGAAATCATGATTACCATCATCTTGGGACTCGCAATTACCGCAGAAGGGGCACTTAACCCGCTCGGTGCTGTGTTCGCAATTCTCCCAATGATTTTATGGCAAGGTTTCTCAATCTTTATCGGGGTTATCCAATCCTACATTTTCCTGACGCTTGCAATGGTGTATATCGGGCATAAAGCTTCTGCCGAGCATTAATTCGGGCAGGTCTCGCCAAAGCGTTGAACAAAAAAACTATTTACTTAACTTTTAGGAGGAATATACACAATGGAACAAATGAATCTTCTCGCAACAGCACTCGTTATCGGTCTTGGAGCACTCGCGGCTGGTATCGGTAACGGTCTCATCGTATACGGAACAGTACAAGGACAAGCACGTCAGCCAGAACTCAAAAACGAACTTCGTCAAACAATGTTCATCGGTATCGGTTTGGTTGAAGCCCTCCCGATCATCGGTGTGGCTGTCGGTTTCCTTCTCCTCAACTCTTGATTACGAGTTAACGAGAACAACGTAAGAGGGAGCGTGTCTCCCTCACTTATTTAGTCAAGAGGAGGGTATGCATGGATACGATGATGATTGCAGCTGGTGCTGGCGGCGAAGGCCTCCGCATCCTGGATATGATCTTTACACTTTTCACATTCCTCGTACTCTTGGCCCTGTTGAAGAAATTTGCTTGGGGACCACTCCTTGGAATGATGAGACAGCGTGAAGAGTATGTAGCGAACGAAATTGAGCTCGCTGAAAAGAGCCGCAAAGATGCGGAAACATATGTAGTCGAACAACGTGACGCGCTCAGCGCCGCACGTACAGAATCGAAAGAAATGCTTGATTCAAGCCGTCGTCAAGCAGAAGCGGAACAAGCACGCTTGGTGGAGCAGGCGCGTTTGGAAGCCGAACAAATCAAGATCGAGGCGGGTAAAGCGATCGAACGTGAGCGTGAGCTCGCGAAGCAATCGCTCCAGACCGAAGTCGTCACACAGGCGCTCTCGGCCGCACGCCACGTCCTTCAGTCAGACCTTAAAGGCGACGAAGTGAAACAACGTGCCCTCGTTACAGACTTCCTGTCTAAAGCGAAAGGTGCTAACTGATGAACACATCGTTAGCAAAACGCTATGCCAAAGCGCTCTTCGACTTAGCGCGGGAACAAGGCACGCTCGACCAAGTCGAAGCGGAAGTGCGTCTGCTCGATGAAGTGCTCCACGCGACTCCTGAACTTGCGAATCTCTTAGAGAATCCGGCAATCAGTGACAGCGAGCTTGCACAGCTTTTAACACATAGCTTTGGTGACATGACAGATATCGTGCTCAACACACTTCTCGTCATGGTCGAAAACGACCGTGCGAGCGAAGTTCGCGGCTTGTCGCGCTACGTCCTTGATTACATCAATGACTATCGTGGCATCGCCGAAGGGTTCGTCACGAGTGCTTACCCGTTGTCGGCAACAGAGTTGAAAGAAGTCGAACTCGTCTTCGGACAGAAGATGAACAAGACACTTCAATTGAAGAACGTCGTCGATGAAGACGTCATCGGTGGACTCCGTGTCCAGATCGGCTACACGACGTATGATGACACAATCGAAAACAAACTAACACGCCTCGAGCGTGAATTGTTGAATGCGTAAGAAATAGGGGTGAATTCAATGACGATCAAAGCTGAAGAAATCAGCGCCCTGCTAAAAGAGCGGATCGCTTCGTACGGTTCTGAAATCGAAGTCAGCGAGACAGGTACAGTCATTCAAGTAGGTGACGGTATCGCTCGTGCATACGGACTCGATAACGTTATGGCGGGGGAACTCGTAGAGTTCTCTAACGGCGTAATGGGCTTGGCGCAAAACTTAGAAGAAGGTAACGTCGGGATTATCATCCTTGGCGACTACAAAGGCATCAAAGAAGGCGACTCGGTAAAACGTACGGGCCGCATCATGGAAGTTCCAGTCGGTGAAGCGCTCCTCGGACGCGTCGTCAACCCACTCGGACAACCAATCGACGGTCTCGGACCGATCGTGACGGACACATACAACCCGATCGAGCGTAAAGCTTACGGCGTTATGGCCCGTAAGTCAGTTCACGAACCGCTCCAAACTGGGATTAAGGCGATTGACGCCCTCGTACCAATCGGTCGCGGTCAGCGTGAGCTCATCATCGGTGACCGTCAAACTGGTAAGACTTCGATCGCAATCGACGCGATCATCAACCAAAAAGAAGAAAACATGGTCTGTATCTACGTCGCAATCGGTCAGAAAGAATCGACTGTCCGTGGCGTAGTTGAGACGCTCCGTCAAAACGGCGCCCTCGATTACACGATCGTTGTTTCGGCATCGGCTTCACAGCCAGCCCCACTTCTTTACCTCGCACCATTCGCTGGGGTATCGATGGGTGAGTACTTCATGGACCGCGGACAACACGTCCTCGTCGTGTATGATGACCTCTCGAAACAAGCGGCAGCTTATCGTGAGCTCTCGCTTCTTCTCCGTCGTCCTCCAGGCCGCGAAGCCTACCCAGGGGATGTCTTCTACCTCCACTCACGCCTTCTTGAGCGTGCGGCGAAGTTGAACGACGAACTCGGCGGCGGTTCATTGACAGCACTTCCGTTCATCGAGACACAAGCGTCGGATATCTCGGCTTACATCCCAACGAACGTAATCTCGATCACAGACGGTCAAATCTTCCTTCAGTCGGATCTCTTCTTCTCAGGGGTACGTCCAGCGATCAACGCCGGTCTCTCGGTATCGCGTGTTGGTGGTTCGGCTCAAGTGAAAGCGATGAAGAAAGTTGCGGGTACGCTCCGTCTTGACCTCGCGTCATACCGTGAGCTCGAAGCGTTCGCCCAGTTCGGGTCGGACCTCGACAAAGCGACACAAGCGAAGCTCAACCGTGGACAACGGACTGTTGAAGTCTTGAAACAAGACTTGAACGCACCGCTTTCGGTCGACAAGCAAGTCATCATCATCTACGCTCTCACGAAAGGTCATCTCGATGACGTCCCAGTCGAAGACATCCGTCGTTTCGAAAAAGAAATGAACGCATGGCTCGACCAAAACCGTGCGGACCTCTGCCGTGAAATCCGTCAAACAGGAAACCTTCCTGCTGACGAGGCGATGGTCGATGCACTTACGGAATTCAAAAAGACGTTCTCGCCATCGGTTTAATCCGGTGACGAGCGTCTATTAAGGTGGTGAATCGAAATGGCATCATTACGTGAGATCCAGATGCGGATCACCTCGACCCAAAGCACGAAGCAAATCACGAAAGCGATGAACATGGTGTCGGCCTCGAAATTGAACCGCGCTCAAGGGAGCAACGCCAACTTCAAGCCGTACATGACCAAGTTGCAGGAAGTCATCTCGTCGATTGCCGGCGGTACTTCAGGCGCAACACACCCGATGCTTCAAGTCCGTCCCGTTAAACGGACCGGCTATATCGTCATCACGTCAGACCGCGGACTTGCTGGTGGATACAACGCCAGCGTCCTTCGTGACGTGTATCGCGAGTTGAAAGCCAAACACGGTTCAACAGACGAATACCGTCTGTACGTGATCGGGAAGGTCGGCGTTCAGTTCTTCAAGGCCCGTAACATTCCGGTGTACAGTGCCATGACAGGACTCAACGACCAGCCATCATTCGTTGAAGTCGCAGAGATCGTCAAACAGACGGTCGGCGCGTTCAGTGAAGGCGAGATTGATGAATTGAAGCTTTGCTACAACTCATTCATCTCTGTCATCAGCCAAGAAGTGAAGATCGATCGATTGCTTCCGCTTGGGAATATCGAACAGACCGCATCTAATGTGATGTATGAATACGAACCAGAAGAAGAAACGATCTTAGCAGCGCTCCTCCCGCGTTACGCGGAAGGACTCATCTACGGCGCGCTCCTCGATGCGAAAGTATCGGAGCACGCGGCTCGGATGACGGCGATGTCGAACGCGACGGACAACGCGGATGAACTCATCCGTGGACTCAAGCTCAAGTTCAACCGCGCGCGTCAAGCGGCGATCACACAAGAAATCACAGAGATTGTCGGAGGTGCGGCTGCGCTTGAATAAGCGCACGCCCTCTAGATTGTAGGAGGCTAACACGATGAACGAATACGGCATGAAAGGCCGCGTAGTCGCAGTCATGGGCCCAGTTATCGACGTTAAGTTCGACAACCACTTACCGAACATCTACAACGCCCTCAAAGTCACGCATGTGGCTGAATCGGCGCAAGATGTCAGTGTCGACTTGACGCTCGAGGTGGCGATTCACCTTGGGGATGACACGGTCCGTACGATTGCGATGGACTCAACGGACGGCGTTCGCCGCGGCATGGAAGTACTTGACTTAGGTTCACCGATTTCAGTACCAGTCGGAGAAGAGACGCTCGGTCGTGTCTTCAACGTACTCGGTAACCCGATTGACGATAAAGAAGTGTCACCGACTGTCCGTCGGTCACCGATTCACCGTCTCGCACCGACGTTCGATGAGTTGTCGACAAAAGTTGAGATCTTGGAAACAGGGATCAAAGTCGTCGACCTTCTCGCACCATACATCAAAGGTGGTAAAATCGGCCTCTTCGGTGGTGCCGGTGTAGGTAAAACCGTTCTCATTCAGGAACTCATCAACAACATCGCGCAAGAGCACAGCGGGATTTCTGTATTTGCAGGAGTCGGTGAGCGTACGCGTGAAGGAAATGACTTGTTCCACGAGATGACGGACTCAGGCGTTATCAAGCAAACGGCGATGGTCTTCGGTCAGATGAACGAGCCGCCGGGCGCGCGTCTTCGCGTAGCCTTGACGGGTCTTACAATGGCAGAATACTTCCGCGATGAGCAAGGACAAGACGTTCTTCTCTTCGTCGATAACATCTTCCGTTTCACTCAGGCAGGTTCGGAAGTTTCGGCCCTTCTCGGTCGGATGCCATCTGCCGTAGGTTACCAGCCGACACTCGCGACGGAAATGGGTATGCTTCAAGAGCGGATCACGTCAACAGCTAAAGGATCGGTCACATCGATTCAAGCGGTTTACGTACCAGCCGATGACTATACTGACCCGGCTCCAGCGACAACGTTCGCTCACCTTGATGCAACGACTAACTTGGAGCGTCGTCTTTCGGAGATGGGGATTTACCCAGCCGTTGACCCGCTCGCATCGACTTCACGTGCCCTCTCGCCTGACATCGTCGGACCAGAGCACTACGAAGTAGCCCGTAACGTCCAGCAGACGCTTCAGCGTTACAAAGAACTTCAAGACATCATCGCAATCCTCGGTATGGACGAGTTGTCTGAAGACGATAAGCTCACGGTTCACCGTGCGCGTCGCATTCAGTTCTTCTTGTCACAAAACTTCCACGTGGCTGAGCAGTTCACAGGCCAAAAAGGTTCGTACGTACCAGTTAAAGAGACAGTCCGCGGCTTCAAAGAGATCCTCGATGGTAAACACGACGATCTTCCAGAAGATGCATTCCGTCTCGTTGGTCCAATCGAAGACGTCATCGAAAAAGCGAAGACGTTGGTCTAAGACCTACACGGAAGGGGGAAACTAGACGATGAATACTCTTCACGTCAACGTCGTCACCCCGGATGGTGCAGCCTATGAGGGCGAGGCACGGATGGTCGTCGCAAAATCGGTGACCGGTGAACTCGGTATCTTACCGAAACACATCCCGATGGTGACACCGCTCGATATCTCAGTTCTCAAACTGCGCCACGAAGATGGTGGACGCACGCTGATCGCACTCAGCGGCGGTTTCATGGAAGTTCGTCCCGACACGGTGACGATCTTAGCTGAAACAGCCGAAATGGCGGATAAAATCGACTACGACCGCGCTTCTGCGGCGAAAGTTCGTGCCGAGCGTCGTCTCCAAGACACGAAGCTCTCGGACCTCGAATTCCGTCGCGCGGAGCTCGCGCTCAAAAAAGCGATCAACCGCTTGAGCATTCGCGATATCAAAGAATAACCAACATCTCTCCTGCAGCCGCAGGGGAGATTTTTTGTGTTTAGACCGAATGGATTACCTTCCTTCTATATATATAGGTCAAAAGCATCAGAAGTTTCACGCCCAAATAGTGGAAGGGAGGGGCGCCTTATCCGATAATATAGGTGGGAACTACGGTAAAGGAGCTAAAGGGAATGAAAGTTTATGTTGCGCGCCAACCGATTTTTGATCAGAAATTACGCGTCTGTGGCTATGAACTGTTATATCGCCGCAGCGAGAAAAATATATTTGAACATGTCGATGACGCACTCGCGACCGCCGACGTGATTCATAACGCCTATCTCGTCTTCAACTTTCGGGAGTTGACGGAAGGGACGCGGGCGTTCATCAACTTTCCGCAAAATTTGATTGAGAGCGAAGTGCCGGCTTTGTTGCCACGGCAGACACTCGTCGTCGAAGTGCTCGAACACGTCGAGCCGACAGAGAAAGTGTTGGCCGCTTTGCGCTCCTTGCGCCGGAAAGGCTATACGATCGCCCTCGACGACTTCGTGTTCGAAGAGAAGTATCGACCGCTCATCGGGCTCGCCGATATCATTAAAATCGATTATCAAGCAACACCGATCGACCAACAGAAGCGGCTGATCGATGCGCTCGGGCATCGCGTCGAATTTTTAGCGGAAAAGATTGAGACGCCGTTTGAATATGAGATCGCCAAAAAACTCGGCTATCACATGTTCCAAGGCTATTTCTTCAGCCGGCCGACGGTCGTCCACGGTGCCGAGGTTCATCCGCTCCGGCATACGCTCGTCGAAGTGTTGAAAGAGCTCGACAAGCCAGAGCCGAACTTCCGCCGCATCGCGAGCCAAATCGAACGCAGTGTGGATTTGTCGTATAAGATGTTGCGTTCGGTCAACACGGTCTATCAGAAAGGTCGTCATACGATTCAATCGATCGAGCAGGCCGTCGCACGAATCGGTCTCGATGAGATGCGACGCTGGTCGTACTTGATGTTGCTTCGGGAGCTGCAGACGTCCGAATCGAAAGAATTGATTAAACAGAGTGTGATCCGGGGCAAGATGATGGAGCTGATCGCTGCCGAGACGTTGCCGCAAGTGACGGCGTTCGATGCGTTCATCACCGGGATTTTCTCGTCGCTAGATGTGATTTTGGATGAGGAGATGCAGACGCTCGTCTCGGAGCTGCCGGTCGAACCAATCGTCAAGGCAGCGCTCCTCGGAGAAGACAACGAGTTGCGCTGTTTACTCGACACGGTCCTCGCCTACGAGCAGTTGACCGTGCCTGTCGAGGAGACAGCGCCTGACTTGTCACGTTACTATGTCGAGGCGATTCGATGGAGCCAAACCTATGACGGCGAAGTGAATAATGTTTGAAATGTTGAAGGGACGTCAATTACTGTACTAAGGCCATGCGCCGATTGACGTTCCTTTTTGTATGCGGTTTATGGAGAGAAAGCGAGTTGATCGGATGAACCCATTCCACCACTCACTTAAACGCTAAGTCTTTTTTTCTCTGACGTGACATGCTATGATTAAAAATGGTACGAATTTTTGAAAAGAGGGGAATCGTCGATGTTGAACACCGTGTTATCGCTCGTCATTTACGTCGTAGCGATCTACGTCGCTTGGTGGGCACTCATGCCGGTCAAATGGGACCGCTTGCTCAATCAAGTGAGGAGTCCGCAAGCAGCAGTCTTGCGTGTCCTCGTGGCCGTCGTCTTCGGTTCACTGATCGCCCAGTTCTTTTTGGAGTATATCCGATTGGCCCAGGCGCTCGCACCATTACAGTAGGCAGGGAAACGATTACTAAACTGTAATCCTGCTGTAACGTTTCTTATAGGTTTATCGTGTAGGATAAATTCGTCTGACATGACGAATTTTTCATCAGAATTTCATGAGTGCTTTTATTATTATTTTTCTCTCTGATGAAGCGTCACGTGTTACAAACCATCGTAGTAATCGACATAACCACATCCGGTAGCGGATATCGACGTATAAAACAAAAAAACAACGAAGTTGGAGGACAAAGAGAGATATGAAGGATTTGATTGTAGTCCGTGGAGGACGTAAATTGTCAGGTACTGTGCGTGTTGAAGGAGCTAAAAACGCCGTACTCAAAACATTGGTTGCCACTCTTTTAGCAAGCGAAGGAAAGTCGGTACTTCAAAACGTGCCGCGCCTCGCTGATGTGTACACGATTAACAAAGTACTTCGCCACCTCGGTGCAGAGGTTGCGTTTGACGAAGCGAATAACGAAGTCACTGTTGATGCGTCGGGCACAATCAAAGACGAGGCGCCGCTTGAGTACGTCCGCAAGATGCGTGCCTCGATCCTTGTCATGGGTCCTCTCCTTGCTCGTCTTGGGCATGCGCGTGTCGCAATGCCAGGCGGTTGCTCGATCGGGTCACGTCCGATTGACCTCCACTTAAAAGGCTTCGAGGCAATGGGCGCGAAGACGGTCATCGGCAACGGTTTCGTCGAAGCTTCGGTCGACGGTCGCTTGAAAGGTGCGAAGATCTACTTGGACTTCCCATCTGTCGGCGCGACAGAGAACATCATGATGGCGGCAGTCCTTGCTGAAGGAACAACGGTCATCGAGAACGTCGCCAAAGAACCTGAAATCGTCGACCTTGCCAACTTCTTGAACGGTATGGGCGCACACGTCCGCGGTGCCGGTACAGAAACGATTCGAATCGAAGGCGTGGAGAAACTCCATGGTGCCGAGCATTCAATCATCCCTGACCGCATCGAAGCCGGTACGTTCCTCGTTGCTGGAGCGATCACAGGTGGCGACATCGAAGTCATCGGCGCAGAGCGCGAGCACCTTCGCCCACTCATCTCGAAGATGGAAGAAATGGGTGTCAAGTTCGAGGATACGTCGGAAGGCATGCGTGTCATCGCACCGGATGTGTTGAAGCCGGTCGACGTGAAGACGATGCCACACCCTGGTTTCCCGACTGACATCCAAGCACAAATGATGGCGCTCGTCTTAAAAGCTGGCGGCACATCGGTCATCACCGAAACAGTGTTCGAGAACCGCTTCATGCACGTCGAAGAATTCCGCCGTATGAACGCAGACATTAAAATCGAAGGACGCTCGGCGATCATCAAAGGCGGCGTTCGCCTCCAAGGTGCTGAAGTCGTCTCGACTGACCTTCGTGCCGGTGCTGCCCTCGTCCTCGCGGGACTCATCGCGGACGAAGAGACACGCGTTGGCGATCTCTACCACATCGACCGTGGCTACGTCGACTTCCACAAGAAATTGCAAGCGCTTGGTGCTGATATCGAGCGGATCCAAGGTAACGTCGAAGTTGCCGAAGAAATGGTCAAGAACTAATTAATAGACTCATAGGAGCGAGGAGAGACTCTTCTCGCTCTTTTCAATGAAGTAACGAACGGAGGAACCTACACACCATGTTTTCAAAAGATATCGGGATTGATTTAGGAACAGCAAACGTCGTCATCCACGTCAAAGGTCGAGGCATCGTCCTCGACGAGCCATCCGTCGTTGCTATCAAGCGTTCGACAGGGAAAGTACTCGCTGTCGGAACGGAAGCGTATCAGATGGTCGGACGTACGCCAGGTGACATCGTCGCCATCCGTCCACTCCGTGATGGGGTCATCGCTGACTTCGCGACAACCGAAGAGATGCTTCGCCATTTCGTCGAGAAGATCCAAGTCCGCGGTTTCTTTGGCGGCATCCGCATGCTCATCTGTACACCGGCAAACGTGACACCGGTTGAAGCGAAAGCGATCCGTGAGGCGGCCGAGAAGGCCGGCGCGAAAGAAGTCTTCCTCGCCGTAGAACCGAAGGCAGCAGCGGTCGGTTCGGGCATGGACATCTGGAAGCCGGTCGGCCATATGATCGTCGACATCGGTGGCGGGACGACAGACGTTGCCATCCTCTCGATGGGCGATATCGTCTGCGGTGAAACGATTAAAATCGCCGGGGACCGTTTCGATACTGACATCCTCCGCGCCATCAAGGACAAGCATAAGCTCGTCATCGGTGAGCGGACGGCCGAGCAAATCAAGAAAGAGATTGCGACGGTCTTCCCAGGGGGACGTAACGAGACGATGGATATCCGTGGTCGTGACATGGTGCGTGGGCTTCCGCGTACGGTAACGATTACGTCGGAAGAACTCCGTGAAGCAATGGCCGAATCGGCGAATGAAATCGTCGAAGCGACGAAGCGCGTCCTCGAACAGACGCCTCCGGAACTTGCGGCCGATATCATCGACCGCGGCATCATCATGACAGGTGGCGGCTCGCTCCTCCACGGCATCGACCAGCTCGTGGCCGAGCGTGTCGGGTTGCCGGTCATGATTGCCGAAGAGCCGACGCTCAGCGTCGCACATGGCACGGGCATCATGTTGGAGCACTTGGATCGTTTGAAGTAAGAAGAGGGAGGTACGACGTCTACAGGCGTCGTACCTTTTTTGCATTCAAGACTGTTCAAATTTCCTATAAATGGATAGACTGAGGATAGGAGGAGGGTCAATACGTGCCTTGCTAGCACGCGAAAGGGGAGGACTCAATGACACGACCACTCACACTCATCACCGGGGTCAGTCGTAGCAAAGGTATTGGCGCCGCTGTCGCTCGAAAGCTTGCTGCGGCAGGCCATGACTTGTATCTGACGCACTGGAGCCCCTTTGACGGGACGGAAGGCGTCGGAGCGGAACCGGACTTTATTGAAAGCTTCATCGACGAATTACAGACATCAGGGGCTCGCGTTGCCCATGAACCGTACGATTTGTCGTCTGGAGACGCAAAAGGATTGCTCGATCGCGTGGAGGCAGCGCTCGGTACACCGAGCCGCCTCATCAACAATGCGACGTATGAGCGGCACGTGAGTGTCGATACGTTCACGACCGAGACGTTACGTCGCCATTATTTCATCAACAACGAAGGAACACTCGATCTGACGTTTGCCTTCATCGAACGATACAAACAGGCGGGGCATACGGACGGACGCATCTTGTTCATGGTGTCCGGGGGAGCGGATGCTTCCAACTTGGCCTATATCGCCACAAAAGGCATGTTGATCGCCATCACGCCAGCACTGGCCAATGGGGCAGGGCAGTACGGGATTTCCGTGAATGCACTCGACCCGGGTCCGACCGATTCGGGTTGGATTGATGACGCGCTTCGCGAACAACTTGCGCCGCTCTTCCCCCATGGACGTGTCGGCACGCCAGAGGATACGGCGCGTTACGTCGCTTTCCTCGTGGGGCCGGACGGGGCATGGGTCAACGGCCAACATCTTCACGTCGACGGTGGTTTCGTCGGACGCTAAAAAGAGCTTGTCCCACAATGTCGGGAAGAGCTCTTATTCAATACCATGTATAATCTTTATCGACATAGAGCCGGGTAGCCAAGTCCGTTTGCGGGAACGGTTTATCTTTCGCATCCAGCCAGTCATGATAATCGCAGGCACACGCATCATCCAAGTGGAGCGAGTAACCGTTGTTGATCGTTTGGACCGAGATGCTCAAGTCGTATTCGGCGAGCGTCTTCTTCAACCGATAGACGAGATTGTAGACGTTGTGGAGCGCACGTTGCGGTTCGTCAATCTCTGGATAGAGCGTCTCTGCGATGAGCCATTTGTTCACGACTTGATCGCGATGGAAAATCAAATGGGCGAACAACTATCAGCCGTTCCTTGGGTGACGGGGACAGAATCGTCGATCGTCTGTCCTCGCGTCAAGACTAGTCCGCCTCCGAGCGCAAGGATCACCATCAACAGAATCCAGCCCAATCGATTTAGGGGTCATCTGAATATTCCCTTCATGATTTGTGAGTTTCTTGTGAGAAACGAACGATATACTGACCCTGTTCGTTCACATATAAAAGTGATGAATGTTTTCTTATCGTACACGAAACTGACTTTTTTGAATAGCCGAACATACTGTATTGCCCAATCCGATCAATCCCTGATATGAAAGAAGGCCACATATGAAACGCTGGATCGAACAACGAATTAGCCGCCAAGTCCTCACGGTGTTTTACGTATTAATCGCCTTAATCACATTGACGTCACTCGGCACATACTTTTATACCCAACAGGCGATCCGCGAAACGACAGTCGAACTCGAGCACATCAGTGAACAACGAGCAAGGGCGACCGATTTGTTCGAGACATGGCAGTCGATGCAATACGAGATGCGCGGTCACGTTCTGCTCGGAGAAGATGCACTATTGGCAGAAGTGAAACAAGCCCAGAGTCGCATCGATGACCAGACGAGCTGGTTCGAACAAAACGCCGAAACGAACGAAGAAGCGACTTTCGCAGAAGATGCGCGTATGCTCTTTAGTATTTATACGACGCGTGTCATGCCCGGTCTCGAGCGATATGTCGTCGCCAAAGTGAACGGCGTGGTCGATGAACCATTTTTACAAATGGCGACGGTTGGCCGGCTCATGCCAAGCAATGCATCGTCGACCCAGACCCGGTTCAAACTGAACACGAAAAATGCGGCCGATATGAGTGCGAGCATCGTCGATATGGAGTCCGTATTCACCGATTATCGGTCCGAGCTCGACTATCAAGAGACGGGTCTACGCGAGCGACTGTCTGAACAGCTCGTAAAAGCCCAATGGATGTGGTTGCTCATCTTGCTCGGTGCCTTGTTTATCCTGTTCGTCAGCTTGCAACCGTACATCGTGCGCTTGACGAATCAACTTCAGACGCTCATCACGAACAGTGAGCGGCTCGCGGTCGACCCGCAGGCAGCGCTCATTCCGATTGAACCGATGAAAAACGAAGTCGGGCAATTGTCGCAATCGTTCACGGAGATGTCGAGCTCGTTGATCCGTCAACATAATGAACTCGAACAAGAGCGCGAGAAGACGGCCCGGATTCTCCATACGATGCGAGATGCCGTCGTTTTCGTAGAGACAGACACGAATCGACGTTTTGCCAACGAGGCGTTGTTCGAACTGTATGATCAACCGTTCCCGTTCGGAGACCGTCAGAGCCTATATCCGATTGATGCATTCTACGAACCGTTCATGGAACAAATCGATGACCAGGACGGCCTCAATCGGTTCACGCGTCGGGCCAAACAGTGCGGAATCTTCGATGAAACGTTTACGTACTCGATGCAAGGGGGAAGACGTATCATACGGATGTACGCCGAACCGATTGAACTGCAGGACGAACGTTTCGGTGTGATGTTTGTGTCGCGGGACATTACGAAAGAGATGGAGATTGACCGCTTGAAGACGGAACTCGTCGCCACGGTCTCTCACGAGCTTCGGACGCCGCTCACGTCCATTCTTGGCTTTACCGAACTGCTTGAGCATCGACATGTCGACGAAGAGAAGCAGAAACGCTACTTGAATATGATCCATAGTGAGACGACCCGACTCGAACGGCTCGTCAGCAATTTGCTTGACGTGCAGAAAATGGAAGCCGGTAAGGGCCAGCAAGACTTTAAAATCGAGAATTTGTTTGAAATGCTGTCCGATATCCTCGAAATCCACGCCGGTTCGACCGAATTGCATGCGTTTCATTTCGACTGCGATGAAACGATTCGCGTGTCTGGAGACCCGGCGCAACTGCGTCAAGTGTTCTCAAATATCGTGAATAACGCCATTAAATATTCACCGGACGGCGGGAACATCGCCGTTAACGTCTCGTGCGAGGACGATGTCATCCGGATCGCCATCGAAGACGAAGGCATGGGTGTGGCACCCGCAGATGCCGAACGACTGTTTGAGAAGTTCTACCGTGTGCAGAACGAGCAGAGTCGCAATATTGGAGGCACCGGCCTCGGACTCGCGATCTGTAAAGAGATCATCGAATCGCACGGCGGAACAATCAGTGTCCGTTCGGAACTTGGGAACGGGACGACGATGATGGTCGAACTCCCGATCGTCGCTTGATGCAAAACTACTTCATCATCGTGAAGTGGTTTTTTTACTTTTTTTCAAAAAACGGTGAATGAAACATTCATTTGGTACGATATACAGAGTGAAGACTTTGAACGATGAAAGGAAGACGACCATGCTACGCGGATTATATACGGCGGCGGGCGCGATGAACGCGCTCCAGCGCCAACAAGAGATTTTGAGCAATAACCTCGGTAACGTCCGGACACCAGGATTCAAGGCGTCGAACGGCGTCGTCCGCTCGTTCCCGGAAATGTTGCTCGCCCAAGTGAGCCATCCCGGCAATGCGCGTTCACGCGTCGGAGGCGAGGTCGGCACGTTATCGACAGGTGTCTACCTTCAAGAGACGATGCCGCGTTTCTCGACGGGCAGCATCTCCGAGACGGGCAGCCCGACCGACGTCTATATGAAAGTACCGGCTGACGCGACGGGTGCCGCCATGTTCGCCGTCGAACAGGACGGTGAGACGCTCTATACGACGAACGGACGCTTCGCGGTCGATGAGGAGCGCTTCTTGCGTTCAGCGGACGGCGGATACATTCTTTCTGATGCCGGCGAACGGATTCAATTGCCGTCGAGTGAGTTCACGTTGTCGGGTGACGGACAAATCACATCACTCGGTCAAAACGTGGCGACGCTCGGTGCCGTCCAAATCGATGACTTGGCAACACTTGAGCAAGTCGGGAACGATTACCGGGTCAACGGAGACGCACCGCCAGCAGCGAACGTCCAGTTTCAACAAGGATTCATCGAAGAGGCGAACGTCGACCTCGATCGGACGATGGCCGACTTGATGACGACGTACCGTCAGTTCGAGGCGAACCAAAAGGTCGTCCAAGCGTATGACAAGAGTGCCGAGCGGGCCATTGAAATCGCTCGGATTCGTTAAGGAGGAAGCCCATGCAATCGATTTATAACTCGGTCTCGTCGCTCACCCAACTTCAGCGCCAACTTGACGTGACGGGCCATAACATCGCTAACGTCGACACAGCCGGCTATAAACGGGAACAGACCCACTTTGCCTCGCTCTTGTCGCAGGCATATGACAATCAACCGCGTGCCGAGCTTGAAGTCGGACGTGACACGCCGAACGGGATTCGCATCGGCGTTGGCGGCCACGTCGCTGACATCAGTCAACAGTTCAATATCGGCCAAATCCGGAAGACGGACCGTGGCCTTGATGTGTTCTTGAAAGCGAGCCGCCAGTTCTTCGCTGTCGAGACAGAGAATGGTGTCGGATTGACCCGGAGCGGGAACATGCAGCTGTCGGTCGGTGACACGACGACGCTCGTTGACGTGAACGGGAACGCCCTTCTTGGTGCGGACGGCAATCCGATCGTCATGCCGAACGAGGCGACGGCGCACCGCGTCCGTCAAGACGGGATGGTCGTCGCCAGCGTGAACGGCGTCGAACAAGAATTTGGCCGTCTCGATATCGTCGAGGTGCGTAACACGTCGGCGCTCCGTCCACTCGGAGACAACGTCTATGCGGCCGACTTGGCGGCTGACATCGACCGTCCACTCGGCAATCTGTTGATTGAAGGCACGCTCGAATCGTCGAACGTCGATTTGACGAAAGAGATGACCGATATGACAATCACGCAGCGCGCGTATCAGATGAATTCACGGGCGTTGTCGATGAGTGACCAGATGATGGGGCTCGTCACGTCACTTCGTTAATCACAGGCCGTTCTTCCTCGGAAGGGCGGTTTTTGCGTTACACTGAAGAGGAGGAGGGATGGACATGCGAATCGTCGTGGCAATGGATTCGTTCAAAGGGTCGATGACGAGTGTAGAGGCGAATCGAGCGGTGCGCGAGGCGCTCGCTGGACACGACGTCGTCGAGGTGCCGGTTTCAGACGGTGGGGAAGGTTTTTTAGATGCGTGGCTCTTGACGCACCGGCATGCCGAGGTTGTCACGCAAGACGTCTTGTCGCTTGACGGGACGTTGCGGCAGGCTCGGTATGGATGGTCAGAGCGGACGCGAGAGGCGGTCATCGAAGTCGCCGAGGCGTCCGGGCTCACACTCGTCGATACGCTCGACCCGTGGCGCTATAGTTCGTACGGAACGGGTTTGCAAATCCGGCATGCGCTCGAGCGCGGGGCGACACGCATCACCGTCGGCCTCGGCGGGAGCGCGACCGTCGACGGGGGAAAGGGATTGCTCGAGGCGCTTGGTGTCCGCTTCTTCGATGAGATGGGACATGTCATTGGACCGTTCCCGCATCAACTTGAGCGCGTCGTGCAAGTCGAGTGGACAGGACTCCTCCCGGAAGCGCATCGTGTCGAATGGCGTATCGCCTCGGACGTGACGAATCCACTTCTTGGACAAGACGGGGCCGCGGCCGTGTTCGGTCCGCAGAAAGGGTTGGCGCCAGAGGACGTCGTGCGCTATGACGAACTACTTGCCGCGTACGCCTGTTGTTTCGAGCGTGATTTCACAAACAAGCCGGGGGCAGGTGCGGCTGGGGGCATCGGCTTCGCGCTCTATCAACTCGGGGCCGTGTACGTGAGCGGGATCGAGGAGGCCGTACGGTGGTCGAACTTGGAGGAGTCGTTACGAACGGCCGATTGGCTCATCACCGGGGAAGGTCGGTTCGATGAACAGTCGCTTCACGGGAAAGCGCCGTACGGATTGGCCTGTCTCGCGCATGCATACGGGGTCCCGACGCTCGTTTTCGCCGGACAGACAGAGCTAATCGCCGTCCCTGACGTCGGCATCGAGGCCGTGTTCCCGATCGTTTCCCGGGTGATGACGCTCGAGGAGGCGATGCAGCAAGCGGCACCGCTCTTGACGAGCGCCGTCAGCCGAGCGTTCCGCTTAATCGACAAAGACGCCTGAACCGCAGTCGGTTCAGGCGTCTTTTGGTTACGGGCGTTCTTTTAACAGGTCGCGAATCTCCGACAGCAGCTGTTCTTCACGCGACAGTTCTGGTTCTGGCGTCTCTTCGACCGCTTTCTCACGTTTCAGACGGTTCAACACTTTGACCATCATGAACAAGGCGAAGGCAACGAGGAAGAACTTGACGACTTCTTGCAAGAAGTTGCCGTACATCACCTTCACGCCGAGCACCGACACCGCGAGCGTCGAGAAGTCGATGCCGCCGATGAGGATGCCGAGGAACGGCATGAAGATGTCATTGACGAGCGACGTGACGATGGCCGTGAAGGCGGCCCCGAGGATGAAGGCGACGGCGAGATCAATTACATTGCCTTTGATTGCAAACTCTTTAAATTCTTTCCACATAAAAATGAACCCTCCTAAAAAGATGAATACTCTTACGATAGCACAGCATAGATGGAAGCGGACAGTATTTTTCACAGAAGCGTCGCCCTTGCCCTAGGCCGGGCGCTTGTTCGACGTACGGTAGATACGTTACACTTATATAGAACTCATGCAACAGCTTTGTTACCTGGTACTAATATGTTATAATTAATTCAGCTGAAAGGATGTATGGACGTGGCGAAGGAAGAACAAAACGGCTCGGAACAGACCGAGTCTAAAGAGCGGACGGAGCGGAAACGATTATCGAACCATCGACGTTTCCCAATCTTGTTACGCGTCATCGTTGTCCTGTTGTTGGCTTTCGTGATGCTTGCGATTGGAGCCGTCATCGGGTACAGCGTGATTGGCGGAGGCGAGTGGAAGGACGTGTTCAACATCGACACGTGGCGCCATATCACCGATTTTTGGCTAACATCATAAGGGTGGTGGAACCATGTACACGATTGAACAGATTAAAGAAGTGATTCCGCATCGGTACCCGTTTTTGCTCATCGACCGGATTCTTGAGGTCGAAGAAGGCAAACGGGCCGTTGGATTAAAGAATGTGACGGCGAACGAAGAGTTCTTCAATGGACATTTCCCAGACTATAACGTCATGCCTGGCGTGTTGATCGTCGAGGCGCTTGCGCAAGTCGGCGCGTTCGCGATGCTCAAGCAGGAGTCGAACCGCGGCAAGCTCGCGTTCTTCGCAGGTATCGATGGATGTCGCTTCAAACGTCAAGTCGTCCCGGGCGATCAATTGCGCCTCGAGGTCGAGATTTTGAAAGTGCGCGGACCGATCGGTAAAGGGCGCGCCGTGGCGACGGTCGATGGAGAAGTTGCTTGTGAAGCGGAACTCACTTTCGCCTTGAAGTGAGGAGAGAACGAGATGCGCGTATTGGTGATTGCCTTGATTCTCGGATTGGCGACCATCGTCGGTTGCCAACAAGTGCAAGATGACCCGGCCGAAGAGAACGTCGTGTTCGAGCAGGACGTCGAAGATGCGATGATTGAAAAACGGGCCGGTCAATCGGAATCGATTGCGGTCTCGCTCGAGCGGACGAACAGCTCGACGATGCTGTTCACGATTCGGATGCTCGAAGACCGTCGCCTCGATCCGACGACGATCATCAGTTATGAAGTCGATGGCACCCGTGTCCCAATCCCGTTCGGTGAACTTGTCGCGGAACGCGAAGGGGACGTCCGGACGTACGTCTATCAAGCGGATTTGAACCCTGACCTATTCGTTACCGAGACCCTCCCGCTCTTCCATATCGGAGAAGAAGGCGAAGCCGAGGTGTCGATGCCGCTCGAGGTTGTAGATTCGACAAATGAATGAACGAACGGATGATTTTTGTCGAAAATCATCCGTTTTTTTTGTGGACTCTTCGCGACAGTCGTCCGATATAAGGAGTAAGGACGAATGGAGGGAATCACATGAAACGAAATAAACCACAGTCACTGCAGAAACGAATCTTGGCGATGATGTTGGCGTTCATCACGCTACTCATCGTCACATTCGGCGTGTTGCAGTACGTCAGCACGAAACATACGGTGCAGAGCTCGATGCAGGCCGTCCTGTTGGCGGATGGGGCGCGCATCAGCGAGGCGATTGACGCGGAAGCGTATGCGGCCTTTTTACAGAACCCTGCGAAAGATGAACGGTTCGAGCAGTTTCGGGAACAGCTCGACACGTATCGGACGCAAATCGGGGCCATGTATGTGTACACTCTCGCAGCCGACGGCGAAGAGCTTCAAATCATCGTCGATGGGATGAGCGCGGCCGACGCGGTCGATATCGGAACGCCGACGACAGCGACGTCGTTTGCAGATGCGAGAGCGGCGTTTGAAGGTGGGACCGTCACGACACCGATTGTCGAGGATCCAGAGTACGGGGACTATATGACCGTGCTCGTTCCAATCAAACAAGGCGGTGATGTGATCGGTGTCCTTGGAATCGATAAAGGGGCGAGTGACGTCGCCGCGGTGACGGAAGACGTGTTGGAAGAGAGCTTGCCGCCGATTCTCATCGGACTCGTCATCTTGCTTGGGATCGCCTCGGTCATCATCTGGCGCTACCTTGGCTGGAAACTCCGACCGCTCCGTGAGCTCGAACGTGTCGCAACCCATATCGCGAGCGGCGACTTGGCGACGGCGGCTCGTGAGATGGATAAAATCCAGTTGAAAGCGAACGATGAGATCAAGCGGCTTACCGCCTCGATGGATCAGATGACAAAAATGCTCCGCGACTTGATTTCCGGATTACAAATATCCGCTCAGACGGTGCGCGATGAGAGCGGCAACGTGGCGAGTATCTCGGAAGAAGTGAACGATGCCTCGCGTCAAATCGCGTTCACGATGGAAGAAATCGCGGGCGGTGTCGAGAATCAGAGCGTGCTCACGATGAAACTGTACGGACACATGAACGAGTTCTCGGGACTCGTCGACCAGACGGCGCACGACGGCAACGGCGTGAGCGAGCAAGCGGAAGTCGTCAGCCGCGTGACGGCCGAAGGGCTTGGACTGATGGAGGACGCCGTCGGCAAGATGACGAACATCCATCTGCAAGTGCGCGAGTCGCAAGGACAAGTGAAGGACTTCGAACAACAGGCTGACGAAGTGACGGCGCTCGTCACGATGATCCGACAAATCTCGGAACAGACGAACTTGCTCGCCTTGAACGCGGCCATCGAGGCGGCCCGTGCCGGGGAGCATGGAAAAGGCTTCGCCGTCGTCGCTTCCGAGATTCGCAAGTTATCCGATAGCGTCGCCCGATCGGTCAGTGAGATCTCGGAAATCGTTGGCAGCGTCAAACGAAACTCGATTGCGCTCGGCGAGACGTTTACGGACAGCATGCATGCCGCCGAGGACGGCAAGCGGACGCTCGAGGAGACGAAGCGCGCATTCAATGAGATCGAGCAGAGCGTGCGGGAGATGCAGCGCCTGACGAACTCGATGCAAGGACAACTCGGACGCGTCAAGACGAACCAAGACGACATCAAACGTGGTCTCTCGGACATCGCGTCCATCTCGGAAGAGAGCACGGCTGGCAACGAGGAAGTGGCCGCCTCGACCGAACAAATGTCGGCGACGAGCGAGACGATGAACCGGCTCGTCAAAGATTTGTCGCACACGGCCGAGGACATGCAGCGCATGAGCCGCCAGTTCAAGTTGTAAACAGTCTCAAGTCAGACATACCTCCGTTGCGTCCGTTATACTAAGCGCAAGGGAGGTTTTTTCATGCAACGTGTCTCAAGTGAACTCACACAATTTCGCGGCAGTCACTATGACTTTGGCCGTTTTCAAGGTACTTATATTAAGCGCAGCAAACTGCTCGAGAATCGGACCGACCAATGGAAGCTCCGCGTCCCGCGCTTTGAGATTGATGAGCGCGAGGCGAAGCAGGCGTTCGACCGGTTCGCCCCGAAGATTTGGGAAGAACTGCTCGGTCTGCAGGACGAGCTCGAGTTGACGCTCGCCGACACGCTCCTTCACTTCGGTCATTTCCGGGTCAATAACCCGGTCAGCGGCTGTTCGATTTTGACGGGGGACAACTTCCTCGTCCGCAACTATGACTATCACCCGATGACGTACGATGGACGCTATAACGTGTTCCAGCCAGATGAGGGTTACGCCGTCATCGGTCCCGTCTCACGTGTCACCGGCCGGATGGACGGGATGAACGAGAAAGGGCTCGCCATGGGTTATAACTTTATCAACCGCCGGCGCCCGGGGGATGGGTTCGTCTGCCAGATGATCGGCCGAATGATTCTCGAGACGTGCGCCACGGTCGAGGAAGCGGTCGATCTGCTTCAAGAGATTCCGCACCGCGGCTCGTTCACGTATGTCGTCCACGACAAGTCGTCGAAGACACGCGTCATCGAAGCGACACCGCGCGATATTCGTGTCCGCGAGTCGAATATCTGTACGAACCATTTCGAGCTGTTGCAACATGAGAATCGTTACCACCTTGACGACTCGACGCGGCGGATGATGGAAATCAAGATGTATCAACATATCGTCCAGGACGCCGAGAGCGCGTTCCGACTCATGAACGACTCGGACAAGGGTGTCTTCTCGGAGCTGTATAAGAGCTGGGCCGGCACGATTCACACGGCGGCTTACTTCCCGGAGACGCTCGAGACGTGGTTCGCCCTCGGTGGCGACCGCGACCCTGTCATTTTCGATTTTCAGGAGTGGCTCGACGGCAAGGATTTCGATTTACATGCCCTCGACGGGGAAATCGCGACCGATATCGAGTTCGCGAACACGGTCCAACTTTGGCGGTAACACAAACAAGCGGCGGCTCATGAAGAGTCGCTGCTTGTTTCGTTGAAGCTTATCACGTGACTTGTAGTCGAGGTATCGTATGGGATGAAGCCAAGCGATTCATAGAACTGTGCCCCTTGCGTCGTATATGTCCGGAGAACGACGGTGAGGAAGGTCTGTTTTGCTTCGAGCAACAATGCGTTCGCGAGATGTCTCCCGATACCTTGTCTGCGATAAGCCGGCAAGATGTAAAACCGTCTCAACCGCCCGACCGGATGTCCCGGAGAATACGGATTTTGATTCACTCCTCCGATGCCGACTAGATGGCCAGAGGCGTCAAACACTCCGAGTAGACACTCGCCGGGTTGATCGAACCGATTGCGTCCGTCGTGAAAGTCATCCACCAACCGGTCGAGCATGCGAAAGCCTTCTTGACGACTGGCGACAAGCAAGTCGGTCAAATCGACATGGTTGAGGTCAAAAATGTGTCGAATCGAATAGGGGGTCATGGTCTCATCTCCATTCGCGTGTCGGGCGGTACAGTTTTCTGTAAAACCGGGAATACTCATAGCAGGAGGGATTCAGATGAAACGAATCGGATTATTAGCCATCATGCTCAGTTTGATGCTCGTCCTCGGCGGCTGTGTGCCAGGCGACGGGACGTACACGACCGACCCGGCCGGATTCTTTTGGGGCGTCTGGCACGGCTGGATTGCCCCGGTGTCACTCATTTTAGGATTGTTCAATGACACGTATCGCGTCTATGAGGTGAACAACACTGGCTGGTTCTATGATTTAGGGTTCTATATCGCCATCATCAGCGGGTTTGGCGGGGTAGCAGTCACGCGCAAGAGTAGGGGCTGACGTTAGACTGACTTTCGTCCTGTCACGGCGACCGTATGATAATCTCGCGAGTCAGGTCCTCGGCGTTCTTGGACGTCAATGAACCCGAGCACAGAAGCAGCAGGAATCAACTGTTCACGCACGATTGCCGTGACACCGTCCCAGTTCACGCCACCTTTCCCATTACAGTACGTGATGACGAATGACCCGCCTGGTTTGAGGATACGGTCGATGGCGGCAAGCACCGCGGGTACGTCTTCCCAAAAGTAAATCGTATGGATGCTGAAGACACGGTCAAACTGTTCGTCTTGGAACGGAATCGTCCCGATGTTTCCTTCGACGACAGCAGCCCGTTGTCCGCGGACGGCCGCGCGATTACGTCGGAGCGCCGAGCGGACGATGGTCGGAGAACGGTCGAGCCCGGTCACACGTACCGTGCCGTCCGTCTGAAGCAGCCGAGCAAGTGCGTCCCCAGCGCCGCATCCGAGGTCGAGGATGCAGTCGTTTGGTTGAATCTGAAGTTGCTCAATCGTCCAATCGACCTCGACGCGGTGTTGGCGGACCATCTTCTCACCGATGTATGTCCCGACGATGCCGCGCGGGTTCTCGTATTGACTGTCAATCCATGTTTGCAGGCGTTTCCCGCGCATCGAACCATTCCTTTCTAAATGAAGCCGTTGTAGATTGAGTGTAGCATACCCATAAAGTAGAGGAGTTGAATTGATGCGATCGTTTTGGATTTTCGGCAATCAACTGTCACACGAGCTCGAGCTGTTCAGTCATATCGAGGACGATGACGTCATCGTCATGATCGAGGCGACGTCTCGGGCGATGTGGCGGAAGTATCATAAACAGAAGCTCGTCCTCATCTTCTCGGCGATGCGTCATTTCGCCGACGAGCTGCGCGACAAAGGTTACATGGTCGATTATCACGAGGCCGACTCGTTCCAAGATGCGTGGGACGACCACTTCACACGATATGAGCCGGAAGAAATCCATTACACGGCCGTCACCGACGCCGCGATGGAGAAGAAGTTGCATCAGTTTGGGGAGAAACACAAACTCGTTGAACATTCGGACGTGCCGCTCTTCTATTTAACGAAACAGGAGGCCGTCGAGACGATTGGTGCCGTGCCGTGGCGGATGGATCGGTTCTATCGCCAGATGCGGAAACGGTTCGAGGTATTGCTTGAGGACGGGAAACCAAAGGGCGGTAAATGGTCGTTCGATGCGGACAACCGTCAGCCGCCGAAAGATGGGCTGACGTTCCCGGCACCGATTCACTTCCGACCTGACGCCATCACAAAAAACGTCATTGAAAAAGTAGAGCGAGATTTCACCGACCATCGGGGCGACATCACCCCGTTCGTCTGGCCGGTGACGCGCAGTGAGGCACGCCGGGCACTGAAACGGTTCATCAAGGAGCGGCTCGAGACGTTCGGTCCGTATCAAGACGCGATGCTGACAGACAATCAGGACATGTCGCATAGCCTGTTATCGTCTTCAATCAACATCGGACTGTTGACTCCGGATGTGGTCGTCCAGGCAGCGTTGGAGTCGGACGCGCCACTCGCCTCGGTCGAAGGATTCGTCCGCCAAATCCTCGGCTGGCGGGAATATATGCGTGCTGTCTACGTGGCCTCGATGCCGGGATACGAGTCGGTCAACACGTTCAAGCATGAGCGCGACTTGCCGCACTATTTTTGGGACGCCGAGACGGACATGAACTGCATCCATCAGAGCGTGAAACCGGTCATCGAGAAGGCGCACAATCATCACATCCAGCGCCTCATGGTGCTCGGGAACTTTGCGACACTGTTCGAGGTATCGCCGCAACAGACGAGCGACTGGTTCAACGAGATGTATATCGACGCCTACGATTGGGTCGTCTTGCCGAACGTGCTCGGGATGGCGCTCCATGCCGACGGCGGGAAGCTGGCGACGAAGCCGTATATCGCCTCGGGAAAGTATATCGATAGGATGAGCGACTACTGCAAAGGCTGCAAGTATAACCCGAAACACACGACCGAAGACGACGCCTGTCCGTTCAACGCCCTCTATTGGAACTTCATCGACAAGCACGAGGAGCGGTTCGAAAAGAACCAGCGCATGAAGATGATGATCCGCAACTGGCAAGGCCGGGATGATGCCGTCAAAGCCGACATCTTGGCGAAAGCGAGACAGACGCTCGACGACACCGACTCATTATGAGTCGTTTTTTTACGTCGGCTTCACAAACTTTTGCACGAGCTTCACGGAAGCTTTACATTCATCCGGTACGATATGACTTGTGAGACCCCCTCATGCCAAGTGAATAGCAACCGGTAGAACATTCGAGAGACCAACAGAAGCCCGTACGTCGATGACGTCCTGTTTCTGTTGGTCCTTTTTTAGGGAAGGATGATTCAAGTGAATGAAACACTTCGCACGATCGGACAAGAGAAGATGATCGCCTCCATCAAATCACCGAAACAACTCGAGAAGTTCCTGCAGTCGGACGTGACGACGACGTTCCTCATGATGGGGACGCTCAGCACGCTCGACCGCTACGTCGCCCATTTGAAGCGTGAGAATCGGACCGTGTTCCTGCACGCCGAACGCATTAACGGCATCAGCCTCGACCGGGACGGCATCGACTATTTGGCGAAACGGGTCGGCGCCGATGGGATTGTGACGACGAAGGCGTCTGTCATCCAACACGCCAAACGGGCCGGCCTGATGACGGTGCAGCGCCTGTTCCTCGTCGACTCGGACGCCATCACCTCAGGCATCAAGATGGCGAAAGACCAACAGCCGGACGCGCTCGAACTGATGCCGGGTCTCATCCCGAGTGTCATCGAGCACGTCGCGGAACACGTCTCGCTGCCGATTGTGACGGGCGGGATGATCCGGAAACCGATTCACGTGCATGAAGCACTCGCTCACGGGGCGTTCGCCGTCTCGACCGGGGACGAGCGGCTTTGGGCGTCGCAAGGAATGAAGGAGGATATCATATGAAATCGATTCAACTGCAGAATATCAAAAAGTCATACGACGAGACGGAAGTCATCCGTGGCATCGACGTGACGATCGAGGCCGGTGAATTCTTCGCCCTCGTCGGACCGTCGGGATGCGGCAAGAGTACGATGCTCCGGATGATCGCCGGGCTCGAGTCGATCACGAGCGGGACGCTCCGCATCGACGGCGTCGCAGCGAACGAACTGAAACCGATCGAGCGGCAACTATCGATGGTATTCCAAAACTATGCGCTCTATCCGCACATGACCGTCGAGAAAAACATCACGTTCGGGTTACATACGAAAGGACTGACGAAGCTCGAGCAGCGCGAACGTTGCTTGGAAGCGGCTGAGACGCTCGGACTGACGGACTATTTGAAGCGGAAGCCGCGCGAACTGTCGGGCGGGCAACGGCAACGGGTCGCCTTGGCCCGGGCCATCGTCACCGAGTCGCCGATTTGCCTCATGGACGAGCCGCTCTCGAACTTGGACGCGAAACTTCGGGCCAAGATGCGCTCGGAGATCCGGCAGCTGCAACGCAAGCTCAAGCTGACGATGATTTACGTCACGCACGACCAAGTCGAGGCGATGACGATGGCCGACCGGATGATGCTGTTGAACGATGGCCAGGTCCAACAAGTCGGTCAACCGCTCGATTTGTACAATAAGCCGGCGAACACGTTCGTCGCCTCGTTCATCGGGTCACCGCCGATGAATTTGACGCCGGTGCAACGGAGTGACAAGGGCTGGGTCGCCTCGGACGGGCGTCTATTCCACCCGAACACGCTGACGCGAGAAGATACGGCGACGCTCGGCATCCGGCCGGAACAAATCACGCCGGCGAAAGACGAGATCACGTTCTACGCCGAACTGAAAAATATCGAAGTGCTCGGCACGGAGACGATTCTCGCCTTTGACATGGGCGGCGTCGAGTGGCTCGCCAAATGGCCCGGACAATGGCCGCTCGCGATTGGGGAGAAGATTGCCTGTTACGTCGACCCGAAACAGATGTCACTGTTTGATGCGACGGGGAATCGCATCGAACCGCGGCAACCGAAACTGTTCGAGGCGTTGGAGGTGTTCCAATGACGGTCGCCCTTCCGAGACAACGCGTCTGGACCCGATTATCAGACGCGACGAGCGGACTCCTCTACTTGTCCCCGTCGATCGCGTTATTTGGGATCTTTCTCGTCTATCCGTTGTTCCGGACGATTTACTTGAGTTTCTTTCAAACGGACACGCAAGGGACGCCACTCAGTTACGTCGGCGGCGAACATTACGCCAAACTGTTCACGAGCGCCTCGTTTTGGCAGAGCATCCAGGCGACGGTCGGCTTCGTCCTGTTGACCGTCCCACTCACGATCATCATCGCGCTCGGTCTGGCGCTCCTCGCCAACGAGAAGCTGCGCGGGATTGGCATCTTCCGGACAGCGTTCTCGGCGACGATGGGGATGAGCGTCGCAGCCTCATCCGTCATTTGGATGTTCATGTACAACCCGTCGATCGGTATCTTCAATCGCTTCTTGGAAGCGGTTGGGGCAAGCGGGGTGCAGTGGCTACTTGACCCGCAGTACGCGCTTCTATCCGTGTCGCTCGCGACCGTCTGGATGAATATCGGCTTCACGTTCTTGATTCTCCTCGGCGGGCTGCAAAACATCGACCGGACATTGTATGAGAGTGCGGACATCGCCGGGACCGGATATTGGACCCAGCTCCGGGCCATCACGATCCCGATGTTATCCCCGACGCTCTTCTTCGTCGGCATCATCTCGCTCATCAATGCGTTCCAGACGTTCGGACAAATCGATTTGCTGACGAAAGGCGGCCCGACGAACTCGACGAACGTCATCGTCTACGCCATCTATAAGGACGCGTTCATCAACTATAACGTCGGCGGGGCGAGTGCGCAGGCCGTGCTCTTGTTCTTGACGGTCCTCCTGTTGACGTGGCTCCAGTTCAAGCTCGTCGAAAGGAAGGTGCATTACCAATGACGCTCCGGAAAGTAGTCACGTATACGCTCCTCGTCTTGAGCGTCGTCGTCATGCTGTTCCCGATTGCCTACGCGTTCTCGATCAGCCTGATGGACGGGAGCGAAGTGTTGAAAGGGAACCTCATCCCGCGCGACGTCACGTTCGACAACTATGTCGCCGCGTTCGAGCGGATCCCGCTCATGACGTACTTATGGAACAGTCTCGTCGTCGCACTCCTCGTTATGGTCGGCCAAGTCGTCTTGTCGAGTCTTGCCGCCTTCGCGTTCGTCTTCATCGACTTCAAAGGGAAAGGGATCATCTTCATGCTCTTCCTCGCGACGATGATGGTGCCATGGGAAGCGACGATGGTACCGAACTTCTTGACGATTCAGTCGCTCGGCTGGCTCAACTCGGTGTGGGGGCTGTCGGTGCCATTCTTCGCGCTCGCGTTCGGGACGTTCCTGCTCCGGCAACAGTTCAAGACGATTCCGTACGAGATGTACGAGGCATCACAAATCGCCGGCATCAGCCGTTTCCGTTTCTTTTGGAACGTCGTCTTGCCGGTCTCGAAGACACCGCTCGTCACGTTGTCGGTATATAGCTTCTTGACAACATGGAACATGTACTTATGGCCGCTCCTCGTGACAAACACGGAGCAGGCACGCACGGTGCAAATCGGGATTAAGCAGATGCAGTCGAACGAGGTCGCCTCGGATTGGGGTGTCGTCATGGCGGCGGTCATCTTGATCATCATCCCGACGCTGATGCTGTTATTCGCAGGACAAAAGCAGTTACAAGAAGGTTTGACGCAAGGCGCGATCAAATAATAGGGGGAATATATGATGAAAAAGAAAGCATTATTCGCAGGGTTGGCTAGTTCGGTATTGTTGCTCGGGGCATGTGGCAGTCAAGAAGCGGAAGAGGCCGCGGCGACTACGACGACGGACGGAAAGACGGAAGTCGTGTTTTGGCACGCGATGAGCGGGGACTTAGAGACCGCGCTCAACAACCAAGTCGATGCCTTCAACGAGTCGCAAGAAGAATATGAAGTGAAACCGGTGTTCCAAGGCACGTATGAAGAGGCGCTGACGAAGTTCAACGCCGTCGCGGGTTCGACAGATGCACCGGCTATCATGCAGACGTTCGAGGTCGGCACGAAGTATATGATCGACTCGAACAAAATCACGCCGGTCCAGGAGTTCATCGACAAAGAGGACTTCGATACGAGCGTCTGGGAAGAGAACATCTTGAGCTACTATCAAGTCGACGGCAAGCAGTACTCGATGCCGTTCAACTCGTCGACACCGGTGCTCATCTACAACAAGGATGCGTTCGAAAAAGCGGGACTCGATCCGGAGAAAGCGCCGCGGACGTATGATGAACTGAAGAAGGCGGCGAAGACACTGACGACCGACGGCCAGACCGGCTTCACGATGCTGAACTACGGTTGGTTCTTTGAACAGCTCGTCGCCGCGCAAGGCGGGCTCTACGTCGATAACGACAACGGGCGCAGCGGTGCGCCGACGAAAGCGGTATTCGATGGGGAAGAAGGACAGAACGCCTTCAACTTGATCAAAGAGATGTACGACGAGAAGACGTTCATGAACGTTGGTCAAAACTGGGACGACATGCGTGCCGCTTTCCAATCAGGGAAAGTCGCCATGTATCTCGACTCGTCGGCCGGGATTCGCACCGTCGCGGATAACGCCGACTTCGAGGTCGGGGCGTCGTACTTGCCGGTGCCGAACGAAGCGGAGCGGGAAGGTGTCATCATCGGCGGGGCCTCGCTTTGGATGGGTGACGGCATCGCCGATGAGACGAAGCAGGGCGCATGGGAGTTCATGAAGTATGCGGCCTCTAAAGAAGCACAGGCCAAATGGCATGTCGAGACGGGCTACTTCGCCATCAACCCGGAGGCGTATGACGAGCCGATCGTCAAAGAGATGTGGGCCGAGTATCCACAACTGAAAGTGACGGTCGATCAATTGAGTGAGACGACAGCCTCACCAGCGACACAAGGCGCGCTCATCTCGACGTTCCCGCAATCCCGTCAAAGCGTCGTCAATGCGATGGAGAGCCTATACCAAGGCGTATCGGTCGAGGACGCGTTGAAGCGCGCGGCCGATGAGACGACTTCCACCTTGGGGCAGTGATATGTTGATTTACGCACATCGCGGCTATAGCGCCAAGTATCCCGAGAACACACTAAGCGCGTTCAAGGCGGCGTTGCCACATGTTGACGGCATCGAACTCGACGTCCAATTGACGCGCGACGGACGCCTCGTCGTCATCCATGACGAGACGGTCGACCGGACGACGAACGGGAGCGGTTTCGTCAAAAATATGACGCTCCGGCAGCTCCGCTTGCTCCGGACGGAGAGCGGGGAACGAATCCCGACGCTCGAGGAAGTGCTCGTCTTGCTCGAACCGACCGACGTCACGCTCAACATCGAGCTGAAGACGGACCGGTTCGACTATGACGGGATCGAGTATCTGACGTGGCTCGCCGTCACCGAGTTCAAGCTCGAACAACGTGTCGTCTTCTCTTCATTCAATCCAGACACGCTCATCCGATTGCGGGATATCGCCCGTGAGGCGAGGATTGCCGTCCTGACAACTGATGGGCATCCGAATTTGATCGAGTTCGTCGAGCGAATCGGGGCCGAGGCCGTCCACGCCCAGCCGGAATTCACCGGAACAGTGGAGGCGGCGACGCTCCGCGAACAAAATCGGTCACTTCGTCTCTACACGATCAATGACCCGAGCGAGTTGCCGGACATGACTGGTGTCGACGCCATCATGACGGACGAGGTCGAGCGGTTTCAACGCATCAACTGAAAGAACCCCTTGAGAGACGACTCTCAAGGGGTTCTTTTCTGTTCATCTTTCTTCGGCGAATCACTAAAAGCGAAATATATCCCGACGCCAATCGCGAGCCCAATCAAGTAGTTGTCGAGGGCGATGGCTAACGAGATACCGATTGCGAGGGCGAGCGGGAAGGCATAGCTGCCGGTCGTCTGTTTATTGGACATGGAGAACTCCTCCTTTGTCCAATTTGTACGGATGTCGCCTCAAAAAGTTTCAAGCTTTCTTCTTCGTCCCTTGGAACGCGAAGAACATCGCGATGCCGATCCCGAGTCCGAGCCACCAGTTATCGAACAACAAGCCGAAGATGAGGACAAAAGCGACGGCGACCGGGAGTGCTAAAAATCCACGTTGACGTTTCATGAAAATCATCCTTTCTGCTTCTCTCTGTTCGACTGTTCCCGGTTTGGAATCGATTCATTCTAAAAGTAAACGTTTTCATAAAAATGGCTCAACGGCAACGTTTGTCTAAACGATGAACAGTTATATTTTCATGTGAAATTGTGAGCAAATTCATCTATTCAACAGACGAGGACCCTGCTATATTAATCATGTGATATATTTCACATGAAGAAATCATAAATCACTTATATATAGGAGGACCACCCGATGGTTACATTTTTCTTAGCGTTAGGACTGTTATTGCTCGGTTATCTCGTCTACGGCCGGTACGTCGAGAAGACGTTCGGGATCAAAGAAGAGCGGACGACGCCCGCCTATGCGTCACAGGACGGTGTCGACTACGTGCCGATGGGGACGAAGCGAAACTCGATGATTCAACTGTTGAACATCGCCGGTGTCGGTCCGATCTTCGGTCCGATCATGGGCGCCTTGTATGGCCCGGTCGCATTCCTGTGGATCGTGCTCGGTTCAATCTTCGCCGGCGCGGTACATGACTATTTGACCGGGATGATCTCGCTTCGTAACAACGGGGCGCACTTGCCGCAGCTCGCCGAGAAGTTCCTCGGTCGGTCGCTCCGCCACGTCGTCAACGGCTTCGCGTTGCTCTTGCTGCTCTTAGTCGGGACCGTGTTCGTCACGTCACCGGCCAATATGATTAACAACTTGTTCGACGGCACCGGCTCGACGCTCGCCATCGTCACGTTCGGCATCTTTGCCTACTACATCTTGGCGACACTGCTCCCGGTCGATAAAATCATCGGCCGCATCTATCCGTTCTTCGGGGCGCTTCTCTTGTTGAGCGCCGTCGGCATCGCCGTCAGTCTATTCACGCAAGGCTATCAAATCCCGGAGATGACGTTGACGAACATGCATCCGGACGGCTTGCCGCTCTGGCCGCTCATCTTCTTCACGATCTCGTGCGGGGCACTGTCAGGCTTCCATGCCACGCAGTCACCGATCATCTCGCGGACGACGATGAAAGAGAGCAACGGTCGCAGCATTTTTTACGGCATGATGATCGTCGAAGCGGTCATCGCCATGATCTGGGCGGCTGCCGCCATGGCCATCTTCGAACCGGGTGAACTGCTCGCCATGATCAATGCCGGTACGCCGGCGCTCGTCGTCCAAGAAGTGGCGACGCTCATGCTCGGTAGCATCGGCGGCACGCTCGCCATCCTCGGCGTCATCGTCTTGCCGATCACGTCGGGCGACACGGCGTTCCGGAGTGCCCGCATGATCATCGCCGACTACTTGAACATCGTCCAGAAGAAGTTCACGTCACGGTTGTGGATCGCGCTCCCGCTCTTCGTCCTGTCGTTCATCTTGACGAAAGTCGACTTCCGTCTGTTGTGGCAATACTTCAACTGGGCCAACCAGACGACGGCGGTCATCGCTTTGTTCGTCGGTGCGACGTACTTGTATATCAAAGGACGGAACTACTGGATCGCCTTGTTGCCCGGGACGTTCATGTTGTATGTCGTCTGGTTCTACATTTTGACGGCTCCGATCGGCTTCAAGATGGACGGGGTGCTCCCGTATATTTTGGCCACAATCGGCACGGTCACACTGTTCGGCTTGTTCTTCCGCCACGCGAAAGCGATGCGCGAACAAGGGCTCGAGTGCGACATATCAAGCGATCAAGCAGCATGACAAAAGGGTTTGGCCTCGGCCAGACCCTTTTTAGTCGGTTGTCTCTTGTTCCGTGAGTAGCGTCGTACTCGTTGTGCTGTGGGAATACAGATAGATGGAGAACGTTGTCCCTTCTCCGTACACCGAGTCGGCGTGAATGCCCCAGCCGTGTGCCTCGGCGATCCGTTTGCAGATGCGGAGGCCGAGCCCAGTCCCTTTGATCGGACGGTGGGCGTCCGAGTCGACTCGGTAGTATTCGTCGAACACGTACGGGATGGCGTCGCTCGGGATGCCGATCCCCGTGTCCCGTACCGACAGGACGTACGTGTCGCCCTCGGTCGTCATCTCGACATAGACCGTGCCGCCGTCCGGAGAGTACTTAATAGCGTTGCCAATCAAGTTGTGAAGCAACTGCAACAGTTTTTCCTCGTCGGCCTCGATCGTCACGTCGTCGGCTGACAAGATGACGTCGTGCTGGGGAGACGTCGCCTTGTAGTGGGCGACGACGTCCTCTAGCACCGGTCGCAAGGCGAACGTCGACATCGATAACAGTTCTTCGGAATAGTTCACCCGCTGATAGTCGAGGAAGTTGTCCACGAGGCGTTCGAGCCGCTCGGCTTCCCGTTTGACGAGCGTCAACATCCCGTGCGTCTTGTCGTTGTCGCTATGCTGGTACATGAGCAGTTCGGCGTAGCCGTTGATGGCTGTGAGCGGGGAGCGGAACTCGTGGGACAGCTCGGCGAGGAAGGCATCCTTCTGTTCCTCGAATCGGATCGAGTCGGTGATGTCGCGCCACATGATGAACACGCCACGCGGGGTGTGCGTGAAGTTCGAAATGACTTGCATCGTCCGCTCGCCGATGCGGAGCGACTTCGCATCCATGCTCGGGCAACAGCCGAACCGGTTCGTCAACAGCTCATCCCAAAACAGCGTCACGTCGGTCATATCGGCCCCGTTCCGCTCGAGCGTCTCATAAAAGAAACGGGTCATATCGTCCATGCTTGGAAAGCGACGGGTCTCCATCGACGGACAGATGGCACGGAGCTGTTCATTCGAATACAGATGGTTCCGTGTGAAGTCGATATAGCAGACGGCATCCTGCACCTCTTCGACGAGCGAGGCAATCGGGAAGGCGTGAGGGGAGCGGGCGCGCTTCGTCACGACGGATCGACTGCTCGCGGACCGTCCATGATTTCGCCGTGCCGGATAAAATGACTTTCGATTCATGAGAGAACCTCCTTTCCATCAAAGGTTATATTATGAAAGTAAGTAAGTGCGTAGCATTCCCATTCATTATACGATATTCCGGCTTAATTCCCTATACCATCCATAGGCCTAGCTAAAAACCGGTCATGATCGGGACACTTGGACGATTCGGTCTCGATTCTAGGAAAAAACGCCTCCCTCGAGGATGCGAGGAAGGCGTCAGGCTTAGAAGAACGTGTATGGGTTGACGCTATTGGCAGCCGTCGAGCTGCTATAGACGTATTTGTTTTTATGGACCTCGAAGTGGAGATGGTTCCCGAACGAGTTGCCGGTGTTGCCGACCGTACCGATTTTCCCACCCTTGGCGACCTTCTGTCCTTTGACGACGTTCAAGCGGTCCAAGTGGGCGTAGACGGTCGTATAGGCTTGACCGTTGATCGTGTGTGAAACCATGACGTGGTTGCCGTAGGCGCCGTAGTTCCGGGCGACGATGACTTGGCCGTATGCTGCCGATTGGACCGTCGTGCCTTTGGCGGCCGCCAAATCGATGCCGTTATGGAACGTGTAGCCATATTTTCCGCTCGCCGGGCCGTACCCTTGCGTCAACGTACCTTTTGTCGGCATGAGGAGCTTGCCCGCTGTCGCCGTTTGGAGTGATGTGCTGCTATATTTTTTTACATATGTACTCGAGACGTATTTTGTACTGCCGTTATAATTGATTTTCGTCCATGAACCGGTCGCGCCGAGATAGGTGAACGTTTGGCCGAGTTTGGCACTGCCGACTTTTTGGTAAGACGTCGATGGGCCGCTCCGCACGTTCAGGACATTCGTCGTGACTTTGACTTTATACGATGTAGCTGCCTCTACCGGTGTCGAAGCGGGAAGTGTTAAGCCGGAAACAAGAAGGGCGCCTAATGTAATCGTCATCAGTTGTTTTTTCATAGTATGGTAAATCCTTTCAATTATGTAACAATGCGACAGAACAATGATAATTACCTTACAAAAAAATTTTACCATCAAAAAATAGATTTTAATATGTCATTTATATTTCAAAAAAGTATAATTGTTATGAAAACGACAGTGTAGTGGGAAAAGTCGAGTTGTACCAACGTAATTGAGACGTACAACGTTTTGTTGGTAAAAGAATATATGCCTAATATTCAAAAAAACTCCGATTTCTCATAGTTTAACTTTTGAAAAACAGGGTAATTTTAATTAGTTTGGCCTAAATAAAAAAGACCGATGAGAATCAATTATTTTTTGTCAGTTGTTTCCTTAAATGCTTCCTCCTATACATAAGAAAAACCGAGGCAGGAGCCTCGGCTTAGTTTGCCTGTCCTTACGGAGAAGGCGTGACCACGTTCAGATGAATATTTCGATTATGGTGCCGACAATTCTTCCTCGGTGACCCATTTATGATTGGTCACTTCTTCACCTGATTCTAACGTGAAGTCGACCATATAGACGGTCGTCTTTTCAGCCGAATCGACGGTTGCCGTCGTGCCGCCCATTCCTTCCATATGTTCAGCCTCGACATCGATCTCATCGCCGACCTCATATGGTTCGGTCGTGGCGTTTTTGACTTCTTCATGGATAATCCATTTGTGGTCTTCGACGCGTTCACCCCCATGCATTGGATCATACGAAATGCTGTATACGACTGTATCGTAGGCACCGACGATCGTCGCTTCGGCTCCTTCCATACCTGGCATATGGGCTTCTGTGATGATGGCCTTGTCACCGACCGCGAACGTCGGGTTCTCCGCTGACTTCAAGCCCTCGGGGACGTCCCCAGACCCGGACATATCCATCCCTGAATGGTCGTTTCCATCCATCGTCTCTTCCATCTGGTCACTCATGTTCGTATCGGTATTCGTCGTTTCGTCTTCGCCACAGGCGACGAGCAAACCGCTGAGTGAGAGTGCCATCGTCATCATTCCAAGTTTTTTGTTTACCTTCATTACTATTCCCTCCAATTAACGTGTGATTAGTTTACTTTCAACTGTCCCATCATCCCGTTTTCTTCATGTTCCAGGATGTGGCAGTGATACATGAACGTCCCTGTCTCCCGAAACGTCATTTCGATTTTCACTTTCTCGCCCGGTGCGACAGCGACCGTATCTTTCCAACCGCGTTCATTGTCAGGCGGGGGTTGGCCGTCCCGTTCAAGTATCCGGAATTGGACGCCGTGGACGTGGAACGGGTGGGTCATCCCGCCCATCATGTCTTCTCGATTATAAATTTCCCATATCTCGGTCGAACCTTGTTGGACGTTGATGTCGATTCGATCGGGGTCGAATTGTTTGCCGTCAATCGACACCATGTTGCCCATCCCGAACAACGTGAGGCGTCGGTCGGCAACGCTTGATTCGTTAGACGCAGACGTTCCGTCAAAGGCATCGCTCCATTCGCCGTCTTGATCGACCTCGTCACGCACCGTGAACGTCGTGAACGGAATCCCGTCTGCTTGAAGAGCGAGGTCGTCCCCGAGCGACAAGTCTGAGAAGTCGATTAATATCTCGGCTCGTTCGCTAGGTGTGAGCGTCAACGTTTTGAGTGATACGGGTTTGTCGAGCAACCCGCCGTCGGTCGCGATTTGAGTGAATGACGATCCGTTCGATAATGAGAAGTCGATGTTCCGAGCGTTAGAGCCGTTAACGAGACGGACGCGTAACGTGTTCGTGGTCACGTCGAACGTCGTATTGATGGCACCGTTCGCAATCAACGTATCGCCGACCGTCCCATCGACGTTCATCTGGCGATCGTAATCGAGTTGTCCGTCGTCTGTGAAGAGACGGTCTTGGACGATGAGCGGAATGTCATCGACACCGTACTCGTTTGGCAACCCGTTCTCCGCTTGGTCCGTTACGTACAAGAGTCCGGCCAGACCAAGGTATACTTGTTCGGCCGTTGCGCCCATCGGATGCGGATGGAACCAAAGCGTGCCCGGTTCTTGGTCAATCTCGAGACGAACTTGTTTTTGCTCACCGGGGCCAATCAGTTGGTGCGGTCCGCCGTCTTCTTCTCCAGGGATGACGAGACCGTGCCAATGGAATGAGGTCGGTTCGGCGAGCTGATTGATCGTGTCGATATACACGGTCTTCCCAGCTGGCAACTCAATCATTGGGCCGAGTAAAGTCCCGTTATAGCCAAGCGTCTCGGTGTTGACGCCTTCGTCGAAGAAGCGATGCTCGCCACGTTCAGTGCGGACCGTATAATAAAGCGCCTCGTCTGTGACGCGGTCAGGTTGTAGCCGTTTCGGAATCGGAAGCGGTTGAGCTGGTTCGTCGGAGGTGATGAGGTCAATCGTGTTCCCACGTCCCATCCCACCATTGCCGTGCATCATGCCGCCATTGTCCCGATCTCCCATGAATGATCCGTTTCCCATCATCCAGCCTCCAGGAGCGAACGTGAACAACAGGAGGAGCAGTCCAATCACGATACTTACGATAACCATCCCGATAATCCATTTCATGACGCGGTTCATGAGGCATCATCCTTTCTAGTTAAAACGATGGCCTATTTAGTTATACCAACAACTTATGAAATTTTTGTTAAACGGGAAATTTAGTTTTTATATACTGCATAGGGGTATATGGTATACATAAGAGGTGGTCAACGTGGAACATTCACACCACGCGTCATCTATCATGAACACGGAGAAGCGCATGACTCGCACGCCGGCGGACATGAAGGGATGATTGAAGAGTATAAGCGTCGATTTTTCGTCTCGTTAGGACTGACGATTCCAATCCTCATCTTGTCGGACATGATTCAAGAGTGGGCCGGTTTCGAACTTACGTTTACTTATGAAAAGCAGACGCTATTCGTGTTGGCGACGATCATGTACGTCTATGGAGGGTGGCCGTTTTTGAAAGGGAGCATCGACGAATTGCGTCAACGAAACCCGGGGATGATGATGCTGATTGGACTGGCCATCAGCGTCGCGTACTTCTATAGTGTCGCTATCGTGTTCGGGTATGGGCATGGACATGACTTCTTTTGGGAGTTGGCGACGTTGATCGTGATCATGTTGCTCGGGCATTGGATTGAGATGCGCTCCATCATGGGTGCCTCGAACGCGTTGCAACAGCTCGTTCGTCTATTACCGAGTGTGGCGCACCGCATCAACGGGAGTGATATCGAAGACGTTCCCGTCTCGGCGCTCGCTGCGGGGGATTTGATTCTCGTCAAACCGGGCGAGCAGATCCCTGTCGACGGGGAACTGCTGAAAGGGCGGACGACGGTCGATGAGTCGATGTTGACCGGGGAGTCGATGCCCGTTGAGAAAGAAACGGGAGATGTCGTCATCGCCGGGTCAATCAACCAAGAAGGAAGTATGACGATTTCAACGACGAGCACGGGAGAGAGCACATACTTGTCGAAAGTCATCGACTTGGTCAAAGAAGCACAGGAGTCCAAATCAAAAACGCAAAATCTGGCCAATCGGGCCGCCAAGCTTTTGTTCTATGTCGCCGTCGGGGCGGGGGTGCTGACGTTCGTCATTTGGCTCGCTCTCGGCTACTCGGTCAGTATGGCCGTCGAGCGAATGGTCACCGTCATGGTCATCTCATGTCCGCATGCGCTCGGCCTTGCGTCCCCGCTTGTCGTGGCGGTCTCGACGTCGCTATCCGCGAAACGAGGGCTGTTGATTCGGAACCGGACCCAGTTCGAGGAGGCACGTCATCTCGATGCGGTCATCTTCGATAAGACGGGCACACTGACGCAAGGTGATTTTGGGGTGACGGACATTGAAGCCGCATCCTCGTATACGAACGATGAAGTGTTGCGTCTGGCTGCCGCCGTCGAGACGGCCTCGCAACATCCGCTCGCACGAGGGATTCTTCGCGAAGCGGAAGAGCGAGGTTTGACGTTACCTGAGGTCGTCGATTTCGCCTCCATCACGGGCGTCGGTCTAGAAGGTCGCGTGAACGGGGCACACGTTCAAGTCGTCAGTCCTCGTTTTATTCGCGAGCACGAGCTATCGATCGATGAAACGGCATTTGATCAGTTATCGGCCGCCGGGAAGACCGTCGTCTTCACGATTCGCGACGGGGAATCGGTCGGCATGATCGCCTTGGCGGACATGGTTCGCGATGAGGCGAAAGAGACGGTCCGAGCGTTGAGAGAGCGCGGTGTCCGCTCGATTATGCTCACCGGGGATAACCGGAAAGTGGCGAACTGGGTCGCCTCGCAACTTCACATCGATGAAGTGTACGCAGAAGTGCTACCGGATGATAAATCACGGCAAGTCCAAACCGTCCAAGCCGATGGCAGCAAAGTGGCGATGGTCGGGGACGGCATCAACGACGCACCGGCCTTGGCCCAAGCGGATGTCGGAATCGCCATCGGGAGCGGGACCGACGTCGCCGTCGAGACGGCCGATATCGTTCTTGTCCGGAGCAGCCCGAAAGACGTGCTGTCGATTCTCGACTTGTCTCGCAACACGTACAACAAGATGATTCAGAATCTCTGGTGGGCCGCCGGCTACAACATCGTCGCCATCCCGCTCGCAGCGGGTGTGCTGGCACCGCTCGGCATTCTTTTGTCACCGGCCGTCGGTGCCGTGCTCATGAGCCTCAGTACGGTCATCGTCGCGCTCAATGCCCGGACGCTCAAACTTTAACAATTCTTTCATCTTTAGTCTCTATAATGAGTAGGATGCTAAAAATGGGGGGAACTAGAATGAAACGAAAGCTATTCGTACCGATGTTCGTGACGACCGTATTCCTTGCCTCGTGCGGTGCGGATCCGACAGAGAATCAGACCACTGCACCGGTTGTTGAGAAAGAGAAATCGACAACCGAACAGACGACAGACCACTGGACAGCGACAAAAACAGGCACCGCGGTCTCCCATATTCACGGTGCCGGTTTTTGGCAAGACGGACGCCCGGTCATCGCGACGCATACGGGACTGATGGAATTCAGGCAAGACGGCTGGTACGAGTTGTCGTCGAACCGGCATGACTATATGGGCTTTGAGCTCGTCGCGGACGGCTTTTACGCGAGCGGTCACCCGGCGCAGGATTCGCCGTATAAGAATCCGCTCGGCGTCGTCCGTGGAACCGAGAAAGGCGAGACGCTCGAAATTCGTTCGCTAGAGGGCGAGGCCGATTTTCACTATATGAGTGCGGGCTTCGAATCCGAGAGCCTTTACGTGTATTTAGAACAAGCGACAAAAGAGCTCGCGCCAGGTTTTTATCGTTCGCTCGACGGCGGTGTCTCGTTTGAGCCGATGAAGATGGACGGGATCGAAGGTCGTGGCATCGCCGGTATCACGGCCGATGCGAGCGAACCGAAACGCGTCTTCGTCTATGGCCCAGATGGCATCCTCGTTTCAGATGACGGGGGAGATACGTTCGAGCCGTTCCTGGAACAGAAGAATATCGTCACGATGGCATCGACGAAAGGGAAATTGGCGTCAATCACGAAAGACGGTGCCTCGTTCGATCTTGTGGTCTCGGATTTGACCGACGAGACGGAGACGACCGTTGAGCTGCCCTCGCTGAACGCGGACAGCGTCCCGATCGAACTGGTCAGCCAAAACGGGCGATTGTTGCTAGCGACATCGGATAACAGTGTGTACGTCTTTGAAGACGAGGAATGGACGCAACTGTTGCAAGCAGGGAAAGTGAAATGAAAAAAATCCGGCGCCTGAGCTCAGGTGCCGGATTTTTTTAGTGGGGCGGAAGAGTGATGGTGAACATCGTCCCAGATGAATCAGAGGCGACGGTCAACGTACCATCATGCAACCGGATGATTTGATGGGCGATGGCAAGCCCGAGTCCACTGCCACCCGTACGACGGGAACGTGATTTTTCGACCCGGTACAGGCGATCGAAGATGTGAGGCAGATCTTCTTGAGGGATACCTTTCCCATCGTCTTGAATCGTGAAGTGAAGTGCTTCATCCGTAAGTTGCATATCGAATCGGACGTGGCGTGC
Source organism: Exiguobacterium sp. s141 (assembly GCF_018618085.1). Classification (NCBI taxonomy): domain Bacteria; kingdom Bacillati; phylum Bacillota; class Bacilli; order Caryophanales; genus Exiguobacterium; species Exiguobacterium sp. s141. The sequence continues at coordinate 64,099 of NZ_JACSLJ010000005.1, read as the reverse complement.
CTCGCTATGTTGAATCGCGTTGTGGGCGATGGAGCGGAACACTTGTAAGATGCGATGTCGATCTAACTGTAAGACGACGTCCTTGGAGGAGCAATCGGTGCTACTAGCAAACGCGGTCGGTGTCACTCGGAACATCGTGGTGAGCACGCGTTGCAAATCGTCGCAGAGCGCATCGACGGCCACGGGTTCGCGATGCAACGTGAACGTGTTCTCGTCCAACTGGGCGAGCTGGAACGCGTTCTCGACGAGCTCGGTCAACGCTTGGCTCTCTTCGAGAATCGTCTGAATCGACTGTTCTTTTAACGACTCTGGCGTCTGCGGTTTGGATGCGATCTCGGCATATCCTTGCAGATACGTGAGCGGCGTTTTAATCTCGTGGGCGAGGTCCGACAAGAACTGATTTCGTTCTTTCCGGAGACGATCCAGTTCAAGCGACATCGCCTCAATCGAGCGGGCCAACTCTCCGATCTCATCTTCTCGAGTCGTCGGCAGGGTCAACGTTTCGGGATTCGTCAAGACATCCTCGGTCGCTCGGCGCAACAGCTGAATCGGGTTTGAAATCAACCGGCTCAGCAAGACGAACGTCATGATGGTGATGACGAGGGCGATGCCGGTGATATAAAGAAACCGGAGTTGGAGCCGATGGCTGATGCCATGAATGATCTCGGTCGGTAGAAACATATACACATACCCGTAACGGGTGGCATTTTCCATCGCATCAATCGGGGTCCGTACTGCGAGATACGGTTCGTTCTCCCAATCGTCTTCGAGGATGGTCGTCACATCGGCATCCCCTCGGTCCGCTTCCGTTTGGACGAGCACCGAGAGCGGGTCGGGGAAGCGGTTGGATGTCTGTAGAATCGAGTGGTCGGGAGCGGTGATGGCGACTTTCGTATCGGTCTCGCTCTCCATCGTCGCGACGTGGCCAATCGTCTCTTCATCAAAACTCATCGCCAGTACGCTCGCATGGCTTTCCGCTCTCGATTCGAGCCGGTCGATTTCTTCGACAACACGTTCACCGAGGAGCGTATGGTAGAGCAATAAGAACAAGACACCTTCAATCAATAACGTCGTCAATAAAAAAATCAGACTGATTCGGAACGGGAGGCTATTGCGTCGGAACGTCATGAGTCCGACCGCTCCTCGGTCCAGCGATAGCCGCGTCCCCACACCGTCTTCAAATAATCGTCAATCGGGAAGCCGGCCTCGCCGAGTTTGTCGCGAATCATACGGATATGGGCGTCGACCGTGCGCGGGTCCGATTCGGACGAATAAGGCCATACCAAGTCATATAAATCCATCCGGTTGTACAACCGGTTCGGGTGTTGCAGAAACAACTTTAAGATGGCCGTCGCTTTCGGCGTCATGACGACTTCTTGTTCTTGATACAGGATGCGTCCGCTCGCTTCTTCATAGCGCAATTGTCCATAATTCACATTCGTGACGCGGCTCCGTCGTAACACTGCGCGAATCCGGGCCAACAACACGTTGCCTTCGAACGGTTTCGTGACATAGTCGTCAGCCCCGGCGTCCAATCCGCGGATCGTCGTCTCGCTATCCGAGCGGGCCGTCAATAAGACGACAGGTAGTTCGGCGTCGAGTGCTTTGATTTGGCGACACAACGTGATCCCGTCGACACCGGGCATCATGATATCCAACATGACCAAGTCCGGACGTTCAGATAGCAGCTCCATGGCTTCTCGTCCGTCCGCGGCCTCGATGCAAGTGTAGCCGTCCCCTTCGAGGAATAAGCGGAGGAGCCGTCTCATTTTTACTTCGTCATCGACAATCAAGATGTTCATCTGTTGTCCTCCTTTTGTTTTCGTCCATCGTTCCTACCAATTTCGAGAGTCGTGCTACGTTCTCCTTGTAAAGAACTGTCGGACAAGCTCCGATTCGTCGAACGGTACGAGCTCGTCGTTTATGCGCTCGACGCGGTCATGCCCTTTCCCGAACAGGACGCCACAGTCATAGTCTACCATCCGTTCACAGAAGAAACGGATGGCTTCTTCGCGCTCGTCGAAATGGGCGAGTTCGGTAGACTGTCCATCCGCTAAATCGTCGAGGATTTGCTGGGGATCTTCATGGCGCGGGTCATGGACAGTCAAGATGAAGTCGGCGCCTGAAGCGGCGACCATGCCGGTCATCATCCGACGTTTCATCCGGTCTCGCTCACCGGCGGCGCTGAGTAACACGAGCACACGAGAATGACGGGCCGTTAGCGATGTCACGACTTTTTTTATGGCATCCGGAGTATGTCCGTAGTCGATATAGACGGGTGTCGTGATGCCCGACACTTTCTCGAGTCGCCCGCTCGGCAAGGTTAAGTTCGAGAGGTGAGGGACAATCTCTTTTAAAGAGACACCCGTTTGAAGGACGATACTGATCGCACATAACGTGTTGTCGAGGTTATAGTCTTCTAGGAACGGGGGCGCAGACAACGCCGTCTCTCCGTCCATACGAACGATAAAACGGTCAGCTTCCGTCTGACCGGTTAAATCGGCTACAGACGAATGACGGCTGAACCTGAACCGCCTCGCGTGAGGTGGTGCGACGGATCGCATGAGCTCATGATACGGGTCGTCACCATTGACGATGCCGCAACCCACATCCGATAATTGCGCGAACAATTGGGCTTTCGTGTACGCATACGTCTCCATCGTGCCGTGGTAATCCAAATGGTCGTGCGACAGATTGAGAAACGAGGTCGTCTCGAATGACAAGTTCGCGATACGTCCCTCCGCAATGGCTTGTGACGAGACCTCGATCAGACAATCCGTCACGCCGGCCTCGACCATGGTGTGGAGGTGGCGGTGGATGGTTAGCGAATCGGGTGTCGTGTTCGGTGTCTCGAACGTCTGACCGGAATAGGTGATACCGAGTGTGCCGATCAAGCCGGCGGATATGCCGAGTCGGTCGAACAGTTGATGTGCCAGGGCGGTCGTCGTCGTTTTTCCGTTCGTCCCGGTGACGCCATGAAGACGAAGTCGCGTCGATGGATGGTCATAGAACGCACTGGCGAGTTCAGCTAAAGCATGTTTCGTATCTTTACAGTAGATGACAGGCACCCGGGCCTCGATCGGACGTTCGGCGATGATGGCGACGGCCCCGTTGTGGATTGCCTCGTTCACGTAGTCATGACCGTCACGTCGATACCCTGATATACAGACGAATAAAAAATTTTGTTTAATTTCTTTGGAGGAGAAGGAAATGCCTTCAATCAACGTTTCGGCAGGATTGTCTAAATACGTCCATGTCACAAGCTGTTTCAGCTCTGTCAACAGGTCTTGCAGGTTTTTTAACACGTCTTGATGTCTCCTTTGTCGGCAAAGTCCATTTTGACAGTATAGCCCCTGTTTGTGAAAAAGAAGTGAAATGGTAGGAACGCTCGCTCGACTAGATGAATCATGGGGTTTTAACGAAAAAAGAATAGGCAAAGGAATACGTAGAAGCAAATAAATAGAAAGGCAGGAGAGAACAATGAAACCTTATGCGAAATTCGGAGTGATGATTCTCGTGTCGACATTCCTCATGTATTGGCTCATGTATTTGAACGTGTTCCAATTCGACCACGTCTTCTTCAGTCAGACACGTCTGTACATGGCGCTCATCATGGGCTCGGTCATGGCGTTCGTCATGTTGCTGTTCATGTGGGGCATGTACAAGAACAAGAAGCTGAACGCCGTCATCTTAGGCGTGAGCGCGCTCGTCTTCGCCTTGTCGTTATGGCTCGTCCGGAGCCAGACCACGGTCGATGACGTCAGTTGGATGAAAGCGATGATTCCGCACCACTCCATCGCCATTTTGACGAGCGAACGGGCGGAAATCGAAGACCCGCGCGTGAAACAGTTGTCAGAAGAAATCATCAAAGCGCAAGAACGAGAAATCGCTGAGATGAAGCGATTGATTGAAGAGTTGGAGAAAGAAGAGGAAGAAGCGAAAGCGAACGTGGAATCTGAGGCGAAAACAGACGTGGCCGAATAATGCGGCCACGTCTGTTAGTTTCCGATTAGCGGGTATTCGTGCACGTATTGACGCTCTTCGAGTTCGCGCAACATGAAATGGGCGACGTCGGCCCGGTCGATCATCGGCTTGTCAAACGCGAAGTAACCGGTCCGATACGTTCCGGTCATAGGTCCTTCTAATAGGAGAGGTCCCCGGACGATCGTCCATTCGAGCCCGCTCGCCTCGAGGATTCCTTTTTGAACGTAACTGTCGCGCAGTAAATCGCCCGCGAACGTCTTCATGAGCGTCTCGGCGAACCGGCTGATGAGTTTCTGTTTGACGTCTTTCGGTACTTTGATCGTCGCACCTGTCAAATTGACGACGCGTGTCGCGTTGTACGCATGCATGGCGGCAACGACGTGGGATGTCGCTTGTTCCAATACGTCCTTGTTCGATGTCTTCGTATGGCCGAGAGCCATCAGGACCGCACCCGTTCCTTCAACGGTCCGGAAGACATCATCCCGGTTTTCGGCGTCTCCTTTCACAATCGTCAACCGGTCATGGGTCAAATCAAGTTTTTTCGGGCTTCTGACTAGCGCTTTGACATGATGACCATGGGCGAGAGCCTGAGTGATCAATTCACGCCCCGTCCGTCCGCTGCCTCCGAATACTGCGATATGCATCACATTCACTCCTTTGTCTAGTAGATATCTCTAGCGTACTTGTTTATGTACAAAAATAGAAGTACGCACAAATTTGACGTATACTATCCTTAAAGATACTGAAGGAGTGGTTCCATGGAAACGTGCCCTGTCGAAACGATTGTCCAAAAAATTTCCGGGAAATATAAGATGTTGATTCTGCATCGGCTCGGCACGCTCGGCGTGAAGCGGTTCAATGAAATCTGCCGCCTGTTCCCGCAAGCGACCCCGCGAACATTGACCCGTCAGTTGCGGGAGCTCGAACAAGACGGATTGATCATCCGTACCGTCTATTCGGAAATCCCGCCCCGGGTCGAATATCGATTATCAGAAGAAGGGGAGTCCCTTTATCCGATTTTAGAACAGTTGGCACGGTGGGAATATGAAAGAAGCGGACAGCCGCAAGCATCCGCTCGCTCATAAAGAGAAGGATTTGGTCGCATGACCAAATCCTTCTCTTTTTTTAACGGCGTTGCGGAAAACGTAAGGTGAACGTGGATCCGATGCCGGCGACCGATTCAACGTGGATACTCCCGCCGTGGGCGTCCATGCATTGTTTACAAATTTGAAGTCCGAGCCCGGTCCCTTTGATGGCACGGTGAGCCTCTGATTCGACTCGATAGTAACGTTCGAACAATTTAGGCAACGCGTCTGCGGGGATGCCGATGCCTTCATCACGGATTTGAATGACTATCTCATGTGCCTCTTCAAACGCCGATATAGACACATTGCCGCCTTGCGGTGAATACTTGATCGCATTATGAATAAGATTTTGCAGACATTGTCTGACCCGATCCGCATGAGCGACGATGGTCATGTTTTCTGGCTCGATCTGTATGGAAATGGTATGGGTTGCGGTCGTCGCGTGAAATGTCGCAAGAATTTCATCTAACATGTGGGAGACGGACACGTCGTCCATGTGTCCGTTCAGCACGACCGCATCATGGCGTTGAAAATCCAAATAATGATCGGCGAGCCGCTCGAGCCGTTCAGTCTCTTGTTGAATCAGCCGTAACATATTCGCTTGCTTCTCACGCGTGAGCGGTTGATGCAATAACAGTTCGGTGAATCCTTTGATGGCCGTCAACGGTGTGCGAATCTCGTGTGACAACTCGGCGAGGAACACTTCTTTCCGTAAAGATGACTCAAGTGTCTCGGTATGGTCGTACCATGTGAGGAACACGCTGTCCGGGTTATTGATAAAGTATGGGACGACTTGAAAAAGATGTGTATCGAACGAGCATTCGAGCGTCGAGACCGGCTCAGATGAGCAAATCGAGCGGAAGAAAGCCTCAAACTGTTCACGCGGTACGACTTCTATTTGCCGGCATCGCGCGAGAAAAGACTCGAGCGTGCTTGATTTCGAAACCTCGAAGCGTCGAGCCAAATTCTCATTCATTAAGAACGTATTCGTCGCGGGTTCATAAAAGCAGACCATCGCCTGCGACTTGTCGAGCAAGGATTGGACAAATCCATCCGGTTTCGTCCAGTCTCGCTCGGTCGGATCAGGTGGAGTGTCGTCGTGCGCTTCAAAAGAAGACGAAGCAATCGGTTCAAGGTTGTGTGTCATCGGTGTCGCCCCCTATCTTCTGCTGAAACGTTCCTAAAACGCCTTCAAGTGAAATTGTAAAGCAACGTGTATGCATTGCCTATGCGACAATGTGCAAAATGTGCAAAATTCTTGAATTTGAACCAAATTTCTCACAAGTCCTTGTGAAGCTTCTCTTCGATCAGATATAACGCTAACGTGAGGGCATCAATCCGTCGTTTCGCGAGGGTCACCTGCGATTTGTATCGCTCAGGGGAGTCTTTCGCCTCGAGCGTCCTCACCGTCTCGTTCAGTTTTTGGAGAATCGAATCGATTTGCCGCTTCGCCTCCGTCAGTTCCGTCATTGAATAATTCATGGCTCCTCCTAAAGGGTTTTCTCCAGTATACAGAAGAAAAACCGAAGCATGTGCCCCGGTTTAGTCTGTCTGCGGTATATAGTTTCTAGTACGGCGGTTTGTCGAGCGCGGTGCGACGAGGAAAAAGAATCCTAACATCACGCCGACTCCAAGTCCCCAGAGACTGTTGAACAGAAACATCAACACGATCCCGAAGACGAGTCCAATACTCACATCACCCATACGGTCAAACATTCGTTACCACCTTTTCTATGTTTGCTAGACTAAAGGTTTACCCACAATTGAGAAGTGAACCACCTGGGAGGCTAGCACGTCTCCCTTTTGTTATACGTTTGTCTGTTGATTTGGTTTCGTTTTATAAAAACTATAGACGACGCTGATCGAGATGACGAGGACGATCGTCCCAAGCGACATCCAAATCGGCATCTTGTACACATCGCCGAAAATCATCTTCGTCCCGATGAAGACAAGCATGAAGCTGAGTCCGTGCTTCAAGTAGTAGAAGCGGTCGATCAAGTTGGCAAGGACGAAGTAGAGGCTACGGAGTCCGAGAATCGCCATGATGTTCGCATAGAAGATGATATACGGGTCACGCGAGTAAGCGAAGCTGGCCGCGACCGAGTCGACGGCGAAGACGATATCCGAGATTTCGACAAAGATGAGCGCGATGAAGAGTGGCGTGAAGAACAGCTTGCCGCCTAGGCGCTGCGTGAACTTGCCGGACGAGATGTCTTGCGTGATCGGCAAGCGGCGCTCGAGCCAACGAATCGTCTTGTTCTCTTCAAGCGACTCGTCCTTGCCGATGTTTTTGAACATCATCCATCCTGTATAGACGAGGAAGGCACCGAACACGTAATAGACCCAACCGAAGTTCTCTAACAATGACACGCCGGCGACGATGAAGACGGCCCGGAAGAAGATTGCGCCAAGTATGCCCCAGAACAACACCTTGTGCTGATATTTGAGCGGAATCGCGAAGTAGGCGAACACGAGCGAGAAGACGAACACGTTATCGATGGCGAGCGCCTTCTCGATGAAGTAGACGCTCGCATATTCCGTCGCGACCGTGCTGCCTTGCGAGTAGAACAACCAACCGCCGAACGCGAGGGCGATTCCGATCCAGACGAACGTCCATGTCCACGCCTCACGGAGCGAGACTTCGTGTGCCTTGCGGTGGAACACCCCGAGGTCAAGTGCGAGCATGAAGATGACGAGTGCCAAAAAGGCGATGAGTAGGGTCAACAATAATTCCTCCTTTTAGGTTCGTATGAACTCTATATGATTAATTTAAGGTCATATGAACTTAAAGTCAAGTTTATTTTTACCGAAAATACTTCGACGGTTTCGAGTGGGGCATCGATTACGAGAATCGAGGCGGGTGTGAGGGATGGGGGCCTGCTTTGACAAACGAAATACGCGAGCGGTATGCTTGAAGGGAAAACGACATACATCAGGATTGTTACTGAATCATCAGGCAAAACCTAAACTGGGCGCACGCGTTGCGTCTGGTTTAGGTTTTTCTTGTTTTCAGGACAAAAAAAGGGAGGATATTATGCGAAATATCATCTTTCTAGACGTCGACGGCACGCTCGTCGATGACCATGGCAACATTCCGGAATCGGCCAAAGAGGCCGTCCGGCAAGCGCGACAGAACGGCCATCTCGTCTTCTTATCGACCGGGCGCTCGAAGGCCGAGCTATTCTCGGACATTCTCGACGTCGGCTTTGACGGCATCATCGGGGCAGCCGGGGGCTACATCGAGCTCGAGGAGGAAGTGCTGTACCATCAACAAGTCTCCGTCGATGATTTGAGTCATCTCATCTCGTTCTTCACCGAACACGGCATCGACTTCTATCTCGAGTCGAACGACGGCCTGTTCGCCGGCGGCAACGCCAAGGCACGGGTGGCGACGATGATCGACGAGTTGATGGCGAACAATCCGGAAGCGAGCGCGACGATTGAACGCGGCTTGAAGCCGTTTCATGACGCGATGATGGAAGGGGTCGACCTCGTCCGTCCCGACGTGAATAAAATCTCGTTTCTCGGCTCGTCTGTCCCGCTCGACGTCATCCAACAAGAGTTCGCATCCCGCTTCACCGTCATCCCGAGCACGGTCGCCGTATTCGGTGCCAACAGCGGGGAGCTGTCCATCCCGGGCGTCAACAAAGCGACGGCGATTGCGACGCTGCTCGAACATCTAGGTCTCGAGCGAGCGCAGACGTTCGCCTACGGGGACGGGTTGAACGACATCGAGATGCTCGAATACGTTGAGGTCGGTGTCGCCATGGGCAATGCCAAACCCGAGGTCAAGCGTGTCGCGAACGACGTGACAGACGCGTGTGATCAAGACGGGCTTGCGAATAGCTTCAAAAAGTATCGACTCATCTGAAAAAAAGCCAAGCAACCTCTCTTCAGGTTGCTTGGCTTTTCGTGGCGACATCGTTCACGACATCGGCGAGGGTCACATGCTTCAACACAGACTCCATCGCCGATTGGGCGTGGATGAAAATCGGTTCGATCGTCGCTTGGATATGTTGGCCGACGGGGCACGCAGGGTTTGGGTTGTCATGGATACTGAACAGTTCGTTCTCCTCGACGACACTGACGGCGCGATAGACGTCATAGAGCGAAATCTCGGTCAAGTCTTTCGTCAGTTTGGCTCCGGCGACGCCAGGCTTCACTTCAATCAAGTCGGCCTTCTTCAACATGGCCATGATTTTTCGGATTAGGGCCGGGTTCGTGTTGACGCTGCCGGCCAAAAAGTCAGACGAGGTGACGCCGTCCTGATTGACCTCGATCAACGTCAAGATATGAATGCCGACCGCGAAACGGCTACTGATGGACATAGGCTACCACCTTTCTGCACAGTCGTGTAAGTGAATTGGTTACATCTTCAGTATAACAGGGAACAAACAATTGACAAACGAAGATGCTGTAACTATGATGGTTACATGTAACTGATTTAATTACAGGTTAAAGGGAGGAAATGATTTATGAAATACTTAGTCACAGGTGCGACCGGAAAACTCGGTTCGAAAATTGTTGATGTGTTGCTCAAGTCGGTACCCGCAAGTGAACTCGCGGTCAGCGTCCGCAATCCGGAGAAAGCGGAAGCACTGAAAGCGAAAGGGGTCGATGTGCGACATGGGGACTTCGACAAGCCCGAGACGCTCGATGAAGCGTTCAAAGGTGTCGAACGATTGCTCATCATCTCGGCGGACGGCGACAACGACACGCGCATCCGTCAACATGCGAACGCCGTCGAGGCGGCCGAACGCGCAGGCGTATCGTTCATCGCCTATACGAGTCTCGCCGACGCGACAGAGAGCCAAAACCTCATGGCACCGCCACATGTCGAGACGGAAGGCGCAATCGAACGGACGGGCATCCCGCATGCGTTTTTGCGCAACAACTGGTACTTAGAAAACGAACTTGGTAGCATCCAAGGCGTGCTTGCCGGTGCACCTTGGGTGACGGCTGCCCGTGATGGGAAGGTTGGTTGGGCGTTGCAAGACGATTACGCTGAAGCGGCAGCGAACGTGCTCCTCGCGGATGACTTCGAACAGAACATCTTCGAGTTGTCCGGCCCGCTCCATACGCAAGCCGAACTCGTCGAGGCGCTCAGTGAAGTGCTCGGGCGCGAAGTGATGCTTCAAGAAGTGAGTACCGACGCGTACGCTGACGTCATGCGCGGCGCAGGGGTGCCGGAAGGGGCAATCCCGATCGTTGTCGGCATTCAAGACAGCATCCGCAACGGCTCGCTCGAAGTCGAGTCGAACGATTTCGAGTTGGTGCTCGGTCGTCCGGTGACGCCGCTCAAAGAGGCGCTTCAAAAGCTCGTATCGACGTTATAAACGATCGTGACGTCACGTTTTCGAACATCGAGAACGTGACGTTTTTTGATGAATATTAGTGATTTGTCTTCACATATTTGTGCACACGTCATCCCCATCCGGTATACTAACAATAAATGGATAATCATAGATGTACATAGGAAGAATCGATTACATGAAAAACGTGATGTTCTTAATCGGCGTTGTCTTAGGATTAGGATTATTGTTCGGGCTGAGATATGAATTCAATGTCATCGGGGATGTGGGCTTCAGAATCGCGGCCATCCTCATGCTCGTATCGGTACTCATCATTCGGTCGACTGCAAAAATTTCATTCTTCAGTCATTCATAAAAAACAGATCGCGAATTCACATTCGCGGTCTGTTTTTTAGTTCGCTCGGGCTTCGAGCTGACCGGTCACGTCTTCTAACGTGCTCGCGGTCGAAGCGAGGCGGTCCGACATGTGGCTCAACTCTTTTTGGATGGCGACTTGTTCCTCGGTCGCGGCGGCGACGTGCTGAATCTGTTGCTGCAGTTCGCTCGCCGCTTGTTTCGTCGTCGCGAGGCGCGTTTCGAGCGTCTCCATCTGCGACGTCACGCGTTGACGTGTCTCTTGAATCGAACTGATTTGACCATCGATCTCGGAAACATCCTCGGTCAAGCGGTGGAAGACCGCTGTCACGTCGGCCGAGACGGTTTGGCAGTTCTCGGTCGCACGTTTGAACAACTGTGCCGAATCGCGGACGACGATCGTGTCATCCATCAGCCCGCCGAGGACGCGTGTCATCTCGGCTGCATAGTCACGTGACTGGACGGCGAGTTTGCCGACCTCAGAAGCGACGACGGCGAAACCGCGCCCGGCATCACCGGCCCGTGCGGCTTCAATCGAGGCGTTCAAGGCAAGCATGTTCGTTTGGTCGCTGATTGTCTCGACGTGTTGCAGGATGGCTTGAATCTCGGTTGATCGATTCGACATCGTCGCAACGACACGTTCGAGCCGCTCCGACTCACTGATGATCTCACCGACTTTCGTCTCCATCCGTTGCATGTCACTGTTCCCAGCGATGGCATCGGACGCGATGCGTGACGAGGCGGCAGCCGTCTGGGCCATCCGTTCTTGGATGAGAGCGGTGAGGGAGCGAATCGATTGAATCTCATCGGCCCCATGGTTCATCGACGTTTCTTGCTCGGTCGCGTGGGCGACAATCGGATCGACGGTGACGGCGATTTGTTCACCGGACTCGAGCGACTGGTTGGCCGCCGTCTCGAGCTCGGTCGCATGGTTTTTGAGTGTCATCACGAGTTGACTCGCATCGTTGACGGCTTGCTTCAGCAAACGGCGAGTCTCGTCTTCCTGTGCTTTGACACGCGACGACTCAAGGTTACGGAAATGAATCTGCGCGATGAGCACGGCACTCAGTAAGATGAGATAGACCGCATGGACGAGCAACAAGCTGAACGGATAGTCCGCCGTCCCACAGATGATTTCGGGGACGAAGAAATAGCCGGCCAGATGCTGCACGGCGAAGATAACGGTACTGTAGACGATTAAGTCGATACGACGCATGAACGACAGAATCGCCAAGACGACGAAAATTGAGAAGTGATACTCGACGAGCCCTTGCCCACCGGCGACGGTCGAGATGCTCGAAAACGTGAGCGTGAGCATCATCAAGTGCGGGAACAGTTGTGGTTTCACACGTTGGCTGACGACCATGGCGATCGATAGCACGATTGGAACGGCGAACACGACCCATGTCGTGATGGGATATGCGTAACCGACGGCGCCGTTTCGGAGCACGGTATACGTATAGGCAAAATCCGTGAAGCGATGGAGCAGATGGACGGTGACAGACGTAAGGACGATGACGAACGTGGTGACGAGCATTAATTGATTGCGTTTCGTAGAACTCATATAGATTCCTCCTGGTGATGGGTCAATATAGCTACTAGAGTATCGTCCGATTGACCCGAATGTTTATCGTTTTTACACGCCGAAGCAAAAAAAAAGAGAAGCGGATGTGCTTCTCTAGTCGTTCGTGAGACCGAGCCACCGTTTGACCGGTTCGCGGAAATAATACGTGACGCCGATCAATGTGACGAAGACGAGGGCAGCGATGACGACCAAGGTGATGCTTCCCGAGGCGAGGCTCGCACCGAGAAAGCTATAGGCGAGCGTCCCTGGAATCATACCGAGGACGGTCGCAAGGAGAAACGACTTGAATTTGACCTTGGCAATGCCGCTGGCGTAACTGAGCAAATCGAAGCTGACGAGCGGGATGAGCCGCAAGACGAACACGTACAGAAAACCGCGTTGCTCCATCTGCGTGAACAGTTTCTCCGACCATGGGTAGCTCTCGACCTTGAGCACGGACCGTCCGAACAAGCGGGCCATGACGTAACCGGTCACGGCCGCGGCCGTCGCCCCGAACAAGATATAGAGGACACCCGGCCATACCCCGAATGCGAGACCGGCGCCGAGGGATAGGACAGACGTCGGCAAGAAGATGATGGGGCCGATTGCATAGATGAGAAAGAAGACGACCGGACCCCACCAGCCGAATGACAGGACGATATCGCGGACGTCGGACGGACGAAGTTCGTAGTGAAAATGGGTGATATAGAAGATGCTCCCGAATAGAGTGAACATGAGACTAAGTTTGAGCCAGCGGGGCATAGCGGACGTCTCCTTTCCATCAGTTCTTTTGTTTATCGTATCGCATCACATTCCTAAATGAAGATGAACCGGCTTACACGATACGCTCACAATGTACGATTGGACACAATAAAGTGGATAAAAATGGAAAAATAGGTCAACACTTATATAAACAGACTTTATTTTAGTCCTCTCCCCTACGATAAATAAAGTGGGAGGGATTACCATGAAAAATTTAAAAATGTCAAAAAAATTAGCAGTACTTATTAGTGTCTTCATCACGATGCTTGTGCTCGTGGCCACACTTAGTCACGTCTTCATGGGACGCATGGCCGACGAAGGGCAAGAACTGTATGAAGAACGTCTACTGCCGATTCGGGCACTCGGTCAAATCCGGACGGACAACCGTGCGCTTGACGGTTATTTGCTCGAAATGATGCTGACGGATGAAACGAATCGAATCGAAGAATTACAAGGCAGTGTCACTGAGCGTCGCGACAGCATCGGGAAGAACCTGGCTTTGTTCAACGAGACGTTCGCTTCAACCGACGCCGAGATGCAAGGACTCGTCGATGACTTGAACAGCCAAATCGAAGACTATTTGAAAGGGACAGAACTCGTGCTTCAGCCGGCCGCGCGCGCCGAGAACGCTGCGGCATACCGTGTCTATTTAAGTGACTTGCGACCGATTCGACAAAAGCTCGTCGAGACAGCCACGACGCTCATGGATGGGATCAACCAAGAGGCCGAGACGGCAAGCAAAACGATGCAGAACGATCGAACCGAATCCGTTACGTGGTTCTGGGTGCTCGTCGCCATTGGGGCATTCGTCTCGATTGGGCTCGGCGTCTACATCACGCGCCTCATCGTCCGTCCAATTCGAGAATTGAATGGACTCATGAGCCGTGCCGGGGCCGGTGATTTGAGAGTCGACAGTACGTACACCTCGCGCGACGAGATTGGTTCTCTCGCTAACTCGTTCAACGAGATGAAAGACAGCTTGCGTGACTTGATTGGAAACGTCACGACGACAGCGGGACGCGTCGCGACGTCATCAGATGATTTGAAATCGAACGTCGAAGAGACGACAAAAGCGACTGAGATGGTCGCAGTGACGATGGAGGAGATCGCCTCCGGTTCGGTCCGTCAATTGACGCGTGTGAAGGAATCGAGCAACACGCTCACTGAACTGACGAACGGGATTCATCACGTCTCAGACAGTGCCCAGCATATGACTGAACTGTCGGACGGGGCACTTCAAAAAGTCGGCACCGGCAACGAGTTGATTATGACGCTCGAGTCCCAGCTCGAGGCGATGAACGAAAAAGTGAAGGCGTTGCAGACGGTCATCGGTCAACTCGATGTTCGTTCGCAAGAAATCGGCAGTATCACCGGTACGATTTCTGGCATCGCCGAACAGACGAACTTGCTCGCCTTGAACGCGGCCATCGAAGCAGCCCGGGCCGGCGACCACGGACGCGGTTTCGCCGTCGTGGCCTCAGAAGTCCGGAAACTCGCCGAAGAGTCGGCCAGCGCGACGAAACGGATCTCCGGATTGATTGGGGATACGCAGACGGAGACGAAACAAGCCGTCCAGACGATGCATGTCGTCGAGAGCGAGATGGGCCACAGCGTCACGAACGTCCAACAGGCTGGGCTAGCGTTCGAGGACATCAAGCGGGCGATCGAAGAAGTCGGTCAAAAAGTCGAGGAAGTGTCAGGCTCTGTCCAAGAGATGGCGGCCGGAGCGACCGAGATTTTACGATCAGTGAACGAGATTCAAGGCATTACGGAGACGACGGCGACCGACACCGAGAACACCTCGGCGGCGACGGAAGAACAGATGGCGTCGATGGAAGAAATAACAGCTTCGGCCCAAGAGCTGTCGAACATGGCAGACGAGATGCGTCAAATGACAAAACGATTCCACGTATGACGGACAGGCAGGTCGCCCATCGACCTGCCTGCTTTTTTAGGTTGAATTCTGTTTTATAGAAACGTAGCAACTTAGGGACCCTAGGCGTTGGTCACATTAATCTATCAGGCGAGGGTCATTGAGTGGATGAAATGACCATGGGTAGTTCGTCATAATCGACTGAATACTTTTTATGTAAAATGAATCAAATTGTAATAATCTGTTATCATTTTATTGAATTTAATGTGAAATATGCTAGATTTTTATGTGTATCAACTCTTTAAATTTCAAAAAATTAACAGGAAAGAAGGAATGTATGATGAACAAGAAGACAAAACGGTTTGCGAGTTCAGCTTTAGTGGTCGGCGCGCTTTTAGTAGGCGCAGGGTCTGCCTCGGCAGCGACGTTCGGTACGTCATCTAGTGGAGCGTCTACAGAAGAATCATTCCAAATCAAGTACAATGGTGCGGCTTGGAACTACAGTAGTTCAAAATACAAATCTACTTCGTTCAAATATACGCGCGACGGTAGAACATTGTTGAGTAAAGTAGCATACAGCTCAAAAGTGACAGGCTCCGTTTGGGACGATTTACGATGGGGAGACAAGTACACAACGAAGTTCAGCTGGGCCCGCGGTGCACTGAAATAATTAGACTTTCTTTGCAAGTAGAGGGCGTGAATCAGGCCCGATAGGCATGTTCCTACAGGGTCTGAATTCATGTCTACATGATGTGATGGATTTCTATGTTTAATGGAATGGCAGCTTACTTTTATTTAATCGTAAATTATAACTTACTGTTTTTTTTGGTTAGGTAGTTGGCATTTATTCATACGTGTTACCATAAATTTATAAATGCCATCTGTAAGGAGTAGGTCATGAAATATTCTTTATTTAGATTTAATGATGTGTTTGAAGCTTCTGTCATCTATCTCTTCTGTTTTGCCGCAAATTTGACATTGATGTATGTGCGGACTGTAGATTTAGATGGTTCGTTTATCTTAATGTCATTCATTGAGAGCATTGTCGACTATCAATTGATCATCAGTATTCTTCTCACATTTATTATGATGATCTTCCATTATCAATTTTTAAATCGGAGAAAAACAGAGATCTCTTGCCGCATCCTTGTCGGAGACACGAAGCAAAAAGTGATTCGCCGCTACATGTTAAATAGCCTGGCGATCTTGGGGTTCAGTTTTTTACTATCCCTCTCATTGAACATTTACTTAGATTTGAATGTAACCAGCAACCTTTATCTCGTCTTGCTGTTTATCGTATATATATTAATTAGTGCAGGTCAGGTGAAAAGAGAATGAGAATTTTACACTTTTTTATAACAAGAATATTTTTGAAGCGATGGATCCTTGTTCTGGGAATGATCCTATTACTTTTCCTAGCGAATTACCTCTCTTTTAGTGCCACGCGTTCCATTATTTCGACTGCTCAAGGCTATCAAGAAATTGAAACGTTCAATCGAGAAGGGAATTATATCGCCAATCTAGATCCAGAGAGTGAAGCTGATTTTGATCGAATCGACATCAAAGAAACGAGAAAACTTTACGATTATTTAAACAACAATCATACATATGCCTTACAAGCTGACGGCTTTACGACCTCTTTAGAGAATGAACATGATATGGAAGTGTCGTTTAATTACATCAATGAAGAGGCGTACCAACTCAATCAATTCAAATTGGCGCAAGGCGATCAGTTGAACTTTGATTATCAATTTAAACAAGATGACATCCCGGTTCTGATAGGTGGAGGTCTGGCTTCAACGTATCCGGTAGGATCGAAAATCGAAATCACGGATCCGGTCACCCAACAAGCGGTCGATTTGAAAGTGCAAGGGGTCTTGGAGAAAAATACGCACCGCTCGAACTTTTATGCACCGAATTCAAAGAACTACTACAACTTTTCAGTCATCGTCCCCGTCAACGAGCCATTTATTCAAAACGCGGGTCTTGACCTCCACTTGAACGGTTTGATGGACATCGTACTGCTTGATTCGACGAAAGAAGAAGCAACGAAGTTGAATGAACAGATTCAGAACAATCTAGGGTTGGACTTTAACTTTTTTAGCCAACAAGAAAATTTTAAGTACTTTGAAGATTATTATGTAAGCTCTTTGAAGATGGTCAGTGCGATTACGCTCGTGTTACTCGTTGTCATTGTGTGTCTGGCGACTTGGAATACATTAATCAGTGTTCGACTCATGATTAAAGATTTTACGGTCAATTTATTAGTGGGATTAAGTTATTCCAAACTGAGAACCATTTTTTACAGCTACTTTGCGATTTTGTTCTCGATCAACCTCGTCATCCTATTCGCGATCACTGCGTTCAATCGATACGGTTTTTGGATGAGAAAAGATTCGATTTTTGCCACGTATGGGGTGTTTGGCTTAATCAGTATGGATTGGATCGCCTTCTTAGGCGTTCTATTGATTGACGTGATTATCGGGGTGATGATTGTGGAACTGGCGCTCAAAAAAATCAAGGGTATTCCAATCTCGGTGGGGGTTTTGCAATGAGTAGCATCATCAAGTTAGAAATTCAGAAAAAAGCGTTCGATAAGAAAGGATTTTCCATCCTGCATGATTTTGAATTAGAGGTTCAACCGGGGGAAAAGCTCTCGATTATAGGGGAGTCTGGCGTCGGGAAGACCTCGTTGCTCAATATCATCGGGTTGCTGGATACACGCTACCAAGGGAGCTATGAGCTATTTGATTCATCTGTTCAGGGGCTGTCACGGGATACATTAGCGAAATGGCGCAATCAAAAGATTGGATTCGTGCTTCAGGAATCGGCACTCATTGATTCGCTGACCATCGAGGACAATATTAAGTTACCGCTCATGTATGCCAATCTTGAAAAAGACCCACGCGCCCAGGAACACTTCAAGCGGATTGTGAGTAAGATTGGAATCGAGTCCATTTTGAAGAAGAAACCGTTGGAATGTTCGGGCGGACAACGGTCGCGAGCTGTTTTTGCGAGGGCTGTCATTATGAATCCCCAAATCATTTTATCCGATGAGCCGACTGCGTCACTAGACCCGGAAAACAAAGAGCGCATCATCGATTTATTGTTTGAGATGAATCGCGAGTTCAATACGACAGTGATTACCGTGACACATGATTTGGACGTGGCCAATCGTCACGAGAGAATCATTAAGCTTAAAAGGAGCGAATAAAATGGGATTCATCGCAATGGTCTTATCATTCCTACTCGGTATCTTCTTTACCGTGATTGGTGTTGTTCGTAGAAAACAAAACATGTTTTACAAATTGTTGATTGTCTTAGGGGTAGCTCTCCTAGTTGTAGCAGTATATCTGGCAAGGCCGCAATGATGAGGACGGACTCAATCCGTTTCCGACTATTGGGAAGCGGGGAAAATAAGGAATGCCAAACAGGCAGGTCGCCATCGACCTGCCTTTTTTAACGTGACTCGTACGCAGCAATCCATTGTTCTGGTGTCATCTTCGAGACGAGTTCACCCATCAACTCATATGGGATATGCTTCACGTTTTTGAAGCGGATACAGCTCTTGCCCATGTCGAGCTTCGTCGGCACTTGGGCGGCGTATGACTCCTCGAACCAGCGGAGCAGTTCCGGGTCGCTATAGACGCCCATATGATACACGGCGACATGGTTCTTCTGGGCGATGACGCTCAAGAACGGGAGCGGGGTGCCCGGCGTGACGTGATATCCGGACGGATACGCCGATAGCGGGACGACATAATGGATGCCGTTCCCGTCGGTCGTCTTCTCGAACCCGGCCGGTAAGTTCGCATCGATGACGTCAATTAAATGGATGAAAGCGTCGAGCCGCTTGTCGTCGACGAGTATCGTATAGTCCATCAGACGTCGCCTCCTCGTAAAATCTTCGCCATCGCCTTGCCTTTGGCCAGTTCATCGACGAGTTTGTCCAAATAGCGAATCTCGCGCATGAGCGGCTCCTCGACATTCTCGACGCGGACGCCGCAGACGACGCCTTTGATGAGGGCGCGGTCTTCGTTCATCTTGGGCGCAGCGGTGAAGAATGTGTCAAAGTCGACCTCGGCAGCGAGTTGGCGCTCGAGTCCGGCCTCGTCATAGCCCGTCAACCAGCGGATAATCGTATCGACTTCGTCTTTCGTCCGGCCTTTCCGTTCGGCTTTCGCGACGTAAAGCGGATAGACGCTCGCAAAGCTCGTCGTGTAAATGCGGTGTGCCATGAGATCCCCTCGTTTCGTGGAATGATACCTCCATTTTCTCACATAATCAAAGTTCATACCCAAAATACTTTTTGTTGCAAATGCAACTAAATGGATTATACTAAACGTAACATATTGTAAATACAACAATCAGGAGGATTGTATGAGAGACCAGTTGCGTGAAATCGGGATGATTGCCCGCGCCCTCGATTCGATCAGCAATATCGAGTTCAAAGAGCTCGAGCTGACGAAAGGGCAATATCTGTATTTGGTCCGGATTTGTGAGGAGCCGGGCATCATTCAAGAGAAGCTCGCCGAACTCATCAAAGTCGACCGGACGACGGCGGCGCGGGCGATTCAAAAGTTGGAGACGAACGGGTTGATCATCAAGCAGGACGACCCGCACAACAAGAAAATCAAACGGCTCGTCCCGACCGAACAGGGGCAGGCGCTTTACCCGGTCATCATCCGCGAGCACGAACATTCGACGGACGTCGCGCTCGCCGGGCTGAGTGACCAGGAAGCCGAGCAGCTACTCCGGCTATTGAAGCGGGTCCGCCACAATATCGAAGGGGACTGGGACGCGGTGAAGAAAGGAAAGAAACGAGACTACTAGGGGGAACAATCATGATCACCATCAAAGCTTGCACAATCGAAGACATCGACGCGCTCCGAGACATCAGCATCGAGACGTTCACGGAGACGTTCGAAGCCGAGAATGACCCGGCGCATCTGGCCGCTTATCTCGAGTGGGCGTACAACGTAGCGCAACTTAAAAAAGAGCTTTCGAATCCGGACTCACAGTTCTTCTTCGCCATACTCGACGGGGAAGTGGCCGGTTATCTAAAAGTGAACGCCAACCACGCCCAGACCGAGGCCATGGGCGAAGAGGCGTTCGAACTCGAACGGATTTATGTGCGACGGAAGTTCCAAGGAAGTGGCGTCGGCAAGGCGTTGTACGACCAGGCCATCACATGCGCAGGCGAACTGAACAAACGTGAAATCTGGCTCGGTGTGTGGGAACATAACCATAAGGCACTCGCCTTTTACCGAAAGCACGGCTTCGTCCAGACCGGGGCGCATACGTTTTATATGGGTGACGACGCTCAAGTCGATTTGATTATGGCCAAGCCGCTTCGTCCGTGACCCATTCCAGTATGCCTGACAAGTCCTCGTAGACGGCGTCAGGAGCCAGGTCGGGCATATCGACCGGTTTGCTGTCGCGGTTGATCCAAGCGGTATGGAATCCGAAGTTCTTCGCACCGGCAATGTCCCAACCGTTCGAGGACAGGAACAGCACCTCGTCCCGCTTCAATCCGCTGTTCTTGAACCAGTGCATGTAGGCGGCCGGTGACGGCTTGGCTTGTTTGATGCCGTCGATGCTGACGAGTTCGTCGAACAGGGCGGTGAAACCGGCGTTTTGGATGAGTTCCGAGAGCATCGCGTCCGTCCCGTTCGATAGAACGATGGTCTGTTTATGATGAAGTTGGTGCAAAACGTCTTCAACCTCTTCATATGGCGACAGGTCGGCGTAAGTGGCGATCAATGCATCCTCCGTCTCGGTCGTCCACGTCACTTCGGCCGCCGACAACGCATACCGGAGCGCGTCGCGCGTGACGACGGAGAAGTCCTCGTAGCGCCCCATGATGTGGCGGGTAAAGAAGTAGTCGAGCTGTTTCGTCCGCCACGTCTGGCTGATTTGGTCACCTTTTCCGGGGAACTGTTCGTCACACGCCGTCTTGACGGAATGGACGTCGAACAAGGTCCCATATACATCGAACACGAATGCTTTAATCGTCGGTTTCATAGAGATCCCTCCTTAGTTGAATCGCGTCATCTACTCTTTACCCTAGTTGGCATGAATTATACGGGAGGGCCAGTCAGTTGATGAACGAACCAGACAGGAGGAATACGATGTACGTCCCAAAACTTTACGCCGTGAACGATCCGAGAGAAGTGCACGATTTCTTGAAGGCGCATCCGTTCGGCACCGTCGTCACGTATGATGGCCAAAAACCGATCGCGACGCACGTGCCACTCCGTTTCCATGAGGAAGAGGGCCACGTCTGGTTCACGACACACATCGCCAAAAACAATCCACAGTGGCAAACGATTGAAGACCAGACCGTCCTCTTGATCGTCCAAGGCCCGGACGCCTATGTGTCGGCGTCGTGGTACGGGCATGAGGACGTCTCGACATGGAACTATCAGGCGGTGCATGCCTACGGACAGGCGACGATTATGAACGAGACACAACTTGAGGAAGATCTGGCCGGACTGCTTCAAGACCATGAAGGGGACCGTGAGCACGCCGTCGTCTGGGAGGAATTGTCCGAGCCGGTGCAGCGACAGAAATATGGCGTCGTCGGGTTCCGCATCGACATCGAAGAGATGCAGGCCGCGTTCAAGCTGAGTCAGAATCGAAACGAGACGGACTATACACGCATCGTCTCCGAGCTCGAGCAAGCAGGGTGTCCGATGGCGGATGTGATGCGGCGCAACCGTTGAAGCCTGTGTCTCTCATCGAATGAGAGACGCGGGCTGTTTCTATTTTTCCTCGAATATCTTGAAGTTCAGATTGACAGCGCTCCCGGATTCATCCTATACTCATAAATGATAATGATTATCAGTGTCGGCGTAAAACGTTGTCATAGAGAAAAAAGGGGATTCGAACATGAACTATAAGAAACTGCTACATATGTTCATCATCATGTCTGCTTTCGTGCTCGTGCTCGCAGGATGCGGCGCGAACAATGAAGATGCAGCCACGACAGATGAATCTGCTGAAACGGCAGAAGGCTATCCAATTACAATCAAACACGCGTTAGGCGAGACGGTCATCGACAAGAAGCCAGAACGTGTCGCAACGGTCGGTTGGTCGAACCAAGACGTGGCGCTCGCGCTCGACGTCGTACCAGTCGGTTTCTCGGCTGCGAACTACGGTGTCCGAGACGGCAGCGGCATGTTGCCGTGGACGGCTGACAAGTTGAAAGACCTCGGTGAAGAAAACCCGAACATCTATCAAGATACGGACGGTCTCGACTTCGAAGCGATCGCCGACTCACAGCCGGACGTCATTCTCGCTGCCTACTCAGGTATCACGCAAGAAGATTACGACACGTTGACAGAGATTGCACCGGTCGTCGCATACCAAGAGACGCCTTGGGTGTCATCATGGCAGGACACGGTTCGTTACGACTCAATGGCCATGGGCATGGAAGAAGAAGGCAAACAGTTGATTGAAGACACAGAGAAACTCATCGCCGACAAGGCAGCTGAAGTACCGGAGATGAAAGGGAAGAAAGCGGCATTCGTCGCGCTCAGCCCGGACGACCTGTCGAAGTTCTACATCTACACGACGGGTGACCCACGCGGTGCCTTCATCGAAGAACTCGGCATGGAGTACCCTGAGAACATCACGAGCCAAATCAAAGATGAAAACAGCTTCTACCTCGAGCTCAGCTCAGAGAACGCTGACATCTTGAACGACGTCGACATCTTTGTCGCCTACGGGAACGAAGAGACGTTGAAAGCACTTCAAGCTGACCCGCTCTACAGCAAAGTGCCGGCCATCAAACGCGGTTCGGTCGTCATGATCGAAGATAACACGCCGCTCGCGGCTGCTGGGACACCATCACCACTCTCAATCGAATATACGATTGATGACTATGTGAAACTCGTGTCAGAAGCACTCGCGAAAGTCGAGTAATCAAATGAATATGCCGAAGAAGTTACACACGCCGAAACGGTTCGGGCTCCTCCTCGTAGGGTCGCTCGTCCTGCTCGTCGTCTGTATGCTCGCTTCGCTTGCTTTCGGCTCACGGACAGTCGGATGGGATGAACTGCTTGACGGTTTATTCCGTCCGGCTGTTCAGTCGTATGAAGCGGACATCGTCCGGCAGCGGGTCGTTCGGACGGTGTTCAGTTTCATGTGCGGGGCGGCACTCGGTGTCTCGGGCGCATTGATGCAGTCGGTGACGCGTAACCCGATCGCCGACCCGAGCATTCTCGGGGTCAACACGGGAGCGGCGCTGTTCGTCGTCGTCGGGATCGCCTTCTTCAATATCTCGACCGCGAGCGACTATATTTGGTTCGCGCTCGCCGGCGCGCTCTTGACGGCGGCGTTCGTGTTCGGGATCGGGTCGCTCGGGCGGGGCGGTTCGACGCCGCTCAAGCTCGTCTTGGCAGGCGCGGCGACGAGTGCGGCCTTGTCGTCACTCGTCATGGCCATCATGATTCCGCGCTCAAACGTCATGGACCAGTTCCGGTTCTGGCAAGTCGGTAGCGTCGGGGCCGGGACGATGGATTCGATTATGACGTTCCTGCCGTTCTTTATCGGCGGTATCGTCATCGCCATCTTGGCGGCACCGTCCCTCAACATCTTGGCGCTCGGGGAAGAGCTCGCCACGGGTCTCGGTGTCCGCATCGGCACGTTGAAAGGGATCGCCTCATTCGCAGGAGTCATCTTGTGCGGGGCGGCGACGGCACTGGCCGGGCCAATCGGCTTTATCGGTTTACTCGCGCCGCACCTCGTCCGCTTGGTCATCGGAGCGGATGAACGGTACATCATCCCGATGTCGGCACTCACCGGCGCGATTTTATTGACGTTCGCTGACGTGGCAGGTCGGTTGCTCGGCAGTCCCGGTGAACTCGAAGTCGGGATCGTCACGGCGTTCGTCGGGGCACCAATCTTGATCGCCTTGACGATGAAAGTGAAGGTGCGTGGCGTATGACGAACCAATCGATTCAACCCATCATCCATAACAGTCGCAAGCGTCGGCAACGGACCGTCTTCGTGACGCTCGTCTTGTTCGCGCTGGCCCTTACGTTGAGCGCGACGATGCTCATGCTTGGTAATACCATTTATCCGGTCGCAGACGTCATTCGTGTCTTGTTCGGGGAACAAGTACCGGGTGCCTCGTTCGCCGTCGGCACAATCCGTCTGCCGCGCATGCTCGCCGGCGTCTTCGCCGGACTCGCGTTCGGCATCGCCGGGACGGTGTTCCAGACGATGCTTCGTAACCCGCTCGCCAACCCGAACGTCATCGGCATCACGACCGGTTCGAGTGCGGCAGCCGTGTTCGGCATCGTCGTCTTACAGGCGAGCGATACGTTCGTCTCCATCATCTCGATCATCGGCGGGCTGTTGACCGTCCTCACCATCTACTTCTTGTCGAAAGGCGCCGCCTTCTCGATCGGCCGGCTCGTCTTAGTCGGCATCGGGATTCAAGCGATGCTGACGGCGGTCATCAACTATCTGCTGCTCATCAGCCGCCAAAACGATGTCGGGACGGCGATGCGCTGGTTGAGCGGTAGCTTGAACGGGGTGAAGATGGAGACGCTCCCGCCGCTCATGATTGCGGTCGCACTCTGTCTGCCGGTCATCCTCCGACTCAGCCGACAGCTCCAGATTTTAGAGCTCGGGGAGATGACGGCGACGTCGCTTGGCGTTAAGACGAACCAGACGCGGGTACTGCTCATTGTCGCCTCGGTGCTCATGCTGGCGCTCGCGACGGCGACGACCGGCCCGATCGCGTTCGTCGCGTTCCTGGCGGGACCAATCGCGAAGCGGCTCGTCGGGGACGGTCGTTCGACGATCATCCCGGCGGCACTCGTCGGGGTCATCTTGGTGCTCGCGGCCGATCTCATCGGTCAGTTCGCCTTCACGGCCCGCTACCCGGTCGGTGTCATCACCGGCATGGTCGGGGCGCCGTATTTGATTTATCTCTTGATCCGGATGAACCGGAGAGGGGAGTTATAAGTGACAATGGCCTCGTCTGGTGGGACGAGGCTCTTTTTGATTTAAGAGATGATTTATCAACCAGTGGAATCAAACAAATGCATCATCGTTTTAATATGAGGACGCAACCGGTAAAAACTGTTTGAAAAATTGAGGGTTGTAACCGTTAACAAAAATAGTTTAAGATAAAGTGGTATAGGGATTGTCACTGGTCATGCAGGCGAAACCCAAATCAAAGGCTACACGTGTCGAACGTGTCTTTTGATTTGGGTTTTTTTATTTTTATTGGTCGAGAGGAGGACCTCCGTGATTATTCATCAAATCTTTAATAACAATGTGATTAGTGTGTATGATGAGGCAGGTAGGGAACGGGTTGTTATGGGGAAAGGGATTGGATTTAAGCGAAGTTCGGGCGAGACGATTCTTGAATCACAAGTCGACAAGATTTTCTATTTGGACGATGCTGGGAACCATGAACGGTTTAAATTATTATTGGAAGAAATTCCGGTCGAAGTCATTACGCTGACGGACGATATTATCAATTTAGCCAAGTTGACGCTAGGGAAGAAGCTGAACGAACTCTTATACGTGTCGCTTGCGGATCACTTGCAGTTCGCTTTAGAGCGTCATGAGAAAGGACTCGACATCAAAAATGCGTTGCTTTGGGAAATCAAACGGCTCTATCGGGAGGAGTTTGGTGTCGGGGTGCAGGCGCTTGAACTGGTGAAGTCCAGATTTGGTGTGGAATTGCCGGAGGATGAGGCGGCCTATATCGCTCTACATATCGTCAATGCCGAGTTGAATGAAGAGATGCCGAACATCGTCTCGATGACAAAAGTGATTCAGGAAATACTGAACCTCGTGAAGTATCACTTCTCATTAGAGTGGGATGAGTCGTCACTGACGTATCATCGATTCGTGACTCACTTAAAGTTTTTTGCCCAACGCCTTGTGACACAAACCGAGTATGAAGGGGATGAAGGTCCGCTTTTCGATTTAGTAAAAACACAATATCCGGTAGCTTATGCTTGCACCGAAAAAGTATCAACGTTCATTCGTAAAAATTACGCGTACACCTTAACTGATGAAGAAAAGCTCTATTTAACCGTTCACATCACAAGATTAATAAAAGATAAAAATAAAGTTTGACATTTAATTGATTATATAGGTATTATATGGTTATAAAATGAATATTCATTGGGATTGTCACTGGTCATGCAGGCGAAACCTAGATGAAACGATACGTGTGTTCATGAGACACGTTCCTCGTTTTCGTCTGGGTTTCTTTTCGTTTTCAAACAAAATGGAGGTGTCACATGAAATACGATCAACTGGCAAAAGAAATCATGCAACAGGTTGGTGGAGAGGCGAACGTGAAGTCACTCGTACATTGCGCGACACGCTTACGCTTCGTCTTAAAAGATAAGTCGAAGGCGGATAAAGCTAAAATGGAACGGCTTGATGGTGTCATTACGGTGAAGGAGAGTGGCGGTCAGTTCCAAGTCGTCATTGGGAACAACGTCCCGGAAGTGTATCAAGCCATTGGAAAGCAGACGAACTTAATTGATAGACCGACAGACGACTCATCAGATGGGGAGAAAGGGAATGTGTTTGGTCGCGCTATCGACATTATCTCAAGTATTTTCACACCATTACTTGGTGTCATGGCAGGAGCTGGTATTTTAAAAGGGTTATTGGCGATTGCGACAAACGCAGGCTGGCTCGCGACAGACGAAACGACTTATATTATCTTGAACGCTACAGCAGATAGCCTGTTTTACTTCTTACCAGTTTTGTTAGCGGTTACATCTGCAAGGAAGTTTGGTGCCAACCAGTTCGTAGCCATGACGGTTGCGGGTGCTTTGATCTATCCGTCTATCATTCAATTAAAAAATGAAGCGGTTGCGACCGACTTCTTTGGAATTCCGGTCATGATGATGTCTTATACGTCGACTGTCATTCCAATCATTTTAGCAATCTGGATTATGAGTTACGTTGAAAAATTCTTCAATCAACGGATTCATGAGAGTGTCAAAAATTTTGTGACGCCGCTTATTTCGCTTGTGACAATCGTCCCGCTTACGCTCATCGTGTTTGGACCGATTGGCGTTACATCAGGTGACTTGATTGCCGCATTCATCTTAAAAGTACTAGCATTCAATCCAATCCTTGCCGGTGCGTTCATTGCGGGAGTGTGGCAAGTGCTCGTCATCTTCGGTATTCACTGGGGAGTCGTTCCAATTTTCATCAATAACATCGCTACAAAAGGATACGATTACATTAAGCCTGCGACAGCGCCAGCTATTTTCGCGCAAGCTGGAGCTTCGTTCGGTGTCATGCTTCGTTCAAAAAATAAGAAACTAAAAACACTTGCTGGGTCTACAGGTATCACGGCCTTGTTCGGGATTACAGAACCAGCCGTTTATGGTGTCACGTTACGTCTAAAACGACCATTTATTGCAGCAGTCATCAGTGCGGCAGTCGGTGGGGGGATTGTCGGTCACTTTGGCAGTGTCGCCGTCGCTTCTGGTCCTCCAGGATTATTGACATTGCCGGTGTTTATCGGTGACAGTATGACTGCGTTCTATGGACTATTGCTTGGCGTCGCAGTCTCATTTGTTCTTTCGATTGTCTTGACGTACATCCTCGGATTTGAAGATGATCCGATTGAAGCAGAGACAGAAGAAACAGAGACGTCATCAGACAACATGACGATTCCAAGTCCAGTCCCAGGGCAAATCGTTTCCATTGAGACAGTGCCTGACAACGTCTTCGCTAGTGGCGCAATGGGTCAAGGATTTGCCGTTATCCCGTCTGAAGGAAAAGTGACTGCGCCGATAGCGGGTGTAGTCACAGCCGTGTTCGCAAGCAAGCATGCTATCGGAGTTCGCTCGGATTCTGGTTTAGAGATGCTAGTTCACGTCGGGATCGACACCGTTCAATTGGAGGGGAAACACTTTGATCTTCATGTGACGCAAGGTCAACGAGTTGATGAGGGTGATGTATTGATTACGTTTGACTTAGAGGCGATTCAAACAGCTGGCTATGAAGTCATTACACCAGTTGTCTTCACGAATTTATCAGAAGAACGTCATGTGACGTTCGACAAAACCCAAGTATCTGTGAGTGCGCTGGCAAACCCTGCACTTGCTTAAGAAAGGATGAGTCGATGCAATTTCCAAACAACTTTTTATGGGGTGGAGCCATTGCGGCTAACCAAGCCGAAGGGGCATATCTAGAAGGTGGCAAAGGACTCGCTTCGGTTGATTTGATTCCGAACGGTCCGACACGACGGTCGGTCATGCTCGGTGAATTACCGAGCTATGCACCGCTTGAAAGTGAGACATATCCTTCGCACGAGGCCATTGATTTTTATCATCGATACAAAGAAGATATCGCCTTATTTGCTGAGATGGGATTCAAAGCGTTGCGTCTATCGATTTCGTGGGCTCGGATTTTCCCGAAAGGGGATGAGACAGAGCCGAATGAAGAGGGCCTTCGATTTTATGATGATGTGTTCGATGAGTTACGAAAACATGAGATTGAACCTGTCGTTACGATGGCTCACTTTGATGTCC
Source organism: Exiguobacterium sp. s141 (assembly GCF_018618085.1). Lineage (NCBI taxonomy): Bacteria > Bacillati > Bacillota > Bacilli > Caryophanales > Exiguobacterium > Exiguobacterium sp. s141. The sequence goes on along the minus strand of NZ_JACSLJ010000005.1, from coordinate 35,630 downwards.
CCGTCCATTTGATTCAGACATACGGTAGTTGGCGCAATCGAGAGATGGTCACCTTCTTTGAACGTTATGCAGAGACTATTTTGACACGATACCATCAAAAAGTACGTTACTGGATGACGTTCAACGAAATCAATATGCTCTTCCATCTTCCATACATGGGAGCAGGCCTTGTCTTTAAAGAAGGCGAGAATAAGAGACACATCCAATATCAAGCAGCACACCATCAGTTAGTGGCCAGTGCAGCAGCTGTCAAAATCGGTCATTCAATCAATCCGGATCTTCAAATAGGGTGTATGCTCGCGGCTGCGATGACGTATCCATATACGTGTAACCCAGACGATGTGGAGAAGGCAATGGAACGAGATCGGGAAAACTTTTTCTTCATCGATGTTCAAGCAAGAGGTGCCTATCCGGGCTATGCGCTCCGTCAATTGAAAGACGCAGGCATTGAAATCGAAATGGAGCCAGGAGATCAAGAACTATTACGCTCTCATACCGTTGATTATATCGGTTTCAGTTACTATTCAAGTCGATGCATCAGTACGGATCCAGATATCTTGAATAAGATGACAGCTGGCAACGTCTTCCCGACTGTGAAAAACCCTTATTTGCAACAATCTGAATGGGGATGGACGATTGATCCGAAAGGATTACGGCTAACAGCCAACCAGTTATATGACCGCTATCAATTGCCGCTCTTCATTGTTGAAAACGGGCTTGGTGCCTTTGATCAAGTCGAGGAAGATGGTCAGATTCATGATGAGTACCGAATCTCATATTTGGCGGATCACATCCGGGCAATGTACGAGACAATTCGTGACGGCGTCGAGTTGATTGGTTACACGAGCTGGGGATGTATCGACCTCGTCAGCGCATCGACAGGAGAATATGCGAAACGGTATGGCTACATTTATGTCGATCGTCATGACGATGGAAGTGGGACGATGGAACGTCGCAAAAAGACATCATTTGATTGGTATAAACAAGTCATTGCATCAAACGGTGCGAACTTAGAGAAACTAATCGAAATCAAATAAATTTGTGACCGCTTTCAAAATTTCATTGACTTCTCTAGCGCTTGAGGTGTATGCTAAAAATCCTGCCCAAAAAAGAGAGGCCGGGAACTGGCATCAGTTCATTTCGAGTCAGAGAGGACCATGATCCCATGAACCAACAACAATTAGTCGAGCGTGCCCGCCAATTGAAAGAGAACGCCTACTCGCCGTATTCAAACTTCCGCGTCGGAGCGGCGCTTCTTATGAAGGACGGAACGGTCATCGACGGCGTCAACGTCGAGAACGTCTCGTTCGGTGCGACGAACTGTGCCGAGCGCACGGCCATCTTCACAGCGGTCGCGCAAGGTTATAAAAAAGGCGACTTCGAAGCCGTCGCGGTGTCAGGTGACACGGTCGACTTCTTGCCGCCATGCAGCATCTGCCGCCAAGTGCTCGTCGAGTTCGGCGACCCGGACTTCAAAGTGTTGCTCACGAACGGCAACGCCGACGTGAAAGAAGTGACGTTGGAAGAGCTCGTCCCGTTTGCATTTACGGAACTCGAAATGTAAGCAAAAACGCTGAGTTGCGCGACTCAGCGTTTTCTTATTCATTCGGTTCCCACGGATTGAAAAAGTTGTATGGGGGATGTACCCCTTCTAACGTCCGGAACTCATAATTGCGTTTTTTCGCGTAGCGGATGATTGTATCGAGCGCTTGCGGTGTCATCGAGTGATCGTGCGCCAGGATGATGGAAGCAATATTCATCTCGTAATTCGCCTCGAGCCGATTGAACACACGCTGCTCGATTGGCGCGTTGTCTTTCTTATAGATGTGATCGAGACTGCCGACGTTCCAATCCCAAATCTCAAAACCAGCCTCATCCATAGCTTGCCAGTGCGCAGGCGTCATGCCTGCGTCACTACCGTAAATCGTGCGAGCCATATTCGTATGAATGCCGGTCACTTCATAAATGAGACGTTGCACGTCCTTCATTTGACGCACGGCCGTCATCGGCGACGCGTAAAACTCCTCGCGCACGTGTGTCATCCCATGCAAGGCGATCAGATGGCCTTCAGCGACGATGCGTCGGATGAGGTGCTCATTTCCCTTGATATTTTTCCCAAGGATGAAGAAGGTCGCCTTCACCCGATGCTTCTTCAAGACATCGAGCAGCGCGCCCGTCTTCCGATTCGGCCCGTCATCGAGCGTCAAATAGATGAGACTGCGGTCGTTATAGGCTTTCGGTTTCGGGATTGCCGCCTGAGACAGGGAGCTGATTAACAAAAAGATGGACATGAGCAAAATGACGCGTTTCTTCATTCTCACAAAACTCCCTCGAGGCAAAAAACGGGTGACATGGCATCGGTATGAAGCATAGAATACCACAAATGCGAGTTAAAGATGAAGCTAAAAACGGCCCTGACGTGAAAGGTCAGGGCCGTCGTTTCGTTAGCGTGAAATCGTCTCGCCGTCTTCAGGAACGATGAGGCGATCGGCGAAGTCGTGTGATGCAGCATAGGCACGTAAGTCAGGACGCGATAGTTTCCAATGGTTGACCGCTTCCATGTGGACCGCGATAATCGTCGCCGACGGGGCAGCCTCGTGAACATGGCGGACGTCCTCTTCGTTCATGACGAGCGACCCGCCTTCGACGAATTGGTTGTCCCCGGCGTTGACGACGATGACTGCTGGTTGATGCGCTTGAATCGTCTTGGCGACTTCGTCATACCAGACCGTGTCCCCGGCGACATAGAGCGTCTGTTCCGTAGGGTGGGTGAAGACGACACCGCACACGAGACCGGCCATTTCTAAAATCGGACCGCGACCGTGCTCCCCAGCTGTCTTCGTGAGGTTGATTCCTTCGAATGCTGTCGTGTCGCTCAACACGGTCACGTTCGTGAAGCCGTCGCCTTCGATGACAGTCAAATCATCCTTGTTTTGAACGAACAGCGGGATCGCTTTCGGCAGAACTTGTTTGGCGACCTCGTCGTAGTGGTCGAGGTGCAGGTGGGTCAAGATGACGGCATCGACGCCTGTCAGAATGTCGTCAATCGCGATTGGCAGGTCGGCCAATGGATTAGCGTCTTGCCGTTCCGAGTTCGGGAACGGGGGATAGGCGCCCTTCTCCCCGAGGAACGGGTCGATGAGGAACGTCTTTCCGGCGTATTCGACGCGGAGTGTGGCATTACGGATCAGTTGCACGTGCATAGAAAAATCTCTCCTTTTAGCTATAATGTATGTACAGTCTAACAAGCAGCCGTCGTTTCATACATAACACGAATCAAGTGTTTGAACGGATTGGCTTGAATCGTGAAAGGAGTCACCTATGCTCGATCCAACAGACCGCCTCATCATCGAGGCGTTACAGGCGAACAGCCGGATAACGATGAAAGAACTCGGGGCACACGTGCACTTGACCGGGCAGGCGACGGCGACGCGCGTCAAGAAGCTCGAAGACCTCGGTATCATCGAAGGGTATACGATTCGCGTGAACGAGGACAAGCTCGGGTTACCGGTCCACGCGATGATCACCATCTTTACGTCGAGCACGTTTCACGACCCGTATCTCATGTTCCTCGAGGAGCACCGGCCGTACGTCCGCAATAACTACAAGGTGAGCGGGGACGGCTGTTACGTCTTGGAGTGCCGATTCCCGTCGAACCAAGAACTGAACGCCTTTTTGGACGGGCTCAGCAAGTTCGTCAATTATAAGTTGTCGATCGTCATTAACTGACGAAGGACCTGTGAATCGTTTGATTCACAGGTCCTTTTTAATGTCTTCGTCCGGCGCGGATGATGAAGCGGTATTCTTCACTCTTGAAATACGTTTCTGTGAACTCAAACCGACTGCCATCCATAAGAAACGAATAGAGTTCGACTTTGAGTACGGGCGTTCGTTCACTCACTCCGAGCATCTCGGCAATCTCTTTTGTCGGGAGCACCGGGATGAACTCTTGGACGCTGTCCGCAATCTTGAACTGTTTGACGTCTTCGATATAGGCGTACTTCGATTGCGACATCACTTCGTACGTCAAGTCGGGGAACAGCTTTAGCGGCAAGTATGTGTCCTCGACGATGAGCGGTTCGCCGTCTGCGAATCGTTGGCGCCTCACGTAGAAGACGAGCTCGCCATCTTCGAGTTCGAGTGCCTCTCGCACTTTCTCACTCGGTGGCTGCAACGTGAAGGTGAGCACTTTGTTCGTCACTTCTTTCCCTTCTCGTTTCATGTCTTCCGTGAAGCTTTTTAATTCGTACATGTTGTGTTCAATTTTTTCGGACTGGACGTATGTGCCGCTGCCCTGTCGTTTCCATAAGAGACCTTCCTCTTGGAGTAATTTGACCGCCTGCCGGACAGTCACTCGACTGACGCTAAACTCTTCGACGAGTTGAGCCTCGGTCGGGATCGCCTCACCGGGCGCCCACGTGCCGGACTCGATAAACGTGCGCATTTTGTGGGCGACTTGTTGGTAGAGCGGTGATTTTGCTTTCATGACTGACCCTCCGATTTCGACCTAAATTCATACTTCTAGTATACACAAAGTAAAATGTTTTCAAAAATATTGTTGACGTTTAAAATAATATGTATTAAATTTGTATTGTAATCAATTAAATATGTATTCGAAAGGGGAACGCACACATGAAACAAGGACAACGCCTCGTCGTCGTCGGTGGCGGCAGCACGTACACAATCGGTATGATTATGAGCTTAATCGAAGAGAAGGGTCACTTCCCACTACGTTCCATCACGTTTTACGATACGGATGGTGAGCGCCAGGAGCGTGTCGCCAAAGCGACTGAAATCATCTTGCGTGAGCATTACCCAGAGCTCGAGCTGTTCGAGTATACGACGGACAAAGAATACGCCTTCCGCGACAAGGACTTCTTCTTCGTTCAAATTCGAACGGGCGGCCTGGAAATGCGCGAGAAAGATGAACAGATTCCGCTCCGTCACGGCGTGGTTGGACAAGAGACGTGTGGACCGGGCGGGATGTCGTACGGGATGCGGTCGATCGGGGACATGATTGATCTCGTCGCAGACATCCGCCAAGGCTCACCGGACGGTTGGATCTTAAATTATACGAACCCGGCCGCAATCGTCGCCGAGGCGTTGAAGCGTGCCTACCCGAATGACAAAAAGATTTTGAATATCTGTGATATGCCGGCCGCAATCATGGTGAGCTACGCGAAGATTCTCGGCAAAGAGGTTTGGGATCTCGTGCCGGAATACTTCGGCCTCAACCACTTCGGTTGGTTCACAGGCATCTATGACAAAGAAGGCAATGAGTTGACGGAAGACATCAAGCGCGCCATCTTAGAGGACGGGTTCATCCCAGAAGACTCAGAGATTGCAAACGACCCATCTTGGATCAAGACGTTCAAGCAAGTCGAGAAGATGCTCACCGATTTCCCGGAATATTTGCCAAACACGTACCTTCAGTATTATTTGTATCCGTCCGACATGGTGGAGAAGGAAGACGTGGAGAACACGCGGGCCCGTCAAGTCATCAACGGCCGCCAGCAACGGGTCTTCTCGATGTGTGATCAAATCATCGCTGACGACTCACTTGAGAACGTGCATCTTGAAGTCGACATCCACGGTTGCTACATGATTCGCGTCGCAGCGTCACTCGCCTACAACAATGGCGACATCTTCATCGTCATGGTGAAGAACGACGGCATCATCGCTAACTTGCCGGATGATGCGATGGTCGAAGTGCCGGCGATGCTCACGAACCGTGGACCGAAGCCGTTCGCTGTCGGACACATTCCTCGCTTCTACAAAGGGATGATTGAAGGACAGCTCGCCTACGAACAGCTCGTCGTCGACGCCTATTTCGAGAACAGCTATGAAAAGGCACTCCAGGCACTCACGCTCAACCGGACCGTCGTCGATGCGCCGGTCGCCCGTCAAATCCTTGACGATTTGATTAACGAGAACGAAAACTATTGGCCGGCCCTCAAACAACGGGAGACGGTCGCACGCTAAAGACGAAGGGGAGTCACTCCCCTTTGTTCGTTTTGATAATTGATAACGCTTACACATGAGGAGTGAATCAAATGAGTCAATAGTTCGGGGTATTTCAAAAATTCGGGAAGGCGCTCATGGTACCAGTCGCGCCACGACGATTTCGATTGCCATTGGGATCACACCGGAAATGGCGGCTGAGAGCGGGGAGTACGGCATGTTGCTTGGTATCCCGTCACTTGAGACGGGTGTGCTCGATGGGATCGCGGTCGGCTTGCTTGCGGTCTGGGTGTATAAAAAATTCCACACGTTCAACCCACCAGAGATGCTCGGCTTTTTCGCCGGAAATCGTTCGGTCGGTATCGTCATGGTATTCTTCTCCATCTTGCTCGGTTTCTTTATGATGCTCATTTGGCCGCCGATTCAGACCGGCCTCACAGCGATGGCGAATGTCATCGCGAGTGATGCGACGAATCCGGCTTACGTCGGGTTATATGGAATGCTCGAACGGTTATTGATTCCGACCGGATTACATCACATCTGGTACGCACCGTTCTTATGGACGTCACTTGGCGGCACGGCGACGGTTGGCGGTTCGATTGTGAGCGGGGACCAATATATTTTCCTCGCTCAAATCGCAGAAGGTGTCGACGTGACGGCCGGACGCTTTATGGCCGGCAAGTTCCCGATCGTCATGTTCGGTCTTCTTGGAGCGGCGTTCGCCATGTACCGTCAGGCCGACCCGGACAAGCGTCCCGTCGTGCGTGGTCTCTTGCTCGCAGCGGCTGGGACGGCGTTCTTGACCGGGATCACGGAACCGATCGAATTCACGTTCTTATTCATTGCACCACTCCTTTACGTTGTGCACAGTGTGTTGACAGGGGTGTCGTTTGCGCTCATGTACGCTCTTGACGCCCATATTGGCTGGGCCGGTGGCTCGGGATTGATTGACTATGTCTTGGTGAATGTGTTGCCAAGGACGCCGCGCTGGTGGATGAACCTCGTTGTTGGGGCCGGATTCTTCTTCGTTTATTACGGCATCTTCACGTTCGCGATTAAAAAGTGGAACTTGGCGACGCCAGGTCGAGGGGGGCAAAAGACGAAACTGTTTACCCGCAAAGACTACAATGAAAAGAAATCAGAAAAGACATCAATCCAAACGACGGCACTTGCCATTCAAGAGGCGCTCGGTGGCCGTGACAATATCATCGACATCGATGCCTGTTTCACACGTCTCCGTGTTGAATTGAAAGACGTGTCACAAATCGATGAGGACGAGTTGAAGGCACTCGGGGCAGCCGGGGTCGTGAAAGTGAAAAACAACATTCAGGCCATCTTTGGGGGACGCTCGGATTTGTACAAGAATGAGTTGCTCAAACTGCATAAAGAGATGGACCAAGCGAATTGAAAAAAGAGCTCAACCGATTTACGGTTGGGCTCTTTGTCCGAGATGAGAAGGTTAGTTCGTAACCGACGAGGCACGATAAAATTGAGCGCCTTTGATGAGTGTCGAAGCGACGAGACCGATAGCGAGCGGCAGCGTGATGACGCCAATCCCTTGCTCGGTGACGATCATGTTGCCTTCCTCATAATAGCCTTTCAAGTAGAACAGCCCTGAACCGATCGTCTCGTTCAGTTCGAGCGTCGAGACGTTAAGGTACACCATGATAGCGAACAATGAGATGACACTGATTGAGACGAATAATTTTGAAAACGATAGCTTGGTCATGCGAACGCTCCTTTACATGTAGCAATATGGAGTCATATTACTATATAAAGACAATTCTTACATGAGGACAAAGCATCGATTTGATTAACGATACCGGTTCCACAACCGCTCCGCTTGCTCCCGCATCATTTCCCGTAATTCAATCGGCTCGACGACCTCGACTTCCGCTCCGGCCGCGAGCAATTGCCGCGACAAGAAAGGCAACTCGGCTTCCGGTACGTCCCACTCATTCTTATCCCCGATATCGGGTAATACGTCTTCAAGCAGACGGCGGCCGAGCGGGGTGAGCTTGAGCCGAACGGTCACACCGCTTCGTTCGTCACTCGCCTCGAGGAGCGTCGCCAAGTCGTCCGCTTCGAACGTCTCATCGAGCAGGCGCATCGCTTCAATCCGGTCGATGCGATATTGGCGCAGGCCGTACTCCGAGAGACCGAATACGTACCATTTCATATCGAGAAGCGCCATTCCGACCGGTGCAATCGTGAACGTGCGTGACCCTTTTGTCGTCGCGTACGTCATCTCGATATTGCACCGTTGCTCGACCGCCTGATAGACGTCTTTCGTGAACGGCGCCGATGGGACGGTCTTGTTCGCGAGCCAGAGGATGTTCTTTTCGAGCCGACCGATTTTCGTCTCGAGGTCATGTGGCAATTCGTTCACGTACCAGTCGGACAGCGTGTCCCGCATGTCCCCGAACGGCACGTCCGGGATCTGTTCCATCCATTTGAGGGTGAGGTAGAGCGCGACCGCTTCTTGTTCCCGGAGATGGAGCGGTGGCAAGAGCCGGTTCGGCAACATCTCATAACCGCCGCCCGTGCCGGGGACGCTCCAAATCGGATAGCCGAGTTCTTCGAGCGTCAACATGTCGCGCTGAATCGTCCGGACCGAGGCACCTGTCTCAATGGATAGCTCGTCCGCCGTGAACCGGCGCCCGCGATTCAACAATCGAATCAAGTGAAGATGTCGTTTTTTCATCTTATCCATTCCCGTCATGTTTTGTCGTGTTTGTCGAGTAAGCTGAAAGTATCACGAATCAAGGAGGAATTCATCATGGCAAACGTCGTCTTATATATCGCGACAAGTTTGGATGGAAAGATTGCCCGCACGAACGATCAACTCGACTGGTTGTTCGAGGTCGATGGGGAAGGGGACAACGGCTACGCCGATTTCTTCCAAACGGTCGGTGCCGTCATCATGGGGCGGAAGACGTATGAGGAAGTGCTCGTGCTTGAGCCGAACGGCTATCCATACAAGGATATCCCAAACTATATTTTGACACGCAGTCCGGACCGGGAAGCAGAGCACGTCACATTCACCGATGAGCCAATCGAGCAGCTCGTCGAACGATTGAAGCAAGACGTCGACGGGGACATTTGGCTCGTCGGGGGAGGCGAAGTCATCAAGGCGGCGATGGAGCACGACTTGATCGACAGCTATGAAATCGCCATCGCTCCGGTCGTATTAGGCGAAGGGATTCCGCTCTTCCCGGAAGGCACGAAAGAGACGAAGTTGAGACTGACGAGCCAACGCGCGTCCGGACAGTTCGTCATGGTGACGTACAAAAAACAAGTGTTAGATGAGCGTAAATATTAATAATAAAATTCAAACAATAGAAACAGGAAAAGAAATACTCGACCTCTAATAAATACATTGTACAGATTCTGAATACATTTATTAGGAGGGTACGTATGTCTAATGTGGAAGCTTTTCGAAATCATATTAATGAGTTAGAAGTTTTTATGGAAGAAGTGAAATTAGAGAACGGAGATACAGGATTCCGTATGCAAGAAACAATTAAAGGCGGAGGAAATGTCCTATTTGGTATCATATTCAATGCAGACGAAACGATTGTTGATATTAACGTATGGGGGCTTGCAGACATAACGAATCCAATGAAAAAAGAGGACTTGTTGTATCTTCTTAACACGTTAAACCAAGATTACCGTTTCGCAAGATTCATCGAAAATGAGGGGCAAGTAAGTGTGAATTACTCGTATATCATTGATGATGGATACTTTAATCCTGGTAAAGTAATTCAACATTATATTCTATTGTTGAATTGTTTAGAGAATGTTTATCCTAAATTTATGCGCCTCCAATGGGCGTAAACGAAAGGCCGAGTTCACGATGAACTCGGCCTCTTCTTATACATACTTCCTTTGAAACGCGGAAATCGCTTCATACTCTTCCGCGAGATGACGCGAGAGCCGGATATAAATCGGCAGCAACTCCCGGTAAATCGTTGTCGCTTCATGGTTTGGCGTATGCTCATGCGTCACTTGCGGCACGGCCGTGAAGTCGTCGATGTCCCCGAACGCATACTCTCCAAGCATGACAGCACCGAGACACGAGCTCTCGTGGCTCTCCGGTACGACGACCGGCGTATCGAAAATGTCGGCCATCATCTGGCGCCACAGGCTTGACTGGGCGAACCCGCCCGTCGCGTGAATCCGGTTCGGCGCGCCCGTCAATTCGTCGAGCGCCAGCATGACCGTATACAAGTTGAAGATGACGCCTTCTAACACCGAGCGGATGAAGTGCTCGCGCTTGTGGTGGATGCTCAAGCCGAAGAACGAACCGCGTGCGTTCGAGTCCCAGAGCGGGGCCCGTTCACCCATCAAGTACGGGTGGAACAACAGACCGTCCGAGCCCGGCTTGACCGTCTCGGCGATGCGCGTCAACACGTCATACGCGTCCATGCCGAGGCGTTTCGCCGTCTCGACCTCGCTCGCCGCGAACTCATCGCGGAGCCAGCGCAAGATGATGCCGCCGTTATTGACCGGCCCGCCGATGACCCAATGCTTGTCGGTCAAGGCGTAACAGAAGATGCGTCCTTTAGGGTCCTCGACCGGTTCCCGGACGACCGTGCGGATGGCACCGCTCGTTCCAATCGTGACGGCGACGACACCTTGCTCGAACGCCCCGACCCCGAGGTTCGACAATACCCCGTCACTCGCCCCGATGACGAGCGGGAAATCCCAGCCGAGTGTCTCAACAACATCCGATTTAAGCGTCAAAATCTCCGTCGTCGGTACGAGCTCGGACAGTTGCTCGGGCGTTACTCCGGCGACGTCGAGCGCCTCCGCATCCCAGTCAGAGTTCTTCAAGTTGAACAGCCCGGTCGCCGAGGCGATCGAGTGGTCGATGACGAAGCGACCGGTCAGGCGATAGAAGATGTACTCTTTAATCGAGACGAACTTGGCCGCCTGGTTGAACACGTCCGGGTGCTCGGCTTTCAACCAACGCAGTTTCGACAGCGGCGCCATCGGATGGACCGGTGTGCCGGTACGCATATGGAGCGCGCTCGCATCGAAGTCGCGTTTGATTTCTTGCGTATACGGGTTGGCCCGGCTGTCGGCCCACGTGATGCTGTGGGTGAGCGGGCGACCCGACGCATCGAGCGCGATCAGGCTATGCATCGCTGAGCTGAATGAGGCGAAGCGAATCGGACCGTCGGCTTTGGCGCGGACGGCAGAGATTGCCTCGAGCACGGCCCCGTAGATGACGACCGGGTCTTGCTCGGCCGTCTCCGTGTCCGGGGTGAGGAGCGGGTACAACACGTTATGTACCGCGAGTTGTTGCTGGTTATGGAACAGGACGGCTTTCGTGCTCGTCGTCCCGATATCGACGCCAATCGTGTACACACACATCACTTCCTAACTTAAATGATAAACAAGCTGATCAAGAAGACGACCGCGAAACCGGTCAATCCGATAATCGTTTCCATGACGGTCCACGATTTGAGCGTGTCTTTCACGTCCAAACCGAAGTAGCGGTTGACGAGCCAGAACCCTGAGTCGTTGACGTGAGACAACACCGTCGCCCCTGAAGCGATTGCGATGACGATGAGGCCGAGTGCCGCACCGGTGATATTTTGGATTTCGAGAAGCGGCGTGATGAGTCCTGCCGCCGTGACCATCGAGACGGTCGCCGAACCTTGGGCGACACGGACGACGGTCGCGATCAAGAAGGCGAGCACGATCGCCGGCAGCGGTGACCCGGCCATCATTTCCCCGAGCACATCACCGACACCTGAGTCGATCAAGACTTGTTTGAACACGCCACCGGCACCGGTGACGAGAATGATGATCCCGGCCGGTTCGAGCGCTTTCGTCGCAATCTCTTGCACTTCGTCACGCGTATAGCCGCGGCGTGTGCCGAGGAAGATGAACGTGAGCAACGTCGCGAGCGTCAAGGCGACGAACGGGTGACCCATGAACGTGAAGAACGTGCGGATGCTGTTGCCTTCTTCTAATAAGACGGCAGACAACGTGTTCGCGAGGATCAACACGAGCGGGATCGAGATGAGCGAGACGATCATCTTGAAGCTAGGCAGCTCTTTCGACGTGTCGATCTCTTCGAATTCCATATAGTCCGGAATGTTGACTTGAATCTTGTTCGCGATATATTTTCCGAAAACCGGACCCGCTAAAATCGCGGCCGGAATCCCGGCGATGACCCCGAACAAGATGACCCAGCCGAGCTCGGCCCCAATCAAGTTGGCGACGGCGATCGGACCTGGTGTCGGCGGGATGAAACTGTGCGTGACAGCGAGACCTGCAAGAAGCGGGATCCCGTAGTAGAGGAGCGAGCGGCCCGTCTTTTTGGCGAGGCCGTAAACGATTGGAACGAGAATGATAAAGCCGACGTCGAAGAAGACCGGGACGGCGACGATAAAGCCGGTGAGGGCGAGCGCCCATTGCGCCTTGTCCTCTCCAAACTTATTGACGAGCGTCTGGGCGAGGCGTTCCGCGCCACCCGATACTTCTAACATCTTCCCGAACATAGCACCGAGACCGACGACGACGGCGACGAAGCCGAGCGTACCGCCCATCCCGTTCTGAATCGAGGCGATGACGTCCCCGAGCGGCATGCCAGCCGCGATCCCGACGAGTAGACTGACGAGGAGAAGTGAGACGAACGCGTGAAGCTTCGTCCGCATGACCAAGAATAAGAGCAAGAAAATCCCTGCGACTGCGATAAGTATAAGCGTAGAGCCAGACATTATGTAGTTCCCCCTTTATTTTACGTGTAACCGTTTACAAATATTTACAAAGGAAAAGGCCACCCCTGACCTTTTCCTTGCGGGTTATTTCTTGACGACCGCGTGGCCCCCGAACTCGTTACGGAGCGCGGCGACGACTTTCCCTGAGAACGTGTCGTCCTCGAGCGAGCGGTAGCGCATCATGAGTGACATGGCGATGACCGGAGCCGCCGCCTGCAACTCGAGCGCCGTCTCGACCGTCCATTTTCCTTCCCCTGAGGAATGCATGACGCCGCGGATGTCGTCGAGTTTCGCGTCTTTCGAGAACGCGTTCTCGGTCAATTCCATGAGCCATGAGCGGACGACCGATCCGTGGTTCCAGACGCGGGCGACTTGCTCGTAATCGTAATCGAATGGGCTCTTCTCCAAGATGTCGAACCCTTCGGCGATCGCCTGCATCATGCCATACTCGATGCCGTTGTGGATCATCTTCAGGAAGTGGCCGCTGCCGGCCGGTCCCGTATACAAGTAGCCGTTCTCGACCGAGAGGTCTTTGAAGATTGGTTCGATCGTCGGCCAGGCGTCGGCGTCACCGCCGACCATCGTGCAGGCGCCGTTACGGGCGCCTTCCGTGCCGCCGCTCGTCCCGCAGTCGAAAAAGGCGATGCCTTTGGCGCTGAACTGTTCGGCGCGTGCGACCGACAGTTTGTAGTTCGAGTTGCCGCCATCGATGACGATGTCACCCGGCTCGAGATTCTCAAGCAGTTCTGCCAGTACGGCCTCGGTGATGTCACCGGCCGGTACCATCGCCCAGACGACGCGTGGCGTCTCGAGCGAGTTGACGACGTCCTCAAGCGTCGGCACGATCTCAAACTTTGATGTCGCCTCGACGTTCCCGGCGTCCGTCCCGACGACGGTGTGGCCATGGTCGCTCAAGTTGAGCGCCAAGTTGTATCCCATCTTGCCTAATCCAATCAAACCGATTTGCATTTCGTCACCTCTAAATCGAATTTTTTTCCATCTCTCCACTATAATATCAAATTAAATTCGATTTACAAGTCGAATGACGGATTTTTTTTCGAATAACAAAAAAAGGCGTCCCGACCTAACGAGTAGGCGGGACGAGGGTCAGACACTTTTCTTATATGGATATAGGAACGAATCAAGATCTTCGGCGGGCATCGGCTTGTTGTAATAGTAGCCTTGCGCCTGGTTGCAATCCTCGGCCTTGAGGAAGGCGACTTGTGCTTTCGTCTCGACACCTTCGGCGATGACGTTCAGACCGAGCTCGTGCGCCATTCGGATGATCGTCTTGACGAGGGCGGCGTCCTTCGAATCCGTCTCGATGTTTTTCGTGAAGTGTTGGTCGATTTTCAGCGTGTCGATCGGGAACAGCTTCAAGTAGCTGAGAGACGAGTAGCCGGTGCCAAAGTCGTCAATCGACAAGTGGACGCCAAGGGCGACGAGTTCCTCCATCGTCTCGATGGCACTTTGCGCGCTCTGGATGACGGTCTCGGTCAACTCGAGCTCGAGGTATTCCGGTGCGAGCCCGCTCGCCTCGAGCGCCTGGCTGACAATGTCCGGCAAATCTTTTTGCGCGAACTGGAGCGCCGAGATGTTGACGGCGACGCGAAACGGTTCGACGCCCGCATCCTGCCACGCCTTGTTCTGCCGGCAAGCCTCGTTCAAGACGTACTCGCCGAGACGATGAATGCTGCCGGTCTCCTCGGCGATCGGGATGAACTCGGCCGGGGAAATCATGCCGAGCTCGGGGTGTGTCCAACGCACGAGTGCCTCGACACCGATGAGCACCTCGGTCTCGAGGTGCACTTGCGGCTGATAATGAATCGAGAACTCGCCGCGGCCGATGCCTTTCCGGAGCGCCATCGCGAGCTGTGACTTGCGCGCGACAGACTCGTTCATGTCTTTCGTGAAGAACTGGAAGCCGTTCTTGCCGTCCTCTTTCGCCCGATACATGGCGATGTCGGCGTTCTTCAACAAGTCATCGGCCGTCCGCCCGTCGGACGGATAGAGGCTGATGCCAATCGATAGGCTCGTGAACACGTCCTCACTTTCGAGCAAGAACGGTTGGTTCAACGCGTTCGTAATCTGTTGGGCGCGGTGGGCGGCTAAGTTGCTGCCGGTGTTCGGCGACAGGATGACGAACTCGTCCCCGCCGAGACGGGCGAGCGTGTCGCTCTTATTGATCGTCGTCAACAGCCGGTCCGTCACTTGGCGCAAGAAGACGTCGCCTGATGAGTGGCCGAATCGATCGTTGATGACCTTGAAGTTGTCGAGGTCAATGTAAAACAACGAGAATGTCGACTCGCTGCCTTGGGAAAGCAAGGCGTCGAGCCGGTCGTTGAACAGGCGTCGATTCGGCAGGCCGGTCAACGTGTCCAAATAGACGAGGTCGTTGATTTGTTCCTCGATTTGTTTCCGTTCACTGATATCGCGGATGATGCTGCTGAAGAAGAGACCCTTCTCCGTCTCCCACGTGCCGAGTGACATCTCGAACGGGAACTCGGTGCCGTCTTTACGCAGTCCGACGAGCTCGACCGTGCGGCCGATGACGTTCGCCTCACGGGTCTGACGATAGCGTTTCATGCCTTGTTCGTGTGCGACTTTGAAGCGCTCGGGCATGATGAGCGTGATCGATTCCCCGAGCACCTCGCTTGCGGCATATCCGAACAGTCGCTCGGCCCCGTGGTTCCATTGCACGATGCGGCGTTTGTCGTCCGCGACGATGATGGCATCATTCGCCGACTCGATGACGGACTGGAACTTCGTTTCGAGTTCGATGGACTGACGCTCGAGCTGCTTCTCATTGCGAAGCGAGATCAGCATGAGCACGAACAACGTCGTGACACTGCCGCCAATCCAAACGGCGAGGAGCGTGCTGTCCATTGAGAAGCCGGTCAAGGGTTGTGGTGTCGCGAGTGGCGTAAATTCGGCCGCACCCATGCCGATGTAGTGCATCCCCGAGACGGCGAGCCCGATCAAGAGCGAGCAGACGAGTCTCCGCCAATGGAACCGTGACACGTCCGGGAGTGAGAACAAGAGGTACAGTCCGACGAGCGAGGCAATGAACGCGACGACGGCCGATAACAGCCACATGACCGGGTCGTACGTCAATACAGCGTTCATCTGCATCGCTTCCATGCCGACGTAATGCATCGACACGATGCCGATGCTGATGAAGACGGCGCTGACGACGAGGTCGCGCGGTCGTGCCGTCTGCAGGCTGACGATATAGAAGGCGAACCCGGACGAGACGATGGCTGGAATGATTGAGGCGATGACGATGCCGATATGGTAGGAGACGTCGGCATTCAAATGGAATGCCAACATCCCGATGAAATGCATCGCCCAAATGCCGAGCCCGAGACTGAGGGCACCGGCGCTTACCCAACGGATGCGTGAGACCCGTTCGGCATACTTGAGCCGACTGCTAATATCGAGAGAGACAAAGGCCGAGAAGACGGCGACGGCGATGGATAACAAGACGAGGGGAAGACTGTATGTACTATGGAGATGGTGTTCGATGGGGACCAAACCTTTCTTTAATAATATCGGGACAAATGGACGAAAACGGACAGTTTCTCAAAAATGAGCTTTCCTAGCGTATCATATTTGTCTTGACGTGAAGGGAATCTTTTCCACGGTGGGTCAATGGTTTGGCACATTGTCCGAAGGAACGATCAGTCTTTGATTGCGGAATTTTTTTCGAAACGGTATCGTAAAAAGAAAAAGGGTGAGACACATGGAATCGATGAACGGCCTGGCCCGCATCCGTGGCGCCTATACGACACTGAGCAAGAAAGAGCAACGCATCGCCGACTATATCTTGAAACAGCCCGAACGCATCATCCACCATACGATCAACCAAGTCGCTGACGACCTCGACGTCGCCGAGTCGACCGTGTTCCGTTTCTGTCAGCGCGTCGGCTTCAAAGGCTATCAGGCGCTGAAAATCGCGCTCGCCACCGACGTCGTCGCGCCGCTCCAAGACATCCATGAAGACATCTCGAACGAAGACACGCCACATGAGATCGCCGAGAAAATTTTCACCTCGAACGTAAAGACGCTCGAGGCGACACGGCAAATCTTGGACGCAGCCTCGCTCGACAAATCGGTCGCCCTGCTGCTGTCGGCGAAGCGCATCGAGTTCTTCGGGAGCGGGGGCTCGGCCGTCATCGCGCTCGACGCCTATCATAAGTTCGTCCGGAGCGGTCTGTTCGTCACGGCGAACCTCGAGTCGCACATGCAGCTCATGTCGGCATCTCAGCTGACGGAAGATGACGTCGCCGTCCTCATCTCACACTCGGGTGCCTCGAAAGATACGCTCGACGTGGCGAAAGTGTTGAACGAGCGCGGCGTGCCGACGATTGCCATCACGAACTATGCGAAGTCACCGCTGTCGAAGCTGTGTGACGTCGCCCTCTATACGGTGTCGCAAGAGACAGAATTCCGTTCTGAGGCGCTCGCCTCGCGAATCGCCGAGCTCAGTCTGATCGACGCCTTGTTCACCGTCGTCATGATGCGGCGCGGGGAAGAGGGGAGAGAATCGCTCCAGAAGATGCGTGAAGCCATCTCGCTCCGGCGCATGTGAAAAGGCTGACCCTCGGGCCAGCCTTTTTCTTATTTGCCTTTGATTTGGTCTGTCACTTTTTTGACGATTTTCTCGACACTGCCCGGATCGTCCAAATCGTGATGCAGCGTCTTGTCCGGGATGTCCATGACCGGCTTCTGGCCTTGCGGGGCCGGGTCGCTCAAATAGACGAAATCGCCGGCACCGTCCGGCGCGCTGCCCGTCGCCCATTTGCCTTGGCTCGACTCATTGCCTTCCGACAAGTCCCAGAACTCGAGGCCATGTTTCTCTGCTTCTTTCTCGTCTTTCGCTGGGAAACTTGCTGGCACGATGACGCCGTTCTTCTCTTCGAGCTCATCGATGGCCGCCATCCATTGGTACTGGTGGTAGCGGTCACGGGAGAGCATCTTGCGGAACACTTTCCGGACGCCTTCGTCTTTCGTCATATGATACAGACGGGCGACTTGGAGCCGGCCTTGCGTCTCGGCGTGTAAGTTCGAGCGCATGTCGGCGAGCAAGTTCCCGCTCGCGACGATATACGATCCGTTCCACGGCACCCCATTCGAGTTCGTCGGCAGTCCGCCGAGCCCGCTGACAATCAAATGCTGGGGGTTCATCCCGCCAAGGATGGCTGCCGTCGCCGGGTCTTTCGCCGCCTCGGCCTGGTCGTCCGGTGACGCCCCGTCGAGCAGTTGCGAGATGAGGGCACAGAGCATCTCGACGTGGCCAATTTCCTCGGTCCCGATGTCCATGAGCATGTCCTTATACTTTTCTTCTCCGCGGCAATTGAAGCCTTGGAACAAGTACTGCATCATGACGGTCATTTCCCCGAACTGACCGCCGAGCACCTCTTGGATTTGACGGGCGAGCTGTGGGTCGGGACGATCGACTTTCACTTCGAACTGCAATTCCTTCTGATGACGAAACATGGAACTCCTCCTTTTTTGAACAACTGGTGAATGAACGACAAAGATATAGTTCCACTATCAAAATAAATAAAAACCTAAAATTTTGAAAAGATTTGGCAGATACAGGTGGGGTATAAACATTGTCAGAGGATTATAAAGTGTAAAAGGGTGGAATTAGTATAAACAGATTGATTTTCGCTTACACAGAGAGGAACGACAGACATGAATAACCTTAACTTCTTGACGACCGAGCACTACGACGTGTTCAAACAGTTGGCCCAGCGCCTCATTAATCCCGGAGACGTCAAGAAAGAGTATTTCTCCGCCCTTTACGTGATCGCCGGGAATGAGCGGGTGCGGAATCTATTGTTGCCGTATATGGATCTTGAGCAAGGCAAGATCAGTACGGCCAATATTATCGACGACAACACGTTCGAGAAACAGGATTTCATTCTCGTCAAACTCGTCATCCATCTGTACAACAACAAGGAGTGGGTGCTCCCGACCGAGCTGATCACATTGCCGGAAGTGGACTACCAGCTTGCGATGCAGGCCATCACCCTTTGCCGTGACCAACAGTTCGATGAGATTGTCATCCCGAGCGACCAAGAGACCTGAGTCAGGTCTCTTTTTTTGTTTCTCGTTCTCGAATGAAGGGTAATTCATCCATGCATTCGAAACCGTTGGATTTTCTTGGAGGAGGGACACGTATGTTACAAGATTTTCCGAAATCGTATTGGCGCGACGTCGAGGTGAAGACGCTGAAACCGCTCAATGAAGACGTACGGACCGAGGTCGTCGTGGTCGGGGCCGGCATCGTCGGCGTACTCGCCGCCTTGCAGTTGGTTGAGCAAGGCAAGCAGGTTGTTCTAGTCGAAGCGGCCCGTTTCGCGACGGGCACGACTGGTTACACGACGGCGAAAGTGTCGGCCCAGCACGGCGTCGTTTATACGGAGCTCGTCAAATCGCTCGGTGAAGACAAGGCGCGACTGTATTACGAGGCGAACATGGACGCGCTCCGTTTCCTCGAGGAACAAGTCGACACACTGAACATCGACTGTGATCTCGAGCGCCAGCACGCCTATATGTATTCACTCTCCTCGTCGAGCTCGGCGAAACTGCTCGAGAAAGAAGAAGAGGCGTATGAACAACTCGGAATCGACGGCGGTGACGCCACGGACGAAGTGAACGGTCTGTTGCCGTACGACGTCAAGAAGGCGACCGTCATGCGCGACCAGCTCCAATTCCATCCGGTCAAATACTTACAAGGGCTGATGGACCGGTTCCTCGAGCTCGGTGGGACATTCTATGAGATGACCCGGGTGACCGGCATCGAATATGGGACGCCGAACCGACTTGATACAATCACGGGCCACACGATCGAGGCACATGACGTCGTCGTCGCGACCCACTTCCCGTTCAACGACTTCAAAGGCCTCTATTTCGCGAAGATGGAAGTCGAGCGTTCATACGTCGTCTCGGCCGAGGTCGACATGTTCCCGGAAGGCATGTTCATCAGCGTCGACAAGCCGAGCCGTTCGCTTCGGCACGTCAAATTCGACAATGGCAAGAAGATGGCCATGTTCGGGGGCGAGAACCATTTGACGGGCCATAAGGAAGAGACGTTGGCCTGTTACCAGAAGCTCGGCGATTTCGGGACACGGCATTTCGGTACCGAGACGTTCAGCCACCATTGGTCGGCCCAAGATTTGATCACGCTCGACAAAGTGCCATACATCGGGCGGATGACGAACGATACGCCGCATGTGTTTGTCGCGACCGGCTTCTCGAAATGGGGGATGAGCCAAGGCATCGTGGCGGCCCGACTCATTGCCGACTTGGTCACGAATCAACCGAACCGCTATGAGGAGCTGTATGACCCGACACGTTCGAAATGGAAGCTCGCGGACGCGGCCCGGTTCATTAAGACGAATGCCGACGTGGCCAAGGAACTCGTCAAAGGCAAGCTGAAGCCGACGGACAAACGAGTGGATGAGCTCGGTCTCGATGAAGGTGCCATCGTCAAAAATAATGGCGAACACGTCGCTGCCTACCGGGATCCCGACGGACACGTCTCGATGGTCGGGTCGGCCTGTACGCATATGGGCTGTACCGTCAACTGGAACCAGGCCGAGCGGTCGTGGGACTGTCCTTGCCACGGCTCGCGTTTCAAACCGAACGGGGAAGTCATTGAAGGACCGGCCGTCAAATCCCTTCCGGACAAGGCATGAAATCAATTTGTAAATATTTCTAGAAAATCATGAGATCAAGTCATTACCGAAGCCGACTTGAGGTCCAGCATTTAACAGTCCACCTTTCCATTGTGATGGTTTGACTCTCATCATGTTCGTCCGATAATGACCGTGAAACTTTTCGTTTGAATAGTTATGGGAACGGAAAGAGGGTCCATGTACAAACGCCATCACGGGGAAAGGGGGAACATCGATGCAAGTGAATCATGGAAAAGCGCTGAGTCTGAAACTAGGGACGTTACTCGTCGTGTTCATCGCGGTCTTGACGCTCGGGTTCGATGTCCCATGGTACCACGCCGCGTGGATCTCGATAGTGGTCGGACTGATCGCCTATGGGGTGGGCGACATGTTCGTATTACGGAAATTCGGTAACTTGATTGCGACAGCGGCCGATTTCGGCCTCGTCTTCTTCTTGACGTGGTTCTTCCTGTGGATTCTCGACTTCGATATCGGGACCGAGACGAGTTTCGTATTGCTTGCGCTGTACACGGCGTTAGTGACCGCGGTCGTCGAGTTCGTGTTCCACGGTTGGTTGCTCAAGCATAAGCGCGAAGAAGCGCATACTCATTCGACACGCTAAAAGGAGGAACGGACATGGCTAAAAACAAACTCGCCATCCATGAAGTGTTAGAGATTCATGAGATGTTGACGCTGAAGCAAGCGGGGCTCGTCAAAGGATACGTGTGCGAACCGCTCATCAAAGACGAAAAGTTGCAGAAGATCGCCCGCAAACATTTGAAGAACACCGAGCAAGCGATCAGTGAACTGAAACAACTGTTGCCGAAGAAGGCGTAAGGAGGAGAGACGGATGGGAATCACGGAAAACTTGAAACGGGCCAGCAAACAACGGGACGAATTAATCGCGACCGATCTGCTCATCACGGCGAAGTCGGCCGTCCGCGCTTATGCGGTGGCCGTGACCGAGACGGCGTCACCCGAGGTCCGGAAAGTGCTCATCAAACAATTAAACCAAGCGATCGAAGACCATGCCGAGATCGCCGACTATATGATCAAGAACGATATGTATATGGCGTACGATATCGAAAAGCAGTTAAAGCACGACAAAGAAAAAGTCGACAAAGCGAGCAAATTGATCAAGAAGTGATGGCCGACGGAAACGTCGGTCTTTTTCGTTTCAGGCATGGTGGCCCGTGGTATCGGATAAGGACTATACGTGAGGGAGGAGACACGCCATGTCTGTAAATACGACGATGCTCGCCATCGTGCTCGTCCTGATGGTGTCGACGATTGCCGCCCCGTTTCTGTTCGTCTTCTATCTATGGCGCAAGGACCGCCATCAACGTGAGCACTCCGTCCTCCGGAACTTCCCGATCCTCGGCAAGGTGCGCTACATCTTGGAGAAGGTCGGGCCCGAGATGCGCCAATACTTGTTCTTGAACGACAACGAGTCAAAACCGTTCTCCCGGAACGACTACAAGGCGGCTGTGATTTCCGGAAAATATAAGTCGCGCATCATCGGATTCGGTTCGGAGCGGGACTTCGAAGGCGGCGCTCCCGTATGTGCATCAACTACTCTTGCAATATGGGATTCGTGACCGTATCACCTTGTTCGCCTCCGGCAAGCTCGTCACGGCAGACAAAATTGCCGTCGCGCTCTCACTCGGGGCCGACTGCATCAATATCGCCCGTGGGCTCATGTTCAATGTCGGCTGTATCCAGGCGCAAGTGTGCCACACGAACCGATGCCCGGTCGGCGTCGCGACGACCGACCCGAAACTGCAGCACGCCCTCGTCGTCGACGAGAAGAGCTTACGCGTGCCGAACTACATCATCTCGCTCCGGGAAGGACTCTACAACATGGCGGCCGCGGCCGGACTCGACACACCGACGAAACTGTCGCTCGAGCATGTCGCCTACAAGTATCCGGACGGCCGGGTGAAGCGGGGCGAGGATTTGTTCGATGGACAAGCGAAAGACGGATGACCGCGGTCATCCGTCTTGTTGTGTGAGCTGGTGGAACAGTTTGGCATAGAGCCCCATCCCGATGAGCGCCGACAATAAAATGAGTGTGAAGACGGCAATCGGGGAGACGAAACCCGAGGCGAGCACCGTCACCGGCGCAAGGAACTTGCCGATCGTGTTTTGGAGCGTGTCGGCCGCGAGGTATTGTCCGCGTGACGCCTCTGGGGCATAGCGGCTGACGAAGCTTTGGCTGACCGGGGAGCGGATCAACTCGCCGAACGTGAACACGGTCGTGACGACGAGCAAATACCAGATGTTCGACGAGAAGGCGACGAGGAACGTCCCGAAGCCGGCGAGGAACGTCGACAACAGGAAGACACGTCGTTCGTCCCACGCTCGGAACACGCGCGTGACAGGAATGATGAAGACGACGAACAAGAGCCCGTTATAGGCGACGAGCCAGCCGAACAGGATCGTGTTCGAGACGTCGAACGTGGCCGGGGCCTGTTCAATCAAATAGACCGGTACATACACGTCGAGCTGCATGATGGGGATCAAGGCGAATACGCCGGCAATCAAATAGAGGCGGAACAACGGATCGCGCAAAATCATCGCATACGAACGCCCTTGGGTGCGGAATGTTTTGGCGACCGTCTTCTCAGGTGAGCCCGGCCGTGTCTCATGGGTGAGCGCCGCGAGCAGCACTCCGTATCCGAACAGGACGAAGGCACAGCCTAATAGGAGCGCTTGGCGATGCTCGAAGAAGAGGACCGCCCCAAGGATCGGACCGAGCACGGCGCCGATATTGTTCGACGCCATGAACGTCGCGAACACGTCGCGTAAATGTTCGGTTGGCACGAGGTCGGCGACCATGGCCGAGCTGGCCGGTTTATAAATGGCGCCCATGAAACCGATGCCGATATAGGTGACATAATCGACGTAGGCGTTCGTCGAGAAGGCGAAGGCGACGAACAAGACCCCTTGCGCGAACGTCCCGACGAGCATGACGGGACGACGTCCGATCTCGTCCGCGAGCGAACCGCCGATTAAACTGCCGATCAAAAGAAACAGCGGTGGCACGGCCATGAGCAGACCGGCCAGCTCGACGCCGAGCGTTTGGGCGAAATAGACGGTGATGAACGGGAAGTACATCCAAAACAACAGATTGAACAGCCCTTCACCGAACAAGCGGACCTTCAGGTTGAGGTCCCAGCGGTATGATTCCATCGTTGTGCTCCTTTCAAGAGTCTATCTTTACTGTAGGGAGTTGGACCGAGAAAGAATAGACTTATGTTGCGGGATTTGCTACGCTAAGAATAGAAAAAGCGAATATATACGAGCCTGTTTGCGCTGTCCCATAAAACGAACATATGTTTGTTTAACCTTGTTAAAACGACCCATCATCACATAGATGCCGGGTCGTTTTTGACATAACATGACGAATATCCCTTCGTTAAACCGGGAACACTTAACTGTTGATCATCTAAGGAGGGATTCTATGAAAGCCTTATTCTTGAACTGTTCGTTGAAAGGCGGGGACACGACCTCGCATACGGAAGGATTGATGAAGGATATCATCCCGCACTTCGATAAGCTCGGGGTCGACTCGGAGATCGTCCGTGTCGTCGACTACAACGTCGCGTTCGGCGTGACCGAGGATGAAGGGGACGGGGACGAATGGCCCCAGATCTTCGAGAAAGTGAAGGCGGCCGACATCCTCATCATCGGGACACCGCTTTGGCTCGGCGAGAAGAGTAGCATCGCCACGCAAGTCATCGAGCGGTTGTATGGGGGCAGCGCCTTAACGAACGACAAAGGTCAGGCCATCTACTACAACAAAGTCGGCGGTGTCGTCGTGACAGGGAACGAGGACGGGGCGAAACATGCCTGTGCGTCCATCTTGTACGGGCTATCCCATATCGGCTTCACTGTTCCGCCGAACGTCGACGCGTATTGGGTCGGCGAGGCCGGACCGGGCGACTCGTATATCGATGCCGGGCGCGATAACGCCTTCACGAAAAAGAACGGACGCGTCATGGCGTACAACTTGTACCATTTCGCGAACATGTTGAAGCAGACGCCGATTCCGGCGGAAGGCAATACGATGGAGTGAGATAGGCGGCTTAGGCCGTCTTTTTTGATGCTTACTCGTTGAAGAACGGACGCGTGTCGCTTGGATGTTCAGGTTCTCCGTAGAGTTTGATTCGTTTCTCCATCCACGTTTTCTGCCGCATCATGTAATTGATAATGTGTTCGATAAAGTTCTCGTTGATTAAGCAAGGCTCGAACCGGAGGACATGTTCATAAGAATGCGGTCCGACGCACAGGAAGCCGGGCGGGAACCAGGCTGTTCTCAAACGACTTATTTCATCTAATACGCGAATGACAAAAAAAGCCTCGTCTACTTCCTGTTGATACATCATTTGGAACGATACCTCTCCGCCACCTGGGAACGTACGTGTTAACTTAAGTATGGTCATCGGTCCATACAACATCGTCTCTCCTTCGAATTGGAAACGATGATCTCGTTCACTGACGTTGAGTGCTTGATCGGCAATTCGATTAAAGGTGTAATCGACATCTCGCCAATCGTTCGTCTGTTGGCGAAAAAGGGTTTCCCTTGTGGCTTTGTGTAGATTTTTCGAGACGCTTAACGGATACTCATGAAGTTTCGACATGTTTTTCCACTCCTTGTTTATCACAAGATAGGGTGCTCCTTTCATCATAAGCTAATTTTAAAGGTTAGAATTTTACAGATTATAGTATATTTAAGAGGTTAATCGCTGTACTTTCCATTCGTAGTAACATTTTCCTTGAAAATTATAAAAGAGACATTTGTCACAGTAGAAAATATTGCGCAAAAAACAGAAAGATTTCAGTCGAATCGTGGACTGAGATCTTTTTTACAATCAGCGATGCAAACATAAAAAAAGACGCTCGAAGGCGCCTTTAAGAGATTTGCTCACGATCAGAGCGAGTACTAGTTTGATCTCACTATTTTTTCTCCACCGCATACCCGCCGAACTCGTTCCGCAGGGTGATGAAAAATTGTAGGTTATTAGGAAGTGGTGAATTAAGAATCAATATTTTTTCATTTCAACTATCAATCGATAAAATTACCCTTTTTTTGAAAACAATTACAATAAATATAAGATGGTGCTATAATTTTCATATAAACAATGTGACAATTTAACTAATAATCTCGTTCATCAGGGGGAGGAAATAGGGTGGAATTAGTAAAACCGAATCAATCTGTTCCAATCTACATTAACTTTACATATAAAGCAAAATCGGAATTGGATAATTTATTAAAAGGGCTATCAATTCGTGAATTTCTTACAGAGCAAAGTACTTATCAAATTCAAATAGAAAAAGATAATGGACGAGATGAAGGTCTTTATCTGAACTTTTATTTTTCATCGTCTGAAAACGAAACAATCAAATTAATTACTGACAACATGACGCTCAAATTCTCAACTGTCTTGAAAGAGGATGGCTTTTTAGTGATTTCTACTCGCATAGTGCAGAAACACTTTGGTGATAACAACGTTCGTCGTCTTAAACAATTAGTCCATTTTTTTATCGATGAAAAAACTAAATTCAGTTTAGATTCGAGTCTTCAACATAAAATCGAAGAGCTGCCGATTGCGCGAGAACAGTCGAAAATTGTGAAGGAACGTCTTCGTAGTTGGGAAGTATACTTAGACCTAATGTTAGAAAAAGCAGAGCATAATCAAGCAGACATTCCCTACAATAGTCTGGCTATCAGTACTAATTTACGTGAGATCACGTTCAATATACATAACTTACAAGAACACATAGTAGGAAAGAAGTTGCGATCGTCTAACGCAACACTTGTGACTAAAGAAAGTGTGGAAAGTTCTAGAGAAGTTGAAGAAAAAATTGGAATGGTAAAAAGAATCGATTCCAATAAAAATCGAATCATCGTCGAACTGGATGAAGACTACGTAGATTTAATAAGGAAAAATCGATGGTTGCCCAAAAAGAATGGCGTGATAAAACTTAATAATTATGGAGATTTATCTCAGGCGCGACACCTAAGAAATGGGTTTAAAGATCTCCAAAACGGTCGAGCTCTAAATCCTAACTTGGAATTTCTTTTGTTTGAGGAAAATCCAATTTCGGACACATCATCGTTGAAACAAGAGTTTAAATTCGATCATGTTTTGCGTTCGAATTTAAATACTTATCAAAAGGATGCTGTTAAAGGTGCTCTAGAAGCGAGCGACTTATATCTTATCCAAGGTCCACCCGGTACTGGGAAAACGACAGTTATTGCTGAAATCTGTTATCAGAACGCGATTCAAGGACTTAAAACGTTAGTAGCTTCTCAGTCCAACTTAGCCGTAGACAATGCTTTAAGTAAGTTATTAGAAGACCCAAAAATAAGGATTCTTCGAAAAGGTAGAACAAATAGTATTGAAGAAGAAGGCAAAAAATTTATAGAAGAGAACGTAGCGTTTACTTGGAAAAATCAAACTCAGTCTGCAATTAATGAGGACATTAATCTATTAGAGAAAACACTAAGTGATAAAAAGAAAAAAGATACCGAATATAAGAATGCTATCGAAGATAATAAAAATTATGAAACAAAACAAAAAGAGTTCGAATCCTTACAAAAGAGCTTTACTGAATCTTCTTATCTTATTCAAGATATTGAAAACCAAATCATTATAAAGCAAAGAAAAGCTAAAAATCTACATTCATATATTGAACAACATCAGCAGAAAACTGAAGAATTGTATAAGCGTATAAATAGCAGTCAAGTTGAACTAGATGAGCTCTCAGATGAAGTTAACAGCGCGAATAAGAAAAATCTTTTTGCTGAACAAAAACAGGAAATTACAAAAGCAATCTCTTACAAAGAAGACGTTAATCGATTAGAAGAATTAAAACAATTATTAAAATCATACACTAATAAAATTGAAGAATTGTTACTAGAAAAAGAAGAGACGGAAAAAAGATTCAAAACATATGATAGACAAAAGCAATCAACATACAGCTATATAAATAAAAAAAACCAAGATGTAATTGAAATAGAAAAGCAAATTGAAAAGATTGTCCATGAAAAAAGTACGTTCCAACTTTCTGAGCAATCATTAAATATGCAACTTGTTCAATTGATTGAACCGCTTGAAAAAATAGTAAAACGACAAGAAGAGGTCTTAAAAGATATATCATATGATGTTGCTACAGCAAAAGAAATCATTCATCCAACTCAAAGCCATTTAGAGGTGGAGTACGTCCATTCATTGTTAGAAATGTGTAGTTCAAGGATAGTAAGTGTGCCTAAGCTGTCTCTAACAAAAAGGATTTGGAACAAGCTTTCTGGTGACTATGGCGAACAATATAGGGTTGTAATTGAAGATTATACGATGCTTATGAAGGTATTGAAGCGAATTCAAAACGAACTAGCTACATATGAAAAAGTAAAAGAATGGTCTGAAAAACTAAAACAATTAGAAATTGAGCATGAAAAAAAGATAACAAATCATTATGGGAACACACTTGGCCAATTAAATAATCAGTTATCAAAAACATTAAAATTACGGAACGAATCTGAACAGGAACTTCAAAGATTACAAAACTCTACAGAGAAATGGCAAAGTTATCATCCGAATTTATATATGTCGTACTCAATTCGTGAACTTTTTATTGAGAAAGAAAGATGCGAAAAAGAATTAATCAAGTTCGAAAAAATAGAAGAAACAAGACAGCAACTTACTTCCTCGATTGGGCAGATGAAAGTCGACATTCATAAAATTGAAAATAAACTAAAACGTGATTTATCTGATCTCGAACAAATAAATAGTGAAATTCAAGAACTGACATCAGAACTAGATAGTATGGAGCAATCACAAAAAGAATTAAGTGTAAGACTTGAAGCGTCGAAGAACCTTTTGGCCTTGAAAACTTTGGATAGTATTGAAAAAGAAAATAGAAAGCTAAAAAGGCTTATTCGGTTAAACAATGTATCTATAAATGAAGATGAAGAGCTTCTTCAAATGAAACGAATGTGGTTTGACATGCTTGAGGGTGCTAAAGAACATGATTTAGAAGAAATCCGAAGAATGTATATCAAACATGCTAATGTAATTGGAACAACATGCGTTCAATCTGCTCGCCGCGACTTCATAGAAGAATATCCTGATTTTGATGTGGTAATCATTGATGAGGTATCAAAGGCTACCCCCCCTGAGTTGTTATTACCGATGTTGAAAGGGAAAAAAATCATTCTTGTCGGGGACCATCACCAGCTTCCCCCTTTAGTTGGTCAGGAAACTTTAGAAGAAGTGGCTTCTAAAGAAGAGACGATAGAACAGCAAGAAACTTTAAAGAACAGTTTAAAAGAATCTTTATTCGAACGCTTATTCAATTCTCTAGACGATTGTCATAAACAAACCCTAAGGATTCAGTATCGAATGCACGAAACAATTATGAAGACAATTTCTCAATTTTATGAAGGGTCGACTCATGATTCAGCTTTCGGTCTAAGTTGTGGGATTTTAGATTCTGACAGTGAGAGAGATCACTTTTTAGATGGTCATTATGTTAAAAGAGGTCAACATTTAATGTGGTTTGATTTACCGAACGAAGCTGAATTCTTTGAGAAGAGTGAATCAGGGAGTACAAGTAAATATAACGAGGCTGAACTGCGTCTTATTCGTGGAATCATTGAAGATTTAGAAGCAGCTACAGCCAACGCCAAAGCAAAAGGATTAATCGATATAGAGGACAAGAAGCAAGTTGGAATCATCAGTTTTTACGGTGATCAAATTCAAAAAATTAAAAACTTGGTGGACGATGAGATTCAAACTGAACATTTGACATTCCGAATTGGAACGGTTGATAGATTCCAAGGTATGGAGAGTGACATTATCCTAGCAAGTTTTGTTCGAAATCATCAAAACCCTCAAGACGATATTGGATTCCTCAATGAATACCGCCGATTAAATGTCGCTTTATCTCGTGCAAAGGAATTGCTGATTATTACAGGATCATCGGCAATGTTTACAAGAAGAGCAAAAAATAGTAGGACTCGGACTCGATTTAAGAATGTCCTTCAGGTAGTAAAAGATCATGATGGACTTCGAGACTATATGGGAAGACTGAAATAAGAAAGAAGTGAGCATATGTTATGGAAGCTGAGTGACCAAATAAGCAGCAATCAGCAAGAACTAAAAATTATCGAAGAAGCAATGGGCGATAATCAATATCTTCATATTCTAGAAACAATCGAATGGAAAATACCTGTTAATCTTTATGAGCTTGATATAACGTCGGCTACAAAATCAAAGCTGGATATCCTAAAGAAAATGATTATGACATTGGCTCAGAGCGAGCGAGGTGTCAGCTCACAAGATGCTAGTGATTTTTTACGTGTCGACACTTTATTTGTAGACGACCTGATTCATCAGATGGAAAGAACAGGACTGTTAGAGAATGATGCTGACGTTTACCGTTTAACAAAAGTCGGACAGGTGCAATTAGCCGCTGGGACTGTCCTTGGTGAACCAGAAGTAGAACGCTTCAAATTTTGCGTAAACGTATTACAGAACATAGTTTTAAATGACGTCGATACAAATCCATTTATTTATTCGGAAAGTGAAAGTGATGTAGGCCCCCCACTTTATCGTTACGGTGGGGACGAAGTTGACTTGAAAAACAAAATACTCGAAGAAGCAGAATTCAAGCAGTATTTGATAGATAGTGGCCAACCATTCGAAATCGGAGGGAAAGAAAAAATCATTTCAAAAATTGAGCCACTTAAATTAGTGAGTAGAAGATATGGAAAAGTAATCGAATTTCGTCTATATGATTTAGCAAAAGATGAAGTTTTTACCCGTGTATGGAACGGAGCTCTTAGTAAATTTGATGAATCTCTGGAGAATCAGATCAATGAGTTAGAAAATGAGACATGGCGTGAAAAATATCACGAAGAAATTCTAGATCAAGTCCCAAATCGTTATGAGCGTTTAAGAAAACTAATGCTACAGGCTGAAGTAGAAGAGAAAAACGGCAAACAAACCATGATTGAATTGTTACGGGGTATTGATATTCGTGAACGTTTTCTTAATTCATTTGAACAAACACAAAGAAAAATGCTAATGGTTTCTCCTTGGATCTCCACTTCAGTTATGGACCGAGAAATGTTTAACCGATTAGAAAAATTTGCATCAGAAGGAAAGACCCTTTTTATCTCATGGGGAATTGCCAAGCACCTCAAATATGAAGACCGTGCTCCGGATGCGGAATTAATCAAGAAAATCCGTTCCATACAACATAAAGATGGAACGCCTGCTGTTTTTATAAGATGGTTCGGAAATCAACATAATAAAGAAATTGTAATTGACCAGAAAACTTTATTACTTGGTTCTTTTAACTGGCTCTCTTATCGAGGAGATTACAATTTAAGACATGAATCAGTAATGGTCACATATGAAGACAACCTGATTCGAGAAACGAGCCAGATGATTGAAGAAAAGTTCATTGATGAACTTGAAAGAGAATGCCAAGTAATTCTTAATCACCCTCCACAAGATTTAGAGGCCATAATGCTAAAACGGTGGATGAAAGAATTGATTATGCTGGACTCGCAACTTGAAAAACGTAAAAAATTGGCTGAAAGATTGATACAACATCTTCGGAATGAGAATAAACAAGATTTGATATTAGAACTGGCGAAACTTTGGCTTGTATACGACAAAGAAGAGATGGGGGCGCACGACTATTTGAAAGAGCTATTAGTTGCACATGAAACGGAGGTGGCGACCGAATACTTTATGCTTGCCCTCAAACACGTATCAACTAGCTCACTTTGGTCAAAAGCAGAAATATTTAGCTCACATGCGGACTGGTTTGCACAATTCGGAAAGTTTATCGAAGCAAAAGAAGAATTAGTAAAAGAAAAAAAATACAGAGCTGTAGAATCAAATAGGAAATCTAAAAAGAGAAAAAAACGCTAAGGTTGGTAAAAGACGATGTTTTGACTAGCACCGTCTTTTCGTAAGAATTAAAAACATAAAAATATCAATACATTGACATTATCATGAAAAATCACATTGATTAATGACTAGAAAGACCATAAAATTCAAAAAGGTTAGACGTAATTTAGAAAAATAATTAAGTGCAGGAGTGTTGAAAAGATGTTCACCCTTATAGTTCTAGGGGTTATGTTTTGGGCAGGAATTTCTTTTTTTGAAAGTATACGCGAAGAAGAAAAGATCGATTCGCAAAACCAAAAACATTTAGAGAATGCCATTGAAGAGATGAATCTTCGCAGACAGACTTTCAAAACCAATGAAGGACTGATTTACAGTGGCGATGCGATCTTCTTTTCTTCTATGGCAACCAACCGAGTCTATGCCTGGTATGAGACAGGTCAATTTAAGTTGTCTCATCAAAATGATTTGATTCTCTTCACTCTAGCTCAACATTTCGTGAATGGTTCCCCTCGTTTGTACATAGCAAAAATGAATATTAACTCACGAGTCTTTGAGTTTCCGATTGGAAAGTTTTCAGATTATTTTTTAACTTTGGAAAAAGAACGAGAAATGCGTAGAGTTGGTGAGTATATTTCTTTAAACGCTATGAACGTCGTGGCTGAGGTGATGGCATTTAATAAATTTTCTCGCGAAGTCACATCGTTCAAAAGATTAAAAGCAGTCACTTTAGAACAACAAGCACATTATTTAAATGACTATGATAACTATTTAGATAGTGCCAGAAATCGAATTTTTGATCTTGTGCAGGATACTTTCCAGAATGAGAACTCTTATTCGGAAGACTCTAGCTCAACATTTAATCAACGAGAAGAGTCATTCACAATCTATTTAAAAGTATTGGAGTTTGAAAGTGTGCACAACGTTACGTTCGAACAAGTGCGCAAACAGTATAAGCAGCTGGCCAGACGTTATCATCCAGACAGCGTAACCGGAGATGAGTATCGGTTTAAACTAATACGAGAAGCATATGAGTTTTTAGAAAGCAATTATCCGAAATGACGAACGGGGGAAAACATGTGGAAAACACACATAATTATAGTTTCTTAGAAAGAGAATGGCCAGATTACGCAAATTTGGGTCACATTATCGAATCAAAGTTGATGATGGAACCAGAGCAAGCGGTTCTTAAAATGAAAGTATTAAGTGAGCTTTTGATTCATGACCTTCTTGAAAAAAATAGTATGCGTTCTTCTGCTTCTTCAACTACAGAGGAACGTCTACACTTAATTCAAACAGTAGAAGGTGTTCCTGGGGATATTGTACAAAAATTAAGAGCGTTGCGTGAGACGGACCATACATTGTCGCGTGAGAAGCAGAGTCTTCATTCGTTGAATAAACAATTAGTAGAAGTATTACATTGGTTTGCGAAGAGTTATGGAGCAATCGATTATGCCCCACTTTCATATAATGCGCCTTTAGACGAAAAAGTGGAACAGTCTTCCAATCAACTTGCATTGTATGAGGTGAATTACGCAGATTTAGAAGAAGAGATTGCTAATGAGTCTAATATAGTGGTTTCGCGGTTTACGAGAACGGAGCGGGACAAGAAAAAACATCTTTCTGAGGGGACAGCATCTTCAATGGTACAAAACACTAAAAAGCCAAAAAGTAAATTTAAACGTACACTCACGAAGTTCTTAGTTACGGCAGCAGTAGTTCTCATTGCGTTCTTAGGAATTAATGCTTATACAGTTGCGCAAAATCATGAAGCTTTTCCAAATTCGTTGGATCGTGCACTCGTTGAAAATGTGAACGGCATCTTAGGGTTTAGCTACGGGGAAAGTGCTATGAATAAAGCAATGGAACAAAAAAACTCAGAGCGGATTGAATCATTACTTGCTCAAGGAGTGGATAAAAACAAGCTTTACCCAAATGGAGAAACATTGGCTACTTACGCTGTGAAAGAAGGAGATAACAAGCTCTTACTCTCTTTGTTGGAAGACAGCGCAGATATGTCTAAACAAAATGCTGATGGCGAGACAGCGCTGGAAATTGCTTATGAGACTGATAATGAACGAGCATTGGGGTTATTAGGGGCGGAAAAAGCGCCACTGTCTGTGAGCTTTGTTCAAAATAACTTAATTGGTTACTGGAAAGCCGATAATGAAGTAGTAGAGCTAAAAGAAGAGGGTAATGCAGTCAAGGCATTGATCTATGTGAATGGGGAAGAGCTAGCGTTAGATCTTTCAAACTTGACCATGGTTGATAAGAATACACTGAAATTCGAAAATAAAGAATATTCTCGTGGAACGGAAAATGATAAGAATACGATTGTTGCTTCTCAAAGTGCAAAAGCTGAAGATAGTTCTGCCTCGAGGGACTCTGAAAATACATCTGAGGACGAAGTGGCTGAGTTGGACATTGAAGAAACGGTTACTGAAACTGATAGTGAATCAGATTCGCAAGCTGAACTAGATGCATTGTTAGCAGAGCGAGAAGAAGATGAAATTGAACGTTTGAAAAAAAATATTGCATTTATGAATAGCATCGTAGGGTTTTGGGATTTAACGTCAGAATGGGAAGACGAACGTTTTCAAACATTGGTTATTCAAGAAGATCAGGAAGATACATTATGGGGTTTTCACTTACTCAGTGAAGGGAAAATATACCCATATGCTGATTATGATTACTATTATAGAGAATCAATTCTTTTGAAAGACGATAAGGCTGAATTAAAAGACGAACAGTCTCCTAGATATGTTGTTACCAAATTATCAGATGACAAAATAACGGTAAATCTTAAAGTTGGAATTAATGATTTAGATAAAAAAGAGGTATTCAAGACTTTAACTTATACTAAAATTCCTAAGAGTACTGTCTCAACAGAGTTGTTAGAAAAATATCCAAAAGCATTTCAATAAAAAACATATTAAAGAGAGGTAAAGAGGCCAATGTAAACCCTGAATGGTTTTACATTGGCCTCTTCCTTTATACATTTATACATTGATTGATTTATCGATTATTTTTTCTCCACCGCATGCCCGCCGAACTCGTTCCGCAGGGCAGCGACGACTTTCCCAGAGAACGTGTCCTCTTCGAGCGAACGTTGCCGCATCATGAGCGACATCGCGATGACCGGCGCTGGTACCCCATACTCGAGCGCCGTCTCGACCGTCCATTTTCCTTCTCCTGAGGCATGCATGACCCCTTTAATCTCGTCGAGTTTCGCATCCTTATGGAACGCGCTCTCGGTCAGCTCCATCAGCCATGAGCGGACGACCGAGCCGTGGTTCCAGACGCGGGCGACTTGCTCGTGGTCGTACTCGAACGGGCTCTTCTCGAGAATCTCGAACCCTTCGGCGATCGCCTGCATCATGCCGTATTCAATCCCGTTATGGATCATCTTCAAGAAGTGGCCACTGCCACTCGTTCCGGCGTACAAGTAGCCGTTATCCGTCGACACGTCGTCGAACAACTCCTCGATTTTGCCGAACGCCTCCAAATCCCCACCGATCATCGTACAGGCGCCGTGTCGTGCCCCTTCCGTGCCGCCACTCGTCCCGACATCAAAGAAGTAGATGAGCTTGTCCTTGAAGTGCTCGGCCCGCCGCATCGATTCCTTATAGTTCGAGTTGCCGCCGTCGATGACGATATCCCCCGGAGACAACAACGCATGCAGGTCGTTCAAGACGTGCTCCGTCACGTCGCCCGCCGGCACCATCACCCAGATGACGCGCGGAGCCTTCAGCCCTTCGACGACTTCTTCGAGCGACTGTTTTGTCTCGAACTGGCTCGTCGACACATTGCCCGGGTCGTAGCCGAGGACGCGGTGCCCGCCGTCCGTTAAATTGAGCGCCAAGTTCAACCCCATCTTTCCAAGTCCGATCATCCCTAATTCCATATCGGTTCACTCCGTTCGTTGATTTGGTTTCCTTATAAGGGTTACCCGAAATGGATGGACTTTAAAAGAGGGGCTTCACTTCATCGATGCGGTAGGCGAGGATTGACCCGACCTTCACTTGCTTCCCGTCACTCAAGTTGACGAAGTCATTCAAAGGACTCGCGATCTTTAACGTCTTCTCGAACGTGGACGAGGCCTCATGAATCGAACCTCCATACACGATAAATGAACAAAGCTCATCTTTCTCTAAAAAACACGTGACGACATAACGCATCTGCCGATTCCTCCGACCATTAAATGGATTTATTTTTACAATTTTAATACGAACTGTATTTTGCAATACAAATGTGCACAATAATGCAACGAAAAGTACAGAACTTTGCCAGCTGGGTTTTAGTGTTTCGACAACGCATGC